>JAFXTC010000038.1 GCA_017525235.1 Bacteroidaceae bacterium | reverse complement strand
CTGGCTGGCTGTGAAGGTGCTTGTGAGGGCACCAGCCTGCAAGGAGCCATGCACGGCACCAGCGGCGCCGCCTTCGCTCTGCATTTCCTGAACCATTACTGTGTCGCCGAAGAGGTTCTTACGACCCTGAGCGGCCCACTCATCTACATGCTCCGCCATGGGAGATGAAGGAGTGATGGGATAGATAGCAGCAACCTCGCTGAACATATAGGCAACATGTCCTGCACAGGTGTTACCATCCCATGTCACAAATTTCTTTTCTTTTGCCATAATAAAATTTGATAGTTATATAAAATTCTTTATCCTATATTTCTGTTTTGAATCTCAATTTTCAACTTTCAATTTTCAATTAATAAAGGAATCCATATACCCAGATAGGTATCTCCTGCTCTGCACCTTCGGCAATACCAGAAAGTGCATATAAAACATCTGTGTTCTTACGCTTAGGATGCTCCAGACAAATGCGGAAACGCTGCTTGCCATCAACAATAAACGTACTGCTGCGGTCACCGGCCTCCACCTTATGACGCCCCCACAAGGCATTCTGGAAGAAAGTCTCCATGAGTGTCTCATCATCCATTTTTCCTGGAGTCATTGCATACATCAGATTGGTGTTATGCAAATACAGGCCAGAAGGTTTCTTGGGGAATTCCTCGCCATGACGATATATCATATTCAGCAATCGGGCATCACTCAGATACTTGATGTAATTCATCACCGTAGCACGGCTTGTCTGCATGTCGCTCGCCAACTGGCTGACATTGGGCGCACCGGTTCCACCCGTTGCAAGCAGATACAAGAGTTTCTTTATCTTACTCAGATATTTCAGATCAATCTGTTTGATGAGGAGGATATCAACCTCAATCATCATGTTCATGGTCTTAAGCAGATTCTCGCTGAAGTTACTTTTCTCTAGGAAGAAAGGATAATACCCGTGATGGAGGTAATTGCGGAAATGTTCCAAGGGGTCTACCTTTGCCAAGACCTCCTGAGCAATGCGCTCATGGCGATTCTGAATCTCACGGATGCTATATGACTTAAAGTTCTCGCCAGTCATCAGATTCAGGTACTCACGGAAAGAGAAGCCACGCAGGTTATAGCTGTCAACAATACCATTCAACTCGGGATTCTCGTCTTTAAGACGCATCACACTACTTCCTGTGAAAACAACGCGCAAACGGGGAATACGATTGTAAATCATGCGCAACTCATGGCTCCAGTCGGTCTGCTTGAACACCTGGTCGATAAGCAATACCTGACCTCCGGCTTGCTGAAATTCTTGCGCAAACCGGAATAGCGTCTTGCCCTGAAAATAAAAGTTGTTCATGTTGATGTACAGGCATCTTTTATCCCGAGGGCCAAAATGTTCCTTTGCATACTGAAGCAGGAACGTTGTCTTACCAACCCCCCTACTCCCTTTTATTCCGATCAAACGCTGTTTCCAGTCAATTTCATCCATCAAGGCTCTCCTTACAGGAGCCTCTGTATGTTCCACGAGAAATTGATGAATTCGAAAGAATGTCTCTAACATACCCGAAATATATTATTTTTCGGTGCAAAGATACTCTTTTTTGGGCAAATTGCAAACTCTACATAACAAAAAGTGCATTTTGACCATTATTTTTTAGGGAAAACGCCTATATGACGCATCTGTTTCATGATTGCAGTCTGACGTTTTAACATATAAGGTGAAGGATTTTTGCTACTGAATCTCAACGGATTAGGTAATGTGGCGGCAATAAGTGCACAATTGGCACGGGTCAGTTCAGAAGAGGAACGGCCAAAGTGTTGCTGCGCCACAGCCTCTGCTCCATAAATTCCATCGCCCATCTCTATGGAATTCAGGTAAACTTCCATTATCCTGTGCTTACCCCAGACAAGTTCTATCAGACCGGTAAAATAGACCTCCAACCCCTTACGCACCCAGCTGTGAGCAGGCCAGAGAAAAACGTTTTTGGCCGTCTGCTGTGATATGGTGCTTCCGCCCCTGTGGCGTTTGCCGGCCCTACTCTCTTCAATGGCGGCATTGATGGCTTTGAAGTCGAAACCATGGTGTTTCAGGTACAGCTGGTCCTCGCTGGCCATAACTGCAACAGGCATATAAATTGACATTTCATCGAGCGGCACCCAATGATGTTTCAACCTAAGTTTCTCACCATGCGCCACTTGTTGGCAACAACGTATTACCATCAAGGGCGTAACATAAACGGGTACCCAACGGTAAGCTATAACAGCAAGAATTGTGCTTCCGAAAAACAGAAGCACAATCCCTTGCATTATTTTCTGAATCTTTTTTAGCATTATAATCTCTCCCCTCCATTACGGGAGGGGGCGGGGGTGGGTCTTACTGCAAAGTACCTGCATTGGCAGCATTAATCATTGCCTCGCTGGCATACAGATAAACCTCCACACGGCGGCTGGCATTTCTATCCTCCTTACCATTGGCATCGTAAACAAGATACTGGGGATCCTCGCCATAGCCAATAACGCTCTTAATCTGAGAAGTGCTTACACCACAACTATTTGTCAAGAAACCGCGAACCGAGTTAGCACGGCTCTGGCTCAATGTGAGGTTGGTTTCATCAGAACCGTCACTGCTGGCAAAACCATAAATAGCCACGTCACAGTCGGTATAGACATTCAACACATTGTTGGCAAACTGACGCAAAGAGTTTTGTGCCTTAGCCTGCAAATCGCTCTTACCAACCTTAAAGAGGATGCCATTGTCGAAGGTTACCTTAACGGCCTCCAGACCATTCTTATCGGTAACTGTTGAAACCTCAGCATTATCTACTGCCTCGGCAGCAGCCTTTGCCTTATCCATTTTCTTGCCAATCAAAACACCAGCTGTTGTACCACCGGCAACACCTACTCCGGCACCAATAGCAGCACCCAACTTAGCACCGCTTGAACCGCCAGCCAATGCACCAATGGCAGCACCCAGACCAGCACCTAAGGCACCACCACCAGCGGCACCTATAAGACCACCCTTGGTGGTATTATTCATGTTACAACCAGAAACCAAAAGAGCTACAGAAAGAGCTCCAAGAATACCTTTCATTCCTTTCATTTTATCTTTCTTTTTAAATGTTATACATTTTTCATCCTGTTAAAATTACCGCAAAGTTACACATTTTTGAAAAGAAGCATGCAAAATCCACGTTTTTTTAGTACTTTTGCAGCGGTTTTAACATAAAGGAAGGGCAAAACTTCATTTTTTAGACAAACAAGAAAAGATAAATATAATGGCAAAAGAATTGGAATTCCTCACAAAACGCAGTGAGGATTATAGCAAATGGTATAACGAATTAGTTGTAAAAGCCGACTTGGCAGAACAGTCTGACGTTCGTGGTTGTATGGTCATCAAACCATACGGTTATGCCATCTGGGAAAAGATGCAACGTGTACTTGACGACATGTTTAAGGAGACTGGGGTGCAGAATGCCTACTTCCCCTTGCTTATTCCCAAGAGTTTCCTCTCGAAAGAAGCTGAGCACGTAGAAGGTTTTGCCAAGGAGTGCGCAGTGGTAACACATTATCGTCTGAAAACAAACGAGACACACGACGGTGTTGTGGTTGACCCCGCAGCTCGTCTGGAAGAAGAACTTATCATACGTCCCACTTCAGAAACAATCATCTGGAATACCTTCAAGAACTGGATTCAGAGTTATCGCGACCTACCCCTGTTAGTAAACCAGTGGTGTAATGTGATGCGTTGGGAGATGCGTACCCGTCTGTTCCTTCGTACCAGTGAATTCCTCTGGCAGGAAGGTCATACGGCTCATGCAACCCGCGAGGAGGCAGAAGCACGGGCCCAGCAGATGCTGAAGGTGTATGCCGACTTTGCCGAGAACTATATGGCAGTTCCTGTTGTACAGGGTGTGAAGAGCGAGACAGAGCGTTTTGCCGGTGCTCTCGACACCTACACCATCGAGGCTATGATGCAAGACGGAAAAGCACTACAGAGCGGCACCAGCCACTTCTTGGGCCAGAACTTCGGCAAGGCATTCGACGTTCAGTTCCTGAACAAGGACAACAAGCCCGAATATGCCTGGGCTACCAGTTGGGGCGTGAGCACACGTCTGATGGGTGCACTTATCATGACACATTCAGATGACAACGGATTGGTTCTTCCACCTGCACTGGCTCCCACTCAGGTTGTCATTATTCCTATTGGAAAGCCTGCTCAGATGGAGCAACTGGATGCAAAGGCCAAAGAGATTGTCAAGAATCTGAAGGCCTTGGGCATCAGCGTTAAGTATGACAATGCCGACAATAAGCGTCCTGGCTTCAAGTTTGCCGACTATGAGCTGAAGGGTGTGCCCGTTCGTCTGGTTCTGGGTGCACGTGATTTGGAACAGGGGCTTGTTGAGATTATGCGTCGTGACACGCTGGAGAAGGAGAACGTTAGCATCGAAGGCATTGAGCAGTACATCAAGAACCTGCTCGACGACATTCAGCAGAACATCTTCCAGAAGGCCAAAGCCTACCGCGATGCCCACATCTATGAATGCGACAACTACGAGGAGTTTAAGGAGCGCGTTAAGGACGGTGGATTCTTCCTCTGTCACTGGGACGGTACTGCCGAGACAGAAGCACAGATTAAGGAAGAGACACAGGCCACTATACGTTGCGTACCCTTCGGTGTGGAACAGACTCCTGGTGTAGATATGGTAAGCGGTAAACCCGCCAAGGCACGCGTTCTGATTGCAAGAAGCTATTAAGCATGAGGCCGGGAATCTGGATAAGCACGCTCTTTGCTGCCGAGGAGATTCCCTCTGCAATCGTCACCTTTGTGGCCTTGCTGATGTTCCTCCAGATTGGAGCATCCATAACTCTATCTACGGCATTAGCCGCCTTGCTGTTCCTGCCCTGCATACTCAAATCCTTCCTGAGGACATGGGTACGCAGGGCTGGTCATTTCAAGGAGGTGCTGCTTTTTGTTGAAGGATTTCTTTGCATCACCCTTTTTGCTCTGGCCTTTGCTTTCTCACAAGGAATTTGGTATGTATTCACAGCGCTTATGCTGACCAGTTTCCTGGTGGCCTGGCACGAACTGGCTGCTCGTATGTATTACGAACGCATGCTTTACCCGCATCAGCAGAAATACTATACTAACATAAAGATTGCCTCAGCCCAACTGGCTGTCATCCTTACTTACGGCGTGCTGATTATTCTGGTTGGAAACCTGGAGGTGTTCTTCCGACAAATAAGGCATTCATGGGCAATGGGCTGCTACATGACAGCAGGTGCATTTATGTTCTTTACCGTGATGCACATACTTATCCTTCGCACACCGCAAATAGGCAATCAAAGACAAAAGCATAGCATGGGGGCTTCGGTAATGGCCGAAGTACATGTGATAGAACGCATAAAGGAACAGCCTAACTGGTGGAAATATGTTCTTTGTCTTTTCCTTATGCTGCTACCACAAAGTCTGATGTTCTTTACGCGCGTACATTTCTTATTTGACAAGGTAGCAAACGACGGACTGGGATGTACCCTTCAGGAGATAGGCTTTGCACAGGGAACGGTCGGTGTGATAGCATTCACCTTGGGACTGACCATCGGGCGGAGCCTTATGCGCTGGATCCCTACCGAGAAACTCTTCTGGCCGCTGACCCTGATATTAGGTCTCTCCCCTGCCGTTTATCTGTTTATGACCATAGATACGCCCAATGACCTTGTGGCGCTCTGCATTGCCACATTCCACGCGCAACTTCTCTTTGGACTGGGCTTCTGCATCTGTCGCGTTCCCATCAGTATGATTTCCGGCGAACGTTACCGCAACTGTGCCAACCTGCTCAGTGTTCCTCTGGTAGCAACATGTATGCTCTTACCTATGATAGCAAGCGGATTCCTTGTCGTATGGCTGGGCTATCACCAGTTCTTTCTGATAAACACCCTATCGGCTCCTATCTGCTGGTTACTCATCTGGGTGCTGCGTAGAATGATTGATTAAATATTATGAAGAAAATCTTCCTATTCTTCCTGATTTTTGCAGCAAGCATATTGTGTTCACAGGCTCAGCAAACACAAACCGCTACAGGATACACACTCCCGAAAGGAAAGAAGATATACATCCCCTTAGAGTTACGCAACAATGATTTTACAGATAAAGAATCGCAATGGAGCTACTACCGAATGGCCTGCACGCCCAATCTTGTATGTTTCTGGGAGAAGGGATTTGGCGATGACTTGAGTAAAGCTCCCGACCTGGAAGGACACCGCATGACGGTTGACCTGGACAACCTTCTGTCCAGATTGGAATACTTCTATTACGTTTATCGCGACATGATGGGTTTTCTGCTTCCAGACAGTAAAGCTGAGGAGTACAGGATGATGGTAATGCTGAAATACTCGTTGGAAGGCACTGCTTACGGCGGAGCCTATGACAATCAGATAGGAGCTCTTTGGATTACTCCTGTACGTGTTCAGGACAAAACGCTTAACTGCATAGCACACGAGTTAGGTCATTCTTTCCAATACCAGATATCCTGCGACGGCAGAGGCGGATATAGCGGCAGTATCTATGAGACAAGCGCGCAGTGGATGCTTTGGCAGGTTAACCCCAAATGGACAACAGACGAGCGCTACCATTGGGAGGCCTACAAAAAGGATATTCACCTAAGTCTCTTTCACCATAAGAACATGTATCATGCTCCATATGTTCTGGAATACTGGAGTTACCTGCACGGCATAACGTGTATAGCCGATATGTTTCGCGGCATTAGGAGAGGAGAGAATTTTCCTCAGGCATATATGCGAATGTACAATGTGGACCTTAAGAAAATGGGCGACGAGTTGCTGGATTGCTACAGCCGTCTTATTACATTCGACTTCCCAGACAAACGTAAGGAAAGTGAACGCTATTCGTGCGAATTGCTAAGCCAGATGACAGATACCCTTGACGGTTGGAAGAAACCCGTGAAAGTGCCCGAGACATACGGGTTTAACGTTGTCGAAATTACACTACAAGAAGTGGGCAAGCGTGTAAAAGTGCAATTCCAGGGTCTTTCCAAGGATGACAATATAGGTTATCGCTACGGTCTTGTTGCCATAGACAATTTCAACAACCCAACCTATCTGGGCACCAACTCCGAGTTGAAGAAGACGTTATCTTATACCAATCCAGGTAACATAAAGAAGCTGTTTCTTGTAGTAGTAGGTTGTCCCACCAAGACGTATGAGGGGAACAGTAAAGAATCTGTCCTTTATCCCTACATGATAAGGTTCTAGTTCCTGAAAACATATTTATTATTATTGACTGAAGTTTCGGAAGTTAAATGGGAGTTAAAAGGGGAGTTAAAAGGGGAGTTAAAAGGGGAGTTAAAAAGGGAGTTAAAAAGGACGACAGTTATACACGTGCAGAACAAACGTCCAGCCAGCTTGCTGGCTTAAATTCCTGCGCGTAGCGCATAACTCCCTGTTTAACTTCATCTTATAACTCCAGAAACTTAAATTATTGATTCTAACATGAAAAAAGACACTTACATCCGTCGCAGGGCGACACTGAAGAGGGAAATGGGCAGTGGACTGCTGCTCTTTCTGGGTAATAATGAGGTAGGCATGAACTATGCCGATAATACCTATCGTTTCCGTCAGGATTCCAGTTTTCTGTATTTTTTCGGGCTCGACTATGCCGGACTGGCTGCTGTTATCGACATTGACAACGACGCCGAGATTGTTTTTGGCAATGAACTGACCATCGACGATATTGTTTGGACAGGAACACAGCCTACGCTCAGCGAAAAAGCATCAGCCGTTGGCATATCGAAGACGATGCCTCTGAGTAATCTGAAAGGCTATATAGACAAATCCCTCAGCAAGGGTCAGACGGTTCATTTTCTGCCACCCTACAGAGGCGACCACAGTGTGTGGTTGTGGGAATTACTTGGCATAGAGCCGAAAGCACAGACGGCAATGGCCTCTGTGGCGCTGATTAAAGCCATCGTTGCACAACGCAACCATAAGGACGAGGAAGAAATCCAAGCCATTGAGGAATCTGTTGATTTGAGTACAAAAATGCATTTGGCTGCCTACCGTATGGTGCGCCCAGGAGTCCATGAGTCGCAGGTAGCTGCTGCCGTTGAGGAGGTTGCCTGTCGCAACGGTAATGTATTGGCCTTCCCCACTATCGCTACGGGACAGGGACAAGTACTTCATAACCACGGATTTATCCACCAACTGAAGGAGGGAGACATTTTCCTGCTCGATGCAGGAGCTGAGACGAAGGAGCATTATGCCGGTGACCTGTCTTCGTCGATGCCCGTCAGCGAACGTTTTACAGACAGACAGGCTGAGGTCTATAATATCCATCTGGAAAGTTTCTATGCTGCCGTTGACAAGCTAAAGCCTGGAGTTCCCTTCCGTGAGGCGCACATTGCCGCTGCCACGAAAATTGCAGAGGGTATGAAACGGCTCGGCCTTATGAAGGGCGACCCGGCCGAAGCTGCAGAGATTGGTGCATACGCTATGTTCTTCCCCTGCGGACTAGGGCACATGATGGGACTTGATGTTCACGACATGGAGAACCTGGGTGAACAATATGTGGGCTATGCCGATGGGATGGAAAAGAGCAAACAGTTTGGCTTTAAGTCATTGCGGTTGGCCCGTCCGCTGGAACCTGGTTTCGTATTTACGGTGGAGCCAGGCATCTATTTCATCCCAGAACTGATGGACAAGTGGCGTGCAGAACATCTGTTCGAGGATTTCATCTGCTACGACAGGCTCGATGCCTGGCGCAACTTCACCGGGCTCAGAAATGAGCTCAACTACTTGATAACCTCCACCGGTGCCCGCCTGTTGGGCCATATCAAGAAGCCGATGACGATAGAGGAGGTTTACGAAGCGAAGGAGAAATAGGCCAAGCAATGGATGTTCGTTCCCATCCTGATTATTCTATATTTAAGGCTATTGATTTCATCCAACATGCTCTGGTAGTCTGTTACCTCGTGGCAACGCACCTTGCTGGTTGAAATGTTGTTGAATAGCCAGACCTTAGACTTTAGCATTATCTGTCAATCTGAAAATAATTTGACATTTGTAGAATCGTGCTGACCATCATCATAGCGCGATTAGGCATAAAACTTTTGCTACCCTACTAGAGCGCAAAAATTCCTAGTTAGGGAATAATCATTCTCTAACTAGGCAAAAAAAATCGGAACGAGCAAATTGTCCAAAAAAAATCTTTACAAGTTATCTAATGGCCTTATACGAATTCCTATAAAGATCAGTTCTCAGGCACCTTTACCAGAGCACTGACGACAAAGGTTACCATGCAGCAGAGGCAGACAAAGGAGAAGAACATAAGGAAGCCCCAATTGTCAGCCAGATAACCTGCAAACATACCCGGTATCATCATACCTAATGCCTGAAAAGCAGTACAAATGCTAAAGACGGAAGTACTCTTCTCACCCTTGGCAAAATAAACCAAGAATAGGGAGTAGGCTGTAAAGCCAAAGCCATAGCCCAATTGTTCCAAAGCAACGCATGAATTGATAATCAGCATATTGGAAGGTTGTGCATATGCCAAATAGACATAAACAAGATCTGGAAGGGAGATTGCCAGAATCATAGGCCACCACCAACGGCGCAAACCATGCTTGCTAACCAGCCAACCACCTATCAAGCCACCTGCCAAAAGGCCGCAGACACCTATGGTTCCGTAAGCAAAGCCAACAATAGCAGTGCTAAGTTCCAAGCCGCCCTCTCCTACCGTCCGGAGCATAAAAGGCTGCGCCATCTTTGCCAACTGTGCTTCGGGAAAGCGGAAGAAAAGCATGAAGAGCAACGCAAAGACGATGCCAGGCTTGGAGAAAAATACGCGAAGAGTATCGTAAAACGAGGAGAAAAAGGACCCCACCCCTTCCCCACTGAGGGAGGGAGAGTCTTTTTCTACTTTGGGGAGAATGCGACTATGCCAGAGAGCAAGGAGAATCATGATGGCAGCCATAAGCAGGAGGGTGATACACCAGGCTATGGGGATGGAGAATGAGTTTTGCAGCCAGCCTGCCAAAATAACAATTATGCCTTGGCAGAAGATACTTCCTATCCTATAAAAAGTACTACGTACTCCTACATAAAGGGCCTGCTCACGCTCCGTAAGTCCCAAAATATAGAAGCCATCGGCAGCAATATCATGGGTAGCACTACTGAAAGCCATCAGCCAAAAGGCTGCAAGCGAGCCACGCAGCCACCATGCGGTATCAAGCGTTAAGGCCACTCCAGCCAACGCGCCGCCAATAAGTATCTGCATGGCAAGAATCCACCAACGCTTTGTTTTGAGGGCATCCACGATGGGACTCCAGATGGGTTTGATTACCCAAGGAAGATATAGCCACGAGGTATAGAGCGCCAAATCTGCATTGGTGAGCCCCATGTTGGTGTACATGATTACAGACAAGGTCATCACTGCCATATAAGGCAATGCTTCGGCAAAATAAAGGGTCGGAACCCAAAGTGCTGCTTTATTTTTCATATCATTCTTATCACTCTAACCCCAAGAACTGAGGGGTGTTTCTGTATATATTGGTAGAGCGTCATGGGCTCTAAGACCACCTTCTTATGGATGCTGCTGGCATTCAGCAGATGAAGTTTCCCATCTTTCCCCCACTCGGCAAAACCTACGTGACTTACATCCAGTCCACTCTTATTGGTGACAAGTGCCAGAATGTCTCCGTCTTTGACGTATTTCAGTGTTTTTTCTGATTCGTTCAACAGACTGGCGGGAATGTAACGGACTGTTTTGCCAGACATCTCCTTCTCCAACTGTGCTATTTTCTTTAGCCGCTCGGGATAGTCCTTCAGCATGGCATAGGATTCTGGGTGCGTACTCATATAATTAAGCAGTAACCGCTGGGTGGCAGTAAACGGATAATGGTTAGGGGAACCTGTGCCCGTCTGTTCTTCTACCAAGCCCAACTGGACATTACTGGCTATCCACTGACTGAAATAATGATTTCGACTACAATAGCCATCCAGCCTGCCTTTATTATAACGGATGGTTTGCAGCCATTGCAGATAATCGTCCCACCCCAGTCCGTCATGCTGAAAAGTTAATGCAAGAGCCGTAGCAGTCTCGACAAAAGTGGTACAATCCAATTGACGAAGGTTGACCACCAACTCTTCCTCCTTATTCACCTCCAAAGTATGTCCCACATACGGAATGCCCTTGAATTGATGGGCAAAGTATAGCACGATATTCTTACCTTCGGCATGCAACCTTGCCTCCTGTAGTAAATCTGCCACCCGAGTGCTATCTTCCCACTCGTATGTAATGGCTTGGATTGGTAACGAAAACGCTAACCATAACGAAAACCAAAACCAAGTTCCTCTCGCCCATTGGAGAGGGGTTAGGGGTGAGGCTGATAACCGATAATGCTTCATAGCTTTACTCTCCTGTATTTACTGCAGAATAACCTACCAGACGGTCGTAACGTGCACCCTGACCACGATAATATACCATCACGCTATACTCGTTTTCCGTCTGGTAGAAATCACCTTCGGTCCGTGCCGTAGCACCATCTTCCTGCCTAAACTGGTAGCTGTAATATCCCTGTTTCAGCAATACGGCAGCATGGTACTGCTTGTTGACCTCGTCGTACTCCATCTTGCAGTCGGGATTAAAGGCTTCTCCTGTCCAAAGTCCGCACACATAGACATCACCACCCGGAAGTCTGGGCGTTTGCAGGAAGAAATGCACAACTACATACTCTGCCGTGGTGGCATCATCCACATCATCGGAGCTCCTTATCACACACACTCCATTCTGGTCTTCGTAAAAACTGTAGTTACGCTGGGGCTGTTCGGTATAAAGCGACGCATGATAATAAGGTTTGAACCATTCCATACGGTCTACTCCCATTGAGGTACGCTGCACATCCAGAATCTCGAATCTGTGGAACTCACTTCCAGCAGGGAAAATAAGTTTCCTGTTGTGCGTAAACTCTATACCGGCATTATTACGGATATTGGGGACAAGTCCAGTCACACGGTTATCCCAACGCCGGTTCTGGAAGACAACAACCTTCAGCTCACGCTGTGGATCCACTACGTTGAGCGTTCCGTATCCAACGGCAAGCGTCACCTGCTGATGATTTCTGTTGAAATCCACATCGGTATTACTGCTCACCTGAGTTCTGATACTTGCCACATTTTCATACAGGCAGAACTGAGCTTCCAGTACAGGTGTGTCCTCAGACATATCATCATCTTCGTGAAAAATCTGCAGACTGTAATTACCACTTAACAACGGGCGTATCTGTTGGGAAGGCAATTGCAAACGGTAGTGAGTATAAATCTGTGTGGTATTGAAACTCTTTTCATACTCCTCAACCAGTTGATTGTTCAGTCCCGACATGTAATCGCTTTCAAAAATCTCGCCTGAAGGTTCCCAGTCGGCATTGCAGTGCTGCAAATGATAGACATACCGCTGGTAGTCATGACTCATCTCATCCCACTCAATAGACAACTTGTGTCTTTTTCTTAACGACAAGACTGGCGGCAAGGAAGGGTCATCATCCACAATGACAGTAAGTGTTCTGACGTTCTCGTCATAAATTCGCTGTACCTGAGCCATTGCCAGGCATGGAAGGAACAAAACAAATAAAAAAACATGTTTCATGGCCTGTTCATTTTTTTATTCAAATCCTCATCGCCCTTCAACCGAGGCAGAATCCAATGATATTTAACTGCAAGCACCCTAATGAGTATGACCGTGAAACTGCTCAGCAAGGCATTTACCTCGACAGACATTCCCATCCTGACACCCAACACATACACCAAGCCGCCAGCCACGCATGCCAAAGCATATATCTCCTTGCGGAAAATTAGCGGCACCTCGTTGATAAACACATCACGAATTACACCACCGGCAGCACCCGTTATGGTTCCCATAGTAATAGCCGTCCAATAAGGGAAACCCATGTTCAGGGTCTTCTCTATGCCAATGACATTAAACAAAGCCAAACCTATGGTATCAAAGATGAACAAAGTATTTTTCTGACGAATCAGGTATTTCCCGTAGGCCATCACCCATAAGACGGCAATGCCACAACAAATGAAATAGATACTGTTAGTCATCCAGAATGGGTTCACGCCCAACATCAAGTCGCGCATAGTTCCACCGCCAATAGCCGTAGCCATACCCACAATCCAGGCGCCAAAGACATCGAAACGCTTCGCTGAGGCCAGACGAATACCAGAGATTGCAAAGGCAAATGTTCCGATGAATTCTATAACTACGAAAGATGCGGGAAGCCTAAGTGTGGTTCCCATCTCCTGCAAGATGTCAAGTATCCAGTCCACCTTATCTATCTTTAATCAGAAACAAGCCCTAGTTCCTTCCATTCAGCAGCTATCTGGTTTACGTCATTCAATGCCGTCTGTGCATCAACCTCATACTCCTTGCAGAGCAAATCGGCCAATTCCTGACATGTGAATTCCTTGCCTACCACGGCATTCCATAGGTAAGCTGCTGATTCATTTAAACTAATGACTTTGCTGAAATCGATATTCTTACGACCATAGGCAACAATAACGTTTTCGTCGCATACGGTACGGAGTTCAAAACCTTCGTTAATTTTCATATTATGAGTTTATTTTCGTTTTTGTTTTTGTTTTCGTTTTCGTTAAACAACGGCTTTATAGAGGAAAAGCAGATAGCGCCTGATGGGACGCATGGTGCGCCAGAGACGGATTTTCCTTTTTAAGCTGGGATCATCGGCCGAGAGAGTCCTGTTGGGTCGGATGTATTCAGTAACCACGCCTCTTACATCAGCCTTTGTACAATATTCAACGCCCCTGACATTTCCGTCGCCCTGTAAGGTCAACTTGTTTCCTTCCACCTTTATAATACGATGCAGCACATAATGTCCCTTGGAAATCTCTGCCAATACGGCCTCTCCCATCGTATAGGTCTCTGCCGAAGCAAGTTTTACCTTATCCCTACCGTATTCGATAAATGGGCGCATACTGTAGCCCTTGACCCATATCACAGCCGTGTGTCCCTTGGCCAGCGTTTCGCTGACAAGTCCCAAGAAGGCGTCGTTGGGCAACTCGTGCCTAACCTCTGACGGTGCTACACCGTTTTTATGCTTATTGAAATTCCGGAAAGGCGTCAACAGCACTCTAAGGAGAAAACGTACAATGGACTTTATTGCATTCATTTCACGATTGTATCATGACAAAGATGGGCAGCAGCGGCATCTGGAAGACAGCCCAGTTCATACATTCCACACAGGCGAATCAATTCCGAAATTCCGTCACAAACCCCACTATATACGCGCTTGTCCCACTTCATGTTACTGATGGCAGGAAGTAGATTGCTGAAAGCCTCAAGAGCGGAAAACTTGCGGATGGTATTCTCTGGACGTTGCTGAATACGAACTATACCACCAATTGGCGCCTGAATGTTCCTGTAGCAAGGTGTCTTCCCGCTCCAAGGACTACCATAAACAATTGGCTCACCATTTACAATTCTGACAACTGGATTATCATCGTTCATCAAGTCGCACCCGGGAATATTATCGTACCAAAGTCTGGTGTGCGTACTCTTGCCGGTTCCACTGGGAGCCGTCATCAGATAACCCTTTCCCTGATGGCGGATAACAGATGCGTGCATTAACATTGTGTATTGGTCGGCAGAAGCAAAAGCATAAGACATCATTATGGCATTATTGAGTCCATAATTACGCTGGCTCCATGTTTTACCCATTACGGCAACAATGCATACCTTGAAATCAGGAGAGGCCTGCATATAGCTGCACAAATCGCCCTGAACATCAGATATTTCATACTGATATTCAGCAGAATCCGTACAATACACACCATGATTGCAGCCTCCACAGTCGAACTGCCCTATCTCGTCTCCTCTTGTACCAAAGCGAAAGGAATCATCCACCGTCAGCGTAAAAAGCAACGGTTCGGTGGGTTCCTCTATTTTGAATCGCACAAACGACGGTATCAAGGATTCATCATTATACTCATCCTTGAAGACCACACAAAAAGCATGTCCGCCAACACGATAAAACAGTTTACGTTCCTTCATCAAACATTACATTTTCCGGCTCTTCTTACTTGCCTTATCATCTGCCTCGTCAGATTCAGAGCTCTCTATTATTTCCTGTTCCTCATAGTTCTCCGGCCGGAAATTGCAGGCTATGTTTTTTAGGACATACACGTTGCCTCTCTCGTACTTTTGACGTATCGAAAGCATCTTTTTCTCCATTTTCTTCTTTTTCCCAAAGAAAATAGATGTTACAGGGTGCTGACAACCTTCGTTTTTCTCGAGAAAGTGCTGCAACTGGACAGAATACATATTTCTGCCCACTAAGAACTTGCTCTTTGAATCAATATAGGCTGATTCTATATACTGGACATCAGTTATGTATGCTAAAGAATCTACAAATGATATGGCAAAACCAAACATGTATATCGGCTTCTCTCTTACCTTTGCCACTGTATTTTGACACGACAGAAAAGCTAAGAAAAACAAGACATAAAAAACACTTTTCTTCATTCTGATAGATTATTCCTGAATATTAACGCGCAAATGTACAAAGTTTCCCCGAAATGGACAAGATTTCGGGGAAACTTTTCAACTTTCTTTGGTCGCCTTCGTTATTACCTTATTACGTTATATCGTTATCACGACGTTATTTAGCGATCCAATCATTCATTCAACTCAATAACATAACTAACCTTTCTACCGCTTGGCGTCAGAGCCTTAATCCACAAAGTGCGGTCTGTGCTCTGGTTGGCGCTCTTAACAGCCTCTTCCCAGTCTTCCACAGTGTTCATCTTCTGGTCGTTAACCTGAAG
The DNA here is from genome assembly GCA_017525235.1 of Bacteroidaceae bacterium. Lineage (GTDB taxonomy): Bacteria > Bacteroidota > Bacteroidia > Bacteroidales > Bacteroidaceae > Physcousia. Next base: position 74,391 of record JAFXTC010000038.1, on the reverse strand, counting down.
AACGATAGTGCCCTTGGTAGCACCTGCCGCCTTCATCTTACCATTGCGAATGGCATTAACTGTCAATCCGTAAGAAATGTTCATGGTCTTCTTTTCCTCGTCGGTAACAGGTTTCATCTGTACGCCCAATTGGTCAAGATCAACTTCCTCCATAACCTTGGTCGTCCCTTGGGTGTTGCGCAATGTTACAGTCTCTGTATGAGATTTCTTGTTCCTGAGATATTTGATGGTAACTTTGTCACCAGGACGATGCTGTGCAATAGCCTCTTGCAGTTCTGACATCTTCTTAACCTGTTTGCCATCGAATTCAGTTATCACATCGCCTTTTTCCAAACCGGCATCCTCTGCAGCACTTGCATCTGTAACTTTGTCAATGTAAACACCAGTAACGGTTCCCAGCTCCACTTCATTACCTTTTGCCTTTTCCGCGTCAATATAGTTAGACACATCCGTCCCCTGTACACCGAGAACTGCACGCTGAACAGTACCAAAAACCTTCAGGTCGGCCACAACCTTATTCATTATAGAAGTTGGAATAGCAAATCCGTAGCCACTATAGCTTCCTGTCTGACTGTACAGCATGGCATTGATACCAACCAATTCACCCTTCTCATTCACCAAGGCGCCACCACTATTACCGGCATTGATGGCTGCATCCGTCTGGATGAAACTCTCTATACCGTTGGCACCAAGGGTACGAGCCTTTGCACTGACAATACCAGCCGTTACGGTACTGGTCAGGTTAAAGGGGTTACCAACAGCCAGCACCCATTGCCCTAACTTCAACTCATCGCTATTTCCGATGGGTATGGTAGGTAGGTCTTTGCCGTCAATCTTTATCAAAGCCAAGTCGGTAGTAGCATCACAACCAATAATACGACCCTTAAATTCGCGATTGTCATTTAGTTTCACCTCTATCTGGTCGGCATCGCCCACCACATGGTTATTGGTTACAATGTAGCCGTCGCTGCTAATAATAACACCACTCCCGGCACCATGTCTGTCAGGAGCCTTGTATTCACGCTGCTGCGGCTGCCGGCCACCAAAGCCAAAGAAGTCGCCAAAGAAATCACTGAACGGGTCCTGAACCGTCACACGCTGTGTCTTGCCTGTCTGTGTAACCTTAATATATACTACTGCATTTACAGAAGATTCTGCAGCAGTTGTTAAGTCCACCAGACCACTTGGCGCAGCAGCAGCTACAGGTGAAGGAGCAAAAATAGGTGCAGGTGTTTCTTTGGTAGATGTATTTTTAATCACCGCACCAGTTACAGCACTACTTGCAAACGCAAGAATAGTCATTCCAATCCACATTTTAGTTGTCTGTTTCATAACTATATCATACTTTATTTGTTAATTTTCTTGTTTTTTATCTCTAAAACGTCACAAAGATATATCTATTTTATTGAACATGGTAACGTCAAGGTAGCATTTTTGCCAATATTTAACAGAGGTGTGCTCTTCATTAACGGTTGTTAAACGCTACAGAGGCGCTTATTTACATTCGTTTACCAACATTACACGAGATATTTTTTCAAAAAATAAGGGTACATAAAAGTTTTCTTTGTACTTTTGCACCAGAATAAGACAGTAGACCGGCTTGTCGCTAGCTTTCTTGGCAACAAGTAAGCGAGAGGAAAGTCCGGGCAACACAGGGCATCCCGCTTCCTAACGGAAAGAGATTCGCGAGAGTCTGTAAATGCAGAAGAAAACAACCGCCCCCATTATGGGAGTAAGGGTGAGAAGGCAGGGTAAGAGCCTACCAGGTTGGTGGTGACATCAATGCTGTGCATTCCGGGAGTTGAAAGTTCATGTATACCAGCGAATAAAAGAGAAGGCGGCCCGTCTGAGCTGGAGGGTAGAACGATAGAGACCTGTGGCAACACAGGCTGCAGATAAATGACAAGCGTCTTTCTCCCCCAAAAGGAAAAGATTACAGAACCCGGCTTACAAGTTTACTGCCTTTTCTGTTTTTAAGCGTTGAAGATGAGGAACCTGGAATATATCTGGAACATCAACGAGCAGAAGCTCTCGCCATTCAAAAGATGGAAGATAAGAATGGTGAAACGAGGCATTATCGTAACAGAATGTATCATGAAGAACAATCTCATGAGCTATGCCTCTGCCCTGACATACAACTGCATGTTAGCGGCTGTTCCTGTGCTGGCCATCATCTTTGCGATTGCCAAAGGCTTTGGGTTTGACCTCTTTCTAGAGGAGCGTATTCGCAATTCGCTGGAGATAAATCCCGAGATTCTCGACACCATTCTGGGCTTTGTAGATTCCTATCTTCAACACACCAAGGGCGGCGTCTTTTTGGGCGTTGGTTTAGTATTCCTGTTGTATTCGCTGCTCTCCCTTACCACCAACATAGAAACAGCATTCAACACCATTTGGTTTGTCAAATCATCACGTAATATATACAAAAAAATTACCGACTACATCAGCGTATTCATTCTGCTTCCCTTTATTATCATCATCATAAGCGGTTTGAATATGGCAGTGATGACGTTCAGAAGCTTGCTTCCCGACTATTTGTACCTGAGCAACACCTTGGGAACCATCCTTCGCCTGTCGCCCGTTGTACTCATCAGTATGGCCTTCATACTGCTGTACAAGATGATGCCCAACACACATGTCAAGTTCAAGAATGTGATAGTGCCTGGTATCATTGCAGGAATAGCATTTGCCGCCACCCAATACCTATATGTCCATTACCAGATTAAACTGAGCAGCTATAACGCCATATATGGTTCGTTTGCAGCATTACCACTTTTTATGTTGCTGCTGCAGATTTCCTGGAGCATCTGTTTGATAGGCGGACAATTGTGCTACGCTAACCAATGTATGGAGAACTATGCTTTTGAGCGACAGAGTTACGACCTGAGCCGACGCTACCGCGATACCATTTGTCTGCTTCTCATGAGTAAGATTTGTAAAAGATTTGCCAATGGAGACACAGCCTATTCTGCCCGCACTTTGGCAAGGGACATCCAGTTACCTGAAACTGTGGTCAGGATTCTTTTGGACGAACTGACAAGCATGCAACTCCTTGTTGAGACACACAACGAGGCAGACTCAAATTCGCAGTACCTCCCAGCCATCGACATACACCGCATGACGCTGAAGATGGTAGTAAAAAAAATAGACAGTTATGGCTCTGAAGCCACATCACACACATGGAAGATGAATGCACCTGAGTGGGAAAGACTCAGGGCCCTCAGATATCATGACAAAGACACTTTACTAATTGACGTCTAGTACGAGAAATGTAAGGTATCCGCCCACTCCTTTTCATACAAAATAGTATAGTCGGAAGTTTTTGACTTTATCGGTTCTGTAAAGAAACTGCCCGAGTAACAGGTTATGGTGTTTATCTTCATAGGCACATCACAAAAATCCCTGCTGCATATCACATTATTTGCATCATCCAATGCCTCTACATGATAATTAACCACAGTTTCTGAAGATGGCAAGAAAAGATATGTCAGTATACCTGCATTTTCGCCCCCTTTGAATGTTGCAGGAATATTTACAGTAGATGTCCTTCCAACAACTTCCTTTGCGAATCCCGTTGTTGCATTTAGTGCCGTTCCTCCCCCGTCACAAACAAACCGGACGCTCCTGAATTCTGCTGGTATCTCATCGTTTATCACAAGGCGGAAGGCTGCTACCGCACGTTTTAATGTTATACTTTGCTGAGACTCCGTCTCTTCGTTAATATCAATGGTTGTATAATATAAAAAGGTATTTGGAACAAATGAATTGGCAAAAGAGACAGAAGATGGAGAATCAATAATACAATCATAATCTTTCTCATATCCGACAAATACTAACTGATATGAACCATACGGAAAAGTAGCAGTAAAGATTCCGTATTCCTTGTCGCCCGTATTAGAAGTAATCGTTGGGACAACTGCCGTACCAGTTGCTGCATCAAAAGCAGCAAATGACAAATGCGGAAGGTCAACAGGTACCGCCGCACGAGACGCCTCAAAACCATATTGTTTATAGTTTTGAATACCGAAACTTATTGTCTTCACATTATTTTCCGTATTAAGTTCCGACTTATTACATGATAAAAGTAACACTGAAAGCACACAAGCTTGCATCAATAAAACAGTTTTTTTCTTCATTTTCTTCGGTTATTTTTGAATTTCGAGCACAAAAGTAACAAATTTTTTCCAAATTAAAAAGAAACTTAGTAACTTTGTACCAAAATATTAAAGAAAATTTTGTTATGATTGCAAAACTGCTTATCTGCTGGATTATTTTTGATGTTATCATTTATGGAGCGATGTGGTTAGAGACCATATATTACAAGAAGAATTTGCCTGTTCATTTTAAAAAGATTCTCATAGCTTTCACAGAAGAAGATTGACAAGGTTTTTTTTCTTCCTATTGAGTTTCATCATTGTCTGCAGTTGCCAGCAAGTTGAAACAGAACAAGCAGAAGCTTCCCAAGCCGTCTCGCCAACATTCTTGTTCGGAACAGGGGAAGGGACTATTCTGCGGCCATTTACCGCAAATGATATTATTGAAAACAAATTCATCAACTCAGGAACACCTGTATGGGTATTAGGTTATGTAATCGGAGCGACTTACAGAACTATGAATAACTCCATCTTCTCGGACACAACCCAATACTGCAGTAATATCCTTATCTCAGCAGATTCCACATGCACAAACATCGAGAAGTGTATACCCGTAGAACTCTCCAGCCAGAAACTACAAAAATCTTACTCACTCCCATATAATCCGTCAGGTTTCAGAAAATGTATTCTGTTGCATGGCACGCCTAAGGTTTATTTCAACAGAAATGGCCTTCGCAACATTGACGAAGGCCATTGGATGTATGGTTTTGATATTTCAACAATCAAACCTGATATTCAAAAATGGGATACTATTACTTATTATTCTTTATAAGGATAATCATTGAAGTTATAGTTGCCAAAGTACCTAAGATAGTAGCACCTGCCGTCCAGAACGTATAGAATGCACTACTCTTAATGCTCTGACTCTTATTAGGCTCTACGTAAATCAAGTCGTTCTGCTGGACATAATATGCCGGACTATCAAAGACGTCTGACTTTGTTAGATCCATCTTGTACATCATTCGCTTGCCGTCTACCTCACGGTAAAGCTTAATTTTCTGCCTCAAACCAGTATCTGCAATATCACCACACTGTGACAGGACATCAAGAACAGTATTACGTTCACTGGTCAGACTTACCACTTTTGGGGTTTTGACTGCACCTAAGACAGCCACACGGGCATTCAGCAGATTAACAGTAACGCCAGGATCCTTGATTTTACTGACTTCTTTTATTTTCTCTTCTATCACCGTGGCGGCATCAAGTGTTGTAAGGCCAGCCACATGAACCTTACCTATAGAGGGAAGAACCACGTAGCCATCGTTGGTAATGGTATATCCGTATGCATTAGACATACCGCCAGAGGCACCTGAAGAAAGATATGAAGAACTATTACCACGACCACCGCCAGAAGTACCCATAACAACGTCTTGCGCAAAAACAGAAAGCAAGTCTGGTTCACTACAAGTTACTTTAACAAGAATCTGGTCAGCCGGCTTTAACTTCATCTCATACTGCTGCAGAACCTCCTGAGCCTGCATAAACAGAGAATCCGAACCCTGGAAATAAACGATCTTCTTTGTAGAAACACAACTGCACATCATTGCAGCAAGTGCCAAAACAGGAAGGAAAGAAAAATACTTTTTCATCTTATTTATATTATTTTCAGGGCAAAGTTAGTATTTTTATTCCATATATTGGCTATATTCCATTCTTTTTTAGTAAAATAGGGAAACATTTGCTGAATAATGACAAAAAAGATGTATCTTTGCAGCAAAACATTTATAATAATATGACAATAGCTGTAGATTTTGACGGAACAATTGTTGAACACAGATACCCAGAGATTGGCAGAGAAATTCCCTTTGCGACCGACACACTGAAGATGCTTATCCAGGAGCGCCACAAACTTATTTTGTGGAGTGTCAGAGAAGGTAAACTTTTGGAAGATGCTGTTGAATGGTGCAGAGCCAGAGGCGTTGAGTTTTATGCCATAAACAAGGACTTCCCCGAGGAGGATGTAGAAAAGAACATGCACTTTAGCAGAAAACTGAAGGCAGATGTTTGGATTGACGACAGGAATGTCGGCGGTCTACCCGACTGGGGAACCATCTACGAAATGATTTCCAAGCACAAGACATACGAACAAGTCCTAACAGAACAACTTGGTGCCGCAGAACCGGAAAAGCCGAAAAAGAAATGGTGGCAACTTGGATAAATTAAAATACAGGAAAAGCCCAGGATGTTCCTGGGCTTTTCCTATACCTTATATATAATATGCTACTTCGCGTAAGAAACTGATCTGGTTTCCCTAATAACGGTAATCTTAACCTGACCAGGATATGTCATCTCATTCTGAATCTTTGTTGCAATATCAGTGCTCAACAACTCCGTCTGCTTATCGTCTATCTTGTCTGCACCTACAATCACTCTAAGTTCGCGACCCGCCTGGATAGCATACGTCTTAACAACGCCAGGATAGCTCATCGCAATATCCTCCAAATCTTTCAGTCGTTTAATGTAAGCTTCGACAATCTCACGACGTGCGCCAGGACGTGCGCCACTAATGGCATCACACACCTGAACAATGGGAGCCAAAAGAGTTGTCATCTCCATCTCATCATGATGCGCACCAATGGCATTGCAAATATCAGGTTTTTCTTTATACTTTTCCGCCAACTTGGCACCATATAATGCATGGGGCATTTCGGGTTCCTCGTCGGGCACCTTGCCAATGTCATGCAACAGACCCGCACGCTTTGCCTTCTTTGGGTTCAGTCCCAACTCGCTTGCCATAACAGCACAAAGATTGGCAGTTTCACGAGCATGTTGTAACAAATTCTGCCCATAACTGCTACGATACTTCATCTTACCGATGATACGAATCAATTCCGGATGCAAACCGTGTACACCAAGGTCAATGGTCGTGCGCTTACCGGTTTCTATGATTTCTTCATCAATCTGCTTCTTCACCTTTGCCACAACCTCCTCTATGCGAGCAGGGTGTATGCGTCCATCAGCCACCAACTGGTGTAGAGCCAAGCGACAAATTTCACGTCTTACAGGATCGAAAGCACTGATAACAATAGCCTCGGGTGTATCATCTACCACAATCTCTACACCTGTAGCAGCCTCTAAGGCGCGAATATTACGTCCTTCACGTCCGATGATACGTCCCTTAACCTCATCGTTTTCTATATGAAATACAGTAACACTGTTCTCAACAGCTGTTTCTGTTGCCACTCGCTGAATGGTTTGGATAATGATGCGCTTAGCTTCCTTGTTGGCCGTCATCTTAGCATCGTCCATAATTTCATTGATATAAGCGGCAGCGCTTGTTTTAGCCTCATCCTTAAGGGATTCTATCAAACGCTCACGGGCTTCGTCGATGCTGAGACCAGAAATCTCCTCCAATTTGGTCCGCTCCTGCTCTATCAGACGCCCCATACGTTGCTCCACCTCCTCTTCTTTCTTCTGAAGGACAGCCTGCTGGGTTTCAAGGCGTAGGCGCAAAGTATCAGACTCCTGCTTGCGACGAGTCAGTTCATCTTGTCTCTGATTAAGGCTAAGTTCTCTCTGCTTTGCTCTGTTCTCCGCCTGTTGGATTTGCTGGTTGCGCACACGAACCTCTTTCTCCAGTTCAGCCTTTTTACTAATGAACTTCTCCTTAACCTCCAGTAATTTTTTTTGCTTAATAATCTCTGCTTCCTGTTCGGCCTCTTCTGTCATTCTTTTACGCTTTCCGGGCAATACCACGAAATACCATACGCAAAAGAAGACCGCAAAGGACACAATTCCTATAATCAGGCCATAAATAATATAAGGTAACATGAATATTTAAAATTTGATTTATTAATTGGGGTCATTAACTCTCTTGTTTTTTCTCGAGTGCGGACTCCAACTCTGCAAGCAACGGTTCTAACCTGTTGGTTATAGGCTCCATATCCATAGACGTTTCCTGCTGCTTGACTTTAACAGCTATGTCCAGAATAGTCATTACAAGATACATTTCTGTACTCTGTCCTGGATAACTGTTTGTATAAAAGTTGAATCTCTCCTTTATAAGTTTTTCTGCCTGCCGATAGACATATTCCTCTTCCCGACGAACAGTCATAGGCAATGTCCAACTGCCAAAACGGAGAGTTATTGATAAGGTGTTACTTTGCTCAGCCATAATATTATTCTACTTTTAGCATCGAGATACACCGGTCAACATCACGCACCATCTTTCTGATACGGCCCCTGAGGTCCTTTACGTCATCATCTGCCATATCAATGTACTTCGCCATCTTCAGATGGGTATATTGTTGCTGGAGCTCTTCGTTCTTCTGCTTCAAAGACAGAATCTCTGCATCACGTTCCTTCAAACGCGACAAGAGCTCTCTTTTCTCTTCCTGAGACTTGCTGTACTGCATTAAAAGTTGACGAGTACGAGTCTCTAGGCGAATGATAAGTTCTGTCAGTTTTGCATCCATTTTCTTTTGAACTCCAATTTTTCGAGGACAAAGATAACTTTTTTTCTAACGTTATGCAAAATTATTCCTCACTATTTTTCTTTGGCTCCTTTTTTGCGAGCATAACAAGGGTATAAACATACTCAGACATCCACGATTCTGTGTATCCAAGAGCAGATTGGTACTTTCTGATGGACACACAAGTACGACGTACACCTTCATCCTTCCAATCCAGTTTTGTCATTATCTCGTGAATCTGCTTTTCCACCATCTGTCTCAAGGCGCTTTTAAAGAATCCCGGCAGACGGAATTTCCATTGCATTAGATTTCCCATTAGCATCATAAGATCCTGACTAAAGCCCTGGAAAGTAACAAGATAGCCCTGAACGTCCTGTATTTTCTTGCAACGTTTCTTCACACTAGCATCCACTTCCGCAAAGAAACCGTCGCTGATATGATAAATATCCTGCATCAACTTTCTGCATTGTTTCTTTTCACCAACGCCCAACTTGTTGTTAATCGTTTGAACATGATACGTTTGCTTGAAAACCCTCAGGTCGGGCAACGACGCCAAATTATTAATCCCCAAATGAGAAGCAATGACCGACTGATAATAAACTCTGATAAGCAACATAAAATCCTCCATGCCGCCAATACGTGTATCTGTATCGGATTTTCGAGTAAATAATTTTGAGAATATCGACATCATATTTGTTCTCTTTATTTGATATTATTCTATTTTGTTTTTATTAAATAACGTTTTCAGCAAAATACTGAAGTCTAACCACATTGACCAATTCTGAATGTACCAGATATCCGCATTCTTACACAGATGGCATTTCACCATACCCGGCTTAACATAATTGACCGAGAAAGAAGCCTCTTCAGAAGTATCCAAATCACGTACACCAACAACGGACATACTGCCTCCGAACACGTTCATAAACTGGGGCAATGATTTTATAGCTGATTTTTGCAGGAGGGAATCCGCAGGAAAATCTTCTGTTCTAAAAGTGATTTGCTCAAAACATTTCCCCTTCCTGCCTGTTTTTTTTGTAAAAAGGAAAACGGGCCCTGCACTTTTACGCTTAATAAGCAATGCTACCACAATGTAAATAAACGGGAAAATGAAGAACAAAAATACTCCACTGACCAATAAGTCAAAAAGCCGCTTCATCAATCTGTTCCACCAACAACTAAGTGGCTCTTCAAGAGGAGAAAAAAGAGATAGGAAACCCACATTTTTCAAGCCCATGTTCTTTTGAAGAACAGCAAGACCTGGGGAACAGAAGAACAAAACAATTCCCCGTTCTTGACAAAAACAGTAAAGAGCCGACAAATCTGCCATCTTCATGGCATTTGGAACACAACAGACAGCTGCAACATCATCCATATTCGGTAAAGACTCTGATACAGCATCAGGCAAAATGCTCTGCATCCGGGGAGCTAGCCCCTGCCCCAACAACTCTGCTTGGATTACTGCCACCTCTTCATCGGTACCAATTAGCAGAAATCTCTTGGTAGGGTCCTGCATTCCCTTATATAATATATTCATGCTTGAATTATCACTCGTATTTTTGCAAAATTACAACAATTTGGGCAATTAGACTAAAGTCTGCACAGAAATTATCATAATTTTCAAAAAATGTCGCAAAACACTTCGCGCGTACAGATAAAAATTGTAACTTTGCAAGAAAATTTTGTATTGCGAATAACCAAAAAAAAACTTGAATCATGGCAGATTACGTTGCAAACGAAAATGTAAATGAGGAAGAATCCAGTGCGTTTAATTTATCTACGATATGGGAAATTATCGTCCTTAACTGGCAATGGATTGTTGTATCCGTCGTTATTGCTTTAGGCTTGGCATTTTGCTATCTCCGATACACAAATCCCGTTTTCACTTCATCAATGAAGATTCTTATCAAGGATGATGATAAGAAAGGAAAAATGTCGGCAGGTCAGATGAATTTGGAAAACGTTGGTTTGTTTTCCAACAGTAACGGTTTTGACAACGAGTTGGAAATACTGCGGAGCACCAACATCAATACCCGAGTTGTCAAAGCATTAAAGTTGTATGTTTCGTACGCTATTGACGGAAGTGTGCGTAAAAGAGAGCTCTACAACAACAATCCGTTAATTATCGACATGCCTGAAAGCCAATTAGCGGTATTACAGACACCTGTCAGTTTGGAAATCAAGAAAAACGAGAAAGGTGGATATATAATCAAGGGAGAAGTACCCATTAAAGGCAGCAAAGAAAAAATCGAGTTTGATCGTGAGATAAAAAAACTGCCAGGTAACATCACCACTCCTGTTGGCACGGTGATTTTCCAAAAGAACCCTGCCAGCAAAATGTCAGAGGACCGCACATTGTATGCAGTTATCATGCCTCTTGACGCAGCAGGAAGAATTTATACCGCCAAGCTTAATGCTGCAGCAACCAGTAAGACTACAACGGTTGCAGCCATCACGTTTACAGACACACAGGTTCAACGTTCCTTGGATTATCTTAACGAACTTTTGAAGAGTTATAATGATGACGCCAATGAGGACAAGAACGAGGTAGCAACCAAGACCGACGAGTTCATCAGAGAACGTCTGCTAAACATTCGTGGAGACTTGGATATCACAGAAAGTAACCTGGAGCAATACAAGAAAAACAACGACTTGATTAACCTGACCAACGATGCTACAAACTCCTTGGCAAAGACAACCGAATACCAATCACAGCAAGTGGAGCTGGAGACTCAGTTGAATCTTATTACAGCATTGGTAAACTACACCAACAACCCAGCCAATGCCATGCAAGTCATCCCAGCTAACCTAGGACTTCAGGATGCAAATCTGAACCAATCAATCAGCAAATACAATGAAGGCGTTCTGCAGCGCAACCGACTTATAAAGTCCTCAAGCGAAGACAACCCCTACGTACAGCGCATCACATCAGAATTGGAAGAAATGTGGCCTTCCATTAGAATCAGTCTGGAAGCCATAAAGAACGACCTGATGACCCGAAAGAAGAGTGCCGACAGTCAGTTCCACATGTTTAACAGCCGTATTCAGAGTACTCCAACTCAAGAGCGTGCTCTGACTAACATTATGCGTCAGCAAGAAATTCAGGCCAACCTGTATTTGATGCTTTTGCAGAAAAGAGAGGAGAATGCCATCTCCTTAGCCAGTACTGCAGCAAAAGCAAGAATCATTGACTCACCTCAATATGGAGGACAGGTTGCTCCCAAAAGAATGATTATATTCTTGATGGCTCTGATACTTGGTTTCGGATTCCCCATCGGAATTGTTTTCCTGCGTAATCTTTTACGCTATCATATTGAAGGCCGAGACGACATGGAGAAACTAACAAAGATTCCCATCTTGGCAGATATCCCATTGGGAGATAAAGTTGTGGATGGCGAACGGGCTTTGGTTGTACACGAAAACTCCAATAACACCATGGAAGAGGCATTCCGTGGATTACGTACCAATCTACGCTTTGTACAGAATAACGATGAGAAAGTCATTTGCTGTACAAGTTGTATTCCAGGAGAAGGAAAGACATTTGTTTCAACAAACTTGGCAATGTCTTTGGCCCTGATGGGTAAGAAAGTTATTATTGTTGGTCTGGATATCCGCAAGCCTCGTTTGGTGAAGTTGTTCGGAATACCTGTGAGCAAAAACGGTATTACGACCTTCCTTTCCAGCAACGAAACGAAATATGACCTGTTGGAGGCCCAGATTGCCCACGGTATTGGCAATCCCAACCTTGACGTACTCCCGGCAGGTGTGATTCCTCCCAATCCAGGTGAATTGATTACGCGCGAGCAACTTGATTTGGCCATATCAATGCTTAAGGAACACTATGACTACATAGTACTCGACACGCCTCCTATCGGACTCGTAAGCGACACATTGTCTATTTCACGTGTAGCAGAAGTTACGTTAGTCGTTTGTCGTGCAGACTATTCACCACGTTCAAACTTCGCTCTTATCAACAGTCTGTGTGAGAACAATAAGTTGCCAAAGGTGAACTTAGTTCTTAATGGTGTAGACCTTAAGAAGAAGAAATACGGCTATTATTATGGATACGGAAAGTATGGCAAGTACGGAAAATATGGCAAGTACGGAAAATATGGCTATGGTTATGGCAAATATGGCCACTATGGTATCTACGGCCATTACGGAAACCAAGGAAGTCGTGAACATACAGAGAAATAAATGAAGCGACTTCTAATAACTGTTTTCATCATCCTTCCCATAGTCTCTGAAGCACAAATTAGTCGCTTAGGGAAAGACATACGCTACGAGGGGACCGTTACCAGCGCATTTAGTGGCGGAGATTTTGCTCCGTTCTGGTTTACCAGCAACAGATACGGTCTTAGCTCCCACCATAACAACTATGGTTATCTGCGTGGTGCAATCGGAAGGGATGTTATGGCCGACAGTCTGCGAAAATGGCGCATAGGATATGGGGCAGACATAGCTGTGGCTGTTGGAATGGGAAGTAAACACTTTATAATACAACAGCTTTACGCCGATATTCAGTGGAAGGTCCTTCGACTAAGTTTAGGTCAGAAGGAACGACCTCTTGAATTAAAGAATCAAGCCCTCAGTAGTGGTGCCATGACCACAGGTATCAACGCACGTCCGCTCCCTCAAATTCGATTGGAGTTACCTGATTTTTGGATAATTCCTGGCACGAAGAATTGGCTGGCCCTCAAGGCACATATTGCGTATGGATGGTACACAGACAATGCCTGGCAACGCGAGTATAACGGTAATAACAAAGCTTTCTATTATACCACAGGCTCTCTTTATCACTCAAAGGCTGCATTTCTGCGCATAGGCAATAAAGAGAAGTTCCCCCTTACCGTTACTGGCGGGCTGGAGATGAGCTGCCAATTTGGTGGCACAGGACATAACATTTGGCAAAGGTCTGGTTTTGATGCTACGATAGAAGAAAACGTAAATCTGCTTAACGGCTTCAAGAGTTTCTGGAATGCATTCATTCCTGGAGGAAGCGACGTTAATGATGGTAACATTTATGCTAACCGGGAAGGAAACCAGCTAGGAAGTTGGCATCTACGCGCCGACTATCACGGCAAAGGCTGGAGCGTAGCCGCCTATATGGAGCACTTCTTCGAAGACGAAAGCCAAATGTTCTGGCAGTATGGTTGGAAAGATATGCTCTGGGGCGTAGAAATAAACTTACCCAAGAATCCGTTCCTAAGTAGTCTTGTTTATGAACACATTGGCACCATGGACCAAAGTGGTGCCATCTATCATGACAAGACGGCTGTCATACCAGAACAGATTAGCGGATGTGACCAATACTACAACCATCACATCTATGGTGCCTGGCAACATTCGGGCTACGTAATGGGAAATCCACTACTCTCCTCCCCCATGTATAACGACAAACTTGCAAACGGCAAGTTCAATCATAACCTGATGGTTTACCACAACCGAATCAATGCTCATCATATAGGCCTATGTGGACAACCCACAGAGGAATGGGGATGGCGATTCCTTTACACTCACGAAAAAAGTTTAGGTTCCTACTATACCCCCACACCAGATCCACAGAAAGCCAACTATCTTATGGCAGAAGTTATCTATAAGCCCCGCCAAGTGAAAGGGTTAGGCATCACAGCAAGCTATGGTCATAACGACGGAGAAATCCTTGGCAAAAGCAACGGCGGCATGCTATCCGTATCTTATAGCGGATGGATTAACAAAACAAAATAATAAATGAAAAATCAAAAGCATTTTTTCCTATATTGTATTATCTCACTTATATCCCTGGTCATATACACCAGTTGTGAGAACAAACGAGATAACAGTACATTGGGCGGCATGTGGCAACTTGTGGAATGGAGAGCGACAGACGGCTCCATTGCCTACAACAAACCAGATACAACCATATATTATAAGGTACGTAACAATTTACTTGTTCTGCAAGAACTACCAGGCGAAGAAGGCCGTTATTATCTTACATACTATCGCCAAACTTCAGACAGCCTTATTATCAACCCAGACAAAATTGTCATTGATGCAGAATTAGATAAAACCTGCTATCACATTGACTCTTTACGAAGATATGGCATTCCTAATAACGGCCGTCTCCACATTGACGTACTGAACTCTGACGCAATGGTGCTTTCTGGCGAGGAAGGCACGCTACGTTTCCGCAAGTATTAAGGGAACTTTACAAAAAGTCTGCTTGTTCCCACAAAAAACCAGTGTTTAGAACAATAAAAAAAGTCTAAAGAACGTTTATATTATATAAACGGATATATGACTGCATTCTACATTATCATATCTTTCATTACATCTGCGTTAATATCCATGCTGCTAATGCCATGGATTCTATGCTTGTGTAAACGAAACGGTTATTTCGACCGTCCCAACATTCGCAAAGTACATAAGAATCCTGTGCCCCGTTTAGGTGGCGTTGTATTTATGCCTGCGGCAATTATAGGTTTAAGCGCATCGCTTTATGCCATTGAAGATATGGCAGAAACTGGGGTCATAGTTAGTATTTCCACTCTCGTTATGGCGGCAGGAGCATTTCTTGTCTATTTCATTGGCATCTTCGATGACCGCTTTGGAATGAAAGCCAGTCATAAATTTGTCATACAAGGTATCTCAGCATTATTTCTTCCCTTATGCGGTCTTCTTATCACAGACCTAAACGGAATCCTTGGTATGCATGAGATTTCTATATGGGTAGGATATCCGCTCACGGTGCTTCTCATAATGACCATTGTCAATGCCATAAATCTCATTGATGGTATCGATGGCCTTGCATCGGGGTTGTGTATCTTTATTCTATCCGCGTATTCCTACGTCTTCGCAAAGAGTGATTTTCCCTTAATCGCATCATTAGATGCCGCTATTGTAGGCTCTTTGGTAGTGTTCTGGTGCTTTAATGTGTTTGGAAAAATCGGGCACAATAAAATCTTCATGGGCGATGCTGGAAGCCTTTTTTTAGGCTATATATGTGCTTATATGAGTATCAAAAGTCTTATGCACCCCATTGCTCCTGTAGATTGCGGTGAAGAGCAGATGCTTATATCCGTTACCCTCCTTCTTATTCCTGTCCTGGATGTTATACGGGTAACGTTTCAGCGATTTCTTTCAGGGCGTGCCATTTTCCAACCTGACAAGACGCATATCCATCATCTCTTCATGGCGGCAGGTTTGTCAATGCATAGCACCCTGACCTGTATTTTAGTGCTTTTCGGTTTAATATGTGGCATTAATTATGCCCTATGGCAATCCCATTTTATCTTGCCCATTATTCTTTTGGTAGACGTGCTCATCTATGCTTCTGTGATTACAGCACTTTTGCATGTAGGGCAGACAGCAGCTCAATCATCAAAGAAAAGCTTCCTTCTACGCGGATAACCCGAGAAAAAGCCGAACTTACGCCAATAGATGAAATGACTTCGAATGAAAATCCGGGCATATCTCCAATTATTTCTGGCCCGGCGTGTACCCTTATAGGTGATGACACAATGTGGATAATACACAATCTCCAATCCTTTTTGACGAATGCGAGTACACCAGTCCAGATCCTCTGCATACATAAAAAAACTGTCGTCTAATCCTCCTGTACGTTCATACGCTTCACGGGATACCATGATGAAAGCCCCTATGAGCCAATCCACCGTCTGCACGCGATTGTAATCCATGTGATCCAGCACACTCTCACGTTTCCCGATTATACGTTTCAACTGTCGCACAACATATCTTGACACATTAACATACGGGCGAGCCGTGTCTTGAATGTTTCCATCGGAGTCTTTCATCTGCGGAGCAATTGCACCCACTTTAGGATGCTTAGCCATAAAATCCATCATTTTGCCAAGGTCAGATTCCAAGGTGCAGTCTGAGTTCATAATAACCAGATAGTCGCCTTTTGCCTGACGTAGTCCTTCATTCATAGCGTAGGCAAAACCACCATTGCGCTCATTAAATAGCCAGCGCACATTGGCATCTGACTGGTCGATATTCTCTTGTTGCTGCTCAGTATAACAGGAGTTGGAAGATACTATTATTTCATATGGTATATTGATATATGTTTTAAAAGATGTCACGCACTGCATGATCTCTTTTATACTATGATATTCAACAATGACAACGGACAAAATATTTTTCATACGTTTTACTTTTTATTCGCAACAAAGTTTATTGGTCTAAATAGAACTTTTATAAATTTTAATCATATTTGCAGTAATCTTTCCCCATGACAATTCACCATTGTTATAGCTATGTTTTATCTCCTCAGAATATTGGTTCACCTTATCTGGATTTTGCCAAAGCTTTATAATACTCTCTGCTTGTGCATCGATATCCTTCTCTTTGATGATTAATCCATAACGCTCATGTAGAACCATTTCGGGTAAGCCACCAACATTTGTGGCAATAACAGGCTTGTTAAAAGCAAATGCAGACATAATGACACCGCTCTGGGTAGCATCGGTATAAGGACATACCATAAAAGCACAATGCTTGATGAGCGTCACTAATTCCTCATCGGGTATAAAGCGGTTACGAATATCGATATAATCGAGAGCCTGATACTGACTGATATCGAAGTGATATTTTCCCCCGCCAGCAACAACGAGCCGACAGTCAGGGCAGACATGATGAACTTTCTTCATGGCAGGTAACAGATAATCAAGACCTTTATACGGAGAAATCTTTCCCGCAAAAAGGATGTATCGCCCAAAAAGCCTGTCGCAGTGTGATGTATCAATGGTGCGTAAGTATGTATAACAACTCAGTTGGCTGTTGATAACACGTTGTTCAGGCAGATGGTAGAAATCCAAAAAATCTTTTCGCTGAGTCTTGTTTAGTATGATAAAACGTGGTATAAACCAGAAGGCAAATCTTCTTCTCAGTCGCACAATGAAAGTATCCAGACCAGAATGTGGGAATGGATCGTGCACAGTGAGTATCATTTTATGTCGTAAAACATAAATGGTAAACTCATAGATATTGGGAGGCCATACTAAATGAATAATATTGAAACGATGACGTATCAGAAATAAAAGTAGCAGGAAATGTGTCCAGAACGACTTCAGTTGCCATAGTCTGCCGCAAGTGTTGACTACGTAGAATTTGTTGATGTCAATAAACTCTGCATATCTTCGGAAATCTGGATAGATGTCAACAGCTTTGAAGATGCCTGATTTGTTGTAGACACGCTCTATATTGAAGGCGGGTCCTTTAAGGAAGCGCGGGCATATTTCCATGATGTAGGTAATATCTGCCAATTTCTGTGCTTCGTGCAGATAAGACAGGTCTACATCTGATAACTGTATTTTTCCTAAATAGGCTATATTCATAGTTTGTGTATTTTCAGAAATTCGTCAATGGTCGTGCCCTGTTCGTCAATGGTCGTATGGTCATCCTTAATAATGTTTTGCAATTGTTTAATTGTTCCATCAATAGTGGATGTCGTGGTATTTCTACGCAACTTCAGGTAATATAGTTGAGCAGCGATGCGTTGAGTGCGTTTCAGTTCAGTGGAATTGTTGGCTACCGCAGTTAAAGCTCGCTGTATCAACACCATTCCTTCATCAATGAATCTTTTACTGAAAATGTCTGCATTATAATCTAATTTAACAGAAAAATGATTGCTGTCAGAAACTTGTCGCTGGCATAAATCATAATACCTTTTTATATATGGTGCAGCTTTGCCATAGTAGTCATTGATAAACTGCGTGGCGAGTGAATCTGTGTTCTGATAGGGATTCCACATCAGTTTGGCGATAAGCCATTGTTTTAACTCGGAGAACTCCCCCCAAGGCACATTGTGAACCCCTTCTTCAAGTATGCCGATAACGCTTGATTTGCTGAAATACCTGAAATTGGCCGCAAGCACAGTGAAATTGGGGAAAGGGAGGAGATAATGACGGAAACCTGTCGTGTAGTCCCAGATATATATGTTCTTGGTTATTTTACGCCAGTCATTCATATCTGACAGGAAATCGCGGTTTTTCTCGCATGTTTCCAATGGATGTGCCATGCAGCACTCAATATCGCAGAGACGAACTACGACATTGCCGGCAGGCTTAATGTCGCTTTTCGGTGCTTGCCGGGTGTATTTATATGCAAACGTGCCGATGTATATATCGGGATAGATTTGTTTCACCTGGTTAGCAACTTGATTGACAAACCAAATCATGGCTCCAGAATGCCCACCGTACTTTTTTGTCAGTCGCTGACATGCAGGACATTCACATGGCCATGGATTGTCGTTTTGTGACACGTCATAGCACCAGTAACCGGGATTCTTCGCAATGGCTTCCAACAAGTTCTTCGTCAGCTCGCGAAGCATTGATGCATTGCTCAAGCAGAGCTGAGCTTTGTCTGAACGCCGTCCTTTATATACACTAAAATATTCCGGATGTGTGCGGAAATATTTGCTCGGTGGTATTAGTTTCTCTAATGTATGTATGCCCCAGTAGGATGACATATTTCCATACGGGGTGTTTGCGAGCAGGTATTGTGTGTTCAGCAGATTGTGTGCAACCCAATCATGATGTCGTAAAGCATCATAATAGAAATCCAACCGTTGGCGGATGACGGGTTTTTCGCTATGTGAAAGAGAGGGTAGCGCGTAATTTTTCCTTTTTGTAATCTTGGTGAACGAACTGGTGTACCAATGCACACCCAGTTCCCGTTCAAGAAAGCGAAATACACCATACATGGTTCCACGCTCACAACCTCCGAAGATATAAAGACTGTTGCCAATTGTTTTGTGTGTGAAGGACTCGTCGGTGTTTTTGGGTTGTGGCACACCTGTTTGCGGCGTCCATCCGATATAGATACCTTTTCTGGCAGAACGTGTGACAATTGGCAAAGTGACTCCGCTGATTTGCCTTATGACAGACTGAAAATCCTTTGCTGCAGTGTGTTCGGAAACGGATGCGTCGTCTTGAATAACTATGGAATAGTCGGATTTCCCGTTAAGAAACAGATAATCCGTTGCAGATGTTGACTGGCATATTACCAACATCAACAGAATGGTAGTTATTATAATTGCAATCCTCGTTTTCATGAGATTAAACTGACAGTTTATTTGTCAGACTCAATGACTGCTTCGTGAAGTGCGTCAATATATCCGTGTCCGTATTCAAGATCCGGTTCCATGTAATTGCCCTCACCCCATTCGTTCCATGATTTCACCATCACTATCTGTTCTTCTGCTGGTTTGTTCTTCAACATGGAAAAGGCTTTGAATGCGAGTTCTTTGAAATACTTCGGTGCACAATGGGTAAAAACAAGACCCTTTCTACCCGAACGAGGCGTATGATCCCAGTTCGGAGCAATAACGGGAATCACTTCGCGCTCCACGCAAGAAGGGTGAAGCATATATCGGATTGCATCCTTGTATTTATATATCATGGGAATGCCCAGATACTTTCTTCCTATAGTCTGAAGAGCTTTCTTCCACGTCGGAGCAACGTGATATATATTGATGTAGTCCACGTTGTTGATGGCGTCGAATCCCTTTGCAAGTAGGCTCTCTTTGTGCTCAGAATTATAATCGGTAGCCACAAAAAAGAAATCATTCAAGCCATTTTCTTTTGCAAGCCGACGCCATATGCTAATGAATGTTTCAATATCCTTAAAACCGATGGCATCATAAATGACATAGAATAACTTTCCATTGACCCTCACGTAGCGTTTGTCCTTGAATGCGGACAGGAGGTGATGGAAATGCTCGGTGTAGTCTTTCTCTCCGGGATAGGTTTGCTCTGCAAGAAGAATGTCTTTTCCCGGTTTATTCGGGTCCCACAATTTCTTGTACCAAGAGTGATTTGCCCAACAGAGGCAGAATGGGAAATCGGGGTTGCCGGATGCAACAACTTCCTCGAAAGGACGTTGCATCAGTTGTTTGCCATTTCCGAACCAGTATTCGTAGTAACAAAATGCTTCGATTCCGGCCTTACGGGCCAAATCTGCCTGCTGTTCGCGCACTTCGGGAAGACGGAGGTCATAGAAACCAAGGTCGGCAGGAATATGTGGTTGGTTGTGTCCTGGGAACAGTTTACGTGCTCGGGCCACATTGGTCCATTCCGTAAATCCCTTTCCCCACCATTCATCGTTTTCGGGGAAAGGATGATATTGGGGCAGATAATATGCAAATATTCTTGGTTTCATGATGCCAACAAGTTGAGTTGTTTATAAAAATTATGTATTTTCTGGACATTGTTTTCAATAGAATACAATTCATTTACTGTATGGAAAGCCCGTTCTCGAATAGGAGCTAACTCAATGTCTGGAGTGGAAGAAAGCCGCGTAAGTAAATCGATAAGCTCTTCGTTATTATTATATGGGAATCCTATGGATTCTCCTGTCTGTTGTAATCCGTTTTCGAATTGTTCTTTTGTTCCAGTATCATTATATCCAACTACAATACATCCATTGAACATAGCTTCAGCCATGCAGAAGCCAAATCCTTCGAACTTGGAAGGAACAATTAAAGCCAGTGCATGCTGCATAAGCTGGTCTATGTCTTTACGCTCGCCAAGTAAATCAACATTATTCTCAAGATGATTCTCTTCAATATAACGATTTATAATTTGCGAATAAGAGACATCTGAAAAAGCACCTGCGACCTTCATCTTGGGAAAAGATGGATAATTGGGTGTTTGAGCGTTGTTGTAAGCTTTTAACAAATCAAGCAACCCTTTGTTCGGTTCTATTCTACCTACATAAAGGAAATAATTCTCTTTAGTACTTATAGGCATATTCTCGGACTTCCTTCTAACGCCATCATATATCACCATAGAATGTGAATTGTTTAGGTGATAGTATTGCTGAACACCTCTAGTGATGCAAATGGCATAGTTGTTTTTTTCGCAAATAGAACTGAGGAAAGAAGCCTTGCTTGGAAAATGTCTGAATCCAACAAGATCAGCATATTCGCGGAAATGATATATATGTGGCAAACTAAGTTCTTTTGCTGCTCGTTGACCAATATTGATTACACTCACGTTGGTGTGAACCAATTGTACATTCTCTTTTTTTAAGATGCTAATGAGCTTTCTCGTTGCAATGTAGTTTAGCAAAAGACGCCCCAAGATTCTTGGTACAAATAAAAATACATCTTTTATGTCATTTATATTAGGATAGGTAGAATGTTTATATTTAAGAGCATAAACTTTATCCCCCTGAGACCTGAATGTCTGGTATATATCATCGCTATTAGGAACGATGATAACAGGTTGTATGTCCTTTAAGACCAAACCTTTCAACAAAGACAGAAATGCCTTGGAATCACCGCTATAAGACGTCGTGGTATTTAATATATATGCAATTTTCATTTTACAAGACTCCGATAATTATTCAACACATAATTTTAAGAACGCAACAGATTCTTTTTGCATTGAAAGAAGTATATGGTGGGATTCTTCATAATTCACGTTTTCCAATAGAAACGCGTGATTATCATCTTGAAACCTCTCTTCTAGGCGCAATGTCTTTAGGAATTCTAATATTCGAATGTTATCCTTGTTATTCATATCGCCCTTCTGCTTACTGAAGGCATAGAATTGAACCTTGTAGATAATACAGAACAGGGTGCCGTGGAAAGAGTCTGTTACAACATATTTTGCATGCTTGACCAGTCCCACAAAGTCATCAGGCCCAATGCCTGTCAACGTATTTTTGTGATTCTTGTGTTTTGGGCGGGTAACAATATAATATACGAGTAGACCGGTTTTGTTACCAAGGTTATCGGCAAATTTTATAATTGTGTCTTTTTCGCCCAGAATATATGCTAGGATATAATCTCCGTTAATCTTTGGAGTTGTTGCAATCTTATCCCATTCTTTAAAGGAAAGTAACAATGTCGGGTCAAGAACATTCTTCACTTCCCTTCCGATAAGAGAAGAGAGCATTTCGCTATTAGAGTTTTCTCTACAAGACAGATGATTAAACAATGATAATTTCTGTTGGAGCAGTTGCTTATATTCAACGGATATGTTGGTGGTTCCTAAACTAGGAGCATAGGCATTCCGTTTGGGGAGCTCTGCAAAGTCAAGGAAATATGGTTTTCGGCTATCATATAGATATGGACTCCAAGACTGATCGCTTCCGATAATATAGTTGGTGTATTCGTTGTGCTCTGTAATTGTTCTGATAGTATTGCTGTAGTAGATTTTTTTTGAGGATGGGATATATCGACGATGAAACCTCTTAAAGGCATTCAGCGTGTCGGCAAATTCAGGCGTATCAAAGAAGCTGAACTCATGTACACTTTTCTTTAATCCCAAATGTCTTACAATCGTCTTAATTACCCTTATCAACCAAGACTGATAGGGATAGTTCCTATAAGAAATATACTCGGCTTCGTAACCAAATGATTTAATGGCTGCCACAAGCGCATAGGCTTGTAGCATGCTACCATAATTAGGGTCTTCATGACATGTGAATAATGCTATTTTCCCTTGTCCTTCCATATCCTATATATTTTGTCAAGTCCGAATACTTTACCGATTTTTTTGATATTCGCAATTCTCTTTGAACGCAAGTCTCCCTTCTTAAGGCAAAAGATTATGAGGTCTTCAATAGGTTGTTTCCTAATGTTAGCGAAGAAGTAATCCCGATAAGGATGTGGACGCGTTGATGCAGTAATGGGCAAGTGAAGGCTTTTGTCTTCCACCTCTTCATAAGGAATGCAAAGCGTGAAAATATCGTTTTGACAATCATCAAACAATTTTTGACCTTTCTCTGTCAATATTAATGCTTGTGACATCCCCCGGTTATCATCAATCTCCGGATGATACTTCTCCAATCCCCAACAATCTGCCAACATGATATCACTGCCGGAAGTATAATTCCTGGCTGGACATGCAAAACAGGAAGGCCTTACCGTAAGGTTCTCTAAAAACCCGCGCATATACAGATTTTCTTCTTTCGTACCTTGTTCAATAATTTGAGATTCATTGCTGATTGTTAGGCCATAATTCCGCCATCCTGCAGACTTGTCTCGAAAAGTGACATGTTTGATGCTATTGTTCTTTTGTTTATTTTCTAAGTACATTTTCCAAACAAGAGGGCTTGGAATGCTGTGGCATACGACATCTATAGTGTATAGATTCTCATATTTTTTCCCAAGGAAATGATTTAAACCTGCAACTTGGCATGGCGTGCCAGAAAACAAAACTTTTCTGCCTTCTTTTAGGAAATCTCTTACTTTCTGATAAGTATCACCAATGAAACTTTGAACGTATTTGGAACCTCTGAACTTGTCAAGTCCTTGCAGTGTTTCTGTGAAGTCGTGGGCAATGGTCCAGTCCTCTTGGAAACATGCCCCAAAAACAACTCCTCCCATATTGATAACCTTGCAAGCCAAGATGGTAAACATGCCTCCAGAAGAACTGTTGAGTCTGGTGTCTTCACTGTGAGCCTTACAGGCGTAGCTTTGTGGAAGTTGTTGTGCTGGCGTAAAGGGATATATCGCAGGACATACTTTCTCGCATAGATTACAATCAACGCATGATTCAACGTCTACGACAGGATATAAGAATCCTTCGCCATCTTCTTTCATGGAGATACAACGTCTAGGGCATATCTGCTCACAAGCAGTACATCCACAGCATTCTTTTTTATCTTGAATCTTAATCATGTCTCCAATGTGTTATGTGATGGAAGATCCAAGCCTTTTCTGCCCGATCCAAAGAAAAACAGTATGTGAGTATTCCGGTAATAAGTATCCCGACAGATTCCGTAACGAAGAAACGTAATGCTCCATCCATCAAATGGATTAGCAGGACGCATGCAGCTATATTTCCGATAATAGGGATTAAGGATTTGATAAATACCTCCGTGCAATAATCTCCTACGTTAAGTCCTGACGTATGATGAATAAGTGGTATACGTGATAGTCCGCAGGTCAACTCAAAAAACAAGTAGCAACAGATTACACTTGGGATGTGAAACCCGTAGTAAAGACACATCCATGTGGAGGGTATGATTATAAGACGAATTGTACTTGTAATTAGAGAGTAATTACGGATGTTCCCTTCCGCCTGATTGGCAGATGTTAGTCCAATTGTTGCTTGGTCAAAAATGGTTGCAATGACAACCATTCTGCAGAATTCTATTGTATATGGTGGATATTCCTTGAGCCATGCTGTAAGAATTGCAGGCATCTCAATTACTATGGGAATCAAAATGCAAGACAACATCAGGTAGGAGTATTTGCTTTCCTTAGTGGCATATTGCAACATTTTAGTTCTATCTCCTCCGCCTTCTGCCTTCATTAGTTGTGGATTCATGGCATTTAGTATGCTGGCTGCAACAGAACTGACGGCATTTGATATTTGAAGCGCAATACCATAAGCTGCATTAACAATGGTGCCAAGGAATTTATTGAGGATGACAGCAAGTCCTTGTGTCCTAATAATAGTACTTCCTACGGCATAGACATTCCACACTGTAAATGAAAACAATTGTCGAATGTGATTTGATGAAAATTCAGAAATGAGTGGAATGTGACACTCCTCGTATTTAATAAATGCATATATGCTATAGGCTAAAAATGTAAAAGCAGAAATGCCTGCCATGAGTAACGAGTACACTTTCAGAGAGTCATACGTGATGTATGTCAATGATATCGCTCCGATAAGTTTAAGAATACTATCAGCGACATCAACTATTGAAGTATATACGATGTTTTCCCTAGCAATAAAAAGCGCTCTAATAGGAGCTGTCATAAATGTAAGGGCAAGCATCAGCACAATGGTGTAATAAACAAAATCTGCAGCCTCTATTCTTTCAGGTGGAATTTTCATATAGTCGTGCACAATGGCTTGTTCTGTCAAAAGTAAAACAAGCGTTAACAATAGACTAATAATGAAATGAAGTCCCAGAGCGTTACTGAAAATGACCTTTATCTCGTTTATATCATTCTTTCCCCATGAATAAGAAAAAAATCTTTGTGTACTAGTAGCAAGTGAAGAAGTAATGAAACTCAGCATCGTAACTAAACTACCAATCAATGCGTATATGCCAAAATCTGATTGACCTAATACAGCAAGTATCAGTCGAGTAGAATACAGGGAGAGGACCATACATAATCCCGTCCGAAGATACTGGGAAATGGTATTGACAAATATGAGTTTTGTACGTTCCATAAATCCTTAGTCCAGCATGGGAGTCTCTTCCTCCTCGTTTTTTTTAAATACTCTCCTAAATGCAATAATATATAAAGGGGTGAAAAAATAGAATTTCAGAGTTATCGCATGAGGAATAAAAGAAATGGCATGAATTAATAACATTACAAATATACCACGTTTGCTGGTTCCTGTTATAGAAATTGCAAGAAGGAAGAAGAGAAGAAACACGAGAGAGATTAAGCCATAAACATAAATATAAACCCTATACCCTGCATTTCCCCAACCGAACTGCTCCAACTTCTCAGTCCCCTCGCCAAAAAGTAGTTTGTCTGACTTGACAAAATCGTTGTAAGCAGTTTCAAATTCCGTTGTGACACGGTTATCACCTTCTAATTTTCCATCATCATTAACGACTAATCTTTGGACAATAAGTTGATTGACAAGATTGTCGCCATCGTTGTAAAAAATTGCGGATATGCCTATGAGAAATGAGAAACCCACAAGAGCTAATAGCTTGTTCCAAATATTTCTTCCTTTCATCCAAGCTGAAGCAAAAAGTACAATGATAAGAAATAAATATCCTGCTAATGAGAAAGATATAAAAATAGCGACAAACATAGTGACATTGTACCATTTTTTCCAATTGCCAACTTGTGTTAAAAGTAAGACAATACAAGCCATTGCCAAATGACTAGGTTCGACAAAAACAGACTGGAAACGTGGAATAATGGTCCAGGCCTCATTTAAGTTAACAAGAAAGAAATAATAGTTCTCATAAGAGTATTCTGCCAATGGATTATCAATATAGTAATTGGGCAAAGAGAATCCAAGAAGATACAATGCGTAAAAAAACAAGGATGGCAATAATAATGCACCCATGGAAATAGATAACACATTCCCAAATTTAACTAAGTCCTCCGTGTTAATCCTAAACAGAAATAATACAGCAACGAAATTAAAGAAATCACCGATAAAACCATTAATGTTTTTCCCACTTAAGATTCCCGAAATAATGATATATAAAAAATAACATAATAATGGGAAGACATAATTTGTTCTTGTAAATATCGGCTCTTGTAAATGTCTTGATATAAGATAGGAAAGAACTATTGGGAAAAAAGCAAGAAATGAGGCATAGGAATATATGTTCCACAAAAACCAGGGGGTCAAAGATGTATAATAGATTAATAAAAAAGCTGCGAAGAATAGCCAAAGAGCAATATCCCTAACAGATAATATCATCCATTTTGAGATATCTGGTTTTGAAACAAGGAAAAGGCCCTTGATTTTATTGGTATGTATTATAAAAATATTACCCAATTCGTAAAATATTACTGTTTAGTCGTTTCCTAAGATTAGATTTGTAATTCCTCTCTTAAAGATATATAAAGAAGTGCCGATTGTTGAGAAGAAGAGTACAGACACAACGAATATCATACGTTTTGGACCAGCAGGTTTTATGGGAACAATAGCACTTTTCAGAGTGGTAAAGGCGGGAGTTTTTTCCTGAACCTTTGCCTTCATGGCCTGCAGTTGCGTCATCATTGCCTGATATGTGTTAAGCTTCATTGACAACTCATTTTCCAATCTGTCACGTTGCGAGATAGAAGCTTGAAGCAACACGTTATTGTGAGCATCGCAATAGTCACTATATTCCTTCTGTGCCAAAACATATTCTATTCGCGCACTATCAGAAAGATGCTGATAGTACTCCAAATCCAGTCTTGCCTTTTTGGTCCTATAGTTTGTAATAAATTCCTGAAGATGCGACATTACACTATCTGCCATAGTCGCACAAACAAGTGCATCCTGGTCTTTGACAGATATGCTGATAACATCAGTCCTCTTATCAACATTGCAAAGTATCTTCTTCTGGACCTTGAGCATTATTGTCTGCTCCTTCTTGCTCAGACGGAACGGATCATGAATGCCATTCCCTCCATCTTTAGATGGTTCCTCAAACAAGTCCTTCAACCAATTATAGCCTCGGACAAATGGTTGCGTAAGCGGATTCTTCTTCTGATGTTTTAACAAATAGGTGTAATAATCAGTAGAGATATCACCATCTATTGTTTCTACCTGTATGTCAAATAATGCCGTGGTAAATTCTGGAGACTCAAAAAGGTCTGGATATAAAACTGGGTAAATAGCATCTTCTCCACCTAATTTTCCCAAATTAAAACCAAAAGAAGATGCTATAGAAGAAAGGCCTCCCGACATGTCTGTTCCATTTATTTCTGGCGCCAATTTCACCTCACAAACATAATATCTCGGTTGTGGTAAAATCCAAATACAGGAAAGGATAAATGTCACCACCCACACCTTAAGAAAAGTCTTTTTCTTTGACCAAAGAAGACTAACGACCTTCCTTAGGTCAATAGTCTGCTGTTGTTGATTATTAATTTCCCCCATGCAAGTCTCGAATTACAAATATAATAAGGTATTTTTACTTATGCTATTTCCTGAGCAAGCTGACAAGTGCTACAACCACACTGGATATGGATGCAGCGCCAGAAGTTAGGGCCACAATCTCACTAGTACTCATCTTTTTGCCCTGCTTCTTGGTTGGAACTACAATCTCACAACCAGGCTCGATGGCTTTACCGCTATGTTTGTTGATCTTCTCTACTGCACCATTCATATAAATAGCATAAACGCCTTTCTTCTTGGCGCGATTGCCATAACCACCGGCACGCTTGATATAATATCCCAACGCCTCTCCCTTCTTATAATTCATACTGATGGGATAGCTTACCTCACCACTAACCTTAACAGTATTACTAAACTGGGGAATCTCTACTTGGTCACCTTCACGTAGTACAATGTCCTCTGAACATCCCGGGTTAGCCATAGCCTTCTCTAAGTTCACAGCAACGGGATAAGTGTAACCTAAGTCCATCTTCATTTGCAGAAGCGAGTCTGCCTGCGCCTTGTCGAAACTCTTTTCGCTTGAAAGCGCCTCTTCGTACAACTGAATCTGGGCAGCACGCAAAGAACTTTCCCGCTGCAAACGCTCATCAGGTGTCATTACACGAGTCAGACGGGCACCCTTTGTATAGGCCAATGATGTTACACCTCCGGCGGCTTTAACCAAGTCGCTTAACCGGAAACTTTTGCTGGTCATGGAGTATTGCCCCTCAAAGTTCACACAGCCCGTAATGGATACGTTCTTCTGCTCGCTATACGAAGGACTACGGCGTACGACCACCTCATCATAGGGAAGCAGTTTGAATCCACCTTCGCTTACACGGAAACCGTCTTCTATGGCAAAGCTAAACGACTCTGCCATCTTGCCGGTATTCTCCGTTGAGTTGATGTCATTAATTCTACGGAACACATCTACCTTTGCCATCGAAGCAGCTTCTGTCAAGCCTCCTGCCTGCAGAATAAGATCTTCGATGGTGGTATTTTCAGCATACTGGTAAGTACCAGGATATATAACTTCTCCGCTAATCTTCAATACTTGTTCGCCCTTCATATCCACTTTGCTAGGGATAAAAAGCACATCACCCTTCTTCAATGGGATATCAGCTACCGTACCATTCAGAATTCCATCAACATCCACTGTCACCATCTCCAATGTAAGGTCATCCTTCTCCCTATGCATGACAGCACGATTTCGGAAAGCATCCTCGCGTAAACCTTCTGCAACCTCCAGCAAACCGCGAACCGTCTGAATTTCGCCTCCCAACTGATACTGACCTGCATGTTTAACAGCACCACGGACCTCCACCATATTGCTGTAACGGGCTATCACGCTGTCCACAAACAAAGAGTCGCCATCCATCACATTGAAATTGCCCATCTGGAACTCATCAATGGTGTGCATACTGTATTCCTGTCCCGACTTACGGCTTAACCTAACATTCTTGGTATAAGCATCGCCAGAGAAGCCTCCTGCATAACTGAGCAACTGCTTTACTGTCTCGGAGCGTTTCATCTCATAAAACATCGGGCGCTTTATCTTACCTCTCACATTCACCAGACATTCATAAGGACCAACCTGTATGATATCGTTGTCCTGCAAGCGGACATCACCCTTTTGGTTACCATTTAAGAGATAGTCATAGACATCAATGGTTGCAATCTGGCGGCCTCCTCTATAAACCTTAATGTCACGCAAAGTACCTATCTCGTTGATACCACCTGCGGCATACAGGGCGTTGAAAGCGCTGCTTAAACTGCTAAGTGTATAAGTTCCTGGCATCACCACATCACCTACCACCTGTACCTGAATACTACGGGTGTCACCAACAGAAAGACTGAAATTGCAATCGGAATAGTATTTGCCTAACTTGCTTTTAATGGTCTGAGTAGCCTGTTTTACCGTTAACCCAGCCAGTTTTATGGGCCCTACGCCATCTATCACTATCACCCCATCGGGCGAGATGGTTCCTTCGAAAGTCTGTTGGCTGACGCCCCAAACATCTATAACCACTTTGTCACCGGCACCCAAACAATAGTTGGCAGGCGTTGCCATGTTCTGGTTAGGCTCAAAGGTAAGAAGCTTATTGTTGAATATATTCCTACCGAACACCTGGTTCTCATTACGGAAATAATTCTGATAATAAATCAACGAGTCAATGTCCATAAAGGCTATCTCGTCGTTCAGTTCACTTTGCCTATCGGCTCTTGACATTTTTTTTGCTTCCAACTCTTCACGCTGGGAACGAATCATATAGCCATTCTGCTGGTTCAACTTTTCCAAAGCCTTCTCCTTGTTAGTCCGCATCCTGCCAGCTGTATTGTTAGCATTGCCGTTTGACTCCTGCAAATCTACTGCACCTAACATATTCTTCTGGGCTTCATACTTCTTACGGATTCTTCTTAACTGTTCTGTCGTAACACCTTTTTGGAAAAGCTTTGTAACAATCGTTTGTTGGTCAGAACCCTTTTGCTGCTCTTGCTGCACAAACTGAATAACCTGACTGTCTGTCATCGACTGAGCATAAGCACCCACAGAAACCGCCATTAACAAAACAACCAAAAGGGCCTTGGAGAACACTCCGTATTTTGATGTCATAACCTTATATTATTTATTTATATTTAATGTAAAAACTGCAAGTCACGTTAAATTATTGCAAATTAACACACTTTTTTTCTCTATCCCAACAAAAAGCGGATATTTTTGTCTACTTTTGCAGTCTATTAAGCATAAGCACGCCGGGGCTGACTGGATTTGACAGCAGGATGAGGTGTTGTGTAAGCACGCAGAGAGTTGGCAACCGCTCTCTATAATCAATGATTGTCAAGAATTTATCTGGCGAAAACAACTACGCTCTCGCTGCCTAATCGAAGTACAGTAGATTTCTGGCTTTATCCCGGCACCAGGTGCTGAGACGAGATGTCACTCTGGAGCTGTTGCTCCGAAGCGTCCAGGCAAAGTGGCACAGCTAAATCGGGGATAGTTCATAATGGCCTCGCGTTATGGGTGAAATTTAGAGGATAAGGTGCAGATTGGTGGCCCAGGTCTTGTCTGCACTCGAAAACCGAAGGCTGGGATAAGCGTGTAGAAAGCATAGGACGTCCCTGTTTGGACGAGGGTTCAATCCCCTCCAGCTCCACTCATTATGAGAGGATAGGGAAAGCAACTAGGATTCGTATGAAGTTGTATGCTAAGGTAATTGCCATTTTAGCGTTGCCACTTTTATTTGTGGTTGCCTATGCATTATGCCCTATCCAACTTCCTCCTCCAAACTGGAAACTCAGTAAAATAGATTTAAATGCCTCCCCTATCCCCTCCAAAGGAGAGGTGAAAGACTCTGTCGCACCTTGTTCAATTACCCCTCCTTTGGAGGTGACGGAGGAGGCATTCTCTGACAGTGTCCCCCAGCGCATCCTTTTCTTGGGCGATTCTATGGCTGAGGGATTGGTGCGTCGCATGGCAGACTATGCCCAGGAAAACGGATATGAGCTATCACGTGTGGTATGGTACAATTCCACCACACAATCATGGGCCACATCCGATACTCTGCAATATTTCATCAACAGATACCAACCCACATTCATTATGGTCTGTATCGGAGGAAATGAGCAGTTTTTAAAGAATCCTTCCGAAAAAGAAAAGTACATACACAAGATTATTGGTACTTTTGGAAATACGCCTTTCGTCTGGATAGGTGTCCCTGCTTGGAAAAAAGATACAGGCTTTAACAGTATGTTACAAAAATATGTGGGAGAAAAGAGGTATTTCGATAGCAGCAAACTTACGCTCAAGCGCTGTTCCGACCAAGTTCACCCTACATTCGGTGCTGCCAGCCTGTGGATGGACAGCATTGCTGTATGGATGCAAGACCGATATCCCATTCAGATGCAAAAACCAACCCATAAGGCAACACGGAAGTACCCCTTACACCTGCTGCAACCTGTTAAATAAAGTTGAAAATTGAAAGTTGAGAGATTAGGGTTATGATATTTACAAGCATTCAGTTTTGGGCCATATTTATCATCTTTCTGATGATATTTGCTCTCCTGCGCCGTTCCACACGGACAGGAATGATGCTTTATGTAACCATCGTTAGTCTGGGATTCTTCTATTCTGTCAACGGGTGGCTGATGCAGTTGCTGCCCCTAACGGCTCTTGTTTCATGGTCACTGACAAGAATCATGAAACAATACACGGGTTTCAAGCGAAAGACCTTCCTGCTGAGCATAATCTTACTGGACTTGGCACCTTTGGTTTACTTCAAATATGCAGGTGCAACACTCTTCCACCTAAACCGCCTTATAGAAGGAAACCTCTCGCTGCCTGACATCGCACTGCCCGTTGGAATTTCTTTCTATACCTTCCAAGCTATCAGCTATTCTATGGATGTATATAGAAAGAAATTTATCCTTGATGTCAGTTTTCTGGAATACATCTTCTACCTTTCCTTCTTTCCTCTCCTCTTTGCAGGACCTATCACAAGGGCAGAGACCTTCTTTCCACAGATACAGAGAAAGCAAACAGTGAGTGAACGACTTATGTACTCAGGACTCTGGCTTATTATTCTAGGAATCCTCAAGAAGGCCGTTGTTGCTGATTACATTGCACAATACAACAACTGGATATTCGACTCCCCACTCACATATTCCGGTTTCGAGAACCTCATGGGCATGCTGGGATTCTCTTTGCAAATATATCTCGACTTCTCGGGATATAGCGATATAAGCATCGGACTGGCAGCCCTTATGGGCATTCGCCTGCGCGAAAACTTCCGTTTCCCTTATCAGAGTCTGAATGTTACCGAATTCTGGCGCAGGTGGCACATTTCGCTTTCTACATGGTTCAGAGACTATGTGTATATCCCACTGGGAGGTAATAAACAAGGAAGGATAGCGACAGGTCTAAATTGTCTTATAACCTTTCTGTTGGTTGGTCTCTGGCACGGAAGCACCTTCATGTTTACCCTGTGGGGATTGCTGCACGGTTTGGCATTGGTCATTCACAAAAGCTTGCAACATTTACTCCATAGGATTCCTGATACATGGTTTGTAAAACCTTTCTGTATTATCTTCACAGGTATCTTTATTGTGTGTAGTTGGACGGTCTTCCGTTCACCAGATATTGACACGGTCTATACACTCTTCAAACAGATATTTACCAATTTCCGCACCGAGAGCATTCCCGCTTTCATCGCAATGCGCCCAACCTGGTTGATGATGATGGTTGGCTGTGGTTTGCTGCTCTGTATAAAAGAAAGGTATTATAACAGGATGATGATAAATTTCATCTATTCTCCTTGGCTCATGAAACTGCTAGCATTCGCCTGCGCCGTCCAATTGGTCATAGAGTTTCACGACAGTAACATCACACCATTCTTGTACTATCAGTTTTAATGAAGAATGAAAGTTACCAAACGGTAAACAGTAAACAGTAAATGTTCAATAATTAAAATACAAATAAAACAATGAAGGATTTACAACTTAAGTACGGATGCAATCCCAACCAGAAACCCTCTCGCATTTACATGGAGGGAGGCGAACTTCCCATCGAAGTATTAAACGGTCGTCCTGGCTACATCAACTTTCTTGATGCTCTGAACGCATGGCAGTTAGTAAAGGAGCTCAAGGCTGCTACAGGTCTGCCTGCTGCTGCAAGCTTCAAGCACGTTAGTCCTGCGGGTGCTGCTGTTGGTCTTCCCCTCTCTGACACGCTACGCCACATTTATTTCGTTCCAGAAAGCATTGGCGAACTGAGTGCTCAGGCTTGTGCATACGCCAGAGCTCGTGGTGCTGACCGTATGAGTAGCTATGGCGATTTCATTGCTCTTTCCGACTGCTGCGACAAGGCAACGGCCCTACTCATCAAGCCAGAAGTTAGCGATGGTGTGATTGCTCCTGAATTTACCGAAGAAGCACTGCAGATTCTACGCGAAAAGCGTAAGGGTACTTACAACGTTATCAAGATAGATCCCGCCTACAAGCCTGAGCCCATAGAACGTAAGCAGGTCTTTGGCATCACCTTCGAGCAAGGTCGTAATGAGGTTAAGTTGGATGATCCCGCTCTCTTCGAAAACATCCCCACCCAGAACAAAGACTTCCCTGCCGATGCCAAGCGCGACCTCATCATTGCTCTCATCACTCTCAAGTACACCCAGAGCAACAGTGTGTGCTACGTCAAAGACGGTCAAGCCATTGGTATAGGTGCCGGTCAGCAAAGTCGCATCCACTGTACCCGTCTGGCAGGTAACAAGGCCGACATTTGGTGGCTACGTCAGAATCCTAAGGTTATGGCTTTACCCTTCCTGCCTAATATCCGTCGTGCCGACCGCGACAACACCATCGACATCTACATCAGCGACGACTATATGGATGTGCTGGCCGATGGCGAATGGCAGAAGTTCTTCACCGAGAAACCCGAACCTCTCACTCGCGAGGAGAAGAAAGAGTGGATTGCCCAGAACACGAACGTATGTTTGGGTAGCGATGCCTTCTTCCCCTTCGGCGATAACGTAGAGCGTGCCCACAAGAGTGGTGTACAGTATATTGCACAAGCAGGTGGCAGTGTTCGTGACGACCATGTTATCGACACCTGCGACAAGTACGGTATCGCCATGACCTTCACGGGTGTCAGACTATTCCACCATTAAAAAGAGACCCTCCCCGCCCCCTCCCGTGAGGGAGGGGACATAAAAGGGGAATACAAAGAAAATATTGATGAATGATGAGTTGAAATGGGCAGCGAGTGACAGATATTCTTTGTTAAAGGACCTAGCTCGTCAAAATAGGAAGCACCCCACAAACGCAGAAACCGTTCTATGGGAGCAAACTGATTCGTTTTTCGAATGAAGAAATAATATTTGATACAGAGCATGTTATTGAAACTATAATAAAGATAATACATGAGAGAAAAAAATAACAATCAAGCGCACCCCTCCCTTATGGGAGGGGGCGGGGGTGGGTCTGACGACATCGCTTCCGTTATTCTTAACGGCATCACCTTCAAAGGCGGCAACAAAGGAGCCAAGCATGAAGAGCAGGGCAAAATAAAGACCAAGGCTAAGAAGAAACAATACATCACAGGAGCACATGGTAGCGGGTCGGCCAAGATGAAAGCCGATATCCGCAAAAAGCGTGCTAACAGACATAAGTAACACCTAATTATATCATGAAACGATTATTTATAGCAATTTCTGTACTGGCTGTTATTGCAACCGTTCAAGCAAAGACAATAATAGTGATGGTAAACAATACACACTATCAGACGATTACAGGCTTCGGAGCAGCGTGCAGTGAGGGTGCTATGTGTCCCTATGGAACAGACACCCAACCCGTAAAAATGCTCTACGGACCATCTTCAAAGATCGGTCTGAATATTATGCGCATGGAGATATCGCCCAACTTCGAAGGTGATATCATTATTCCTGAGTGGGGCAACTATGACTCCCCCTACGACTGGCAAGGCTCTGTACCATCTGCCAAGATTGTGAAACAGCGCGGAGGCATTGTCTTCGGTACGCCTTGGTCCCCACCAGGAGAGTACAAGACTAACGGTTCTGCCTCTGGAGGCAAAACAGGAGATGAGAACGAGCAACGTGGAGAATTGCGTCAAGACTGCTATGAGAAATTCTTCCCTTGGCTGAACATGTTTCTGGAGTATATGAAATCGAAGGGTGTCAACGTGGATGCTGTTTCCATTCAGAATGAGCCCGACTGGTGGGTCAATTACTCTGGCTGTCTCTACACGCCCGAGCAACAGTTGAATCTGGTGAAAAACTATGCCCACATGCTTGACAGGGAGAAATATCCTGGCGTCCGCCTCATAAGTGCCGAGCCTTTGGGATTCGACCCCAAGTATTCCGACATGCTAATGAAAGATGCAACAGCACGCAAGCAGATTGACATCATTGCGGGTCACCTTTACGGACATCCACCTTTGGGAAACATGAAGAGTGCTTCCACATTAGCCTCCAAATATAACAAAGAGGTATGGATGACAGAACACTCCGTAACCGATCATATCGACCATCTTCCCACTTGGCACGAACAGTTAATCTTTGCCGAGGAACTTAATGAATGTATGTTGGCAGGTTGTACCGGCTATATTTACTGGTACATGCGTGCCCACTGGGCCTTTATCGGTACAGGTGAACAGGTTGAGATTGACGGGAGGAAAATCACCATCTCCGGTAACACAAAGAACAAAATGTTGCCCCGTGCCTATGTCATGTCGCACTTCTCAAAACATGTAACAGGCTCCACACGTTTAGGCACCAAAACCAATGTTTCCACAGGTACAGAGTCCGAATTCGAAACATCTGCCTATATCAAGGGGGACTCTCTCATTGTCATGGCTATCGACACAGCCAATACGGTCAACGAGCTGAAGCTTAGACTGCCTGTTAAGGTGAAAAGCGGTACACACCTGCTGTCTACTGGAAACGAAACAGCGAAACTCTGCCAGGCAACACCCATTGAAATAGATGAGCCTGTACAGGAACTAACATTCAGTATGCCCGAACGGAGTCTGAACACGTTCATCTTTATAATAGACCATGAGGAAGAAGACGCTATCAGTCCGCTAATAGCAGACAGCAAACCCTCCAATAGCATCTATTACGACTTGCAAGGGCGACGTCTGGATAAGCCGTTTGGTTTATGCATAGAGCAAAGGAGGGACGGAACCACCAGAAAGATATACAAAAACAGATAAAAGTATACCCTACTGCTGCTTCTAACTCACAGAAGGACTTGTCTCACCTGACGGCAACCCGTTTCGCTCGTCCGTTCTCTACCTTTATATATATTCCCTTGGGTAATTGAGAATTGAGAGTTGAGAATTGAGAATTGATTCTGCGGCCGCTAAGGTCATACACAGCGTCAGGCAATTCTTCATTCTTCACTCTTAATTCTTCATTTATCAAGCCGTCCTCAGAATCGATGGCATGGTACTTGAGCACAAAATCTGTGGCAATCCACCAGCCTTCACGATTGTCACTGGTACCTGAGGCATTGCCGAAAGAATGCCACTTTCCGGTTTCTGCTCCCTCCTTTGAACCGACAAAGCCAATAGTGAGCGAACCGCCAGCCTCAACATATAAAGGTGTTGTGGTCAGGGTGTCCCAAGGATTGGGGACAGGCATGTCAAAATAGCCTTTGCGGATTGTTGGCGTTACAGCCTCCACCCCACCACTTCTGAGGAAACCATGCTGGTCTGATATGCAGAAATGCTCCGTCATAGCCTTGCACTCCAATTGGTAATAACCCTCAGGCAAGTTGGTAAGGGTTTGATTAATCTCCATAGTAGCATCTTGGCGGGTTGTACTCCACCATGCATTCCAACAAGTCTTTCCAAATTTGGTAGCTGTCCGTTGGTCACCATCTTTATAGGTTCCTGCTTTAACCTGCCAACCATCAGACTTCTCGTTTGCAAAGGAAGGAGTCTTCGGCTGTTTGCTAGAGCGGGTGAAGGCGAGGTATTTATCCATCAATGCCAGCAACTGATTAACCGATACAATCACCTCCTCGGCAGTCTGAGCCTCATCGGCACTGTTCATGAGGGACAGCATATCATCATAGGCCGGACACGGTTTCTGCTTCACAGCTTTCAGCGTGGTAGCCAAGACTTTTGTCTCCGCCTTTTTCCCTATCGCTGTCAGATGCTCTGCCAACACGGTCTTAGCCTGTTCCAATGCCGCCTCATCAGATTCCGTAATAGCAGACATCCGGGCAGTCAAATCATCATTGAGGAAGGAATATTCCGTATTATAGGCTTTCTGCGCTTCGGCTCTAAGGCGAGCCTTCTCTACTCCATCGGCAATAGCAGCTTCACGTGTGGGGAAGAGTTGCCGTAACTGCACATCATCAATCTGAGCCTTAGCAGCCAACGCATAACAGGAAAGTATACCATAGGTATAGGTTTCGGCATTAAACTGGAAAGTATTAACACCCCATTCTGTTGTATTTGCGGCTTTGGCAACCTCCTTTGAAAGCGTAGAACCATTGTCAGAAAGACTGAATTTAAGATAATTGCTTCCGTTGCGAGCCACTATGCGGAACACATAATTCTCTCCAGCAACAAGATTGACAACCGTCTTAATGGAAGCCACACTACTGGCTGTTCCATTGAGATGGGATTGCAAATAAGCACCTCCCTGATAGCCGCCATCACCCACTGCCTGGAACTGAGGTTCGGAAAGAGGTTTTCCTGCTCCATTGATCCAGCCCGTAAAACCTAGGTCAAAGTCTCCGTTGGGGAACAGGTTTCCACCAGCATATAGAACTTGTCCGTCTATCTCAAAGGCATCTCCCAATTCTAATTCGTCGTACGTATAGTATTCCTTACCATTGAGGTCTATGAGATGAAGACGGTAGATAACATCCTCGTCATCATTGTCAATATCATATGTGTAGTTTGAGGCCGCTTCTTTCTGTGCAATGGTATCAAGAACCACCCACTGACCTTGTTCATCCTTCATCTGAATTTCCATCAACTGGTTAAATTCTCCGTTGGAGTCTCTCCACGAAAGACGAGTCTTGCCTGTAGAAAGTACTTTCCGAGTAAAATTCGACGGGCCGTATTGCGGAGGCGTAGTGGGAATAAAGTCATACTTGCCGTTATAACCCACCCCAGAGTTGATGCTAGCATAGTATGTGCCAGCTTCTGTAAGACTACCGTTTTTGTAGAGTTTGGAGGGGTCACGCTCTTCGTGCCAATAGTAATAACGTTCTATGCAGTCATTGTTGTTTAGCACAGGACAGATTCGTTTTAGGGTCTCAGCATTTTGCGATTCGGTTACTCCGCTGGCAAAAGCGCCGTTGTTATTCCAAGAAGCACCCCACACCCATTCGGATATCCACACTGGCCGCCCCGTTGAATTGGTCCAGTTCCTAATGGTGCCA
Source organism: Bacteroidaceae bacterium (assembly GCA_017525235.1). Classification (GTDB taxonomy): domain Bacteria; phylum Bacteroidota; class Bacteroidia; order Bacteroidales; family Bacteroidaceae; genus Physcousia. The sequence goes on along the minus strand of JAFXTC010000038.1, from coordinate 35,379 downwards.
AAGTTGCTCTCTGGCCAGTAGCAGTGGAGGTCTATGATATCACAACGCCATCCACGTGCATCTATGCTGTCGATGAATTGCTTGATGAAGCCTGTGCCGTTTGTATAATCGCTCCCATCCCATGAAGAGGGTGAGCAGAGTCGCATACCTGTTGCCATCAAATCCTCCCAATTTGCCAACACGGCATCCACGTCCTCTGTTTTGCCTTTAGGATCATCATCCTTGTTCATGGGCTCGTTATTGGTCTTCATGTGAGGCGAAGTAGTACAAGCTCCTACTGTCGCTGGTGCCGGATAGTTCTCGTAGATATGATGGGGAACGTTCTCAACATCGGGTGACATATCGCTGGTGGTACCCCACGTATAAGTGCTGGTAACATTCAAGGCTGAACAGATGGCATTGTCGCCTCCCCTTGCCGCCAACTGAGGCTTACCTGTATCGTACCATTTGAAGATACGGTAAGAGGAAATCTTCTTGTCCAGTACAGCTGGAAGGGTTGCCATCTCAAGGTCTTTGCTTGCCGCAATGAAACAACGGCTATAGCCTCGTCCCTGAGCACGCGTTGAAAACGTTACCATATAACCTCTCTTCAGTTTGAAGGAACGGATGCGGTTGTTCAGCTTTTTGGCAGACAGCGTGTTCATATAGCCACCAGAATTTTCTGTGCCGAAGTCGCTACAACTCTCACCTTCAAAATTCTGCCCGTCATAAACAGTCAAAGGCTTATAGTTCCTGCCATAAGGCATAATAATACATCCCCGGTTGTATAGTTTCACCTGACAATTGCCGTTATTGACAGCCTTTTCTCCGTTAATCTGAACCTTGCTGAGCCAGTTGCTGATGGCAACAGAAGGTTTTATCTGGGCAAGGATAAGAACAGCATGGTCTGTGTTCTCGATATTCACCATGCCTTCATCCGTAAATGGTGTTGCACCTGTTATCTGATAATCAACATTATCTGTCAGCGTAACAAGCGTAGCAACTCTAGAGACAGTCGTTTTCTTGTTGGCTGCTATCATGCCCAACGGGAGGCAAAGCATAAGAAGTAAGAATATTTTTTTCATGTATTACTAGTTTTCAGGTTTTCTAGTTTAACTAGTCTGAGTAGTTTAGCTAGGCTATATTATCATTATTCCATTAATATTTCTTCCTGTATTAATTGTTTCACGACGGGCAGAGTAATAGAGCGGGCTTTGCATGGTATCTATGTCAGAAACCCGAATATCCCCCACCCCGTTTTGTTCCAACAGCCAACGGTTGGCATCCTTTAGATTGATATGCCACCGTTCCCCATCCCGACCGGGATATTTTTTTGCCAGAAGCGGCATAGGAAAGCCTGCCTGAAGGAACTGCTCATACACCTCGTCGCCCACCTCGAAGCTTTCTTCTGAAATGCCAGGCCCGATAATAGCATACAGGTCCTCTGCCTTGCTGTTCATCTGCCGAAGCGTTTTCTCTATGATGCGCCCCACCGTTCCTCTCCAGCCTGCATGGACGGCTGCAATGAGTTGCTTGCGTACATCATATATTAAAATAGGTATGCAGTCTGCCGTCTTAACGGCTATGCACAAGTCCTTCTCTGATGTTATAACAGCATCCGTATCGGGCACCTCTCCAAAAGTGTTCACCCATCTGACGTTTGTACTGTGCGTCTGACGGGGAATCATAATGTGCTCGGGACTAATCAGTAAATTATCACCTTGCAAGCCTGTTTCACGGGCATCTGTTCCAGGTTCAGTCCCATGAACGCCCCTCCCCACCGAGAAGGCCAATAGCCACGAAGGTGTTTCATATATCATTCGTCTTCCTCGTATTCAAAATCCTCAAGGTCTTCTATCTCGTCCTCATCGATGAATTCAATCTCCTCATCCTCGCCTTCATCCTCCATTTCGGAGCGTAGCCAGGCAAGGTCCTTGTTCCTGTGTACAATTGTTTCCTGCTGCGTGATAGCCTGCAGTTTATTACTCTCGCTGTTCAAGGCCAGCCACAGGACATCCTTCAGTTCTGTGAGCCCCTTATTGGCAACGGCGCTGATGAAAACGTGCGGCAAATCCTCTGGAAAATCCTCTGCCAGCATCTGTTGCAACTCTTCGTCCAGCAAATCGGTCTTGGTGATTGCCAAGACGCGCTGTTTGTCGAGCAGTTCTGGATTGAAGGTCTTCACCTCGTTCAGCAGAATCTCGTACTCCTTGCGGATATCATCCGTATCACCAGGAACCATAAAGAGCAAGAGCGAGTTACGTTCTATATGACGCAAAAAGCGCAAACCCAAGCCACGCCCTTCAGCCGCTCCTTCTATGATGCCAGGTATGTCAGCCATCACAAACGATTGTCCGTCTCTGTATGAAACAATACCCAACGAAGGCTCAAGTGTAGTAAACGGATAGCCGGCAATCTTGGGGCGGGCACTACTCAAGGCACTTAACAAAGTGCTCTTTCCTGCATTGGGGAATCCCACAAGACCCACATCGGCCAAGAGTTTCAGCTCCAGAATAATGGTGAGCTCACGCATGGGTTCACCCGGCTGGGCAAAACGCGGAGCCTGATTGGTGCTGGTGGCAAAATGCTTGTTGCCCAAACCGCCACGACCGCCTTTGAGAAGCATGACAATCTGTCCGTCTTCTGTTACATCGCAGATGTATTCGCCTGTTTCAGCATTATAGACTACGGTGCCACATGGTACGTCTATATAACGATCCTCACCATCAGCTCCTGTGCTGCCGCTCTTGCCGCCGTTACCACCATGTGTGGCAAAGACATGCCGCTCATAACGGAGGTGCAAAAGCGTCCAGTAGTTATGGTTGCCACGCAGGAATACATGACCACCACGACCGCCATCACCGCCATCAGGTCCTCCGTTAGGAACATATTTGGCTCGATGCATGTGCATAGATCCGCGACCGCCTTTACCAGAGCGGCAGCAAATCTTCACATAGTCTACAAAATTGCTTTCAGCCATTTATTTTATTTCAATGTGTCAAGGAAGGCAAAGATATTGGCCAGCATCAGCTCCTTGCTGCCTTCCCATGTGAAAGTGTGGCGTATGCCTTCCTTCTGGAACCATGCTGCCAGAGGCTCCGTCTGACTATGATAAACGGCAAAACGCTTCTTGATAGTTTCCTCGTTATCATCGGCACGTCCCTGCTCGATAGCACGGTTCAGCAAGCGCTTCATCAGCGTATCCTCGTCAACAATCAACTCTATCATTACACCCATATCGTGCTTGCGCTCGGCCAACATCTGCTTCAAAGCCTCAGCCTGAGCAATGGTGCGGGGGAAACCATCGAAGATAACACCCTTACCGGCAGGCAAGCTGTCGTATGTCTTAGCTAGAATGTCTATCATCAGCTCGTCGGGAATCAGCTGTCCGTTGTCGATATAGCCCTTAGCGGTCTTACCAAGTTCCGTACCGTTCTTGATTTCTGCACGCAGCACATCACCTGTACTGATGTGACCCATTCCGTACTTTGCTACAATTTCATCACTGTAGGTTCCCTTACCAGAACCTGGTGCGCCAAAGATAATAATATTCTTCATCCTTTTACTTTAACTATATTTTGTTCTTGTTTTTTTTTATCGGAATAATCCGAGTACTCAGAGTAATCAGATTCTCAACTGTCAACTGTCAACTGTCAACTCTTCACCAAAGTATAAATGTCCCTCGTATTGCGTCCGTACCCGTCATAGTCCAGACCATATCCCACAATAAAGTCGTTGGGAATCTCCATACAGCAGTATTTAATATCCAGATTCACCTGCAACTTTCCAGGCTTCAACAACAGGGTACAGATGTCTATGCTGGCAGGATTCTGCTTCTCCATCACCTCAAGCATGTGAGCCATAGTCAAGCCCGTATCGACAATATCCTCTACAATGATAACGGGTCGGCCTGTAAGGTCCACGTTCAGCCCTATTACCTCGCGTATCTGCCCTGTTGTGCTGACTCCCTGATACGATGCAAGTTTCACAAATGATATCTCGCACGGTATGTTCACCTCCTTCATCAAATCAGATGCAAAGATAAACGAGCCGTTCAGAACAGCCAGAAAAACAGGCTCTTTCCCTTCATAGTCCTTGTTTATCTGCTCCGCTATGCGCTTTACTGCTGCCAGAATCTTCTCTTCAGGAATGAAGAGGGAAAAAGACTTGTCCTTAACCTTTATTGTCTGCATGTTATCCAATATTACGTTAATTTCGGGCAAAGTTACGAAAAAAAATTCACAATTCATAATTCATAATTCACAAATTACATACGAGAAGTGAAAAATGAGAAATAAATTATAAATGGTAGATTGCAAAACCGCAAATTTATTGTATCTTTGCATTGTAAATACAAAGATTTATGAAGCTAAGACACATTTTAGGACTTGCGCTTTGCGTTTCCTCCTTATGGATGCAAGCTCAGACCGAAGTAACAACATTTGTACCTGGCAGTACCTTGGAGGGCGTTTCCTACTTCCTGCCCAAGACAGCTTTCCGCATTACAATCGTAACTGAAAAGACGGTAATAAAGCCAGGAGATTTCTACAAGTATGCAAACCGCTACATGCGGCTTCCTAACGTACCTACAGAAGAAAGCCAAGTTTGGAGCATCAAAAGCATTAAGCTGGAACCTTTTGGCGTGCCCGACAAGAACAAGGCCTACAGCATCAAGATTAAAAGCAAGACTGTGGCACCTTTGGTAGGCTTGAGCTCTGACGGCATATTGCTGAGCATCAACACAGAAGCCGAGGAAGAGACTTTGCCGGAACTGCCCGAAGCCATCCCTGCTGCAAAGCCCGAAGACCCTCGCTCTTACATGACTCAAGAGATGCTGACTGCCGGCAGTACCGCCAAAATGGCTGAACTCTGCGCCGAAGAAATTTACGACCTTCGCGACAGCAGAAATGCCCTCATCAAAGGCGAAGCCGACAATATGCCCAAAGACGGGGCACAACTGCAGCTTATGCTGAACCAACTCGACAAGCAGATTTCCGCTTTGGAATCTATGTTCAAGGGCAGTCAACTGACCAGCACAGAAGTTACCTCGTTCAACTTTCTCACAAATCAGGAAACCGACAAGGAGGTTCTTTTCCGCTTCTCCCAAAAACTGGGTGTTTTAGAGGCTGACGATTTGGCTGGCGCTCCCGTTTATATTAGCGTAAAATGTACTGAGTCGCTTCCCCAGACAGTTGCCGACGAGGACATAGCCAAGAAGAAAGCCAAGATGGACAAGGGAGTATATTATAATGTTCCTGTGCGCACAAAGGTTAGCGTCTTCAACAACCAGCAGGAGTTCTACGCCATAGAGACTCCCATGGCCCAGTTTGGCGTTGTAGAAATACTCTCCAATATTCTCTTCGACAAACAAGCCAACACCAAGGTCACCTTCTTCCAAAGCACAGGTGGCACCAAGGATATTATGAAGTAAGCTTTAGACTTTAGGCTCTAGACTTTAGACTTTAGCGATGCCCAAAAAGACATACAGAGAACTGCCCACAGACTATAGGGTTTGTTTGCACACAAATTGTCCGATGGCGGCAACATGCCTTCATCAGATAGCTTATTCTCAATTGCTGAAGAAAGAGACTATTCTGCGTCTCATCAATCCTGAGATGTGTTCTAAGGATAAAGAATGTACATTCTATCGTGATTCTAAGCCTGTGACATATGCTTTTGGATTCACTAATTTCCAAAAGAAGATGTTCCCTGCGCAATACGAAACTTTCATGTACACACTAATCGGAAAGTTTGGACGCAATGCCTATTTCGAGCGTCGTCGAGGCGAATCTCCTCTATCACCTAAGGAACAGGAGATCATACTCGAAGCCCTTGGCAAGGCCGGCGTTACAGAAAAGATGCCGTTCGATAAGTACGAAGAGATTATAAACTGGTACGACTGAATCAGTACCTATTGGGAAGTACTCCAGTACTCTCACGTAAGTACTCCAGTACTCCAGTGTAAGTACTTGAGTAATCCAACTTGAGTACTTCATGCAAAAAACAACACATTATAACAAACAAATAAAGGAGGCATATTGTCTGCCTCCTTTATTTATGCTAAAGACTAAAGTCTATTAAAGCTTGTCGTTGCTGCCCAGCACGTCAATAATCTTGTGCATGTACATCTTCTTCATGTTCTCGCGAGCGGGCTTCAGATACTGACGAGGATCGAAGTGGCTGGGATATTCATCAAAGTGCTTGCGGATAGCAGCAGTCATAGCCAGACGAGAGTCAGAGTCGATGTTAATCTTGCAAACAGCGCTCTTAGAAGCCTCACGCAGCTGCTCCTCGGGTATACCTACTGCATCGGGCAACTTACCGCCGTGAGCGTTAATGGTATCAACCTCTTCCTGAGGAACTGATGAAGAACCGTGCAGTACGATGGGGAAACCGGGAAGACGCTTCTCAATCTCGTGCAGGATATCGAATGCCAATGGAGGAGGAACCAACTTGCCAGTCTTGGGGTCACGTGTGCACTGCTCAGGAGTGAACTTGTAAGCACCGTGGCTTGTACCGATAGAGATAGCCAGAGAGTCGCAACCAGAACGCTTGCTGAAGTCCTCTACCTCCTCAGGCTTTGTGTAATGAGATACCTCGCTGGCAACCTCATCCTCAACACCTGCCAAAACACCCAACTCAGCCTCAACGGTTACATCGTGAGCATGAGCATACTCAACAACCTTCTTTGTAAGAGCGATATTCTCCTCATAAGGAAGAGCTGAACCGTCGATCATTACGCTTGAGAAACCATTGTCGATACAATCCTTACAGAGTTCGAAGCTATCACCGTGATCCAGGTGAAGAACAATCTGAGGATTAGCGCAACCCAGCTCCTTAGCATACTCAACAGCACCCTGAGCCATGTAACGGAGGATAGTACCGTTAGCATAGTTACGAGCACCCTTAGAAACCTGCATGATAACGGGAGACTTGGTCTCTACTGCTGCCTGTACGATAGCCTGCATCTGCTCCAATGTATTGAAGTTGAATGCGGGGATTGCATAGCCACCTGCTACTGCCTTGGCAAACATTTCACGGGTGTTTACCAAACCCAATTCCTTGTAACTTGTCATAGGATTTTTAATTTAGTTATATTTGAATTTCAATCAATTTTCATTCTTTCAACAGACTAAAGTCTATAGTCTATAGCCTAAAGTCCGATTTGCGGCTGCAAAGGTACAAAAAAAATTGATAATTGACAATTGATAATTGATAATTATTTTACAATTTCTTTACAAGATAGGTAACGGTGGGCAGGTGGTCGCTGTATCCGTTCAGCCATACGCCGCCCGATGTGGTACGCTTGGGGGTTCCCTTGTACTTGCCTTCCTGTTGTATCAGATAATCGCGCTTAAAGATATGGTACTTGAAAAGGGTTAAATGGCTATAGTCCTTTGCGCCGTCCAAATCCAGCAGATTCTTGCTGAGTACAATCTGGTCGAACAGGTTCCAGGCTCCCTGATAAGAGAGGGTTCCCTGACCGTCCTTACGCAATACATCCCACCAGGGATTATAGAAATCGCCTTCGCCCACATCTTTCATTTTACGCTTGGCGCCCAGACACTTAGCCATAGAAGCATTGTCGGGATCGTCGTTCATATCGCCCATTACCATGATGCGCATATCGGGGTCGGCAGCACGAATGCTGTCTGTAAGGGCACGCACCTGACGGCCTCCATATTCACGGAAGATACCTTCAGCACCTCTACTGGGCCAGTGGCATACGATAACAGTTAAGGGGTCGCCGGCCAAAATGCCCTGAACACACAGGAAGGGGCGAGTGGCATGCGTCGTGTCTCCGTCCTCATAGACATATAGTTTATGGAAAGCCTTAGTTACCTGAAAGGCCTTGGGATTATAGATAAGAGCACAGTCAACACCTCGCTTGTCCGGACCTTCGAAATGAATGAACTTATAGCCGCGCTTCTTCATGTTGGGCTGAGAACAAAGATCCTCCATAACCTTGTCGTTCTCCACCTCGGAAACACCTATAATGCTGGCTCCGTACGGCACTTTGTCAGTACCTAGGTCGCAAATCACCTGAGCCATATTCTTCAGCTTGTTCTCATATTTGTTTTTGGTCCAATGATACGAGCCGTTTGGCAGGAAGTCGAAATCGTTCTTGCCATAATCATGAACCGTATCGAAAATGTTCTCTAGATTGTAGAAACACACTGCATGACACTGAATCTGAGCTCGTACACAAGCTGATGCAGCAAGCAACATCACACACACAAAGGTAAATGCTATTTTCTTCATCCCTTTTCTATGGTATTTGTTTATTGTTTATAGTTATGCACATTAATTGAATCCTTGCAAAGATAAGACTTTTTTATATAACATACATAACATTTTGGATTTTTTCTCTTTTTTTTATTATAACGTATGGTAAGTCGAAATATTTTTTGTAAGTTTGCAGAAATATATAACAACAAACAAACTACTATTATCATGAGAAAGAAGCATCAGCTTTTGGTTCTGGCATTGTTTGCCGCACCATTCTGTTTCGCTCAGACGAAAACTGACACGATTTCTGTCAGTAACTTAGAGGATGAAATCCACGAGGAGGGGTCATCCTTTGTCTTGTCGGAGTCGCAGTTGGGCGAAGATGATGACCAGACAGTCAACATCATTCAGGTTGGCTCTGCCAATAATGTTTACACCAACAACATCGGTTATCAGTGGAGTCCGGTACGCTTCAAGTTCCGTTCGTACGACTCACGTTACAATGATATGTACATGAATGGTGTAATGGTTAATAACATCGAGAACGGACGTTTTAATTTCTCCACCATTGGCGGTATGAACGACGCCACACGTAATCAGGATATTTCAAGCCCGTTCGAGGACAATTCCTTCAGCGTTCCCAACCTGGGAGGAAGCGGCAACTACAACTTCCGCGCCAGCATGATGCCTGCCGGGCATAAGGTAACTCTTTCAGGAGCCAACCGTAACTATACCATCCGAGCAATGTATACATTCGGAACAGGACTTACGGATAAGGGATGGGCTTTCTTCGGCACTATCGGTTACCGCTGGGCCAACATGCAGACGGCTGCCGTTAAGGGTACCTTCTACAACAGCCTGGGATACTTCCTGAGCTTGCAGAAAGTTATTAACGACAAGCATTCATTTAATATTGCCACATGGGGCAACCCCACAGAACGTGCACAGCAGGGTGCCTCGACCGACGAGGCTTACTGGCTCGCCAACGACCGCCAGTACAACCCTTACTGGGGTTACCAGAACGGTAAGATGCGCTCCAGTCGTGTTGTTAACAACTTTGAGCCCACCCTCTTGCTGACTTGGGATTATAAGATTAACGACAAGATGAAGCTTACCACCAGCCTTGTTGGCAAGTACGTTAAATACAGCGCCACACGTCTGCAGTACAACGATTCGCAGAACCCTGCCCCCGACTACTGGAAGAACTTCCCCAGCAGCCAATATGATGTATGGGATGTTGCAGATGTAGATGGCAATGGAGGAAACATCCAGAACTGGGAATACGGAGTGGGTGCATGGCAGGATAGCTACGATTACTGGACACGCAGCGAGGCTAACCGCCAAATTAACTTCGACCGCCTCTATGCAGCCAACCACACCAACAATGCGCTGGGCAAGGATGCTGCTTACTTCATCTCTGCCAAGCACAACGACCACCTGAATCTGCGCCTGGGTAGCACTTTCGACTACACTATTACTCAGAACATCAAGTGGCGTACAGGTATTCAGTTAGGCACCAACAAGGGTATGCACTACCAGACTATCGAGGATATGTTGGGAGCCAAATACATGACTAACGTCAATAACTACGCCATTGGCGCCTATATGCCTGGTGCCAACGAAACATACTACAACCTTTACGACAAGCTCTTTACCAGTCCACATCAGATTGGCGAGGGCGACCGTTATGGTTACGACTACAACATCTTTGTCCGCGACGCAAAAGCTTGGACCTCGTTCACGTTCGATAAGGGTATAACCCACTACTTCATCTCTGCCAAGATTGGCGGTACACAGATGTGGCGCGACGGTAAGATGAACAATGGTATCTGCCCCAACTTTGTTGACGAGAACGGCCGCGAAGTGAAGTTCTCATACGGAGAAAGCAAAAAGGCTGGCTTCCTGGACGGAGGAACTAAAATGGGAGCCACATTCAATCTGGGCAAGGGTCATGGCATTGCCTTAGGACTTGGATTCGAGACCCGCGCCCCCTTTGCCAGCACAGCTTTCGTAAGTCCCGAGATGAACAACAACTTCGTCAAGAACCTGCGCAACGAGAAAATCACATCTGCAGAGGTGGGCTACCGCCTGAATAACAACTGGCTGCAACTGAACGTCACAGGTTACTACACCCACACATATCACGGAACAGAGTGGCAGAATTTCTACTTCGACGATGTTAACAGCTTTACCTACGTTTCTCTTACCGATGTCAGCAGAGACTATTATGGTGTTGAATGGGGAGCTAAGTTCAAGATTACCAGCAGCCTCGACATCACCGCTATGGGAACCTGGAGCGACAATAAGTACAACGACGACTCAAAGTGTGTCTATACACTCAGCACATACGGTACAGAGAACCAAGATATTTGTCGCAACAAGGGTATGCGCGAGAGCGGCACACCGCTTTCTGCTTATAGCTTAGCTATCAACTACCGCATAAAGAGGTGGTACCTGTCACTCATAGGTAACTACTACGACCGCATCTACCTCTCTTACAGCCCCTGTCTGCGCTACCACGAAACACTTAAGACCTTTAATCCTGTGGATGCATCTGGGACTCCCTATGTTACAGAAGACTTGGTTACTGGCGCACAGACCATCAACGATAAAGCTGTCCCCGCACAGGCCAGAGGAAACGGAGGCTTTATGCTGGATGCCAGCATCGGTCGACAGTTCTTCGTAGCTCATCACCCCCTGAGCATCAACCTTACACTTACCAACATACTCAACAACCGCAAAATCTGCACAGGCGGTTACGAGCAGAGCCGTAGTAACTACAGCACCAACAAGAACGGAACACAGGGCAACGAGCGTATTTATGACTTCAGCAAGAACCCCAAGAAGTTCTATGCTCAGGGATTCAACTTTATGCTGAACATCAACTACCGCTTCTAACCCCTATACATTATTATATATAAATACAGAAGAGATATGAAAAAGAGTTATATACTGCTCACCTTGGTTTTGGGCTTTGCGGCTTCTGCCTGCCAGAATACTGGTTGGGAAGACGACGTATACACCAATTACACCATCTGGAACAAGAAACTTCTGGAGCATAACGTTATCTCCATTCAGGAACTGAAGACACTATACAGCAATACTACAGGCTCAAACAAGTTTGAGCAGATTACCACAGACAGCATGTTGCGCGGAACTGTCATCTGCACAGATGACGGAGGAAACCTGACCCAACAGATTGTGCTGCAAGACGGCACCAAGCAGGATCCGGGCTTCCTGATTATCGGCGTAAACATGAATGCTATTTATAATTACATCCAGCCCGGACAAGAGATTCTGTTCAGCCTGAAGGATGTTTATATCGGCGGTTACGGCAGCAACGCCCAGTTGGGCTACCCCACCAAGAATGCGGCAGGAACAGAGCGCATCGGACGTATGAGCCAGCAGGCTTTCTGGAGTCGTGTTAAATTCTTGGGCGCTCCCGATCCCTCACGTATCGATACACTCGACTTTGCCGATGTTAAAGACCGCAGCAAAGACCAGTGGACAGGATGTATTGTCCGCGTAAGGGGTTCCATTACACCCAAGAGCACAGAGCGTTGGGTTTTGGCTGCACCCGAAGATGCCGATACAGGTAACGGTGTTACCAACACCATCAATCTGGAGGGTGGAGGCACACTCGACCTGCGTACAAGCACATACGCCGATTTTGCCAGCTATCCCATCAAGGAAGGTCACGTGTACACCATCTATGGCGTACTCGGTCGCTACAACGGCGGATGGCAGTTAGGCATGCGTTTCATGAGTGATATCGTTGAGTAACGAAAACGAAAACGAAAATAAAAACAAAAAAATATACAACAATGAAAAAGACTTTTAAAAGCACCATCCTCGCCTTGTTAGGCGTATTTGCTTTCACCTGCTGCGAGGACGTTCCTGCACCGTATGTACTTCCAGGCCACGAAGAAAAAGAGCCTGACGTCGAAGTTGCTCCCGCTGGAGACGGTACATTAGAGAATCCGTTTAACGTGGCTGGCGTTTTGGCATACATCAGTCAGTTAGATGCCGATGTAGAATCTGAGCAGGCTGTTTACGTTAAGGGTAAGGTGGCATCCAACACCACAACAGAGTCAACTATCAGCCAGTATGGAAACATGACCTTCACCATGATTGATGAGGGCAACAAGAGCAAGACCTTTACCGCCTTCCAAGTTTATGGACCGGGCAACAAGAAGTTCACCGCTGTTTCTGATATTAAACAGGGTGATGAGGTAGTTGTCTACGGTAAGGTTGTTAACTACAAAGGCAATACTCCCGAAACCGTTGGCAAGGGTAAAGCCTATGTTTATTCTATCAATGCCCAAGGTGGGGGCGGTGGTGACATCGTAGAAGGTACACCCGTTACTTGTGCCGAGGCTGTTGAACTCACCAATGCACTGGAAGATGGCGCAACTTCTACTGAGGTTTACACCGTTACAGGTTACATCACAGAGGTTGTAGGAAGCGTTAGCAAGAACCAACAGACATTCTGGATGGCTGACACCAAGGATGGCGGTCGTGTGTTCGAGGCATTTTGGGCTGATCTGCCAGAAGGCGTAACAGAATTCGTTAAGGGCTCTAAGGTTAAGATTACCGGTCAGCTCATGAAGTACGTTAATAAGACTACCGGTGCTGTTACTCCTGAAATCAAAAATGCAAAGGTTGAAATCCTCGAAGCTGGCGACGGCGGCGGTGGCGATATCGTAGAAGGAACACCCGTTACCTGTGCCGAGGCTGTTGAACTGACCAACGCACTGGCTGATGGCGCAACCTCAACCGAGACCTATACCGTTACTGGCTATATTACAGAGGTTGTAGGAAGCGTTAGCAAGAACCAACAGACATTCTGGATGGCTGACACCAAGGATGGCGGTCGTGTGTTCGAGGCATATTGGGCAGATCTGCCAGAAGGAGTAACAGAATTCGTTAAGGGCTCTAAGGTTAAGATTACCGGTCAGCTCATGAAGTACGTTAATAAGACTACCGGTGCTGTTACTCCTGAAATCAAAAATGCAAAGGTTGAAATCCTTGAAGCTGGCGACGGCGGTGGTGGCGATATCGTAGAAGGAACACCCGTTACTTGTGCTCAGGCTGTTGAACTGGCTAATGCTTTAGCCGATGGTGGCACATCTACCGAGGTTTATACCGTAACCGGTTATATCACTGAGGTTGTAGGAAGCGTTAGCAAGAACCAGCAGACATTCTGGATGGCTGACACCAAGGATGGCGACAATATGTTCGAGGCATATTGGGCTAATCTGCCCGAGGGCGTAAGCAAATTTGTCAAAGGCTCTAAGGTTAAGATTACCGGAAACCTGATGAAGTACGTCAAGGAGGGCGTCGTTACTCCTGAAATTAAGAATGCCAACGTTGAAATCCTCGAGGCCGGAGAAGGCGGAGATGAAGGTGGCGGCGGCGATAGTGGTGACACATCAGAGTACGGCATCAGCCTCTCTTACACAGGCGGCACCAACTTCTACGACAATGGAGTAGCCACCATCAACGGCGTAGCTGATTGCAAAGTCCTAAAGATTGGTACTTCTAAGGCAGCTGGCGACTTCACCCTCAGCGTTCCTGCCGGCAAGCACACCTTCTATGCTATCACTTGGAAGGGAGGAGATCCCGCTAAAGTACTCCTAAAGAATGGCGAAGAATTAATAAAGGAAGTTACTGTTCAACCCAACGATGGCGCAGCTCAGAACTCACCCTACACCATCACCGTTACAGAGGATGATAAATACGAGTTCGAGGTTGCAGCACAGACAACGGTAACCGTAACATCAGAAAAACGCATCATCTTCTTTGGAATAAAATAGTCTTTAACACATCATAAGGGGCAAAAATCAGTTTTTGCCCCTTATTCATTAAAAAAAATGACACAAATTTGCAGAAAAGTTAAAATTTGTTTGGATGATATTGCGAAATCGACTATATTTGCAAAAACAATTAAAAGAAAAGCGAGTTTTTAACATAATTACTAACTAAAACATTATCCATTATGAAAAAACTTTTTACAGTGTTAGCACTTGCGCTTGTTACATTGACAATTAGCGCTCAGGACTTCAAGAAATTCCGTTTTGGTCCTACAGTAGGTTTAAACGTTTCTACAGTTACCGACAATGCTGGCGGTGCTAATAAGATTGGTTTTAATGCAGGTGTTCGCGGTGAGTACAACTTCAGCAACCACTGGTTCGCAACATTAGGTCTCGGAATCTCACAGAAGGGATATAAGGATGCCGGAGGTGAAAAAGCAAAGCCTTACTACCTGGAAATCCCCATCAAGGGCGGTTACCGCTATAGCTTCAACGATGACTTCTCTCTGTTTGGAGAGTTTGGTCCTTACATGGCTATTGGTATAGCTGGTAAGTACTATGACACCAAGATCTTTAGCGCTGATGGTTGGGATGGCAAGAAATTTGATTTCGGTCTCGGCATAGGTGTTGGTGCTGAATACAAGAAGTTCCAGCTGCGTATTGGTTATGACTTCGGTCTGCTTAAGACAACTAACTGGGGTACTAGCAAGAACAGAAACCTCTACATCAACGTAGGTTACATGTTCTAAGATTTAGACATCAGACTTTAATTTAATTATAAGGGGCAGATTTTCAATCTTGCCCCTTTTATTATGCCCAAAAGGCAGCACCCCACAAAATATTTCGCGATTCTCTTGGTGGAAACAGAAAAAAGACATACCTTTGCACGCAAAATCATTAATAACAGCTCCTTATCACCTTCCGTTTACGGAAATTCGGGAGCATAAAACAAAAGAAAAAATGAAAGAAGGAATCCATCCCGAAAACTATCGCCCCGTAGTGTTCAAGGACATGAGCAACGGCGATATGTTCCTGAGCCGCTCTACTGCAAAGAGCAATGACACCATTGAGTTCGAGGGCGAAACTTACCCCTTGATTAAGTTGGAAATCAGTAACACCTCTCACCCCTTCTATACTGGTAAGAGCAAGCTGGTTGACACAGCCGGTCGTGTTGATAAGTTCATGAGCCGCTACGCTCGCATGAAGAAGTAATTCCGAGCGAGCCTCAAGACAAAGAAAATAACAGGAGGAGAGGTGTAGATGAGAAGAACGTCTGCACCTCTTTTTCTTTCCCAAGAAAACCTAACCCATTCCCACACAATGAAGAAAAGCTATTTCTTTCTGACGTTGCTCTGCACAATAGTTTGCCTTGCAGCATGCAATAAAGATGATAACGGAAGCCAAAACGGAAACCAAAACAGCGACCGTCTGTTTTCCATTATTGGTACTGGAGCCCGAGACTACCAACAACGCATGGAGGTGCCCGAGGTAAAGGACCTGAACATGTTTATTGTGCACGGCACAAACAGATACGGCGTTACCTACACCGAGGAGTGGGACAAGGATCAGAAAACACAGCGTTGGGCAGCATACGCCGTAACCGACCTGAATGCAGTCACCAACTGGAACCGCAACAACTGGAAGGGAACCACGTGGAAGGGCGCCTATTGGGACGGCGACCCGTTTCAGGAGGATTCTATCATTCCGCTGATGTACCGCACACGCTTGTCGAACTACTCTGGTAGCGGCTATACACGCGGACATATCGTCAACTCGCAAGACCGTCTGATGTCTCAAAATGCCAACGGACAGACTTATTACCTCTCTAATATCCAGCCTCAGCTCTACGACTTTAACTCGGGTATCTGGCTGAATATGGAGAACTGGGTACATAAGCTAGGGTTCACCAAAAGCAAGCGTAAAGCGCTCTATTTGGCGAAAGGCGGCTCAACAACAATAACCGAAAGCGTGGCAAATCCGTTTATCGCGGATAGCAGAATCACTATTCCCGTTCCCAAATACTTCTGGATGGCGATTCTTTTGTTAGACAACAACAACCAGTACCACGCCATCGCCTTCTGGGTTGAGCACAGGAACAATAAGGCCAGCAACATAAAGGACTATACCATCAGCATCGACGAACTGGAGGCACGAACGGGTATCAACTTCTTCCCTAACCTGCCCGACGATGTGGAGAATCAAGTGGAAGCAACCCGCAACCTTGCCGAGTGGAGCTGGTAATGAGAGTGAACGATATGCGCTATTTTATAACACTCTCTTACGACGGTACACGCTATCACGGTTGGCAGATTCAGCCCAACGGGGTTAGTGTGCAAGAGACGCTGCAACAGGGACTCTCGACCTTGTTGCGACGGGAAATAGAAGTGGTGGGAGCGGGTAGGACCGATGCCGGCGTGCATGCCCGTATGATGGTGGCGCACTTTGATGTTGAGGAGGCTGTGGATTGCCCTCAGCTTGCATACCGACTGAACAAGATTCTGCCCCAAGACATTGCGGTGCAGAAGGTAGAACAAGTGGCAGATGATATGCATGCCCGCTTCTCGGCCACGAGTAGGACCTATCACTATTTTGTGCATACGCAGAAGGATCCCTTCTGTCGTCATTACAGCTGGCTTCTGCATGGGAAGATAGATTTCGGGGCTATGAACGAAGCGGCACAGATGCTGCTTCGGTATCAGGACTTTACCAGTTTCTCGAAGGTGAACACAGACACCAAGACCAACCTGTGTACCATTACAGAAGCACATTGGGATGAGATAGCCCCCGGTCAGTGGCGCTTCACCATCACTGCCAACCGATTCTTGCGCAATATGGTTCGCGCCATAGTAGGAACCCTGCTTGAAGTAGGGCGTGGCCGCATGACGAAGGAAGAGTTCTGCAAGGTAATAGAGCAGAAAGACCGTTGCTCTGCCGGTGAAAGTGTACCGGGTAATGCGCTGTTTTTGGTGGAGATTGCATATTGACAGTTGATAGGTTAATAGCTTAGTAGGTTTTCGTTAACGTTATCGTTGAAACAGCCTTAACCTAAATCGTTCCTAAGAACAAGAAGACCATTCCTAAGAGGACAAGGAAAAGGTCGATGGCTTTGCTTCGGAGATTCTTCTCGTGAAAGAGGAAGGCACCAATCATGAAACTTACTACCACGCTGCTTCTGCGCACCATGCTGACTACGCTGACCAGTGCTCCTGCCTCGTGCAGAGAGCAGAAATATACATAGTCGGCTATACTCAGGAAGATGCTTATGAGGGGTATACTCCATACCCAACGAAAAGGTGTGCTCTTCTGCCTGCGCGGATACCAGAGTGTTAAGAGTACAATACCCATCATCAGGCATTGGTAGAAGTTGTAGTAGCTCTGTACGGTGAGTTTATCCAATCCCACGCCACCGTCTTGGGGAGAGGCTAACAGGTATTTGTCATACAAACCGCTCAAGGCTCCGGTTATGGCTGCGCCTACAATACAGAATATCCAACGGTTATGGCGAAAATCAATCCCTTCTTTCTTGCCGCTACGGCTTAGGAGAAAGAAACTGAGAATGGCCAATGCTACACCTATCCACTGGTATAGGTTCAGTCGTTCGCCAAATATCAGCAAGGCGCCCAACAGCACCATTACGGGCCGTGTGGCATTGATGGGGCCCACCAAAGTAAGCGGCAGGTATTTTATGCCAATATAACCCAGAATCCAACTGCTGAGTACAATACAGGCTTTCAGTATAATGTACTTTTGTACCGCCCACCCTCCAACGGGAACTGATAGGGCTAAAGGCAGGAAGATGAGAGAGCAGAACAGGGTGTTCAGAAACAGAACGGGAATAACAGCATTGTCCCTCAGCGAATGCTTCTTGCAAACATCATAACAGCCCAGCAAAGCTGCAGAAAGAAAAGCATATATGATCCACATTATTAGACTTTAGTCTATAATTTAACTGCAATAGAACTTAGGGAGTGTTCTATGGTTCTTTGCTGCGTTTCTGTCAGGTCGGTGATTTGAAGCTCCCATGTCAGGGTGGTGTCGTCGGGCGAGAGGGTAGCTTTTATGAGTGGAAGTTGGCGGAGCATACCACAGACTTCAGCATCGGCATCTGGCTGAAAGAAATCGTCGGCCTTGGGGCGGGTTATGGTATAAGAGACAGGCTGCCACCTTACATTATATATATATACTTCGCTGTCGGCAGCCGGGCCGTAGTAGGTTCTGACCAGACAAAGAAGCGAATCGTTAAAGATTTTCATCTCAATAGAGCTCTTTTCGGATACCTGAAGTCGGAGATAATCGGTTGTGAGAGCCGTCAGCTCAGAATAGGAATCGAACTTGTTCTTTACCCTTGCCCTCATATTGTTCTCGATAAAGTCGATACAATCCAGCTTGTTGTTTTTTGTCATCAGCGGGATGATGCTGTCGGGAGTCTGGGCAAACACATCGCGCATCTTCACCTGCTGAGCAGAAACATTACAGCAGCCTCCCAGAAGTATGAAAAATATAACTAAAATTCTATACATGGTTTACTGTTCTTTCTTAGTTTATTGTTTATTGGTTATTGACGCTAACGCCTTTTTCGTTATCGTTTTCGTTATCGTTTTCTAAACGCTAACCGCTAACCACTAACCGCTAACCCATCAATAAAGCACCTTGAGCTTCGCTCGAGCTTGCTCACGTTCGGAAGAACTCGAGCGAGCTCAGTTCTTCTCTCACTTAATCGCAACCTTTTTCCCATTCACAATGTTGATGCCCTTCTGCAGCTTGCTGATGCGCTGACCAGCCAAGTTGTAGATACCAACCTTGTTTTCGTTCCAGTTTTCGTTTTCGTTAACAATAGCAATGCCGTCCGGATCCACAGGCTCGTTATTGAAGCCGCTCATCTCAATATTGTCAATGTTCACACGCATTTTGCTTACACCACCGCCCGTGAACTTCAGACGGATATTGCCCGGCTGCTGAATGGCAAAGGCATAGCGCTGCCAACCGTCGAACGACAGCAAGCTTCCTACCTCCGTCCATGTCTGTCCGCCGTCCAAAGAATAGCTGACCGTCAGCGTCGCACCCGAATCGTTGTTATAGTTGCCTGCATAGAACCACAGCGAGTCGCAGCCGCCCTCTTTATCTGTCATCATCTCCAATGTGCCCGAGCCCTTCATCCTCACAGAAGTGGTGCCGTTGGTGTTCTGTTCTTTACTAAGGAGGGCATCTGTCAACATCCACGTAGCAGCCGTACAGTCAACAGAAGCTGCGGCATAGCTGGGCTTCGAGCCTTTTTCAAAGTCCTCAAGGAACGAAATCAATTCACCCTGTTGCTCACGCACGTTACCCGTCAGGGTAATCACAACATCCTTCACGCCCCTTGTGCTGAATGTAATGGTGCCAGTATACCTACCCTCTTCTTGGGCTGAGAGGCGTATATAGAAGGACGAGCCCTTCTGTGAACCGCGCAGCATCATGGTCTTCGACCAGTCCTCATCATCGGCATCCGGATCGTCAGAAATCTCAAACGGTCCCTCCACCTGAGCCGTAAAATTCTGTTCCACTGTGTTTACCATCTTCACCGTCACCAAACGGGATTCGCTGGGTTCTCCGGGGAAAGCAGCAAAGACGAAATTGTCGGGCTCAACCTCGAATACAGGCGGTTCCTGTTCGCCGCTGGGAATACCGGTGGTTGTTGTATACAAATCAAAGGCATAATTCACGCTGTCGCCCCAGATATATTCTGCCAGATTAGGGAAGTCAACAAAGGGGTTTCTGTTACCTTGTACTCCGTACGCACGTTCGTTGCGGATAATCTCCCACTCGCACACAGGGTCTTGTCTCGACCATTGCAGCAGCATCGGCAGGATGTCCGACTTCAGCGTCGGGTAATCTTCTTTTTTGAACGACACATTCACATCATTGCGGTTCTCCCAGTTAACATCAGGGTAGCAAGTTGCCACATAGAAATAGATTCGTGCAAAGTCACCCTTATACTCGTCGCATGGTTCAAACACCAACTCCCCGTTAGCATTTTTCCCCGTCTTCATACGTGTATTCAGGCTGGGATTTGAGGGGTAAGAGGCAGAGCCTTTCACCACACCCAGAGGGTAGTTGCCCTTTGCATTATTTGCCCTCGAGTCCGATGGGATAACCTGAATAAGGTCATTGCCCACAGCAATGCTTGTTCCACCACCCCACCAACTTTGGGGAGCCACATGTTCCTTATTCATGCCGCCCACAGCCGCGCCGTTGCCCTCGAAGTAGTACACCTCATCGCTGTAGTAGTCCATTACCTGATGCTGACCTTTAGCATTTGTATTCTCCAGATAGTCCACTTTCTCGTAGGCAGCCCAAAGACCACTATACCCTATTCTTGTGTGAGGATTAATAACACTGTAGAACGCCGACTTCAGCTCCGCTTTCTTCTTGCCATTCACGCTCACGTAGTACTCATAGGGCACACCAGCCCATGTGCCGACAAAGCACATCAGCACCACAAGAGTGATTAAAGTTCTATATCTTTTCATCTTCTTCGTTACTTTGGGTTTCAAAGTTACGAATAAGCGAGCGGAATACAAAATAAAATTACTTTTATTTTTATTCCCGAGCGTGAGTAAGTTAGAGACGTAGTCTCAAAGGTACGAAGAAGTGAGAGAAAAGCAAAAGAAAAGTTTGTTTTTCTTTTCCGAACGGAATAGAAAAAGAAAGCGCAGCACTTTCATGCTGCGCCTTCCTTTTTCGGTTAGCGGTTAGCGGTTTAAGACCCTCTCCCCGCTCTCCCGTAAGGGCGAGAGCCTTTTTTGGTTTTTGGTTTTCGTTATCGTTTCCTAAACGCTAACCACTAACCGCTAACCCATTAATAAAGCACCTTTTTCCCATTCACAATGTTGATGCCCTTCTGCAGCTTGCTGATGCGCTGACCAGCCAAGTTGTAGATACCAACCTTGTTCAGGTTTTCGTTATCGTTAACGTTAACAATGCCGTCTGGATCATCATCTGCATTGTAGTAACCCTTGGTCACGTCATACAGTACCGTCTTGTGGGTTGGGTCGAGTACAGGATAAGCATCCTTATCCTCGCCTGTCAGATTCTGATACCATGCAGGAACTTCCTGTTCGCCGTTCAGCTTGAAGCAAACCTCGCCGCTTGCCAACTGATCGGATGTTACCATAACAGGTGCAGGGCCGGCTGCTGTACCACCACTACCAGGACCGTTAATGTTGGTGCCCATATAGTAGTTGTTCTCGAATGTTGAGTTGTTGCCGTTCAGGGCACCGAAGAACTGAGAAGCTCTGGTTGAACGTACTGTACCGATGCTCAAGCAGTTCATGATGGTTACCTTACCCGAGTTGTTGTATCCGACCATACCACCGAAGGTACAGTTACCGGGCGATGCGTTGTTGTTCACCACTTCGCCGTCGAACAGACAGTTGTTGATAATAGCGATGGCAGCAGAGTTGTTGTTTACATAACCGATGATACCGCCATAGTTACCGCTACCGCCAGCATCGTTGCCGTCCAGCACGCCAGAGTAGGTACAGTTCTCAACAGTTGCCGTACCATTCTGTGCTGTACCCAAGATACCGCCCTGTCTGCCGCCTGCACAAGTGTTGTTGATGTTCACATAGCTGTGTACGTTGCGGATGACGGTTTCTGTGTCGCGTGAGTAACCGGCTACACCACCAGTGTACTGCTGATTTGTAGCAATATCGCCGTAGATGGTGAAGTTCTCGATAACAGCACCTGTAGAGATAACACCGAACAAGCCGAAGAAGTTCTGGGTCGAAGAACTCTTGAAGTTCTTGATGGTATGACCCTGTCCGTCGAAGTGACCCTTGAAGCCAATACTGTTGTTGCCCCAGAAACCTATAGGCGTCCAACCCAGATCCAACTCCTCTTCTTCATATAGTGTCACCAGTTCTGCCATATCAATATCGTTAACCAATACAGCGTTCGAGGTGTTCTGACCTTCGTTCACCACCATATCATAGAGCATCAGCTGTACGGCTGTAGAAATCTGATAATAACCGTCAACGTTTGGCAGCATCTTATCCATGATGTTCAGCTCTTCGGTAATGGCAATTGCCTCTTCGGCTGAAATATCGCCATCCATATAATGATCGTATGTGTCATCTATGAGGTTCATAATTCTGTCAGATTCCTCCTCATCGATGAGTTCACGGTCAATAAGTGTATTAACCAAGTCGGAAGCAGCTCCGCTGGCCTTGAACATAGCCACGTAAGCCTTACGGCAAGCATGAACCTCATTAAAGATTTCTGAGAAGGTATTGATGAGAGCCAACTTCTGCTCACCGGTAGTAGCGCCATCCACAGCAGCTATAGCAGTTTCAAGGCGACCCTTCAGGTCAGCAGAGATGTTGGGATATCTGTCAATTTCCTCATCGGTAACTTCAATGGCTAAGATTGCCTCAGCGCGGGCAACAAAACCTTCCAATACCTCAGCGAGTGCCTCGTTGGCCTCGTCGGCAGTACCCATGTAATAAATGTGCATATTACCGAAAGGCAGCCAGTCGTCCTTGAGGCGTGCGCCAAGACTACGTATACCAACGGTAAGTGTGCTGTCTGTTACCTCTGCTGCGCAGAAGTTCTGATAACGGCCTGCATTGAAGGCATAAGAGCAGCCATTGAATGTGGCAGGAACATAACCGATAAACGCATCACCGTCAAAATATTCCTTGTCGTCACCCATCAGGCAGTTCTCTTTGTCTACCGCAACTGATTCGTCAATAATATCCTCGCTCGAGGTCATGAAGTAGTTGTAGGTATTGTTCAGATAGAGCTGACCGGCATTGAACTGAGAGTAGATGTCGCCGCCGTCGAGGAACAAACCGTTCAAAGCCAACATGTAGATACCGTTGGGCAGGTCTGTTACGGTCTGGTTGATGTCGAAGGTTCCGTTCTTACCGCGTGCAATATTCATAATTTCCTGTACACCGCCGGTAGCGAAGCTGGCATCGTTGTCTGCTTCCTTATTCCAGCCTTCGAACTTATCCTCACCCTGTGTAAAGGTAGGATTGACAAGCAGACGGGTAATCTCGGTTCCTGCTGTGATACCGCCTGCAATGGCGTTCTGCAGCATCTGGTCAACAAAGGCAACCTCCTCAGCAAGAGCCTCGTCGTCAAGGTTGCGGGTCTCCATGATGTACGGATAGCTACCGTTGGGGTAATCCTGACTGGGCTCAACACCCTCCTCCAGATAGGTATTCAGGAAGTCAGCCCATGGACCCTCGGGAGTATTCTCCTTCATATATGTTGCAGCAGCCTCACAAGCCTCTGCGTATGCAGCATAGTTGGTAGCCGAGGTCTTGATAGCTTCCTTGGTCTCAAGTCCTGCCCTGTAGGCAGCCAGGAAGTCATCGATGTTGTCGATATCCTCCCACGACTCGATAGTTTCCTTATAGCTATCAACCAAAGCCTGATAAGCTACCAGTTCGTCACTTTCAACAAAGGCTATCTCGTTCTCGATAACGCCGTCGCGGAAGGTTGTAAATGATTCGGGGTTGTCTGCCGAAACGCTTGCATATCCGTCGGGAATCTGATAAACAAAGGCACCAACGCCTGTGGGCTGTGGATACACGTCCTTGTCGATTTCCTGACGCCAAACGGCATCCAAGAATTCCTCCTCGTTCAGCTTCCATGTAACCTCGCCGCTGGCAAGCGTGTAGTTGTCAACCAATACTGGTGTGTCGCCTTTGGCCTTGCCGCCGCTTGAAGCTCCGTTGATGAAGCTGCCTACATAATAGCAGTTGACAAACGTTGAGTTGTTGCCGTTCAGGGCACCGAAGAACTGACCGTACTTGTTCTCAGCAGCACTTACGTTACCGAGTGACAGACAGTTCTTGATGGTGGCAGTACCACCGTTGTTGTAACCTACGATACCACCGAAGGTACAGCCGCCGGGGGTCTCGTTGTTGTTCACCACTTCACCGTCGAACAGACAGTTGGTGATGTCAATAACATTGGCCTTGTTGTTGTTTACATAACCCACAATACCGCCATAGTTACCGCCGCCGCCGGCATCGTTACCGTCGAGTGTACCTGAGTAGATACAGTTCTCGATAGTGGTCTTAAAGTTGGCATTGTCAAGCATTGCGCCGCCAATGATACCGCCCTGTCGGCCGCCAACACATGTGTTGTTGATGTTCACATAGCTGTGTATGTTGCGCAGGGTGGGACTCTCGTCGCGCAAATAAGCGGCAATACCACCGGTGTATTGGTAAATGGTGTTATATGTACCGTAGATGGTGAAGTTCTCGATGAGAGCTCCCGAAGAGAGCACACCGAACAGACCGAAGAAGTTCTGCTTTGCTGTAGTATTCAGGTTCTTGATGGTGTGGCCCTTTCCGTCGAAGTGACCCTTGAACCCTGCACTGGCAACTCCGCGGGTATTACCCCAGTCACCGATGGGAGTCCAGGCAATCTGCGTTTCCTCGGGATTAGCACCTTCGGGCATCATGTCGGCAAAGTCGATGTCGGCAGTCAGTATGGCATTGGCTGTCAGTTCGCCCGTGTTCACCTTGTACTCAAACCATGCAAGCTGTCTTGCATTGGCAATCTCGTAGAATCCGTCGGCATTGGGCACCTTGAAGTCGGGGAAGAACAATCCGCAATAGTCGCAGAAGCCGTCCACCACGTTGTGGGCATCCTGTGTGGTACCAATGTTCTCATTCGAGAATACGGTGTCTTCGCAGGGATCGCCGTTACAATGCAGACGTCCGTTCTTAAAGACTTGTCCGTGCGTGGGGTCAAGAAGTACGGGAGCATTGTCGCCAGGAAGTGTCTGGTACCATCCGATGAGTGTCTGGTCGCCATTCAGGTTGTAGCACACCTCGCCGCTTACATACTGAGCCTCGTTGAAGCAGAAGGCTGTCTCCATCTTGACAGTGCCTGCATCCTTGGCGGCAGCTGCTGAAGTGCCTTCGAGCCAGCAGTTACCTGTCATCTTTGCAGCGTCGTGGGTACGCAGACGACCAACGATGGCACCTGTATTACCGGTATTTGCCTCTGGGTCGCTACAGCTCACCTTACCCATGTTCAGACAGCCCTGAACCCACGAGCCCTCGTTGTTGCAGTAGCCTGCTATACCGCCTGCTGCACAGCTTGGGGTGTCGAAGGTGATGGTACCGTAGTTGGCACAGAATGTTACCTTGTCGCCGCCCAGATAGGCTACGACACCGGCAAAGTTGTCGTGGTTGCCATCGCCCACCTGCATAGAGCCGTGGAAGGTACAGCCTGTAATGGTGTTATTGCCACGAGCGGAACCTACAACGCCGCCCACATGGTGGATAGCGTTTGATGATGCAGGAACCTCAATCTCCAGATAAGAGTGGATGCCCGAGATGTTACTGCCAGAGGGATAACCTATCACACCGAAGCCCGTTCCGTTGGTCGGAGTGAGGCTACCGTAGATGCTGAAGTTCTTGATGACAGCACCGTTGGTCATACCGAAGAGGCCGCCGCCGTCAACGTCACAAGTAGCGTTGAAGCCTGTAATCTTATAGCCCTGACCGTTGAATGTGCCGCTGAAGTTGTTCTCACTGGTACCGATGGGTGTTTCCCATGCACCGCCCAGGTCGATGTCGGCTGTCAGCACGGCACTCAAATCCTCGCCGTTATTTACGGCTGCAGCAAAGTCGCGCAGCGCATCGGCTGTGCCAATCTCCACCACTTCAGCGGGGACAGCAGCTCCCAGTTCGCTTACCTCCTCATCGGTGAGGGGTGTTTCCCAGAAGGCTGCTGTGGCGATATGGGTATAGTCCACCTTTTCGCCAGATTCGTCGCAGAGCAGATAGAAGCCGAAGGGGGCCATCACATGACGTGTGTTCGCACCGCCCTCCTTAATCTTTATTCCGTTTACATAGAGCTTGGCCTGTGAACCTGCGGGGTTGCTTTCGTTGTAGGTAAACACCACGCGATACCATGTATCGTTCTTGATGTTGCCTGCATAGCCCATAGAACCGATACCAATCTGGTTTTTGTTGGTAAACAGGTCGCCGTCGTTGTTGTTAGCCTCGTCCATCTGCAGCAAACCGTTGAAATCGACTGCATTAGGCACCATGATATCCATCAAGATGGTGTACGAGGTCGAAGTCTCAGCACCTTCGGCACGTGATACCTTCAGGGCAGCAGCCTTAGGCATGTAAAGTGACTTGCTGCCTTCTGTGGGACCGTCAGCCGAGACGATGCCTGTTTCACTGAGCGTCGAGGGCGTGATGGAGTAGCTTCCTATCAGGCAAGGTGTCATTGTCAGACTACCTACCTGTGGAGCCATCAGGTCCTCGGTGTTCTCAAAAGTCCATTTGGCTGTAGGCTCAGGAATCTGTGCCATCATTGCCACACTACTGCCTGCCAGACATAGCAGAGCAGTCAGGAAAAGAGAGTAAAGTTTCTGTTTCATGTTAACAAAGTTTGGTTTATAGTTTTTAGATTTAACGTTTTCTGTGTTTTCGCGCACAAATATAGTAATCTTTTTGTTTTTTTCAACGAAAAAAATGCAAAAAATACTAGATTCTTTATCAAAATGACATGTTCAGTTACAAAAAGAAGGCGCAGCACTTTCATGCTGCACCTTCTTTTTCTTTGGTTACCGTTTACCGTTTTAAGACCCTCTCCCCGCTCTCCCGTAAGGGCGAGAGCCTTTTTTGGTTTTGGTTTTCGTTATCGTTTTCTAAACGCTAACCGCTAACCACTAACCGCTAACCCATTAATAAAGCACCTTTTTCCCATTCACAATGTTGATGCCCTTCTGCAGCTTGCTGATGCGCTGACCAGCCAAGTTGTAGATACCAACCTTGTTCAGGTTTTCGTTATCGTTTTCGTTTTCGTTAACGTTAACAATACCGTCTTCCTCATCCTTCGATGGGTTGTGGTAACCGTCGTAAGCATTGTAGATAACAGGCATGTGCTTGGGATCAAGAACAGGATAAGCATCCTTCTCGTCGCCAGTCAGGTTCTGATACCAAACCCAGTTGTCATCCTGGTTGTCGCCATTCAGCAGGTAGCAGATTTCGCCGCTTGCCAACTTGTCGGCATTTGTCTTGGTAGGAGCAGTGCCCTTAGCAGTACCTGCACCGGCTGTACCGTTCACATATTCGCCTACATAGTAGCAGTTCTCGAAGGTAGAGTTGTTAGCATTCAGTCGACCGAAGAACTGACCGATATTGTTGCTCATAGCCTCAATAGTACCTATTGACAAGCAGTTCTTCAGGGTTGCTATACCTGCGTTGTTGTAACCTACGATACCGCCGCACTGACCGTCAGCATCTGTGGTGTTAAGCAACGTACCGTCGAACAGACAGTTGGTGATATTCACGATGGCAGCTGTGTTGTTGTTTACATAACCCACGATACCGCCATAGTTACCAGTCTTGCCACCGCAATCGAGGGTACCAGAGTAAGTACAGTTCTCAACGTTTGTGGTACCGTTTACAGCACTACCCAAGATACCGCCGGGTCTTGCGCTGCCCACGCTGTTGTTGATGATCAGGTAGCTGTGAATGTTACGGATGGTGGTCTCGGTATCTCTTGCATAACCTACTACACCAGAGGTCTTGGTAGAGCCAGAGAGAGCAGCGCTATGGTCGATTGTACCGTAGATGGTGAAGTTCTCAATGAGAACGCCAGTTGATACAACACCGAAGATACCGAAGTAGTTACCAGTGGGAACAGCGTTGAAGTTGCGGATGGTGTGGCCCTGTCCGTCGAAGTGACCCTTGTAAGCCATACTTGCGATACCGCTCTTCTGACCCCAGTCACCTGCAGGAACCCAAGGATTCTCATCAGTGATTTCGCCTGCGAGGTCGATGTCGGCTACCAACTTAGCATTCAGCGAAGGATTGCCCTGGTTCACCTTATTGACGAATGCTCTCAGCTCAGCAGCGTTTCTGATACCAAGGTATCCGTCGGGAGTCATGTGACACTCGGTGCAAGCACCGTCAACGTAGTTGTGTGAATCGCGCTTGTAACCCTTAGGATCATTTGAGTAGCCTGCAAGCTCGCCCTTAGGTTCTCCGTCGCAAGTGAACTCACCAACGGGATAAACCACGCCGTGTGTACTGTCGAGTACAGGATAAGCATCCTGTCCCAGAGTCTGGTAGAAGAAGGTCTCCTTCTCGGGATTCAGCTTGTATGCTACCTCACCGCCTGCTACTACCTCAGCACTTACCTCAAAGGTATTGGCGGTTACAGAAGGCAGGCTGGTGTCGGCATTGAAGCCACCTGCAGCAGTGCCGGTCATCCAGAAGTTGTTGATATAGGTAGTGGGAGCCTTTGAACGGAAGGTACCTGCTATGGCAGCAGCGTTGGCAAGTGTTACCTGACCAACAGAGAGGTTGTTAACCATGTTGGCATCTGTGGTGTTGGCGTAACCAATCAAACCGCCTACGTATGTAGCCTCGTTGCCCTCATTGCCTTCTATTACACCGTCGAACAGACACTCTGTCATGGTCATGGCGCCTGCGTAACCAGCAAGACCAGCGAAGCTGTCGCCGTTAGCACCTACGTTCAGTGTACCGCTGTAGCTACAGCCGGTCATGGTAGCCGCGTTGGTGAAAGCACCGGCAATACCACCGATGTGCTTAGAGCCTTCGCCACAGTCAATGTTTACAGAACAGTATACATTCTGCATCTGACCAACCTTCATCTGACCAACAACACCGCCCACAAAGTCAGCTCTGCTGGTAGTGATTTCACCGGTGATGGTGAAGTCCTTGAGGACACCGCTTACACAAGCGAACAATCCGAAGTAAGCACCTTCAGCGTCTGTAATGGTAAGGTTGGAAATCTTGTGACCCTGTCCGTCGAATGTTCCTTCGAATGGAGTAGCCGAGTCAATCGAGCCATAGGTTCCCTGAGGACCCATTGGAGCCCACTCCAGACCTTCCAGATTGAGGTCGTTCATCAGCTTAGCGTTAATCTTTACCTGACCTTCGGTAATCAGCGCACCGAATACAGCCAGTTGCAGCGGAGTAGAAATCAGGTAAGTACCTTCCTCGTCTGTGGGAGGAACCAGGTTACCGAACTCCTGCATAGCCTTGATGGCATCCTTAGCCTGCTGAGTGGTGTATTCACCGTCGGCATAAGCAGTCCATGCAGCATCGCACAGATCCTGAAGGTCGGTTGCAGCCTCACCGTCTATTACACCGATGTTGAGCAGTGTCTCGCTCAGTGAATTCATCTTCTCAGCAACGGTTACCAACTCGATGTAAGTCTTGCGGCAGTCGTAAACTTCCTTCATCAGGTCAGAGAATCTGTCAACCAAGGCAATCTTGTCAAGACCGCTCTCAGCGCCTTCTACTGCTTCTGAGCATACCATCAGGGCATCCTTCAGTTCAGCAGAGATGTTGGGGTACTGAGCAAAGTCATCAGCGTCGCTGTACTCAAAGTTCACGATTACGTCAGCTCTCTTCTGGTAGCTCTCCAGTACAGCGTCCAAGCCTTCACATTCTGTGTCACCCTTGCCCAGATAAACAAGGCGCAGGTTGCTCATCAGCACTTGGTCGGTACCTAAGCCCGTACCCGGGTTCTGGATACCGATAGTCAGTGTGCCGTCTGTTACGCGAGCAGCAACGTAGTTCTGGTATCTTTCGGGGTTGGCAATCATAGCAGCGGCAAAGCCCTGTGCAGAAGCAGGAACATAGCCCTCGTCGTCACCATAGATATAATCCTTATCGTCGTCGGCAACCTTTTCTTCAGATACATCCTCACCGAGAACCTGAATGTAGTTTACATTGTCGTTCACTACAATCTGTGAAGAATAGAACTGGCTGAACAGGTCGCTTCCTGCACGCTGTGAGGCATTCAGACCCAGCATATAGATACCGTTCTTCAAGCCGGTCAGTTTCTGAGTGATGGTGAAGGTACTTGTTACCTGAGCAGCTGAAGTGCTTTCTACGGTAGCAACCGAAGGAGTGCGTGAAGCCTCCCATCCTGTGATGCCGTCCGTGAAGTTGGGGTTCACCACCATGTTGGTGATGTCGCTGTTCTCCTTGTAGTTAGCGGCAACGGCAGCCTGGAAGCGAGCCTCCACGTCGTTCTTCTCAGCCTCAACCTGAGCATTTGTCAGGGTGTGGGTTCTTATTATATAATGGTATGTACCGTTGGGGAACTCATCGCTGGGCTCAGCATCGGTAGTCAGGTATTCCTCTAATTGATCGAACTCCTTACCGCCCACATCGTTCTTGTCCATATAGTCGGCAACTGTAGCGCAGGCATCCATGTAAGCCTTATAGTACTGAGTCGAAACCTCGATGGAGTCGAGCAGCGGTCTCAGCTCGGAATAGGCAGCCACGAACTCTTCGTAGGTCTCAATGTCCTGCAGGGGCTTGATGGCCTCCATATAGTTGTCGATAGTCTGCTGTGTAGCAATCACTTTCTCCGAGAACATCTGCATCATTTCGTCGAACTTCTCCAAGAAGTCGTACAGCGGTTCGTCAGCCTGCATGCTTGCATAGCCGTCGGCAGTGATGTACACGATGTCGTGTGTGGGGTCAAGTACAGGCATGTCATCCTGTCCCAGGCTCTGGTAGAAGGCGGGAATCACATAGTTGTTACCATTCAGGCCCCATGTTACATAACCGCTTGCCAGCTTCTCGTCGTCCACCTCGGTGGTGTTCTTCAGCACATTGTCGTCCTTGGCAAGCTCACCGCCGCCAACGCCAGGCAGTCCTTCCTTGTAGTAGTTGAAGGCATATTCGCCGATGGCTCTCAGTCTGCCAACCAGTGCAGCAGTCCACTGCGAGTTCTCGTTTTCAACCGTACCTACTGACAGACAGTTGGTAACCTTTGCCTTGGTGCTGTTTACATAGCCCAGAATACCGGCGAAGTAACCGGTTCCGTCGCCCTCAACATGACCCGAGAAGATACAGTTGCTAATGGTACTCGAGTTAGCATAACCTGCGATACCGGCATTACCGTTTGCAGAGCTCAGACCGTTCAGGTTACCCGAGAATTCGCAACGGTCAGCGATAGAGCCGTCACGCAGAGAACCAACAACACCACCCACGTGAGAGGAGATGTTGGCGTAGATGTTCATATCACACTTGATGTTCTGAATCAGCGTGCTGCCCTCAGGCCATCCAACAAGACCGCAGCCCAAGTCGGAGCTTGGCTTGGCACCGCCGTACTCGAACGACATTTCACCGCTGATGCTGAAGTTCTTTATCACAGCACCCTTCGTGTTACCGAACATACCGTAGCCGTAGCCAGCCTCAAACTTTTCCAGTGCCAGGTGGAAGCCGGCAATCTCGTGACCCTGTCCGTCGAAGGTACCCTTGAAGGCATTCGTGGGACTGGTACCAATCACGGCCATCTGCTCCTCGTTGGTGAGTTCCAGATCATCGGTCAGCACAGCCTTAGCATCGAATGCACCGTTGTTTACATAGTCGGCCCACCAGCGCAGCTGACGTGCAGTACCGATTTCGAATACACCGTCAACAGGAGTCATGTAGCTTGCATCCCACTGACCGCAGACAGCGCAGTAACCATCCTCAAAGTCATGGTCGGGAATCACGTTGCCGCTTTCCTCGTTGGTATATGTCACTTCGCCCGAGAAAGAGCCGTCGCACAATCTCTTACCTACGGCATATACACGCTTGTGTGTGGGGTCGAGCGTAGGAACCTGATCATCGCCCAGTGTCTGATAGAAGGCAATATCCTCGTCCTTGTTCTCGCCGTTCAGGGCAAAGCAAACCTCACCGCTTATCAGTTCCTCAGGAGAAACAGATGTAGCAGTATAGTCGGCAGCTGTACCTTCCACCTTACCGCTTGTAGCAGTGCCCAGGAAGTAGTTGTTGCTTGAGCCGCCACCGCCGTTACGTACATAACCGAAGATAGAGCCGGCAATCGGAGCTGTTATGCTACCCAGTGACAAGCAGTTGGTAACCTTGTATTTGCTACTGCTGGCACCGATGTAACCAATCATACCACCGCAATAGGTAGTGGCTATTGTACTTTCCAGTGTACCCATGAAGATACAGTTGGAAAGAAAGACATTAGTGCTCGAGTTGTTCTGGATATAAGCAATGATACCACCGCAGTTTGTCTTGTTGGTGGCTGTGATGTGACCCCCGAAAGAACAACGGTCAACGTAGGTTGTACCATTGTTACCGTTACCAAGCACACCGCCCACCTTCTTGTCAGAACCCGAAGTGGTAATGTTCAGGAAGCTGTGGATGTTACGGATGTAGTTGGGGTCGGAATCGCTGTTCTTCGAGTAAGAGATGACTGCAATAGCATCAAACTCCTCGTTCACGATGTTACCATACACCGAGAAGTTCTCAACTACGGCATTGCCAACCAATACGCCGAACAGACCGTGGTAGTTCCTGACCGTAGTGAACTCCAGTCCACTGATGGTGTATCCTTGGCCGTCGAAGTGACCTTTGTATCCATTACTTTGGGCATAGTGACCGATGGCATTTTCCCATGGCATCCCAGTCATGTCGATGTCGGCAGTCAGCACGGCATTAGCCGCCTGGTTTGTACCGCCCACATTCACGTAATCGGCAAAATCAATCAGATCTTGCGCAGTACTAATCTGAAAGACACCGTTAGCATCTTGCTCCAGTGCCCACGTTCTCATGTTGCCCGTAAAGCATACGAACAGCAAAAGAAGACTGTAGAGTAATCTCTGTTTCATGTTGATAAAAATTGGTTTCTCGTATTTATAGATTTAATTGTTTTCGGTGTTTTCGCGTACAAATATAGTAATCTTTTTGTTTCTACAAACATAAACAGAAGAAAAAATTGCAAAAATCGACAGAAAATAATGTTTGGGGGGCAAATCAAAAGAATTGCCCCCCAAAGAAACGTCTTTAATCATAAAAAATTACCATTCATTGTCCCATGTGCAGTGATTGGTAATCAAAGTCTTAGTGTAACTATTATCCTCATCGTCGTCTGTAGGGACTGTGTCATTTACACTATCGCCACTAGAAAGGGCTATCATAAATTCATTATTCAATTCCACCCATACTGTATTGGGCTTAATATATTTCTTCATTACTATTTCTTAGTTTAATTACACTATTAATCATCCATCAAAGATGGTGGAATGAGTGCTTTTTTATTTAATAAACAATCTTCTTCCCTTCAATAATATTAACACCTCTCTGTTTTTTATTCATGCGTTGACCAGATATATTATATATGGCAGAGGGCGCGTATGAATTATTATCAATGTTAGGTATTATCGTCTCATCCTCAACAACTTCAAAACAGAATCCCTTAACAAGACTTATATTCTGAGGAACGGCCAAAACAGCAACGCCTGCTTTTACCTTGAATGCTCCTCCATTATCAGCCCCCCAGTAGAAACCAAGATTCTGCTTGTTGGCATTATCTCCATAAGAAAGTTTGTAATATTTTGTGTCAGCCTCAGCAAAAAACATACCAGCTGTTGGGCAAGCCACAAGGTTATTGAAAACCGCATCGTAATTTCCTCCGTCAGTAAAGCAATAAGAATAGGTAAGAGAGGACACTGTCTTGCCATTCTTGGCAACAGCTTTTACCAACACACCAGTGTTTGCTGGCACAATAGCATTTCCGTCGTCATCCTTATTGGCAAGATTCTCAACAAAGTCATAGAAATCAAGTTTTCCATTATTGTCAACTCTCACAGCATATACCGTGTAAAATGCCGTCTCGTCTTCGGCAGGAATAATCACGTTGTCTGTATTACTGAATGTGGCAAATTTGGCAGCACCATCAGTAGCTATAAAGTTAAGGGTGCCACATATCTCTGTACAGTAGTCCGAATAACTGATTCCACCCTCCTTTTTAGCAAACTTCAATACGGAGCCGTAACTGGCACTACTGTAGGTGCGGAAAGAACCGTTATTATATGAACGGAGATAAGCCGTGTTGCTGTTATACACCCAGTTAGATGATGTATATTTCCAGTAGCTATTTTCTGATTTCTTCCATGCCAGACTCCCTGATGATGCTGATTTTGCATACAAATAACCTAAATCTTCATTGTACATCGCATAACCACCTGTTACTGCCCTAAAGGTTATTTCACAGATTCCATCCGGGACAGAAGTTGCAACGTCATCTGTATTAAAAGAGAAGGCACTAGCAGTAACCTGACCATGACCAGAACTGACAGCCCCACTAAAAACATGTCCATCTGTGGTGAGAAGCGCATACACGCCCTCGCTGTTTACTGTCGTAACACGTCTCCACAACTCAGGTGACTCAGACCGAATGGCAAATACAGCATAGTATATTACATCAGTACGTCCCATCTTCTCCTTAGCCGTATTAATCATTGAAGGCCGGATATTGGTTGTTCCATCAATAGCCGCGCCTTTTTTCCAACCTACAAAGATCTTTCCATTTAACCCGTCTGGATTAGGGGGAAAAGAAATTACTTGATCTTCTTCAAGCGTAAGGCTGTTGGCAGGATCGACGTATCCATTTATTGAAAATGTCACGGTATGTGCTCCATAATCCATTCTCTTGTAAAGATAAACGCATGCGTTTCCAGTTTGAATGTTAGAGTAACAAGCCACACGAGAGTCTCCGACATTAAACGAAAGGGTCTTTCTATTAGTAGAAGACCCGTAATTTTTAATCGTCCATGTTTGTGTAGAAGAATTGTAGACAAAGGACCACTCTGCTGTGGTTGTAGGAGCGGTTGTCACATGCACATAGTTCTTGGAACTTGTTGCGTTGTCATCAAGATAATTGTCTCCTTCTTTGATATAAAAGCCATGGGTCGAGGCAATTATCGTCCAGACAAGAGAAGCAGAAGGGTTTAAAATTTCATTATTACTATTAGGCGAAACCCTTGTAATACCCATGTACTGGTCTGAAGTACATGTATGGTTCATTGCATAATAAAAACCAGAACTGTTTTGATAACCAACAAGTAAATACTCTCCAGGCGTAATAATGTTTTCTGTGTACAATTCGTACGTCACAGCCCATGCACGCGCGCCAATAAATAAAAATAACCAGACGAGCAGTGCTTTAAATCGAAAAAACAATCTCATTTTTGTAATAGTAATTAATATGGTAATAAATTAAATATTCAAAATTACTTATATTATTCGTAATATGCAATAGTTTTCCAGTAGAAAATGTGCTTATTTGACAATAATAGAAAAAAAATGCCTAACAATAAAAAAAACATAAGCAAAAACATCTCCCTTTTTCAAACCAGTACGTTAAACTTAAAAACGGCGGGAAGCTAGGGGCCTCAATGGTTAGAGGTTAAGGGTTAGCGGTTAGCGGTTAGAGATTTATTGAGGTAGCCTGATAAACGCAGAAAACCCTCCGAGATTTCTCTCGAAGGGTTTCTTCGTTAAAAAACGGCGGCTACCTACTCTCCCACGGGTGTGCAGTACCATCG
>JAFXTC010000037.1 GCA_017525235.1 Bacteroidaceae bacterium | reverse complement strand
TTCATGATTCCTGCTAACGACGATGCAAGCAAGAGCGTAGAGGTTATCCCGGATGCTTGTTGTGCTGCTATCATCGAGGGTCTTGAGGAGCGTAAGGCTGAGAAGGCTGATAGCGATGCTGCTGCAGAGCAGGAGGATCAGCCTGTAGTAAAGCGTACTCGCAAGAAGGCTGCTGCTAAAGAGGCTGCTGCAGAGGCTGCTGCCGAGGCTCCTGTAGAGGAAACTGCTGAGACTCCTGCAGAGGAAGTTGCCGAGGCTCCCGCAGAAGAGACCGCTGAGTAATTAATTCATTTACAAATCATTAAAATAAAGAAGACGTACTATGGACGTTACAATGACTGATATTAAGAAGCTCCGTGAGATGACCGGTGCTGGCATGGCTGACTGTAAGAAGGCTTTGGCTGAGTCTGACGATATGGACGGTGCCGTTGCATACCTCCGCAAGAAGGGTGCTGCCGTTGCTGCTAAGCGTAGCGATCGCGAAGCTTCAGAGGGTTGTGTTCTCGTAAAGGCTGAGAATGGCTTTGGTGCTATCATTGCTTTGAAGTGCGAGACCGACTTCGTTGCCAACAATGCTGATTTCGTTGCTCTTACTCAGAAGATTCTGGATGCTGCTGTTGCAGCTAAGGCTAAGTCTCTCGACGAGGTTAAGGCTCTTCCCCTGGGCGACGTAACTGTAGCAGATGCTGTTACAGAGCGTAGCGGTGTTACAGGAGAGAAGATGGAGTTGGATGGCTATTGCTACATCGAGTCAGAGAACATTGCCACTTACAACCACATGAACCGCAATGGTCTTTGCACCATGCTGTCACTGAACAAGGCTGTTGAGGATCCCACCGTTGGCAAGAACATTGCTATGCAGATTGCCAGTGCTGCTCCCGTTGCTATCGACGAGTCAGGTGTTCCTCAGTCTGTAAAGGACAACGAGATTGCTGTTGCAATCGAGAAGACAAAGGCTGAGCAGATTCAGAAGGCTGTTGAGGCTGCTATAAAGAAGGCTGGCTACAACCCCGCTCACTTCGATTCAGAGGATCACATGGAGAGCAACCAGACTAAGGGCTGGATTACAGCCGAGGATGTTGTTGCTGTTAAGAAGATTATTGCTGATGTAACAGCTGAGAAGTCTGCTAACCTTAACGAGGCAATGATTCAGAATATCGCTAAGGGTCGTCTGAACAAGTTCCTCAAGGAGAACTGTCTGATGAGCCAAGAGTATATCTGGGACAAGAACTTCACCGTTGCTTCTTATCTGCAGTCTGTAGATAAGGAACTGACCGTTACAGATTTTAAGCGTTTCACACTTCGTGCTGAATAATTTCTGCTACGAACTGAAATAATTTCATAAAAAGAGTGAGCCTTTCGTATGATAGGTTCACTTTTTTTTGTACATTTGCAACGCAATGAAGATATTTGGGATAGGAATGAATTACCTGGAGCACAATAAAGAGCTTCATGGTACGTTATTATATATAGAGGAGCCTGTAGTTTTCACAAAGGCTGACTCTTCTTTGCTTACGGGCGGCAAGCCGTTCTTTATCCCTGCCTATACACAGCAGTGCGATTATGAGACGGAACTGGTGGTGCGTATAAATCATCTGGGGCGCAGTATTCCGGAAAGATTTGCACACCGGTATTATGATGAAGTTTCTGTTGGGATAGACTTTACCGCTCGTGACATGCAGAAGGCCCTTCGGGCAAAAGGTTTGCCTTGGGACTTGTGCAAGGGATTTGATGGAAGTGCTGTTGTGGGTGAATGGCTGCCGCTTAAAACGGTAGGCGAGGTGCAGAACCTGCACTTTCATTTGGACATAAACGGTGAGACCGTGCAAAGTGGGTTCACTGGCGATATGATACACAGCGTTGACAAGCTGGTAAGTTTCATTAGTCAGTTTTTCACACTAAAGACAGGCGACATTATTTTTACAGGAACGCCTGTTGGGGTAGGGCCGGTTCATATAGATGATCACCTTGAGGGATACCTTGAGGGAAAGAAGGTTTTGGAATTCAATGTTAAGTAATATATAGTTTGCAATGAGACGCATCATACAATATATACTAGCCTTTTTTGCTGTTTTGCCTCTTATGGCTGAGGAAAACGGAAGGTTAGATATTACAACACTTAATTGGGAGGAGTTGAAGATAGATTCTGTACTCCCTGTTTATACAGAGGTTGTTCCACTTCAGTCTGATTTCTCTTTGTATAATTACAGTGTGGTTATTGAATATCCGGAATTTGCGCCTCTTACCCAGAAGGAAACAGAAGATGCCCTTAAGTTTGACAGTTTGATTACTGAGAGGTTAAATGTGGAGAGTTATGTTGGTGTGTCTCGTGGAGAGGGTATGCTGGATATCGCTTTCGTTCCCATCATTCGTCGCGGTAGCACATATCTTAAACTGATTAGTGCTCAGATTGTTATCACTTCCACTCCTAAGCCTCAGGTTCGAAAGGCTCCAACAAGCAAGACAGAACGTTATGCTGCTCATTCCAAGTTGCAGGATGGACGTTGGGTTAAGATTTCCATAACAAACGATGGTATGTACCGTCTTTCGCGTGGAACCCTGAAGAATATGGGATTCTCTAATCCTGAAAAGGTACATCTGTATGGCTATGGAGGTCATTTGCAGAGTGAGGTTTTGTTTGCAGGTGTGGAGTATGACGATATGGTTGAAGTTCCCCTCTATTACAGTTCTAAGTTAGACTCATGGCTGTTTTGGGGCAATGGACTGATATCATGGAATGGAGACGAACGTGTGACAAACTTCTATGCAAACGCTGCTTGTTATTTCCTTACCGAAGAGGCTGAGGATGCGACTCCTATAGGAACAGAACCCTCTTATACAGGAGAGGTGGCAGCTAGTGTCCACTCGTTTACGGATCATGTCCTGTACGAGAAAGATGAGTTTGCATGGTATCACGGTGGTCGAAGACTGTTCGAGAATGTCAATTACGCCAACAACAATTCCCATACATATAATTTGCAGACCATAGACTCAGAAGGCAATGAAAAGTTGAAGGTTGTCTTCTCTGCTTCCGATAAGAATGCCACCAAGATGAGTACAACTGTAAATGGAACGCTGATGGGAACCATGACTATGGAACCGACAGAGATTTACATTTATGCAACATCTACTTCGGCAACCTATGATTTGACTAAGTTGGAGCCCGCCTCCACATGGAAGGTTCGTCTGACCTCGACGGCAGGACAGAGTGCTCGCCTTGACTATCTGTCTCTCAGTTATAAGAGAAAGCTCAAGCCTTCTTCGGGTTATGTTGCTTTTACACAGCCCCAGATCACAGGTGGAAGTAGATTTGATATAGAAGGCACAGGTCTTAAGGTAATGCGCATTGGCCGTCCCGGCGACCCTGCAACACTTATCGAGGGAACTCAAGAAGGTTCTGTCTATTCTGTAACAGTAGAAGACCCTGCACGTCAGTACGTGGCATTTGATGACAGTTATCCATTCCCCGAGCCTTCATACGCAGGTGTTGTTCCTAATCAAGACTTGCACGCCCTTGACAGCTTGGATATGGTCATTATCATTCCTACCAGTGGAAAATTGTTAGAGCAGGCAGAGCGTTTGGTTGAAGCACACAAGCAATATGATGGATTAAGATGTACCATTGTTTATGCCAATCAGGTTTATAACGAATTCTCCAGTGGAACACCCGATGCTACAGCCTATCGCCGTCTTATGAAGATGCTATATGACAAGGCAAAGAACGTTGACGATGCACCTAAGTACCTGCTCCTTTTTGGCGACGCTGCCTGGGATAACCGTATGGTCAGTATGCAGTGGA
Source organism: Bacteroidaceae bacterium (assembly GCA_017525235.1). Classification (GTDB taxonomy): domain Bacteria; phylum Bacteroidota; class Bacteroidia; order Bacteroidales; family Bacteroidaceae; genus Physcousia. Next base: position 24,827 of record JAFXTC010000037.1, on the reverse strand, counting down.
GGAAATACTCTCCCGATGATTATCTGCTTTGTTATCCCAGTGAGAACAGTTTCAGCGATACCAAAAGTTTTGTGATGGAAGATTACTTTGGCTTGCTCGACGATGGAGAAGGCACTAATATTCTTCGGGATAAGCCAGACCTTGGCATTGGTCGTTTCCCTGTTACTTCAAATGCCGACGCTAAGATTATGGTCGACAAGACTATCACATATCTGAGCAGGGAGAATGCGGGTGGATGGAAGAATCTTATTTACATGTTGGGTGATGATGGCGATGAGAATCAGCACATGAAATATGCCGACGATGTAGCTGAGATTGTCAAGAGGACCTATCCCGAGATGGAAGTTCGCAAGATTATGTGGGATGCCTATAAGATAGAAAGCACAGCCAGCAATCTTTCTTATCCAACCTGTACACAGGATATTAAGCGTGCCATGAAGGAGGGTGCCTCTATATTTAATTATGTAGGTCATGCCGCCACTTATGGTATGAGTCATGAGTTTGTACTCCGAGTAAATGACTTTGCCGAGCCTTGCGGTGATAAACTTGGACTATGGGTTACTGCGGCATGTGATGTGATGCCTTTTGACGGTCAGGTGGAAAATATTGGCGAAACGGCAGTACTGAATCCCAGTGGTGGTGCATTGGCATTCTATGGAACAGCTCGCACCGTGTATGCCACCCAGAACTTGTATATGAACCGCTATTTCATGAGGTATCTGTTTGCTACAGATTCAAAGGGCAGAAAGTACAAAGTTGGCGATGCCATCCGTCTTGCCAAGAATGCCCTTATCACAGGCAATATGGAATCCTCTTATCGCGAGAATAAGTTGCAGTATGCGCTTCTTGGCGATCCCTCGTTGGAGTTTGGTACTCCTTTGCAGAAAGTAATCCTTGACAGTATTAATGGCACACGTCTTACTTCTTCGTCAAAGGTTCCTCTTAAAGCGGGTCAACGTGTACATTTGTCTGGTCACCTTACTGATTCTAACGGTGCATTGAAAACAGATTTCTCAGGAACCTTGACTGCCAGAATGTATGACAACGAGGAAACAATAACCTGCCATAACAATCAATCCGCAAAAACCACCTTTACATACAAGGACCGTACGAATATCTCCACCTGTATGGATAGTGTTGTGAACGGAAAATTTGAGCTTGATTTCGTTATTCCCGTTGATATCAATAACAGTAACGAGGCAGGTAGGTTTGTCTTCTATGCCCTTAATAATGAGCAAAACATGGAGGCAAACGGTTATAACGAGAAGTTCCTGTTGGGAGGAATGGATAAGGCGGGAACAGATACTATCGGCCCGGATATCTTTGCCAGTTTGAACGGTGAAGACTTTGTAAACGGGGGAGTTGTCAACAAGACACCTTACTTTTATGCCAAACTGACGGATGAAAGCGGTATTAATTATAGTGGAAACGGAATTGGTCATGATTTGATACTTTGCGTAGACAATGATGTGGACAGGACATATTCCCTGAATGATTGTTATGTACAGGAGTTTGGTGATTTTACGCGAGGCACTGTCTCATACATTTTGCCTGCATTGGACAAGGGACACCATACTCTTACATTCCGTGCATGGGATGTGCTGAACAATACCAATGCCGTAACGTTGGATTTTGTGGTAGATCCTACCGTTGCACCCACTATATTTAAACTTATGGCAAGTCAGAATCCTGCCAGCACCAGCACGAACTTCATTATTTCTTATGATCTTGCAGGCTCTGACTGCTCGTTTTTAATTGAGGTGTTCGATTTCTCTGGCCGTAGGGTATGGTGCCATCAGGAACAGGGTAGTTCCCCCAATGGATTGTATACCATCCCTTGGAATTTGTGTACCAATGCAGGGCTGAAATTATGTACTGGCATTTACTTCTATCGTTGCCAAATGTCGTGTGGTGATAGTAATAAAGTGTCAAAAACGCAAAAAATTGTTATTTTGAACAATAAATAAGGAAAAACAGAGTTTTTATATTGTATGCAAACGACAAATTATAAAAAGATAACTCTGCTTTTGGCTGTGTTGCTCAGCATCACTGCCGTAAAAGCCCAGGATATGAAGAATCTCTTCAATCCTGAAGTGTATGGTGTAACATCATTGGCTATTGCGCCTGATGCCCGTGGTGGTTCTATGGGTGATATCGGTGCCGCAACAGAAGCTGACGTCTTTTCTCAGTACTGGAATCCTGCCAAGTATCCGTTCAATGTAGCTCGTGCAGGAGTGGGAGTTAGCTATACGCCTTGGTTACGTAAGTTGGTTGGTGATATCAATTTGGCCAATGTGGCAGGCTTCTATCGTATAGGTGATTATTCCGCTGTTTCAGCTTCACTGAGGTATTTCAGTTTGGGCGAGGTTTATCTTGGTGGTGATGAGTTTGGCGATATGACAATCAAACCTTATGAAATGGCCATTGATGTGGGTTACAGCCGTATGCTTAGCCAGTGTTTCTCAATGGGCGTAAACCTGCGATTTGTCTTTTCTGATATCTCATACGATTATAGGGATGGAAGTAGTCCTGGCAAGGCTTTTGCTGCCGATATAGCCATGTATCGTTTAGGTTATTTAATGTTGGGTAATCGCGAGTGTAGCTTGGGATGGGGTATCAATATCAGTAATATTGGTAGTAAGATTTCATTTGGCGGCTCTGATGTTTCTGAGTTTCTTCCCACCAACCTGCGTATAGGTTTGAATTTCACCGTACCTTTTAATGAATATAACAAAATCAGCCTTGCCATTGATGCCAACAAGTTCCTGATTCCAACTTATCCTCGTGATGAGGAAGGAAATCCTTATCCGGATAATTCTGAAGAAGCTCACAGTAAGTATTACGATATCTCACCTATTGCAGGTATCTTTAAGAGTTTTGGTGATGCTCCTGGTGGATTCAAGGAAGAGATGCAGGAGATTCGTTGGAGTTTCGGAGCCGAGTATACCTATAACGACCGTTTCATGCTTCGTGCCGGTTATCATCACGAGGCAGAAACCAAAGGTAACCGTAAGTACTTTACCGTGGGTGCTGGTTTCCACATGAGTGTCTTTACCGTTGATGCTTCATACTGCATCAGTACGGCACAGAGTAACCCCCTCGACCAGACCATGCGATTCTCTCTGGGATTCGACCTCGATGGCATGCGCGACCTATTCGGCAAGATGAAGAGAAGAAGGTAGTCTCAGCATTTGAATATGCAAAAATACAAACGAACTCACGGGTCATCCGTGAGTTTTTTTATTTATAATGAATTCAATCTAAAAGAAAATTTGTATCTTTGCCCAGCATAGCAATGTTAACCCCAATAGAATGCTATATGAAAAGAAGAATCTTAGTGGTTTTGATGGCTGTCGTGGCTATAGGCGTAAGTGCTCAAAACGTGAGCGTTAACAAGGCGCGGTTTAAGCAAGGTGACGATTTGAGTTGGGCTAAGCCAGAAATGGACGATGCCTCGTGGAGCGAGATTGATATTACGAAGAGATGGGACGATCAGGGCTTTCCCCAAAACACCAGGTCATACGGCTGGTATCGTATTCATGTGAATATTCCAAAAAGCGTGTTTCAGGGCGCTGACCAACGAAACGCGCTCATCCTTCACATGCCCAAGGCTGATGATGTGGACGAGTGCTTCCTGAATGGCAAACTGATTGGTTCGACGGGCCGAATGCCGACAAATGCAGCTGGCTATTTCCCCGCAAGTAATATGGTTCGTAACTATGTGGTCGATGTCAAGAAAGATGGTCTTCGCCTCGATGCAGACAATGTAATAGCCGTTCGTGTCTATAACCGCGGAGGCAGTGGAGGTTTGTATAATAACCCTCTAACAATAACCTGCCCTAAAGCTGGCGATGGACTCTCCATGAGCCTCACCGACACAAATGTCGGACAATACCATTACGATATAGAGGTCAACAACGCATACCTGGAGTCTACCAACGGAACACTGGATGTTACGATTACAGACCGTGAGACGGGAGCCAAGGTGAAATCGCTGACCAAGAAACTCACCCTCAAGCGAAACAAGCCTGTACGCGTGACTGTACCCTACAGTATGGATAAGATATGTCAACTGACGACAACCTATACCGACGCGAAAACGGGAAAGGTGCTGAGCGAAAGCAGGCAACTGAAATACGTCCTGACACCAGCAGCTCCTGCTACGCCACGTTTCAACGGTGCTCCCGTGTGGGGCGTGCGTCCGGGCTCTCCCGTCATCTATCGCTTCCCCGTATCGGGCGAAAAGCCTATGAAGTTTACTTGTAACGACCTTCCCGAAGGCCTTCAGCTCTCAGAAGATGGTGTGCTGAACGGAAAGATAGACAAGCCAGCTATCCTGAGTTTTACCGTGACTGCTGAGAATGCCAAGGGAAAAGCTTCTCAAAAGTTCACACTGAAAGTGGGTGTAGACATGATTGGTCAGACTCCGCCGATGGGATGGAACTCATGGAACTGTTGGGGACTGACCGTAACGCAGGAGAAGGTAATGGCATCTACGAAGGCACTTATTGATAAGGGGTTGGTCGACTATGGCTACAGCTACATCAACATCGATGACGGTTGGGAGGCTCCGGAGCGCAATCCCGATGGCACACTCGATGCCAACGAGAAGTTCCCCTCGATGAAAGGACTTGTCGATTGGCTCCACGAGCGTGGTCTTAAGTTCGGCATCTACAGCGCGCCTGGTGCAACAACTTGTGGCGGCTATCTGGGCAGTCTTGGTTATGAGAAGGAAGATGCCGAGGTTTGGAACAAGTGGGGCGTGGATTATCTGAAATACGACTGGTGCAGCTATGAGAATGTGCGGAGAGAAGAGAATGACTGGGGCTTTGCCAGTTGCGTTCGTCCTTATCTGCTGATGCAGAAGTTCTTGCGACAGCAGCCTCGCGATATCTTCTATAGCCTTGGTCCGTTGGGAGGCACGCAGGTCTATCTCTGGGGCCTCTATTGCGACGGCAACAGCTGGCGCACGGCTCAGGACATCAACGACACCTGGCACTCCATCTACGATGTAGGTTTCCGTCAGCAGTTAGGTAAATCCCAGTATTCCTCTATCGGTCATTGGAACGACCCCGACATGCTCGTCGTGGGCAAGGTAGGCTATGGACTTGGTGAGAATACCGACGGCCTTCGTGAGACACGACTCACTCCTGATGAACAATACACGCATATTACGCTGTGGACACTCGTCGCTTCCAATATGCTCATCGGCTGCGACATTGCTCAGATGGACGACTTCACGCTGAGCCTGCTCTGCAACAATGAGGTAAATGCTATCGACCAAGACATTCTTGGAAAGCAGGCTGACCGCGTACTAAAGGAGGGGGGTATTGAAGTTTGGAGTCGTCCGTTAGCTGACGGGTCGATTGCTGTAGGTATCTTCAACACAGGCGAAACGGATCAGAAGGTAGATATGAAGGCTCTCATTCCAACGGATAAGCCGGCAAAGACCATCCGTGATCTGTGGCGTCAGAAGAATCTCTCGGAAAGCGAACTCAACTGCACAATTCCTTTACACGGATGCAGGTATCTGAAAGTGGTAATGTCGACGTGCGGAAAAAGTAAATGCGATACGTTGAAGTGAGGATAAAATAGAAGAAAATAACACTTTTTTGAAAAAGATTTCTGAAGGTTTTCTGTTTTTTGATTTATTTTTGCTAAGTTTGCAATCGATTTCCCGTGAAACGGGTAAATTTGTAAGGTAAAAGAATTGGACACACACATTTGTTAAACACTAATACTTACACATTCATGAAGAAGTTAATTACTTTCTTTTCAATGGCGCTGGTTGCGATAGCAATATCAGCCCAAACGTCTGTGACTGTAGACGGCATCAAGTACATCCTTGGTGACGGCACTGCAACCGTAACTTATCCTAACGACAGCAAGCCAAGTTCCAACGACCCGAGTACCTACACGGGTGCTATCGTTATCCCTGCCACAATCACTGTAGATGATGTCACCTACAACGTGACCGAAATTGGCGAGCGTGCCTTCTATGCTTCAAGTATCTCCTCTATTTCCCTTCCTGAAGGACTGCAGACGATTGGCAAGAAGTCCTTGATGGGTTCTGGCATTGCCGAGCTTAACGTGCCCGCTTCTGTCACTAAACTTGGCGACGAGGCAGCGGAAAGCTGTTCTAATCTTACTACCATCACCCTGAACGAGGGCGGTGGCGGCACATGGGGTGCATGGGTCTTTTGGCGCGATTCGGGAGGCTACGAAGTCTATATGATTTGCGATGTTAAGCCCTCACTCTACGACGACATCACCTTTGACCAAGGCCACGCTTCAAAAATTCATGTTAAACCTGGTATGTACGACACCTATATGGCCGACAGCAAATGGAGTTGCTATAACCTTGTGCCTGACATTGGCGGCGAAGTTACATTCATCGACTTCGTAGAAGACGGCATCAAGTATAAGATGACTGCAGAGGACAAGGTATGTGTTGTGTATAAGAACGACAGTAAGCCCAATTCGAGCAACCCCAGCCTTTATAGTGGCGACATCAACATCCCAGCACAAGTAACGCACGAAGGTGTGACATACAATGTGACTGGTATTGCCAACTATGCTTTCCGCTATGCGGACATCACCTCCATCACACTGCCCGAAGGACTTATCTCTATTGGCGATGAGGCCATCTATAACACACGAATCACCGAAATTACACTGCCTAACACCCTCACCACAACGGGAACATACGCTGTAGGTTACAACTCTAAGTTGAAGACGATTACAGTGGGTCGCAACGCCGCCTCGCAGAAATGGGGCAAGTGGGTCTTCTGGCGTGCATCGGACGCATACGATGTTTATATGATTTGTGACACGAAGCCTGAGGTTCCAGACATCTATACTTTCGACAATGACTTCGCTTCCACCATACACGTCTATCCATCCGTCTACCTTGATTACACGTCGGACTACCACTGGAATTGCTACAACATTGTGGCCGACCTTGTGCAAGAGATATCGCACGAGGACTTGCAGAACGCTATTGCGGACTTTAGCGCACAAGTTCCTGCGGATGAAGAGGTGGGAACCAATCCTGGCTTCTACTCCTTGGCTAGCGTACAGGCGCTGAAAGATGCTTTGGCTGCCGCAAACGCACTTGACGAAAATGCTACAGCCAAGCAGCGCAATGATGCATTCCTGCAGATGAAAGTCGCCGCAAATGCACTCGAAGTCAATCCCCTTAACGAGGGTTATTACTACATAGAGAGCTTGTATAATAACAAGTATATTAGAACCAGTTCCGACGGCTATGTTGCTGTAAAGACCTTCGATGCATCGGATGACAGATTCTGTTTCAAACTTACCCGTAAGGGCAGCAACTGGTATGTTCGAGCTGCCAATGACGAGACTCTGTACTTTGCTGCTCCTGATGCTGACGGCTGGGTTCTTTTCTCCTCTACTCCCAATAATGAGCAGATAATAACATGGATAAGCGGCGGCAAGTTTAAGATGCAATGTCTTAACGAAGGAACTGAAAGCAATCTTTATGGCCAATCCAGCGGTTATGTATATGTCAGCAGCGACTATACCGATGAGAACAACCGCACTTGGTGGCGCTTCCATCCTGTACAGAGCGGCACATTCGCTCAGGACTTCAATATTGAGAACATCCGTGTAAGAGAGTATATGGCTGAGGTTACATACGAGGGAACAGAAGAAACGAAGATTAAGCCCTATAACGTGGCTCCTCCAACTCGTCGCGACATCCCAGAACCTGCTACCATTTTCTGGAATCAGAATGCTTCTGCAACATCACAGAAGATAATCTGGAGCCAAAATGCCGACTTCTCTGACGCTTTCACAGCAGAGGTTAACTTGACTGATGCCCACTACGAGATTTACAACCTTCTTCCTAACCAGACCTATTATTATAAGGTAATAGCAACAGTAGAAGGTGAGCCAACAGAGATTATCAACTCTAACTTTACTACCAGTGGTCAACTCCGTCAGATTTATGCCGAAGGTACAGGCAATATGCGTGACCTGGGTGGTTGGCAGACTGTCTGTGGCAAGCCCATTAAGTACGGCCTCATCTATCGTGGTGCAGAATGGAATGGTGAGTACAACCTTACTCCTGAGGGTATCGCAGCACTCCGTGCAATTGGCCTGAAGGCCGAACTCGACCTCCGCATAGATTATGAGGCAGCTTACATTAAAAATTCTCCCTTGGGCGACGATGTTACCTACAAGCGCATCACTAACGAGGATTACTATGAGAGCGGTATGCAGAACCGCAAAGACCTCTACAAGCAGAACCTACAGTTTGTCTTCGACTGCGTGAAGAACGACAAGCCTGTTTACTTCCACTGCCACATCGGAGCTGACCGCACAGGTACGCTTGGTGTTATCCTTGAAGGTCTGTTGGGTGTTAGTATGAGCGACCTATACAAGGAGTATGAGTTGACAACCTTCTCTGTCTATGAGACGCATCGTTATAAGGAGAATATTGATGGTATCCTGGAGTACATCAACACATTAGAAGGTGAAACCCTTATGGATAAGTTCTACACATACGTCAATAAGGAACTTGGTATGAGCGCTAAGGAGATTGCTGACTTCCGCCAGAAGATGCTGGGCGTTGTATATCCTGCCGACATCAAGAATGTTATTTCAGAGGCTTTAAATGCCAAGGAGACATCTGTTGACCTTAGCGAGTATACCTTCGAAGCAGAAACCTTGACAGAGAATATACCTGACGGCTCTAATCTGTTGGTTACAGTATCTGCAGAGTCTGGTATCACAGGTCAGAATATCATCTGTGATGGTGTTTGCGAAAGCCTTGTCCTGACAGACGGTGCAGATTTTGGCAATCCTGTTAAGTTCAAAGCCACACAGGCCACTTATACTACCAATGTTAACACTTACAAGACTGTGGTTATCCCATTCAAGGCTACCGTACCCGAAGGTTTCAAGGCTTCGGATGCAGTTTCTGTAACTGGTTCGGTTGTCAATCTGGAGGAGACTTCAACTATCTATGCCAGCTGTCCTGTACTGGTGGAAGGTAACGGTCAACTTGTACTTACTGCATCCAATGTAAAAGTGGAAGCCAGTGAGAAAGACCTTACCAGTGGTGTTCTTTGTGGTGTATACAAATCAACTCCTGCAATAACAGGTTCATACGTGCTGCAGAACCAGAATGGTTTAACGGGCTTCTATCATGTAGGAGAAGTTCAGCCTACAATAACAGCTTTCCGTGCCTACTTGGATGTTCCTGCTTCGGATGTGAAGGTTTATACCTTTGCAGAAGAGGGAGAAACCGGAATTGGTAACATTGAACACTCTACAATCAACATTGAACATTCTATATTCAATCTCGCTGGTCAGCGTGTAAACAAAGCCCAGAAGGGTGTATACATTGTGAATGGTCAAAAAGTGCTTTATTAAACTTTAACCCTTAATTAAAGAAGATATGAAAAAAACATATATAAAGCCAGGCATTGAAAAGCTTCAGGCTGAATGCGTACAGATAATAGCCGTTTCTGTTATAGAAGGTGTTGATGCAGACAATTCAGAGGTTCTGAGCAAGGAAGATAACGACTGGGAAGTCTGGGAAGAATAACTAATTAGCATATTCTCTATATAAATTACCGCCCATTCTGTTGTAAAAACCAGAGTGGGCGGTGTTTTATTTGTATATGATGTCAGTTAGTCTTCACGCTGTATCAGCACGGTGGCGTAGGCCGAGATACCTTCTTCGCGTCCTGTAAAGCCGAGCTTCTCTGTTGTTGTGGCTTTAATGCTGACATCGTCAATGTCTATGCCCATGACATCGGCCAGACATTCCTGCATGGCAGGGATGTGGGCTTTCAGTTTAGGACGTTCGGCACAGACGGTAGCGTCAATGTTTCCTACCTTGTAGCCCTTGGTGGCTATCAACTCAATGGTCTTGCGAAGCAGGATCTTGCTATCTATATTGTGAAACTCCTCGCTGTTATCGGGGAAGTGGTAACCGATATCGCGCATATTGGCAGCTCCCAAAAGGGCATCGCAGATGGCGTGAATAAGTACATCGGCATCGCTGTGCCCTAACAGACCGTGCGTATGCTCGAGGCGTATGCCGCCCAACCAAAGTTCGCGTCCTTCAACCAGTTTATGAACGTCGAATCCGAAACCGACTCTAATCTTCATACGTGTAATATCCTTTCTTTTTTATTTCTTCCCACACAATGGGGCTAAGACCTTCCCCCTTATAATTGGGCTTGGAAATATTCTCTCTTATTTCTGTGCTGCTAATGTCTATAAGCGGCGTGTTTGCAATGGTTACGCCCTCAGGAACATCCTTTAACTCATATCCGGTTCTGGGATACACAATCAGTTTATGATGTGCCAATATCTCTTCGTGTTTGTACCACATGGGGAAACGTTCCCAGTTGTCGGCTCCTATAATTAAGATGAACTCCCTCTCGGGAAAGTCCTGGCGCAGATGCTCCAGCGTGTGAACCATATAGGAAGGGCGGGGCAGATGAAACTCGTAATCGCTGACAGTGAGATTAGGGATATTTTTTACTGCCAGTTCTGCCAATTGTAGCCTTGCGTTATCGTCCAAGAGTTTCTGGTTTACTTTGAAGGGATTCTGCGGAGAAACCAACAGCCACATCTCATCAACAAGGTGTGCATCCAATAGGGCTTGACTAAGTTGTATGTGCCCGTTGTGGATGGGGTTGAAGGTGCCTCCGTACAGACCTGTTCTCATAGACTTTAGACCTTAGTTTGATTTAGAAATTCATCTAGTATCTTGACGGCTTCCTGTTTGGCTGTGTCCAAATTGTCATTGACAAGTATACGGTCGAACTGTGGAGCAAAACTCATCTCGTATTCTGCTTTTTCCAATCGAATATTTATTTGGTCTTCGGAATCAGTATTCCTTCCCACCAGTCTTTTTCTGAGCTCCTCCATGCTGGGCGGTTGAATAAACAGACTTAAGGCACGTTCGCCATAGAATTTCTTTATGTTGCAGCCTCCTTTTACGTCAACATCGAACACCACGTTTTGTCCTGCCTCCAACTGTTTCTCAACTTGTTCTTTCAGGGTGCCGTAGAAACGGTCGGGATAGACCTCTTCGAACTCCAGAAACTCGTTGTTCAGTATGCGTTGGCGAAACTCTTCGGGTGAAAGGAAGAAATATTCCACCCCGTTCTTTTCTTCGCCTCGCGGGGGCCTGCTGGTGGCACTGATGCTGAACGCCAGTTTGAACTCGGGGTGCTCCTTCATCAGATATTGAACGATGGTGCTTTTACCACTACCACTTGGGGCAGAAACGATTAAAAGTTTGGCCATTTTACATTACATTTAAAACCTGTTCCTTAATCTGCTCCAACTCATCTTTCATCTTCACCACGATGTTCTGCATCTCAGCTTGGTTACTTTTGCTGCCTGTGGTGTTGATTTCACGTCCCATCTCTTGTGCAATGAAGCCCAGTTTCTTACCTTGTCCGTGTCCCTCCTCCATTGTCTGGCGGAAGTAGCGGAGGTGGTTGGTGAGACGTTGCTTCTCTTCGTTAATGTCGAGTTTCTCAATATAGTAAATCATCTCCTGTTCCAAGCGGTTACGGTCGTACTCCACTTCAGGGATAGCCTGTAGTGCATCTACAAGGCGTTGGCGAATCTTCTCCGTTCTGCTAGTCTCGAAAGGTTCGATGCTGGCCAGTAGGGTAGCAATATTGTTGAGCTTCTCCTCGAACTTCTTTTGCAAGGCCCTTCCTTCCTGAATGCGAAAGTCTACCAATTGCTGTATGGCTTTTTCTACCACACTCTTGGCGACAGCCCATTCTTCGTCTGTTAATTCCTGAATTTCTGTCTTGCTCAGAACGTCGGGCATACGCATCAGAACTGTCCAGATGTCCTCTGGTTCGTCAATGTCGTATTTTTCGGCAATATCTGTAATCTGCTTGTAGTAGTTGGCAACCAGTTCTCCGTTTATGGAGGCTGCATTTTGGGCCTCGGTTTGTTCTATCCACAAATTAAACTCCACCTTACCTCTTTCTAATGCCTGAGCTATAAGAACTCGCACTTCCATTTCCTTTTCACGGTAGATGGGAGCCAGTCGGGTTGACAAATCAAGTGCTTTGCTATTCAGTGATTTTACCTCTGCATTTATCTTTTTTCCTTGGAATTCGGCCGAGGCTTTTCCGTATCCCGTCATTGATTGTATCATATTTTCTCAACAATTTTCTGCAAAAGTACGGAAATAATGGCAAAAAATAGTAATTTTGTGGCGAAATTTAAATGTAAGTTCAACGAATGCCTTGTATTCTACATATCGAGACCAGCACAAAGGTGTGTTCGGTTGCCCTTAGCGAGGATGGGAAGCTCCTTTATCATCAAGAGGATTTTGATGGTCCCGGTCATTCTGAGACCTCTGGCGTATATGTCGACGAGGCTCTGTCTTTTGCCAACAGCCATGCTATTCCTGTTGATGCGGTAGCCGTAAGCATGGGACCAGGTAGCTATACAGGTTTAAGGATTGGTGTTTCTCTTGCTAAGGGGGTATGTTACGGCCGTGCTTTGCCATTGATAGCTGTCCCTACGCTGAAGGTACTTTGTGTTCCCGTTCTTCTTGGTAAGGAGGAACTCCCCGAGGATGCCTTGTTGGTTCCTATGATAGATGCGCGTAGGATGGAAGTCTATTCTGCCGTTTACGACCGTGCTCTCAAGGAGATTCGTCCCATTCAGGCTGATGTGGTTACAGAAAAAACCTATCAGGAGTATTTGGAGCGTGGCCCAGTATATTTCTTCGGAAACGGAGCTATGAAGTGCAAGGACGTTATTCAGCATCCCAATGCCCACTTTATAGATGGTATCCATCCCTTGGCAAAAAATATGTTCCCCCTTGCAGAGCGTAGCATGCATCTGAAGGAGTTTCAGAATGTGGCATACTTTGAACCTTACTATCTGAAAGAATTTGTAGCTATAAAATCAAAACCATTATTGTAATGCAATACAATACACAGAGAGAACAATTGGTAATGCCCGAATACGGACGCGGTATTCAGTATATGGTGGATTTGGCAGTTTCTTTGCCCGACAAGCAAGAGCGTCAGCGCTGTGCCAATACTATCATATCCATTATGTCTCGTGTTCAACCCGAGAATGCTGATGCTGCTGATAGCTTGACCCGTCTATGGAATCATCTTGCAAAGATATCTCGTTATAAACTAGATATAGATTATCCTGTAGAGATTGTTCCTGAACTGGAAGCTATGGAGCATCCCAAGCCATTGCCTTACCCAATGAAGAAGATACGTCGTCGTCATTATGGACACCTTGTTGAGAGTGCCTTGCAGTACGCACAAACGTTGCCCGATAGTGAAGAACGTACTGCATTGGTTGGCATGGTGGCTAACCAAATGAAACAAAATCTTTTTGTCTGGAATCGTGACTCTATGGACGAGAACTTGGTCATGCAGGATATCAAGCGTTATTCTGATGGTCAGTTACAATTGCAGCCTGATTTCCATTTCGCTTCTGTAGGCATCCCCTCTAATGCGCAATTGGCTAATAATGGCTCAACAAAGAGCAAAAAGAAGAAACGTTAAAAAACTCTCATTACTGTAGTATATGCCATCATTTATCATAGAAGGTGGACATCGTTTAAAGGGAGAAATCATTCCCCAGGGTGCTAAGAATGAAGCGCTGCAGGTTCTCTGTGCCACTTTGCTCACCTCTGAGGCTGTTCGTATTAAGAACCTTCCAGATATTGCCGATGTCAATAATCAGATACGTCTGTTACAGGATATTGGCGTTCGTGTTTGCCAGAATGCTTCTGGCGACTATACTTTTCAGGCCGACAATGTAGATACAGAAATCCTGCATACCGATGATTTCCTACTTCGTTGTGGAAGTCTTCGTGGTAGCGTCATGCTGCTTGGACCGCTTTTGGCCCGTTTCGGTAGGGCAGAGGTGGCTCGGCCAGGTGGAGACAATATCGGTCGTCGTCGTTTGGACACCCATTTCCTTGGTTTGCAGAAGTTGGGAGGGCAGTTCATGTATGATGCAGAGCGCGGCGTATTTACCATTACGACAAATGGACTAAAGGGTTGTTATATGCTCTTGGATGAGGCTTCCGTAACAGGAACAGCCAATATTGTTATGGCAGCCGTTATGGCAGAAGGAACCACCACCGTATATAATGCAGCTTGTGAACCATACATTCAGCAGTTGTGTCGAATGCTCAACAAAATGGGTGCTCGCATCAGTGGTATAGGCAGTAATCTGTTAACAATACAAGGTGTTTCTGCACTTGGGGGCGCAGAACATACCATCCTGCCCGATATGATTGAGGTGGGTTCTTTTATAGGAATGGCCGCCATGGTGGGCGATGGTGTACTTATCAAAGGTGTCGCTTATGATGAGTTGGGAATCATCCCAGATACCTTCCGACGTTTGGGAATAGAAGTGCAACACAAAGGCGATGATATTTTCGTTCCCCGTCATGAACGTTATCAGATTGATTCGTTCTTGGATGGCTCTTTTATGACTATCTCTGATGCCCCCTGGCCTGGTCTAACGCCTGACCTCCTGAGTGTCTTACTTGTTGTCAGCACACAAGCCAAGGGCTCTGTTCTTATCCATCAGAAGATGTTCGAGAGTCGACTCTTCTTTGTGGATAAACTCATAGATATGGGAGCACAGATTATTCTTTGCGATCCTCATCGTGCTGTTGTGGTAGGTCACAATCATAAACTTCCTTTGCATGCACGTCGAATGACAAGTCCTGATATCCGTGCCGGTATTGCCTTGCTCATTGCCGCTATGAGTGCAGAAGGAACAAGCAGAATAGAGAATATAGGTCAGATTGACCGCGGTTACCAACATATAGAAGAGCGTTTGAATGCTCTTGGTGCCAATATCAAGCGAGTGGAATGATAAAAGACTCAGAGGTATATAAGATAGGAAGCATCACCCGTACTCATGGTGTTAAAGGAGAAGTGTCCTTCTCTTTTACTGATGATGTGTGGGATCGGGCCGATGCTGATTATCTGGTGTTGCGCATAGATGGTATCTTGGTGCCATTTTTCATGGAGGAATACCGTTTCCGCTCAGATACCACGGCCCTCGTCAAGTTTCAGGATTACGATTCTACTGATGCTGCCAAGGAACTCTGTGGTTGCGATGTGTACTTTCCTCATGCGCTTACGCCTGCACCAGAGGAGGATAATGATTATTCTTGGCGTTACTTCACGGGTTTCCGTGTTGTGGATGAGCAGGCGGGAGAGCTGGGCGAAATAACTTATGTGGATGACAGTACGCAGAATGTCCTCTTTCACGTTGGCGACCGTTTGATACCTGCTGTAGAGTCATTTATTACCCATGTTGATCATCAGGCACGTGTTATTACGGTGTCGTTGCCAGAAGGACTTTTGGATTTATGAAAAAGAAAATATGTATACTAGGTTCCACGGGAAGTATCGGAACCCAGACACTTCAGGTGATAGAAGAGCATCCCGACCTCTTTGAGGCCTATGTGCTTACAGCCAACTCACAGGCCGATTTGCTTATTCAGCAGGCCCGTAAGTTCCAGCCGGCTGCTGTCGTGATTGCTGATGAAAACAAGTATCAGTATGTGCAGGATGCGTTGGCTAGCGAACCTATTCAGGTGTATGCAGGGGCTGATGCGCTCTGTCAGGTCGTGCAGATGGAGCCGGTAGATATGGTCCTTACCGCCCTTGTCGGTTTTAGCGGACTGCGTCCTACCATCAGTGCCATAAAGGCAAAGAAACCGATTGCCCTGGCCAATAAGGAGACATTGGTGGTTGCTGGTGAGTTGATTACCGATCTGTGTTTACAGTATCATGTGCCCATTCTGCCAGTGGATAGCGAGCATAGTGCCATTTTCCAGAGTCTGATGGGAGAGCAGAGCGAGATAGAGAAGATTATTCTCACTGCCAGTGGTGGTCCTTTCCGCAACTTCTCAAAGGAACAGTTACAAAGTGTAACACCGGCAATGGCGCTCAAGCACCCCAACTGGGACATGGGAGCCAAGATAACAATAGACAGTGCCAGCATGATGAACAAGGGATTTGAGGTTATCGAGGCACGATGGCTCTTTGATGTGGCTCCAGAGCAGATTCAGGTAGTTGTTCATCCGCAGAGTATCATCCATAGTGGAGTACAGTTTAAGGATGGCGCTGTCAAGGCACAACTTGGTGCCCCCGATATGAGAGTGCCTATTCAGTTGGCTCTCTCTTATCCCGATCGTTTAGAGAGTTCCTTCCCTCGTTTGGACTGGTGGCAGATGAAGGACCTTACCTTTGAGCGTCCCGATGAGGATAAGTTCCGTTGTCTTCACATGGCATACGAGGCTATTCGTCTGGGGGGAAATGCTGCTTGTATCGTCAATGCGGCTAATGAGGTTGTTAATCTGGCCTTCCGCCAAGAGCGTTGTGGATTCCTGCAAATGGCAGATGTGATAGAGAAAACTTTGCAGACTGTATCTCATCAGGAGCAGTCATCATTAGAGGATTATTTGGCTTGCGATGCCGAGTCGCGTCGTGTTGCCGCTTCACTTATATAAATAAAAGGGTAAAAAGAAAAAATACATGGAAGTAGTTCTTATAAAAGCATTGCAGCTCCTGTGCTGCCTCAGTTTGTTAGTTGTTCTCCATGAGGGAGGTCATTTCGGATTCTCCAAACTCTTTGGAGTGAAGGTCGAGAAGTTCTACATGTTCTTCGACTACAAGTTCCACCTTTTCAGTACACGAGCTAAGTGGTTCACGCGTCTGTTTCCCCATTTCAAGGATAATGAGACGGAATACGGCATTGGTTGGATTCCTTTGGGCGGATATGTTAAGATATCCGGCATGATAGACGAGAGTATGGACCTTGAGCAGATGAAAAAACCTGCCCAGCCCAATGAGTTCCGTTCTCAGAAGGTCTGGAAGCGTTTCTTCATTATGTTCGGTGGCGTACTCATGAACTTCCTTACTGCATGGTTCCTGTATAGCGTCGTTATGTTTACGTGGGGAAGGGACTATATCCCCATGCGCAACATGGCACAGGGGTTCCAATTTAGCAAGGAGGCTCAGAGCGTCGGTTTCCGTAATGGCGATATTCCCGTTGCTGTTGATGGCAAGGAGATTGCCGAGTATAGCACAGCCATTGTTCGTACGCTCTCTAACGCATCTGTCGTTACCGTGCTGCGCGAAGGCAAGGAGGTTGATTTGCAGATGCCCTCTGATGGCCTTAATATGTTGGAGATGATACAGAGTGTACCACCCTTCATCGCTCCTATTGCACCAGCTGTGGTAGATAGCGTACTTCCTGGTTCTGCAGCCGAAAAGGCAGGCTTCCAGAAAGGCACACGCCTCTTGGCGGTGAATGGCAAAGAGATTGATACTTGGACCGATTTCGACTGTGAGGTTACTCTTCGTCGTCAGGATGTGCTTGCAGCTCCTGGCTGCACACATGCCGATAGCCTCAAGCAGCGCCAGTTGCTGGTGGTTTATCAGTTGAACGATGAGGCTCAGCCCGATACCGTTCAGCTCCAACTCGATGAAAAGTATCTGATGGGAGTCAATCGTATGATTCCTTTCCAGAAAGAACACGCCTCTTATACGCTTCTATCGTGTATTCCTGCCGGATTGCAGCAGGGATGGCGTACGCTTTGCGGATATGTTAACGACCTCAAGTACGTTGCCAGTGCCGAAGGTGCCAAGAGTGTAGGCTCTTTCATCACCATAGGTAACATCTTCCCTTCGGCTTGGGATTGGGAGCGGTTCTGGATGCTTACCGCTTTCATCAGCATCATCCTGGCAGTGATGAACATTCTGCCCATCCCAGGCTTGGATGGTGGTCATATTGTGTTCCTTTTGTGGGAAGGTATCACAGGCAAGCAGCCCTCCGACAAGGCCGCTGAATGGTTCGAGAAGATAGGTATCGGTATTCTCATCCTACTCATGTTGCTGGCCTTCAGTAATGATGTGCGAAACTTTATTTTCCCCTTGCTGGGATTTTGATTCTAAACTTTAGTTAACGAAAACGATAACGAAAAAAGGCGCTAACCGCTAACCACTAACCGCTAACCGCTAAACATAACCCATAAAACATTGAATCCCAGAATATTAAACCCCCTTAAACTATTAAACTATTAAACTATTAAACCCCCTTAAACTCTTAAACCCTTTAAACTCCAAAATGAAACATATACTTTCCATATTAATACTGCCTCTGTTCTTATGCGCATGTGGCGGTAACGACGCCAACGAGAAAGCAAACGAGATGCTTTCCAAGGCTCGCACGGCGTACTTTCATAAACGTTATGCCGAGGCTCGTGATTCTATTCTTTCCCTGCGTCAAAAGTATCCTACTGCTATCGAGGCACGCAAGCAGGCCATCCTTTTGTTGGACAGCGTAGAGATGTCTGCTGCTGCCGACAGTCTGCGATATGTGCAGGGCGAGGAATGGGAACGCTTGAACGTCAAACAGCAGTTCTTTGAGCGTAAACTTCTGGAGGACAAAAAGAAAGACGCAGAATGAAGCATCTTACAGAAGAGGAACTCGCACAACTGTTCAGTACCCCTATGTTTCAGGCCATCGGCGAGGTGGCCGACCAGTTGGGCTTTCACTGCTATGCAGTGGGAGGGTATGTGCGTGACCTTTTCTTGGAGCGTCCCTCTAAGGATATTGACTGCGTGGTAGTCGATCCCCAACAGGATACTTCTGTTGCAGATGGTCCTGGCATTCGTGTGGCTCAGGCTCTGGGCAAACGGTTGGGTAGGGGAGCGCACGTTAGCGTTTTTCGAAACTTTGGCACAGCACAGGTAAAATGGAATGGCCAAGAGGTAGAATTTGTGGGTGCTCGCAGAGAGAGCTACAGCCATGACAGTCGTAAGCCTATTGTCGAGGACGGAACGTTGGAGGACGATTTAGACCGTCGCGACTTCACCATCAACGCTTTGGCCTACTGCCTTACTTCCCAAGGATTGGTAGACGGAAAACGTCTTGTCGACCGCTTTGGCGGACTTTTGGATATGGAGGACGGACTTATTGCTACGCCTCTCGACCCCGATATCACCTTTAGCGACGACCCCTTGCGCATGATGCGTTGCATCCGTTTTGCCACCCAGTTGCGTTTTCAGATTGAAGACGAGACACAAGATGCACTCAGCCGTAATGCCGAGCGCATCAAGATTATCTCTCAGGAGCGTATCATTGATGAACTGAACAAGATAATGCTCTCTCCCACGCCCAGCATAGGCTTTGTGGAGTTGAGTCGTTGTGGTCTGCTACCCCTCATTTTCCCAGAAGTGGCTGCATTGGAAGGCGTAGAGGTCCGTAACGGTCGTGCCCATAAGGACAACTTTTACCACACCCTCGAGGTGCTTGACAATGTAGCTAAAACCACACAGGCACTCCCCCTCGGGGGAGATGGAGAGGGGTTCCTCTGGCTCCGTTGGGCAGCTCTTCTGCACGATATAGGCAAGCCACGCAGTAAGCGTTGGGAGGAGAAAGTCGGCTGGACCTTCCACAACCATAATTATATTGGTCAGAAGATGGTTGCTCCTATATTCCGTCGTATGAAGTTGCCCCTCGATGAGCGCATGGCGTATGTCGAGAAGCTGGTGGGCCTTCACATGCGTCCTATTGCTATTGCCGACGATGTGGTCACAGATTCCGCTGTACGCCGACTATTGTTCGAGGCAGGAGAGGATATAGATGACCTGATGATTCTCTGCGAAGCTGATATCACCAGCAAGAATCAGCAGAAGAAACAGCGCTTCTTGGATAACTTCCAGTTAGTGCGCGAGAAGTTAGCCGACCTTCAGGCTCGCGACAACTACCGCACTTGGCAGAACCCCATCACCGGCGAGGAGATTATGGAAACTTTCGGACTTAAGCCTTGCCGCGAGATAGGTGTGCTTAAACAAGCAGTTAAAGATGCTATATGGGATTCAGTCATCCCCAACGATCATGAAGCAGCACGCCAGTTTATGCTTCAGAAAGCCAAGGAGATGGGACTTGTTCCAATAACACGCTAACTTTTCAATCTAGTATTGTTTGTCGCCTAAAAAATGACAATATTGCCGATTTTTAGTCGCGTAAATGGAACAATTCCTCCGTTTCTCCGTAGATTCGTGGCTCCGTGAACCGTGAATCATTAATCGTGAATCATAATTGTTCCGTAGATTCGTAATTCCTGAACCCTGAACCAAAATTGTCATCAACCATCTTTGCTATATTTTGGGGTAATTACTTCATCATTACCTTAACGGTCTTTTCTCCAATCTTCACTATGGCGGTGGTGCCTGAGGGAAGAGAGGTTTTTATTGTAGTAAATCCCTTGTTTGCTGTTGTTGAACTTAGTTTTATTCCATTTGTGTCGTAGGCTGATATTTCTGTTCCCTCTGTAACACCTTGAATGCTGATAGTACTACCGTCTGTCTGAATAAGAACAGGCATAGCCTTAACTTCTACGACAGCATCCTCAGCCTCTATTGTTCCTGCCTGCATAGGTTCTGAATACGGTAGGGATATCTGCCCCATCGAAAGCAGAATCACCAATACTTGTCACACTGTTTGGGATGGTGATGGAGGTGAGAGAACTACACCATTGTATTTATAACTCGTTGTGTATCAGTGGATTTTGATTGAAATGGTAGAAAAGTGATTGCGTAGATTCTGTAAAGTGATTTTCAGCAGATGTTGGTGGGGTGATGTAATAAATCGGAGCTGAAAATAGAACGAGTGTCCATTTCCGAACAGTAAGAGTGTCCGAAAATGGACACTTTGTTTTTAGCGCATTGCTCATTTTCAATAAGTTACGAGTTCGGCACGGTTATTGTCAATAAAATAAGTGGAAATCTTCAACAAAGATTACAATAGCATAAAGAACAAAACAGAACAATCATTTAATAGTAACATTATGGAAACAGTAATCAAACTAACTGAGATTAACAAAATCTATCGTACCGACGAAGTGGAGACACAGGCGTTGGAGAATGTGAACATTGAAGTAAAGAAGGGCGAGTTCCTGAGCATCATGGGGCCTTCCGGTTGCGGCAAATCGACGCTGCTGAACATCATGGGCCTGCTGGACGAACCGACGAGCGGCACCATCGAGCTGTGCGGAACCGTCATTGACCCCAAGCTGCCGGACAACAAACTCGCAGAGCTGAGGAACAAAACCCTGGGCTTTGTGTTCCAGAGCTTCCATCTGATCAGCACGCTGAATGTACTGGACAATGTGCAGATTCCCCTTATCTATCGTGGTGTACGCAGCGGTGAGCGTCTGCGCTTGGCGAAGGAGGTGATAGAGCGTGTAGGCCTCAGTCACCGCATGAAGCACCGCCCCTCGCAACTCTCCGGCGGTCAGTGCCAGCGAGTAGCCATCGCCCGCGCCATCATCGGCAACCCCGAGATTCTGCTGGCCGACGAGCCTACGGGTAACCTGGACTCCAAGATGGGTGCCGAAATTATGGACCTGCTGCACAAGCTGAACCGCGAGGATGGCCGCACCATCGTGATGGTAACACACAACGAACAGCAAGCAGCACAGACCGATAGGATTATCAAGTTCCTCGACGGCAGGCAGATACAGTAGGAGACCCTCCCCCGTCCCCTCCCTCTAAGGAGGGGAGAAACAATCACAGAAGATGAAAAATATAACGAACATTTTACGCAAATGGCTCCCCTCCATAGAGGGAGGGGGTTGGGGGTGGGTCTGCCACGCCTTTGCCCTCATCCGTGCCGACAAGCTGTTCTCCACCATCTACATAGCGGGCACAGCCGTCGCCATCGCCTCTGCCATGGTGGTCGCCATCGTGCTGAACATCATGCTGGCGGATATTGCGCCGGAAGTGAACCGCAGCCGGACGCTCTACGGTCTGAACCGCTTCTACAAGGACTCGTGGGGTGACGGGCGGCAGCGAATCCAGCACTGTTCTGTCGAGGCCATCGATTCCTGCTTCCGGCAGATGAAGTGTGTGGAGCTCGTTGCTGCAGTTATCCCGCCCCACGAGCCCGTGGCACAGGGGTTCGATGCTACGGACGAAGAGAAGAAGCACACCATGAGAGAAGTCGCCATCATGGCAGGCAATTCCGATATGTTTCGCCTCTACGAATACCAGTTTCTGAGTGGGCGTCCCTTCTCCGAAAAGGAGTTCCAGGACGGCGAGTACGTCTGCGTCATCACTGAGCGAGTGGCCCGGAATATCGGCAGTGAGAGCATCCTGCTCAACGGCTACAAGTATCGCGTGGTGGGCATCATCAAGACGGTGAGCTTCCTAATGTCGGACGCAGTGGCCGACGTCTATGTGCCCTATACGGTAGATGTGCCGGAATACGTCCCCGACGGCAAGTTCGAGGAGAGCCGCGACATCTCATACGCCGGCAATCTCTATGCACGCATCCTCTTGAAGGAAGGCTACTCCTATCGGGACTTCATGGAGGAGTTCGAGCCAAAAAGGTTGCACTACGAGGCCGTGATGAGTTCGAAGCTCGGCGAGCCAGTGCATTGGACACCGCTGATGCACAGCCATCTCTTTCATAAGATAAACACCTACCATCCCGACAACAAGGAGAACGCGGGCCTTGTCTGCGTGAGCCTCCTGCCGCCTATTCTCTTGATGCTGCTCTTTCTGCTGTTGCCCGCACTGAATCTGAGCGGACTCGTCTCGAACCGTATGGAAGCACGCCGTGCCGAGATGGGCATCCGCAAGGCATTCGGAGCCAAACGCAGCACGCTGCTCAGGGAAGTCCTCTTCGAGAACCTTGTCCTCACGCTTTGCGGCGGACTGGCAGGCTGGGTGTTATCGTGGTTCATCTTTAGTGCTCTGCGCCACAACACCATCTTCCAAAAGCTCTTCCTCGACATTCCGATGCAAAGCGCGGAGTTCGGCATGAACCTCAAGATGTTCATCACGCCGACGCTCTTCCTCGTCGTCTTCCTCTGCTGTGCCGTGCTGAACCTCATGGTGGCGCTTATCCCGGCATGGCGTTCGCTAAAGAACCCTATCGTTGAATCCCTAAACCAGAAAAGATGATACTCAAGACACTTTGGGCGCACCGCAAGCAGAACGGCTTCGTGTTCGCCGAGATTATACTCATCACCGTACTCAGCATCTACTTCATCGACTACCTCGTCGTCACGAACCACGACAGGTATCTCTGCCGTCCAGCGGGGGATTTCGAGCGCGAGCACTTGCTGATAGGGAAGATAGATAATAGCTATAAGGAGGGAGAGGAAATGGACTCCTGGGAGGCCACCTTCGCCAACATCTATGCCGTGCGCGACCGTCTTCGTGCCCTGCCCGAAGTAGAGCATGCCGGCGTGGCGTTCGGTTTCATCGGGAACTACGGTGATCTCTATTTTCGTCTGTCCACCTACTCGTCCGAAGCCGACAGCACACGCCGCTGCGGAGCCTATTCGAATCAGTTCCTGCTGCACGAGCAGTACTTCGAGACACAGGGTCTGACGCCCATCGAGGGCAGTCCGTCCGCCGCCCAGCTCTCCGAGGAATGTCCCGAGGACGGCGTCGTCATCAGCCGCTCGGTAGCACTGGCTCTCTTCGGCACCGACCAAGTGGTGGGGCGCCGCATCGTGGAGTGGGACTTCAGCGACCAGGCCTTACAGGAAAACGGCGAGGCAAAAGCCATGGGGCACTACACCATTGCCGGCGTCCTGCAGGACTTCCGCCTTCGTCCATACGAACGCTATGCTTACTCCATCCTGAAGCCTGTCACTCACGCAGGCGACACCGGACCGGAGATGCTCATTCGTCTGCGACCCGACGTGGATGCCGAGGCGTTTGTCAGCAAGCTGAGCGAGAGGCTGAACGATGAGTTCCGCGTCGGACATGAGTACCTTGCAAGCATCGGGACCTACGGGAAATACCTTGAGAACTTCACGGCAGGAGATACCACGGCGTATGTCGGCTTCGTCTTCATCGTGCTCGGACTGCTTATGCTGAATGTAGTGTTGGGAACGCTGGGCACCTACTGGCTTCAGCTCCGCAAGCGGACGGAGGACATCGGCATCATGCGGAGCTTCGGCGCGAAACGGCGTGACATCTTCCTGATGGTATGGGGAGAGATAGCTCTGCTCACACTCGTAGCCTGCTTCATCGGTTGGATTATCTGGCTGCAGTTCGCATTCAACTTCGGTCTTTCCAAAGGCCAGAGCATGAGCAGCAACGGCAACGAGACGGACTGGGTGAACAACTTCTGGCCGCACTTCCTCATCATCTGTGTCATCCAGTATCTCCTCATGCTCTCCATCGTCACCCTCGGCATTCTGATTCCTACCCTAATAGCTATGTATAGGAAACCCGTTAATGCATTAAGATATGAATAAGACCACCACCAGACCCACCCCTAACCCCTCCCGTGGAGGGAGGGGAATAATCATCTTATATGTGTTATTCACTTTTTTTCTAAACACATATTCTGCCCCCCTCCCTCCACGGGAGGGGATGGGGGTGGGTCTGCCCTTGCACTTATCCCTGGATGAATGCATCGCTATGGCTCGCCGACAGAGTGTGGATGCGGCTGTGGATTTGGGTGAACTGAAATCCGCCTACTGGCAATGGCGCAGCTATAAGGCTGACCTGCTGCCGGAGGTGTCCTTCTCTGCCACATTACCCAGCTACAACAAGCGCTACAACAGCTACCAGCAGGCAGACGGCGGTGTGTCGTACGTCCGTAACGACTATGTAGGTATGGACGGCTCCCTCTACATAAGCCAGAAGATATGGCCCACAGGAGGTACGCTGTCTGTTGAGACATCATTAGACTTCCTGCATCAATCGGGAAAAGGAGGAGGCAATCAGTTCATGTCGATGCCTGTAGCGCTGACCCTTTCGCAACCCATCTTC
>JAFXTC010000002.1 GCA_017525235.1 Bacteroidaceae bacterium | reverse complement strand
TTTTCAATTTTCAACTTAATATCGTATCTTTGCAGCCATGAAGAAAGGTTTGGTATTAGAAGGAGGTGGCTTGCGAGCATTATTTAGTGCAGGCGTTACCGACGTGATGATGGAGAACCAAATAAAGTTCGACGGACTGATTGGTGTCTCTGCTGGAGCGACCTTTGGCTGTAACTACAAATCTAGACAAATTGGTCGTGCCCTGCGTTACAACATTGCCTTTAAGGATGACCCCAGATATATGAGTTGGCGTTCTTTCTTGAAAACGGGGGACCTGGTAGGCGCTGAGTTTAGCTATCACACCCTGCCCAATGAACTGGACATCTTTGATTACGAAACCTTTCGCCTGAACCCCATGGAGTTTCATGTTGTTTGCACAGATGCAGAAACTGGAGAAGTTGTATACAAGCGTTTAGACATAATGAACGATGAGGGACTCGACTGGATTCGCGCCTCTGCCTCTATGCCTATTGTATCCCGACCCGTTCACTTGGATGGCAAAAAACTTCTGGATGGTGGCATTGTCAACTCCATTCCCCTGAAGCATTTTCAAGAACTGGGCTTCAAACGTAACATAGTGGTACTAACCCAGCCCAAAGGTTTCTTTAAGAAGCGTACCAAGCTGATGCCGCTCTTCCAACTGACCATGCGCAAATACCCTGCTATCATAAAAGCAATGGGGCGCAGGCATCTAATGTATAATGAGCAACTTCAATATTTGGCAGAAGAAGAGCGCAAAGGAAATGTTCTCCTTATCTATCCAGAAGAGGTTTTACCCATTGGCCGCACAGAACAGAATGAAGAAAAAATGCGCCACGTGTACCAAATGGGGCGCAAGTGCGCAGAAGAACAATTGAATAAGATTAAGGATTTTCTGAACAAGGAATAATAACTAAAGTCTAAGGTCTAAAGCCTAAAGTCTGAAATACAATGAATAAAGTTCTCGGAGTTGGAGAAACCATTTTGGATATTCTCTTTAAGAATAATCAGCCGGTGGCAGCTGTGGCAGGAGGCAGCAGCTTCAA
This sequence comes from Bacteroidaceae bacterium, assembly GCA_017525235.1. GTDB lineage: Bacteria > Bacteroidota > Bacteroidia > Bacteroidales > Bacteroidaceae > Physcousia. Next base: position 107,038 of record JAFXTC010000002.1, on the reverse strand, counting down.
CAGCATTATCAGTGTAGGCAGGGCTGGAGTTCCCTGTGCCTTTGTAGGCTATACAGGTGCCGATATTGTGGGACAGCAGACAGTGAACTTTATGCAAGAAAATGGTGTGTCTACCGAATACTTTAAGGTGTTAGCGGAAGAAAAGAGTGCCGTCAGCCTGGCTTTCCTGAACGACAAAGGCGATGCCAACTACGTCTTCTACAAACAGCCGCCTTTTACGCCAAAAGGTTGGAATGCCCCTACCCTTGATGCTAATGATGTGCTCTTGCTCAGTTCATACTATGCCGTTTGCAAGGGCACTCGCCCCATGATTACCCAACTTTTGGAAGAAGCCAATCAGGTGGGAGCCGTTGTGTATTATGACTTGAATTACCGTCGTAGTCATGCCCATGAACTGAAGACGTTGATGCCAAACATCTTGAGTAATTTTAGTCAAAGCAGCATCGTCAGAGGCAGTGCAGACGATTTCGAAATTATGTATGGTACACGAGATGCACAAACCGTCTACCGACAGTATATACGAGCCCACTGCCCCATCTTTATCTGCACCGCTGGAGCAGAGAAGGTTACCGTCTGCACACCATTAGGCATCCTTACCTTTCAGGTTCCCAAAATAGATAATGTGGTTAGTACGGTTGGTGCAGGCGATAGCTTCAATGCAGGAATCTCTTGCGCGCTTATCTGGAAAGGGATATCAAAAGGAATGCTTCCCAACTTAACAGAGGAGCAATGGAAAGAGCTTATTGGCATCGCCTGCCAGTTTGCTGGCAACGCATGCCAAAGCAAAGAAAACTATATCTCTCGAGGGTTTCACCCTCTCGTTTAGTGAAGAATGAAGAATTTGCTACCGCCGTGTTCGCTAACCAATAACCGATAAACAATAAACAATTAAAGGGCTAAACAGCAATTTCATCGAGATTTACCAGTCCATTTACCAATGCATAAATGGTTAAAGCAGCAGGGCTGTGAATCTGCAACTTCCGGCTAATATTACGTCTGTGCGTCATAACGGTATTCACTGAGATGAAGAGCCTGTCGGCAATCTCTTTGTTAGAAAGTCCCTTGGCCACCTGCACCACAATATCTTTTTCACGCTCACTCAGGTCGTTAGAAGCAGGCGTACTTTTCTCTTCATATTCTTCGGAACTTTCCACCTCTGAACCACCATTCTGGCGCACCTGAAATTCTAAGCGTCTTACACACTCGGCAAAGAGCGTATCCTCCATGTGACAGTGGGTAAGCAAATCCTCCTCGGTCATAAAGATGTCCATCAGGACCTCACCCATTAGCTGTGCAGCATTGTCGTTAGGATAGTATTTAATAATGATGTTCTTCAGTTCGGCAATACTCTTTTCTATGGAAGCATGATTGTCTTCATGCTGACGGACCACCGTATCAAACGTCTCAGCCCCAACTTTTCCGTTAAGCAGATTCTCGACAAAAGGATGAACATGAGAATCCTCGTATTTCATGTGACGAGCCACCTCGGCAGCATACTCATCATAGAATTTGAGTATCAGCATGGCAATCTGGTTAGAGGATGAACAGTCGATAGCCTCCAAAAGCTTCCTACGGATATTTGGCAGACGGAAATCCACAAAATAGCTATGTGAATTCTTCAGGTAGCGTATCAAGCAAGGCAAGCTAATCTGCTCTACCATCTCATTAATGTGTGCATGAGCCGCATCTTTTACGTAGTTTACAACCGTGAGGAAGGTCGTTACATCCACTCCTGCAGCCTTACACGTCTCTCCCACCGTCTGATTTCCAAATCCCAGGGTTATGCCAAAACGTCCCAGCATCTGCAACATGCGATAGTCATCACTGATGACATCGCTCATAGGATCCAACTCGTGATATTTCTCTGTCATTGTATCTTTGTTTTTCTGATGCAAAGGTACAACAAAGTTCACAATCAGCCACCTTTTTTGATAAGCAGTATGCTATCAATGGCGCAAAAATCATCAAAAGTAGGTACAAGAAAACTATAAAGGAATGGAAGAGAAATTGAATATCTTTTCCAGTTCCTCCTTGCTGGTGCGGCGGATGTCGATAAGGTCATCCTCACGGAGCTTTTGTTCGGGATAGCGTGGCTTGAGCGGCATATCGTCCTCCCACGTTCCCTCAAAGAGTGTGAACCAGTATTTCGTGCACACGTCGTCACGGTAGGAGCCATCGGGGTGTGCGGGATGAATAAGGCGACCGCAGTCGTAATCGCCCTCGGAGTACCACTCGTAGCGGTCGGCTCGCCTGAGACCGAGCATGGACAGGTAGCCCTTGCCCTGCCGGATACCGTGCTCGAAGTGGCCTTTGTAGATCATTTGACCTACGTCTCTGTAATAGTTCTGCAGGTCGGGGTATTGCGGGAAGGGGATGTGCTCTTCATCCACAATGTATTCCATGTACCCTTCGCCGTGCGGTAGTCCCTGGGTATCTTTATCACCATCGTAGTTCAAACGGATAATCTTTCTTGCTTCCATAATTTCCAATTTACTGTTTGGCGATTTACAATTGACCATTTCAAATTTCACTTTTCCACGTCAATTCCAGCGAATAGTCATCGCCGTCGTACACGCAGCCGTCGCTGTATTCGTGGCCCTCTATTACGGAAATGGGGAGGTTCAGCGGATTGTCGGGCGTGAGAGTGTAGGTCTTGTCGTAGAAGGAGATGGTGATGGCTTCTTGGGTGATTTTCGTAATCTCATAGTTCCAAAAACCGTCGGCACCCAGCGTGCCGAGTTTGGCCTCCATGTCGTACTCCTTATACTTCCACTCGCCATCGCTGTAAACCGACCAGTGCTTGTAACCGCTCTTAGCGTGCAGCATGATCTTGCCTGTGAAGGTCTCTTCCTCCGCATATTGTCCGTCGATGAAGAGGCCCTCATAACGGCGCCGGCCGTGATAGTCGTTGCCCACAAGCACGCCTTGGCCCTCGGGACGGTCATTCTTCACCTCGCCGTCATAGACCCATTCGCCGTAGTTGTAACTGATGTGCCCGTCTGCCCACACGTTGGCCAGCATCTCACTGCCGATGCCAGTGGGGTCGGGTAGTGTGACCTTTTTCGAGAAGAGGTTGTCACGTTGCCACTCCCTGTCGTCAACGAGCTTGCCTTTCTCCCAATGCTCCGTGCGGCATTGTGCAGTCTTGGCACGGTGTACTTCCACATAGCCGTCGTAGGGCTTGAAGTCTTTCACGTCATCGCCATAGTGGTCGAGAGAGTCGCCGTTGGGTAGCCAGACTGTGACACGGGTCGAGGGTTCATAAATCTGATTGTCATATTTGTTTATTTCGTAGCGGCCGCCTCGCTGCTCCACTTTATATGTCTTATTGCCGTCCTTCAGCGTCAGTCGCAGCGCGGTGAAGCCTTCCTCGGCCTTCTCGTCCAACTCATAATCCACGACCTCATATTGGAAGAGATCGTCTGGTCCCGTATAGCGTACGATGCTATCGCCGGCGTACCACTCCCTCACCCATGGCTTTTCCTTGTCATAGGCTCCCTTGTCAAGAACCAGCTCGAACCCATAGCGCCGCCCTCCGTGCAGGAACATAGCGATGCTATCGGGCTTTCCTGCCGCAGGAAGCGCTGCGGAGGGTGGCGGGCACTGGATGCGGAAAACGCCGTGTAGGCCCCACCACTCAGGCTTCTTGTCCTTCGAGGTGTGTATCCATGCGTGCTCAATGTAGCTGCCGTCGGCAAAGGTGTAGCGCCCCTCTGCGGCGTAGGCTGGTCCGTTGATGCTGGCATAGCTTAGGTGGAACATGCCCTTGAAGTGGTCGCCATTGGGGTAGAACACCTCTCCGTCGCCGATGGGGCCTTTCAGTTCCTGCCGGATGGTATCTCCCCACTGCCAGCCACCCTTATAGATGATTTTCGTGTCAAGCAGTCGGACGCAATAGCAGTTACGGCTATAGACACCCCCGCCAACATGGTGCTCGCTACAGGCCACCTCAACCTCCTCATCAATCTTGATGGTGTAGGTCTTGCCGTATAGTGCAAGCGTGATTTGTGCGCCATCGTAGGCTGTCACCGTGTTTGTCGCACACAACTTGGGCAGCGGTTGGCCCACTACGATTTCACTCTCGTCCACCTCGTAGTGTTCATGAGGGACTGTAGTCACCTTGGAACCTCGGTCCACGTGACTGTTATAAACGTTGATGTAACATGCTGTTGCCATAATGAACAGGTTAATTCTTTCTGCAAAAATATGAAATTTTTACTTACAAAAGTCATTATTTCCCGTTTATTTGTTTGTTGAAAAAATTATTTGGAAACACGAAATTGCCTACATGCCTACATGGTTTTGCCTTTCTACCCCGATAGTTATCGTGATTCTTTGGCTTTCAAGCCTACATAAAGCCTACATGATACCTACATAAAGATACATGATTTTGGTGTATTAAAGCCTTGAAACTGCATTGAAGCATACAATAAGTGGTTATTTTATACGTTACAAGTAGGGGGGGCCTGCGTTACAAGTGAAGATTTTCTACGTTAGAAGTTGTAAAAATTCTCTAGAGAATTTTGCCGCATTCAAGCTTAATAACAACCAAAACTACACTTCATTCCAGAAAATTCTCTAGAGAATTTATAAACAACTAACATAAGTCATCAAAAACAAGTACTGACATACACTTCAGAAGTAGCAATTTCATAGAATTTGTGTATTGCGAGGCACAGAAACACGCCGTACCTTTGCAGCCGAAAACCAAAATATGATTGAATGATGAAGAGATTACTACTTACATTGGTATTGATGATAGGAACTTATCAATTATCAATTATCAATTATCAATTGGCAATTGGCACTGCCGCTTACGCTCAGTGGAACAACGATTCTACGGAGATGGACAGCTATGGCCGTTACCGTATTGGTGGTTATGGCGAGATTTTGGCTCAGTTCAAGAACTATGGTATCAATCGCTTTAGCGGCACAGCACAGGGAAACAGCGATTTCAAACGTAACACGATTTCTATTCCAAGATTTGTGATAGGTGGCGACTACAAGTTCAACAAGCACTGGAACTTGGGTGTTGAGGTAGAATTTGAAGCAGGAGGTACTGGAACCGCCTACGAAATAGAAAACACAGAAAACGGGGAGTACGAGACAGAAGTAGAGAAAGGAGGCGAAGTGGCGCTGGAGCAGTTTCATCTAACTTACAGACTGAACAATGCCTTTATGGTACGCGTGGGACATCAGATAGTTCCTGTTGGCCTGACCAATACACACCACGAACCAATCAACTTCTTTGGCACTGTACGCCCTGAAGGCGAGACAACCCTACTGCCTAGTACTTGGCATGAAACTGGCATTAGCTTCTTCGGTGAATTGGGAAAAAAATGGGCCTCATTTGATTATCAGTTTATGATACTTGCAGGCCTAAATGCAAACGGATTCGATCGTAACACATGGGTAGCAGGTGGCAAACAGGGTTTCTTTGAGACGGATAACTTTACCTCTCCCGCCTACGTTGCACGCATCAATTACAGAGGAATACCCGGCCTGCGCTTAGGAGCCTCTGTCTATTACGTAAATAATGCCGCCGCGAACAGCGACAAGCCACAGACCTACACCTTCAAGGTTCCCGTTACCATCTGGTCGGTAGATGCACAATACAGGAATCGCTACTTTACGGTACGAGGGAATCTTTTGGGTGGCAATATTGGCAACAGCAGTTTGCTGAGTGCCAAGAACAGCAGGCTAAGCAACAAATCGCCATATAGTCGTTTGTCTCCTATCGCTAAGCGTGGGGTAAGCTACGGTGTTGAAGCAGGATTGAATCTGAAAAGTTTTGTGAACAATGCAAAAATGCCCGATTTCATCCCATTCTTCCGCTACGAATACTATAACCCACAGGAGAAGGTAATAGTGGATGCAAATAACCTGAAGGGAGCTGATTTGCGCCTGAAAACCCAGATGTGGGTGGCAGGTTTGAACTATCGTCCCTTGCCCAACCTGGTAATAAAGGCAGACTACACTATGCGCAGAATAGGTAATGGACAGTACAAATCAGAAAATGAATTTGCCCTTGGCGTGGCATACATAGGATGGTTCCTGAAGGACAACAAATGGAAATTCAAGAATTAGACTTTAGGCGCTAGACTTTAGTTCGCAAACAGTAAATTGTAAACCAATAATAATATGAAAAAGAACGTAATTATGATTAGCCTATTGGCTATGGGATTAGGCTTCGCAGCTTGTAACAAAGATGAAAACGGTGGTGAGAAAAACATTCCCGAAGGTACTGCTGACGTAAGCATTAACGAAGACAACATTGATGTAACGGCAGAAAATGTTACCACCTGGACTCAATACGCTACTGCCGTAGCTAATCTACTTGCTAAGGATGCCAGCGACCTGAATCAAGCTTGGAGTGTTAGTTACAACGATGGTGAGTCTTACGCTCAGACATTCAAAACTTTTGGTGGCGAATACAATAGTGCTGCAGCCTGCGTACAACAGATTGTAGACGGCTGTATAGATATTGCCAGCGAGGTGGGAACTGCCAAGATTGGCGAGCCACGCGACCTTTGGGAATCCGGCAAATACACAGAGGCTGTATATGCAGTGGAATCGTGGTACAGTTGGCATTCTATCGATGATTATTCCAACAACATTCTCAGCATCCGCAACGCTTTGAATGGTACTCGCGACAATACAGAAGCTACTCATTCGCTAGCAGCCTTCATAAAGGAAAAGGACGCTACTCTGTATGCTTCTGTTAAGTCTAAGGTTGAGACCGCTTATAATGCCATCAAGGGTATGAATGCCCCCTTCCGCAGTCACATTGGCAGCAACAGCGTTGTTGCAGCTCAAGATGCTTGCGCAGCATTGGTAGATGTTTTGGAGAAAGATCTTATCAGTTTCATCAACCTGCATGCAGACGACGATGAAATGGAGAATATTGTAAGCACTTACGTTGATCAGGTGGTACTTCCCACATACGCAGATTTGGTTAGCAAGACCACTGCATTGCGTCAGGCTATCGTTGAGCTGAGCAACGAGCCTTCAATAGCCAACTTCAAGAGTGCGGCTGACCTTTGGATCGAAGCTCGTGAACCTTGGGAAACCAGCGAAGCCTTCCTCTTCGGTCCTGTTGCCGATTTAGGTCTTGACCCCAACATGGACTCATGGCCTTTGGATGTGGATGCCATCAAAGGTGTAATGGAAAGCGGAAATATAGAGGAACTGATAATATGGGAAGGCGAATATGATGAAGATAATGATAATATTAGCGCCGCTCAAAACGTACGTGGCTTCCACACGTTAGAATTCCTGCTATTCAAAGACGGTAAAGCAAGAAGCTATTAAGGTTAAAAACGCTAAAGAAAATAGTGAAAAAAATTATTAGGCTATTATTAGCCATTGTTCTCACAGTTCTTTGGGGCTGTGAGAATGATGGTTTAGAGGTGAATGACATTCGAGACCTAGAGGTACCGGAAGGGTTTGTCCTTTCTGCCGGCACCTCTACAGTCTTTAAGAACTCCAGCTATGCCTACGATACAGAGGCCGACTGGGTAGCCAAGATTCCTGCCAACGAGAAACGTTTCACACACGGCGATCGTCTTTATGACAATCCACTAAATTCGGGTAATGGTTTGGGGCCTGTATATGCAGGTTACTCCTGTGGTTCTTGCCATCGCAATGCGGGTCGTACCAAACCTGGCCTATGGACACAGAATGGGCAAGACCCAGACGGTACACCTGTTTATGGGAGCGGAACATATGGTTTTTCTTCGATGTTGGTTTATGTGACTCGTAAGAATGGGGCTTTCTTTCAAGATTACGGTCGTGTTATCCACGATCAAAGCATCATGGGTGTTACGGCCGAAGGCAAGTTGGAATGCCGATGGCATAGCGAACAGTTTACCTTCCCTGACGGTGAACCATACGAACTAGTCTATCCAGAATACACCATTACCGACTGGTACAAACCCACCTATAGAGATACGGACGACCCCATCCGCCCAGAAGATTTGTTCTGTACCGTCCGCGTGCCTCTACGACATGTGGGTATGGGACAAATGATGGCACTTGACCCCAATGAAATTGAGGCTTTGGCCCAGAAATCCAATTATCCGGAATATGGCATCTCTGGCCGATGCAACTACATTACGGAACGAGGTCAATTGCGATTGGGCTTATCGGGCAATAAAGCACAACATGCCGATTTGACCGTCGAATTGGGCTTCTCCAGCGATATGGGTGTAACTAACAGCCGCTATCCAGAGGAAATCTGCGAGGGTCAGATGCAAATGCAGCAAGGCTCTATGATGGGACTGCTATATGACAAACTGGATATCTCGACCGAGGATATGGAAGATGTGGATTACTATCTGCATGGGCTAGGTGTTCCCGCCCGTAGATTGGGTAGCGCTTCCACACAGGTTGACTATAAGGGTAAGCGTATCTCAGAACGCCAACTGATAGAAAAAGGCGAGCAGATGTTCTTCGAAGCCAAATGTCATCTTTGTCACGTAACAACATTGCATACCAAGCCACGTGGCGCTGCGCTTCTGAACGGAACAGAACTCCCCTGGTTAGGTAACCAAACCATTCATCCGTATAGCGACTACCTGTTGCATGATATGGGATCGGAAATTATGGGCGTAGGACTAAACGACAATTACGTCAGCGGTCTAGCCAGAGGTAACGAATGGCGCACAACACCCTTGTGGGGCATTGGCCTGCAAGAAAAGGTAAACGCGCACACCTATTTCCTGCACGACGGAAGAGCCCGTAACCTGCAAGAAGCCATCCTATGGCACGGAGGCGAGGGAGAAGCCTCTAAGAACCTGTTTAAGAAAATGCACAAGGATGATCGCTCAGCGCTTATCAAATTTTTGGAAAGTCTTTAACGATAACGATAACGAAAAAGACTATAGACTTTAGAAAAGAACATAAATTATGAAACGAATAGCTTTAGTACTTATCATTTTTCATTCTTCACTCTTCACTCTAAACTTTGCTCTAGCTCAGGATTCGCTGAACATTGATATGGAGAATGGTGTGTTAGGAATTGCAGATGACCGAGGCTTCACGCTTCAGTCGAAGAACGGAAAGTTCGTCTTTAAACCCTATCTGTTCCTACAAACTCGAGGACAATTTAATTACTACGACGATGAGGGGCTGGACAAGGCTTACAATCAGGATAATGTAGCCAACTCTGGCTTTGCCATTCCATACGCCATATTGGGTTTTACAGGTAAAACCTTTGGTCGGTTAGATTATAACCTTTCTATTAATGCAGCAGCCAAGGGTGCTGATATCTTGCAACAGGCATGGGTGGACTATCGGATTAATCCTGCAGCTCGTTTTCGTGTAGGAAAGTTCAAAACGCCCTTCACACATGCTTATCTGACGACGTTGGGTGAAACGCTATTTCCTATTCTACCCTCGTCGCTCACAACTTCCACCATCATGCCCCATGTGTTGAATGCAGTTACACCTAACATCGGTACAGGGTTTGACATTGGTGTAGAATTTCATGGTGTTGCCAAACTGAATAAAAAACCCAACAGTTGGCTGATGGGTTATGACGTCGGACTGTGGAATGGTAGCGGCTCATCTATTAATGCTGCCACCAAAACACTCTCAGACGATTGGCATATTCCCGCCCTACTTTATGCCGGACGACTTACCTTTATGCCTTGGGGGCAGATGCCAGCCACACAGGGTAATGCCAAAATGCTGCACGGAAGGCACATGCTATTTGGTGTCAGCGGCGGACTGAATGTAGAAAGTGAAAGCGAGAGCACTAATGATGCTCGTCTTGGAGCAGAATTCTCTATGCTACTGAACCGTTGGTATGTGGGAGCCGAAGCTTACTGGATGCATGTGAGCTTTACTAAACGTCAGAAGATAGATGATACGTTCAACTACTGGGGTGCATACGCTCAGGTAGGATATTTTGTTACACCTACCGTTCAACTGGGTGTAAGATATGATTTTATGGACAGAAACGGAACGACAAAAGATGGTTTCCTGAACATGCCGGCTGTAGTTTGTAACTACTATATTCCCAAGGTGCATCTCAAACTCTCGGCTATGTACCAGTTCACAGGAAGGTATGGTCACCAGACACAGCTTGACCGCGATAATGACGACTTGGGCATTTCTACCCACCACGCTTCTGTTCAACTTCAGTTCAGCTTCTGATTAATTTAAGATTCACAATGCATAAAAGATTCATTTATTTTTCACTTTTGACCTGCGGTCGAGCCTGCTCACGCTCGGCAATGTTTAAGCAAGCCTATCATTGCTCTCGCTCAATCGCAGCCTTCACTCTTTCACTTTTTACTTTTTTTCTGGTTTCTTGCGACTCTGGTGATATTGAGGAGCAAGCACTTTCCACAACGGATAAAGGAAAAACGGTAAAGTTGAGGGCAGTTCTTTTCGGCATAAACTCGTGGGAAAATAAATACGCTGTTTCCCTGGCAGGTTTCACCATTGGCGACAACTATGCTCAGGTGGTTCGTACCATACCCAATACTACACCAGACAGTACAAGGGTTGAGTTGGTGCTCTCCAACATCGGAGAAGATATCAACACAGTGGAACTTGCTATAACAAACCGACTGCGCGAACGCATCATCACCATTGCAAAAGTGAATCTAGACGACTACGTCAATCAGAAAGATACCATCCACATGGACTTAGGCCTTACGGATATAAGCCGGTTTGGTGCTCTGCAAAAGGGATTGTTCAATATGGCCTGCATACAATGCCATGGTGGAAACGGAGGAGCGGGTGCCGCAAGCCTGAATCTGACTGAAGGTCGTTCTTTTGCCAATTTGGTGAACATGCCCAGTACACGTAAAGAAGGCACGGTGCGAGTAGTAAGTGGCAATGCTCAAGAATCACTCATTCATCAGATAATGGCGGAAGGTGGAGAAAACCTTTTGCACGTTAACCATACAGAGATTTTGAGCAATCAGTTCAGGGAGAACCTGAACGAGGTAAGACTGCTAATTGACGAATGGATAAACAATTTAGAATAACTATTTTTCGTAAATTTGAGACTATCATTTCAAAGACACTCACGTTCGACAATAAAAATAAAAAGTGTTTTATTTTGTATTGTTCTCACTTAATCGTATCTTTGCACCCATGAATTATAATAACATACAATTTGAAGAGCTTGGAGTAATCGCAGAAGTAGCCATGTTCACGCCCAAAGAGGGCGTTACTGAATGGCATGTAATGCTGCATGTTGACAGCAAACAGCAACCCTTTGCCGACCAGCTCCGTAGACTTTATAAGGCAGAAGACAGTCTGCCCGATATGCCCGAATTTTGGGGCGCCAAATATATCTTGAAACGTTACTTCCTGTCAGACAGCACCAATCAGCAACCTTTGATGCGACAGGAAAAGAACATCTCCATCAGTTTTATTCAACAGCAACCATTGGACGGCAGCAAGATTGCCGCCTGGCTTTATCTGCAAAGCGACATGGAGGTAAAAGAAGAAGAGGGGGTGGTAGTGGCAAAGCACAATGGCTATCAACACCTGTGGAAGATGGGCATGTGCAAGAACCAAGGCGACAGCGCTCAGCAGACAGAAGCTTTGCTGACCGAATATGAGGCACTACTGGCGAAGTTTGATGCTACGCTAGCAGAGAATTGCATTCGTACCTGGTTCTTTGTCCGCGATGTAGATACACAGTATCACGGATTGGTGAAAGCACGTCGTGAGAACTTTATCCAGCAAGGTTTAACAGAAAAGACGCATTACATCAGCAGCACAGGAATAGGCGGCAACCCTGCCGACACAAAATCATTGGTACAATTGGGAACATATGCCATAACAGGCTTGGAGCCAAAACAGCAACACTATCTGTATGCTCCCACACACCTGAATCCTACCTATGAATACGGTGTAACCTTTGAACGCGGAACGGTTGTGGAATATGGCGACAGAGATCACATTATCATTTCCGGAACAGCCAGCATCAACAACAAGGGCGAAGTGGAACATGTTGGAGACATCGTTCTACAGACCAAGCGCATGTGGGAAAATGTGGAGACCTTACTGAAAGAGGGCGGCGCCGACTTCCAAGATGTGATGCAGATTATTGTCTACCTGCGAGATACTGCCGACTATGAGCTGGTAAAAGAACTCTTTGACGAACGTTTCCCCGAGATTCCAAAGGTAATAACATTGGCTCCTGTATGTCGTCCCACTTGGCTTGTGGAGATGGAGTGCGTGGCAGTCAAGAAGCAGCACCATGAGAAGTTCCGTAAGTTCTAAACTTCCCTTTATACTGGTAATCTTTTTGGTTATTGCCATAGCGGTCGCTACTGTTTTGGAGAATCGTTATGGCACTCAGCACGCCCTTCAGCATGTTTATGGAGCATGGTGGTTTGTTGCACTTTGGGCACTGCTGGCATTGGCAGGATGCCGGCTCATCTATAAGCGTAAGATGTGGAAGCAACCCTCTGTCTTTCTACTGCATCTAAGTTTCCTAATCATTCTGGTTGGGGCCCTTACTACACATGTCACCAGCCACAGGGGTATGATTCATCTACGTGAGGGAGAAGCCTGTCGTTCTTATTGGGTAAAGAATGAACAAGGGTTGTACACACTGACAGAAAAGATGCCCTTCTATCTGGCATTGCAGAAATTTGAGATTCTGTATGACGCTGACGGGATATCACATAGCGACTACATCAGTCACGTGGTAATAGCCACCAAGAAGGGAAAGGACGAGACAACCATCTCTATGAACAACATTGGCCGAATCAGTGGCTACCGCATTTATCAGACATCCTATGACGAGGATCTAAAAGGGAGCATCTTCACCATCAGCTTCGACCCTTGGGGAACAGGCATAACGTACGCTGGCTACCTACTCTTAGCCATTAGCATGATTTGGGTATCCCTGAAAAGGAATGAAAAATTAAAAGAGAATAAAGAAAAATTGCCAACAGACAATGTTCAATGTTCAACGCTCAATGGTCAATGGTCAATGTTCAATGGCCAACTCTCAACTATATTACTGGCCCTCTGCGGCACCGTAATGGCTTCGTACATGGTGATTGCCATAAGCAGAAGTCCGCTGGTACCGATATTACGTTCTCCGTACCTTGTTGTTCATGTGGGAACCATCATGCTGAGTTACATTCTACTGGTGGTGAGCATCGCCCGCAGAGATGTGCTCAGACCAGCCGTATTCCTGCTGGCAACAGGTATCTTTCTGGGTGCTGTGTGGGCAAACGTTTCTTGGGGAACCTATTGGAGTTGGGACCCCAAGGAGAGTTGGGCGCTTATTACGTTGCTTGTCTATAGTATCCCTCTTCACAACAAAAGCCTGCCTTGGTTCAATAGCATACGCAACTATCGCATCTATTCGATTCTTGCTTTCGCCTGTCTGCTGATGACTTACTTTGGTGTAAACTTCCTGTTGGGCGGCATGCACAGCTATGCAGGATAAATTGTTGCACAAAACTTGCTATAACATTATAATATATGGGACGCAATAAATTCTCGCAGAAAGAAATTGAAAAGATAGGAAAGCTGTTGAAGCTGAAAAATGCTGGAACACGCTTCCAACAAAAGATGATTAGACACACCCTGCGCGTGGATTACGAGTTCAATATCTCTGATTTTAACGTACAGGGAAAGGCATTTGGATATGATGAGCTACAGGAATGCATCCGCAGGGAACGGATTCTTATTCTTGATGATGCCACCATTGAAGCGATGAAAGCCAAACGGGCACGCGATAAAGCACGAGATGAAGCAGCAAAGCAAGCAGAAGCTATTGCTTCAGGCGAAGCCGTAGATTGGCAGGAAGCCCAAAAAGAATGGGATGCCTACTATGGAAGTGAAAAGTGAAGAATTGCTTTTTACTTACCTTTTACCAGACGCTTTATCTCGTTGAGTTTATTCAATGCCTCGATAGGGGTCAGATTATTGATGTCAAGATTGATGAACTCGTCCCTTATCTGCGCAAGAACAGGATCATCGAGTTGGAAGAAACTCATCTGCACACCCTTTTCTGACTGAGGACCAGCAGCTATTCCTTTTCCCAGATTTTCATGATCCATATTTTCCTCCAACTGCTTTAGAATCACATTGGCACGTTTCACAATAGTGCTGGGCATGCCGGCCAACTTGGCAACATGAATACCAAAACTATGCTCTGATCCACCACGTTCCAGCTTACGTAGGAAAATAACTCGCCCTTCTATCTCGCGTACACTGACATTAAAGTTCTTGATGCGGGAAAAGCTTTTCTCCATCTCATTCAGTTCATGATAATGTGTAGCAAAAAGAGTACGGGCACGACCTTTCTTGTTCTCATGAATATACTCCACAATGGCCCACGCTATGGAAATACCATCGTAAGTGCTTGTTCCTCGTCCAAGTTCGTCAAAGAGAACAAGACTACGGTCTGAGATATTATTCAGAATGTTGGAAGCTTCGCTCATCTCAACCATAAAGGTACTCTCGCCCACAGAGATGTTATCGCTAGCTCCCACACGAGTAAAAATCTTGTCAACGTAACCTATCCGCGCATTTTCTGCTGGCACAAAACTACCAATCTGAGCCATAAGAGTTATGAGCGCGGTCTGTCGGAGTAACGCACTCTTACCTGCCATATTAGGTCCTGTAATGATGATAATTTGCTGCTTCTCGGTGTCCATATATACATCGTTGGCAACATAGCGTTCTCCAATGGGTAACTGTTTCTCTATCACAGGATGACGGCCCTGATGGATATCTATCACATCCGAATCATCCACAACAGGACGTATGTAATGATTCTCCTGAGCACTAACAGCAAAGGATAGCAGGCAATCGAGCTGGGCAATTAGACTTGCATCGACCTGAATAGATGGTGTAAATTCTGAAAGGGCTATCACCAATTCGTTGAAAAGACGCGTTTCTAATGCAAGAATGCGGTCTTCGGCACCCATAATCTTCTCCTCATACTCTTTCAGTTCCTGAGTAATATAGCGCTCTGCTTGTGTCAGCGTCTGCTTGCGTATCCACTCGGCAGGCACCGAATCCTTGTAAGTATTTCTGACCTCCAGATAATAACCAAATACATTGTTGTATCCAATCTTTAGACTCTGAATGCCAGTGGCTTCTATCTCGCGTTGCTGAATATGCAAAAGGTAATCCTTTCCCTGATAGGCTATACGACGTAACTCATCAAGCTCATCATTTACGCCTTCTGCTATCACATTTCCTTTGTTCACAATCAATGGTGGATCGGGTTGTATCTCCCGAGCAATACGATCACGGATGCTTACACATAGGTTCAACTGCTCCCCGATTCGTTTCAGCACCACATCATCAGACTGCTCACAAATGGCCTTTATGGGCTCAATGCTTTGGAGTGCAATCTTCAACTGCATCACATCGCGAGGCGAGACGCGTCCCACACTCACCTTAGAGATAATACGTTCCAAATCACCGATCCTATGCAGATGGTCGGAAATCAACTCGCGGGCATCCGGCTCACGGAACAAATAATCAACCACATCTTGACGTTCCCTAATCCGATTAACATCCTTCAACGGAAAGAGTATCCAACGACGCAGCATACGAGCTCCCATGGGTGTGATGGTCTTATCTATTACATCAAGCAAGGAAATACCATCATCATTCATGGCATCCATCAATTCCAAATTTCTGATGGTGAACTTATCCAAGCGGACGAAGCGCTCCTCCTCTATTCTCCTAAGCGATGTGATATGTTTTAGCTGCAGGTGTTGGGTCATAATAAGGTATTGCAGGATAACACCTGCTGCCACAATACCATTATGAAGGTGGTCAATGCCAAAACCCTTGAGGTTCTTTACCTCGAAGTGCTTATGCAGTTTCTCCTTGGCCGTACTCTCGGTAAAGCACCAGTCATCTAAGGGGAATGTGATGTATTTTGTCCCGAATGAACCCTCAAACATTCCTTGCTTGCCACGTTCATACAAGATCTCTTTGGGAGAGAAATTACCAAGAAGCTTATCAACATAATCGACAGTGCCCTCTGCAATAAGGAACTCACCAGTACTGATATCCAAAAAGGAAAGGCCGCATGCAGCTTTTCCAAAATGCACGGCAGCCAAAAAGTTATTCTCTTTATGATTAAGCACCGTATCATTCATGGCCACACCCGGCGTTACAAGTTCTGTGATGCCGCGCTTAACAAGTGTCTTAGTGAGTTTGGGGTCTTCCAGCTGGTCGCAGATAGCAACGCGTTTTCCTGCTCTTACCAACTTGGGCAGATAAGTATCCAATGCATGATGAGGGAAACCGGCCATTTCTGTGCTGGGCATATTTTCCTTTCCATTATTACGACGGGTAAGCGTGATGCCCAATATTTCAGACGCTATCACAGCATCATCGGCATAGGTTTCGTAAAAGTCACCGCACCTGAATAGGAGCAGAGCATCTGGGTGCTTTGCTTTCAGGTCGTAGAACTGCTTCATCATAGGGGTTAACCCTTCTTTTGCCATAGTTTATCTGTCTTCTTCGTACAAAGATATTACTTTTCTCTGAAATAAAGATAAAGATTCTGACAAAACCTTGTCCATTTTGCAGAATTGCCATAATTTTGTATGAAATAGCGACAATCATTATGCCTATTATCGGAGATAATTTCTTTACCACCCATACTCTTCCGTGTGGTTTGCGTATCATTTGCGCTCCATGTCCCACACAGGTTGTATACTGCGGTATTGCCGTTGATGCAGGAACAAGAGACGAACTGCCTCACGAAAGCGGGATGGCCCATTTTGTAGAACACATGAGCTTTAAGGGAACGCAACAGCGCACAGCCAGACAGATTATCAACCGTTTGGAATCCGTGGGTGGCGACCTAAACGCCTACACTGGCAAAGAAGAAACAGTATTCTACAGTTCTGTTCTGAAGCAACATCTGCCTAAGGCCATAGACCTCTTGTTAGACATTGCATTTAATAGCACCTTCCTTCAGGAGGAGATGAACAAGGAAGTAGAAGTTGTGATAGATGAAATAGAGAGTTACAACGACCAACCCAGTGAACTTATTTACGATGAATTCGAGGAAATTTGCTTTCTGCACCATCCGCTTGGCCGCAATATCTTAGGCGAAGCTTCACTACTCCGTCAGTTGACAAGCGAACATATGCGCACCTTTCACAAACGCATGTACCGACCAGACAGAATGGTGCTTTTTGTGTATGGCAATGTAGATGCCAATCAGGTAATACGCTTGGCAGAGAAAGCGCTCTTACAAGCAGATTTATCTTACCCTTCTTATTCCATTAAGCCAGAACCTCGCGTAACTCCCCCTCTCTTCAATGTGGATGGTTCTGAACGTATCATTGCCCGAAAGAAAGATACGCACCAAGCACATGTGATTATTGGCGGCAGGTCCTTTGGTGGTAACGATGCCAAACACCTGGATCTTTATCTCCTTAACAACATGTTGGGCGGACCTTGCATGGGAAGTCTGCTCAACCTCTCACTTCGTGAACGCTATGGGTTGGTCTATACCGTAGAGAGCAATGCTACCTGCTATACCGATTCAGGCGTGTGGACGACTTACTTTGGCTGTGATTCTTGCGATGTTAAACGCTGTCTCAGACTGGTAGAACGAGAGTTGCAAAAACTGGTGGAAACACCCCTGTCGCAACACAAGTTGAATGCTGCCCGCAGGCAATTGAAGGGGCAGATTGCTATCTCTTATGACAACTATGAGAGTCTGGCAATTTCCACAGCAAAACGGTATCTGCACTACGGAAGCACGCAAACCATGCAGGAGCTTTTTGAACGCTTAGATGCACTTACGCCAAAACAACTTCTGGAAACAGCCCAACAGATCTTTGCACCTCAGAATCTGCACGTCCTAATCTATCTGTAGAAACCCTAATACCCAATATTAGGTAACTTAAGGACGTCTCAAGTAAATTCTTAACCACTCTTTTCTTTTCATTTACAGAAAAGATGTACTTTTGCAGTTGAAAAGGAATATATGCTATGACGCTTAGAGATTTAAAGAAAGGACAACAGGCCGTTATTACCCAGGTGGGTGGAACGGGTGCTCTGAGACAGCATTTTCTGGACATGGGAGTAATTCCTGGTGCCGAGGTAGAGTTGCAGAAGTTTGCACCTATGGGTGACCCGATGGAGTTGCGTATTCATGGCTATGAGCTTACATTGCGATTGGCAGATGCTGAACAAATAGAAATAGAGACTCACTCTCCGCTCCCCTCTTGGAGGAGTGCTGCAGACAATTCTGCTACACATGAAGAAAAATGGGAAAGTCCCGTTGAACACCCTGGATTGGGCGAGGATGGCCCCAGATATCACGACCCATCACAGTTTCATGGTCCTGCCCTGCCTGAGAAGTTAACCTTTGCCCTTGTGGGAAACCAAAACTGCGGAAAGACAACTCTTTTCAACCAGCTCACCGGTAGCCGTCAGCATGTAGGAAACTTCCCTGGGGTTACAGTCGACCGAAAAGACGGTGTAATAAAAGGGTATCCCAACACACTTGTTACCGACCTTCCTGGCATTTATAGCCTGAGTCCATATACCAGTGAGGAGATTGTAAGTCGTCAGTTTATCCTTGAGAGTCGTCCTAAAGGCATTATCAACATCATAGATACCACTTGCATAGAACGCAGCTTGTATCTAACTATGCAATTGATGGAATTAAATATACCCATGGTATTGGCGTTGAATATGATGGATGAGATGAAAAATAACGGTGGAACTGTACGTATCAACCTATTGGAACGCATGTTAGGCATCCCCGTTATCCCTATCAGCGCAATGAAGAATGAGGGCGTTGATGAGGTGGTGAAACATGCCATACATGTAGCAAAATATCAGGAAGGACCAGGCCGACAGGATTTTTGCAGTCCAGAGGACCATGGGGGAGCCGTTCACCGTTGCTTACATGCCATCATGCACCTTATTGAAGACCATGCTGCCAAAGCTAATATTCCCATTCGCTTTGCTGCAGGCAAACTCATAGAGAACGACCCGTTAGTTATCAAGGCATTACAATTAACGCAAAATGAGCAAGAAACAGTAGAGCATATACTCCAGCAGATGGAGCAGGAACGCGGTCTTGACCGCTGTGCGGCTATGGCAGATATGCGTTTCAACTTTATCCGTCAGGTTTGCAGTCGCACCGTTTTACATCCACGCGAAAGCAAGGAGCAAAAACGCAGTCGTCGTATCGACCGCATTCTAACCGGTCGTTTTACCGCCATTCCTGCGTTCCTAGCCATTATGGCGTTTGTTTTCTATCTCACCTTCAGTAGTGTGGGAGCCTGGTTACAAGAACTTTTTGAAGAGGGAATAGAGAAATTCACAAACATTTCAGATCAAGCTCTTACCTCGTGGAATATTGCGCCATCCATTCATTCACTTATCATAGACGGCATTTACAGTGGTGTGGGAACGGTATTGGTGTTCCTTCCGCTTATCATTATCCTCTTCTTCTGTCTGAGTATGCTGGAGGATAGCGGCTATATGGCGCGTATTGCCTTTGTGATGGATAAGATGCTCAGGAAACTGGGACTTTCTGGTCGTAGTATTGTTCCCTTGCTGATAGGCTTCGGCTGTTCCGTTCCCAGTGTTATGGCCAGCAGAACACTTCCCAGTGAACGTGACCGACGACTGACTATCATGCTTACCCCCTTTATGAGCTGTACAGCTAAGATTCCCATCTACGCTTTCTTCGCCGCCGCCTTTTTCCCACGCCATGCAGGATGGGTAATGGCCGGATTATATATAATAGGTATACTAACCGGAATTGTGGTGGCACTGATTCTGAAGCGAACACTTTTCAGGGGCGAGGCTGTTCCCTTTGTGATGGAACTTCCCAATTACCGTATGCCCGTTCCTATGAATGTTGTCCGTTTGTTATGGGAAAAAGCGAAGGACTTCTTGCAAAGAGCCTTCACCGTTATATTCTTGGCAAGTATAGTCATCTGGTTCCTGCAAACCTTCGATTTTCACCTTCAGATGGTGCAACCTGGTAAGGAATCAGAAAGTATGCTCGCCAATATGGCCAGCATTGTAGCACCGCTCTTCAGCCCATTGGGGTGTGGCGACTGGCGCATTGTTACCTCACTTGTCAGTGGCTTTTTGGCTAAAGAGGTAGTCGTTAGCACACTCAGCACTCTCTTTGCTGGAGTAAGTATTACAGAAGTCTTCTCGGCAGGAACAGCTTTTACGCTGCTTGTTTTCTGCCTGCTTTATACACCCTGTGTTGCCGCCATAGCTACCATTCGCAGAGAGTTGGGTGGGAAATGGGCTTTACTGATTATGGCCGGACAATGCCTCATAGCATGGATTGTGGCATTTTTGGTCCACCTTATCATATAAGATTATGAATATACAAAGCATATTGCTCCTTGGCCTCGTAGTGATAGCAGTAGCCTTTGCATTCTATCAATACCTTAAACGTCCACATTGTTCTGAATGTGAAGGATGTGGATTTAAGTGTGATTGCGAGAATTGTCACTCTACCAAAATGTGACAAAGCGCATCCTGAAACTCTCTTGCATCATATACAGGGGAATTATTATTTATGATGCTGAAGGCAAACCACCTTCCGTTTATATGATGCGCATAACCGGTAAGTGATGAAGAGGCATAAGAAACCAATGTTCCTGTTTTACAGAAGATACGGTCTCTGAAACAGGGAGCCGACATACGCCCCAACAACGAACCATGCCTCACAGGGTGGGCTGGTGTAGCTAAAGCCTCATCAATAAGTACCCGTTTTATATCTGGTTGCTTATATGCATAAATCATCAGCTGTACTAGGAAGTCGGCCGTCAGTCGGTTGTTGGGTGAAAGGCCGCTACCGTCATTCACCACAAAGTCGGCAATTCTATCATAAATGCATTCTGTTTGAATAAAATCAAAAGTCGACATCTGCAAAATGGTATCCGGTTCTGCCTGTCGGTCATGAGCATGTTTGTTGTGATAAAAAACGCACTCAGCCTTTACATTGCTGCTATTTATCAGCATCGGCTTTAAGACTTCCCGCAAAGGGGTTTGGTATAGGTAAATTAATTCAGCATTGTCCGCCAAAGGGACGTTAAAAAGAAGCGTATCACCTTTGCATGTAATACCCGCAGTCCTTAAAGACGACAAGAATTCACGTTTTACACGCGAGGCGCCTTTCATCAATAAAGGAACTTGCTTATAAGTAATATCGTATGGCTGGGCGGTGTGATGAGGCCGTAAAGTATCTGTGCGAAGCAAATCAAATACTACTTTACCTTTCACGTGGCTGATACCACGATTTTTTACAGCCTGTATAAACCCATCAAAGGAAAGCAAAAGCGGGTCATCGTCCATTTGCAGAAGCAAATCGCCGTATAATGTATCGCCCTTTACATCACCTATGATATATTCACGACTAGAATACTGATGGTCTATACCTAATTGCTTAAGGGCCCGGATACCCGTAAGCAACTTCATACAGGAAGCCGGAATCAACCTGCGGTGACTATGATATTCATAAACATAACAACCACGGGTAAGATCGTATACGTCCACCGCCAGCATAGTGGTGTCAATATGAAAAGATTGGCGGATGAGGCGCTGTACATCGTCGGCAATTGCCATATCCACACTATCCGGCTCCACAACCTCATCCTCTGTTAAGCCTTCATTGCCAAACAAGAAATCCCTGGCGGGAGAACACCTAAAGAATAAAAAGAGTGCCAGCAACAGCAAGAAAATGATTATTCCCAGACAGCCGCGCTTGACACTCTTCTTTAGTCTGCGTTTTTTCTTTTTTACTTTTCTCTGCACGAAACGAATTGGTTATGCCCACTGAGCGAGAGCAGCCTCGTCGATACTCTTGAGGTTGTTTGCCTTGATAACATTCGCTGCTTTTTCCCCGTCATCGGTACGGAAAATGAGGACGCCCTTACCACGCAACAGGAACGAATACATGTAAGTAATGCTGATGCCAGCCTCGCTGAAAACTTTAACAGCCTCTGCTGCACGACCGGGTTGGTCATCAATCTCGATAGCGAATACATCGCTCAGGGCAACGGCCACATTGGCTTTTTTTAACTCGTCGCAAGCACGTTTTGGCTCACTACAAATCAGACGATAGATACCATATTCTGCAGTATCTGCAATAGTGGAGGCAATAATTTGAATCTTTGCTTCCTTCAAGGCGTCAAGCACCTTGATAAGAGTTCCGGAACGGTTCTCAATAAAGATGGAAAGTTGGGGGATAGTCATATTTGTAATACGTTTATTGGTTATCGGTTATTGATTCGTTTGTTTTTAGGCTCTCCCCTTGGGGAGCGGGGAGAGGGGCCTTATTGGTAAACCTTGCGCTTATCTACTACGCGGACGGCTTTACCTTCGCTGACGGGCTGTGAGCCTTTGGGTACCAGCTTAACGATAGGAGTGAGCAAGATTTCATCTTTCAGACGACGACGAATTTCTTTTTCAAGTACTTGTAACTGTTTGTAGTCGTCGGTAGGCTGAGCGAGCTCCACTTCTACGGTCATGTTGTCATTCTCTTCGTCAGTGGTTAATGTAATGAGGTAATTGCTGGCCAATTCACTGAACTGCATCAAAATCTTCTCTATCTGAATGGGGAAGATATTTACACCGCGCAACACCATCATGTCGTCAGAGCGACCTTTCATTCGGTCGATACGCACATGATTACGACCACAGGGACAAGTACGACCCAGTACACGGGTAAGGTCACGAGTACGATAACGTAGCAGCGGCATAGCCTCGCGACAAAGAGAGGTAAGAACCAACTCGCCAATCTCACCATCGGGTACAGGCTCCAGTGTCTCTGGATTAACAATCTCAACAATATAATAATCCTCCCAAAAATGCATACCATTCTGTTCGGGACATTCGAAACCCACGCCAGGACCACACATCTCACTCATTCCAAACGAATTGTAGGCTTTCACACCCATCATCTCCTCAATGCGCTTGCGCTGTTCTTCTGAATGAGGTTCGGCACCAATAGCCAACACCTTCAACTTTGTGTCATGACGCGGATCTACACCCTCCTCCTTCATTACCTCGTAAAGACGAGTAACATAGCTGGGAACGGCATGAATGGCTGTCGTGCCGAAATCTTTGATAAATTTAATCTGACGAAGGGAATTACCTGCAGCAGCAGGAACAGTCAACATACCCAGTTTCTCGGCACCATACTGGAAACCTAGGCCGCCCGTGAACATACCATAGCCGGAGGAATTCTGGAAAACGTCATCGGGACGAAGCCCCACCATCCAGAGGTTACGTGCCACCTGGTTAGCCCACTCATCAAGATCCTTTTTTGTATGCAAGATAACGGTGGGATTACCCGTTGTCCCGCTTGAGGAATGCAAACGAACGCAATCCTTCATAGGCACACAAGACATCCCGAAAGGATAAGTTTCGCGCAAGTCCTGTTTTGTGGTGAAGGGCAATTTACGAACATCCGCCAACGATTTTATGTCATCGGGTGTAATACCTGCTTCTGCAAATTTCTTTCGATAGAACTCATTGTTCATGCAGTGGCGCACGGTCTTTTGCAGTCGTTCAAGTTGGAGCGCTTCTATCTGCTCCCTCGACATAGTTTCGATTTCAGGATTAAAATAAGGTGTATTCATTTTATTATAGTTTACGTTTATCAATTACATGAGCACTCTTGCCTTGGCTGCGTTCGATTGTACCGGGAGCCTTCAGCTGAACTTTGGCAGCAATGCTGAGCACGCTCTTCAACTTGGCTGCAAGGCGCTTCTCTAGTTCGTCAATGGCTGCAGGTGTATCGAAGGTAGAAGTAAATACTTCCTGACGCAATTCCACCTGTACCTGCAAGGTATCGAGGTTGTTGACGCGGTCAACAACCAACAAATAATGGGGTGCGAATTCAGGCAGTGAGAGAACAACGCTCTCAACCTGTGACGGGAATACGTTGATTCCACGAATGATGAGCATATCATCAGAACGACCTTGTATGCGTCCCATGCGAACCTCGGTACGGCCGCAATCACAAATACCGGGCATCAGACTGCAGAGGTCACGAGTACGATAACGCAATACAGGCATACCCTCCTTGGTAAGCGTAGTGAATACCAACTCGCCCGTCTGTCCTGCGGGTAGCGGCTCCAGTGTTACGGGATTGATGATTTCGGGATAGAAGTGGTCCTCGCAAATGTGAGAGCCGTTTTGCATTTGGCATTCATAGCTAACACTTGGCCCCATCACCTCAGAAAGACCATAAATATTAAAGCCTTTCAGACCTAAGCGGGCCTCTATCTCTTGTCGCATGCTTTCGGTCCAAGGTTCAGCTCCGAAAGCACCTACACGCAATTTCAAGTCTTCCTTCCTGATACCCAGTTTATCCATCGTTTCTGCCAAATAAAGGGCATAAGACGGTGTACAGGCCAAACCTGTGATGCCAAGGTCACGAATCAGTTTCAGATGCTTTTCAGTATTGCCCGTACCTGCGGGAATTACAGAGGCACCTATGTGCTCCACACCATAGTGAGCCCCCAATCCTCCGGTAAACAAGCCGTAACCATAAGCAACAGAAAAGATATCATCGCGTGTTACACCGTAAGCTGTCAGACAACGGGCCATACATTCGCTCCATACACCAATATCCCTACGGGTATACCCCACTATCGTTGGATTTCCGGTTGTTCCGCTTGAAGCATGAATGCGGATAATCTCACTTTGGGGGGCTGCCTGCAAGCCAAAGGGATAGTTGTCTCTGAGGTCTTTCTTGGTGGTGAAAGGTAGCTTCTGAATATCCTCGATGGTCTGAATATCATCGGGACGGATATCCATCTCCTGCAATTTGTTGCGATAGAAAGGAACGTTGTGGTAAACATATTCCACAATCTTGTGTAGGCGTTTGCCCTGCAGTGCACTCCTTTCGTCGCGACTCATGCACTCTTTGTTCGGGTTCCAAATCATGAATTTCTGTTATTTAGGTTTATGTCCCATGCAAAAGTACAACAAATTCTACTTTCGGACAAATAATTTATATCTTAAACTCCTTGAACTCTTGAACTTCTTAAACTAATTCTTGTAGCACTGGAACATACGGTCCACATCATTCTTAGGCAACTGAGGCGTGAAAAGGCTCACCAGCAGCACGACGGGAAAACCGCCCAGCATTGCAATAGCTCCGCAGTTAATAGGACTGATAGGGTTGCCCAAAAGCATATTCAACACCGTAATACCTACGCCCCAGATGAAGCAAGCCCATACGCTGGCAGTTGTTGCCTTGCGCCAATAAAGTCCCAGCATAAAGGGAGCCAGGAAGGCACCTGCCAAAGCACCCCAAGAGATTCCCATCAACTGAGCAATGAAAGTGGGAGGATTCAATGCTATCATCAAAGAGATAATAATAAAGAATACAATGAGTACACGCATCACAACCACCTTACGACTTTCAATCTTTTCTGATACGATATCATCGATGCTACCCTCTTCTACCTCGCCAGGAAGGGATTTCTTGTCACGATAGATAAGGTCGAGGGTCATGGTAGAGCTGGAGGTCAGCACCAGCGAAGCCAACGTACTCATAGAAGCGGACAATACTAGCAGCACCACAAGGGCGATGAGCACATCAGGCAACGTTACCAGCATAGCGGGTACGATAGAGTCAAAGGCAATCTTACCATTGGCACCAATCACGGGGTCGTACAGACGACCAAACCCACCCAGAAAGTAACAGCCACCGGCTACGATGAAAGCAAAGATGGTGCTGATAATGGTGCCGCGCTTGATGGCACTTTCATCGGTAATGCTATAGAACTTACCTACCATCTGAGGCAGTCCCATCGTACCAAGCGACGTTAGGATAATAACGCCAAGCAGTCCCCATGGATCGGGACCCAGCCATGTGGCAAACATTCCGCTACCAGGTTCTGTTGCTCCATCTGCAGGCAGTTGGGCTAATTTTCCAACGGCTTCCGTGAGTCCACCCTGAGCCGAAAGCACTGCGGCGATAACAGCCACAATACCAAAAAGCATGATGATACCCTGAATGAAGTCGTTCATGGCTGTGGCCTTGTAGCCACCCAGGATGACATACACAGCGGTGAGGGCCGACATGATGACCACACAATATTCATAAGGTATATTGAAACCCATTTCGAAAAGCCTGGAAATGCCGCTATAAACACCTGCGGTATAAGGAATCAGGAATACGAAGGCGATGACGGAAGCCACCACACGCAACTTCTGGTCGGAAAAACGTGTACCGAAGAAATCCGGCATCGTACGGCTTTCAATGTGTTGCGTCATCAGTTTGGTGCGCTTACCCAAGATGAGCCAGGCCAGCAACGAACCGATGATGGCATTGCCGATGCCAATCCAAGCCGAAGAAAGACCATACTTCCAACCGAACTGACCGGCATAACCCACAAATACTACAGCTGAGAAGTAACTGGTACCAAAGGCAAAGGCCGACAACCAAGGACCGACAGAACGTCCGCCCAGGACAAAGCCTTCCACACTACTTGCTTGTTTACGACTATAAAGGCCAACACCAATCATGATGGCTAAGAAAACTATGGTTAAGATTACTTTTATAAACATAAATTCAACTGTTTAAGAGTTCAAAAAGTTTAAGGACTAAAGTCTAGAACCTAAGGTCTGAATTTAGTTAAATCTCACTTGCAACTGACACATTACAGCATGACAGTCGTCCTTGATAAACGTATTATTATCCACATATGCACTCTTGTAAACATACTGCACCTGCACACGACACTTCTTATAGAACCAATACTGAAGTCCGGCTATTGCCTTGTGCTGATCCATGCTTGACGATGTGTTGTAATTGAAATAGTCATACGAGCCAACAAGCTCCAGTTTGGGTGTACCCAAAGGCACAGCACCTGTCAAGTAACCACCTCGGCTAACAACGTCGCCGTCAATACCTTCCAAGTATTCGCCGTGAGCATTAAACGCTTTGCATTTATAATCAAAACCTAAAGTCCATCTATTGCGTTTGTAATCCTCGCCATTCTGAATTTTAGGATTATAAACCGAAGTTTTGCCGTCGGTAAGGATATTATGCCCTCTACCTATCTGTCCCGTTGCCACCAGATTCAGCCCTGTCACGGGTCGGTATTCCAGACGCGCAATGATGTCCTTAAAGTTATTACCATCTTTTTTGTTGATGCCCTGTCCGTTCATTACTTCCAACTCATAGTGGAACTTGCCGTTGTTGGTTTCGCCGAACAGAGAGAGTCCCAAATCACGACCATACTGAACACCTAGCAAGGGATCGCTACCACATCCTGTAAGATAGGTAACACCTTCTGAATAAACATCGATGGCTTCCATTGAAGTGGGAGAAAGGGGATTCTCGAGTGACAGACCATTCTTAAACTGACCCACCCTAACGGTTAGTGCTTTGTTCTTAGTGATGCGAAAGTCTGTGTAAAATTCCTGTACGACACTCGAGAAGTCGTGCATGAAAAGAAACGACCAGCGGTCGGTAATTTGGGCATTTGCCCAGAAGAGAACACGTTTCAATTCAAATGTGTTGGTGTTTTCACCGCCTTTATGGGTATAGTTGTAACCACCCTGTGCGTAGCCGTGCAACTGAATACGGCTTGTGAGCTCCTTCACCCATTTTTGATCTAAAAATGATGTTTTGGCGGAGTCACCTTTCACTGTTTCTTGTCCCATGGCGGCCGTGCTGCTGAAGATAGCTAAAGCCACAGCCAGCGTTTTACTAATGTGTTTTAGTTCCATTGTTAAATTAATTATAATGTTAAATAACTAAAGCCTAAGATCTAAAGCCTAAAGTCTATTATTTGACTCAAAAACTTTCATTCTTTCTTCCAACTGTTCATACTGATGGTCTTCGATGAACGATGTGCAGACACGCAATCCCTCCTGATGGCTACCCGTTGTAATCAGGCAGATGGCAGAGACGCCGTAGTACATCAGTTCCTGTGCCAACTGTCCGCTGGTCATACCAGGATAACCTATGGTAAAATAGAAGCCATCGGCCACAGGCTGGTCACCGTCCTTATCATAAACTACATAGAAGCCGTGACGACAGAAGATTTCCTTCAGCTTCTTGGCACGTTCACCATAGACCTTCACTTCGTCACGGAAACGATATTCACCATCACAGGCAGCGCGGAACATCTCGGCTAACGCATATTGTGCCGAGTGACTGGTGCCGCTACTAAGGGCATACAGCATACGGGTGCTGAACACCAGTCCGAAGGGTAGACCCTCGTAACGGGCGGCCAAATCGTCGTAATGGCGGTGGAACAACTTATCGCTGATGCACACCACGCCGATACGCTCACCAGCATAGCTGAACGCTTTGGAGCCACTGATCAGCAGCATGTAATTATCCGTATAACGAGCCACAGTGGGCTGATAAGGAGCTTGGAAGGGAACACTCAAATCTTGACGGAAGTCCATAGCGAAGTAAGCCAAGTCCTCCATAATAATCGTATCATACTTTGTTGCAAGTTCACCTATGGTCTGTAACTCCTGCTCTGTCAGACATACCCACGAAGGATTGTTGGGATTGCTATAAACAATAGCGCAGATGTTGCCGTTCTTCAGGTAGCTTTCCAACTTACCACGTAACTTCTCACCTCGGAAATCGTACACATCAAACGTCTCATACTTTACGCCCTGTACCTGCAATTGCATCTTCTGAACGGGAAAGCCAGGATCGATGAATAGCACTGTATCCTTCTTCTTATCAGCCTGAGAGCAAGTCAGGAACGAAGCATACGTTCCCTGCATACTTCCTGTAACAGGCACACAGCCCTCAGGAGCAATGTCTACACCAATAAATGCCTTCACAAAGCGCGACGCCTGCTTCTTTAGTTCGGGGTAACCCTGAATATCGGGGTAACTATGAGCGATGCCGTCCTGTAGCGCATTGATCTGAGCATCCACGCCCACTTTGGCGGCAGGCAACCCAGGAATACCCATTTCCATCTTAATAAACTCTACACCACTCTCTTTCTCGGCCATCGCAGCCACCTGCTTCACCTCACGAATAGTAGCCTTCGCAAAATCCTGAATACCCAGTTTGGCTATCAGTCCGTCAACAATTTCTTTCTTTATAGGAGTTTCCTTCATATCTATAAACTCTCATCACTAAACCATTAACTATTTTTGTGCATCACGTCCTAATGCCAGTGCCTTGACGTTGGCATCGACAATGGCATCGCCTTTACGAGCAAAGACACGACGGATGGCAGCTTCCAGTTTGTCGTAGTCTATGCCAAGAGCCTTCTGGGCGGCTCCCAACAGGATAACGTTGGCGGAACGAGGTACTTGGTTATCCTTGGCCAACTGTTCAATATCTATGGCTACCACGTGGGGGAGCTTAACGAGTTCAGCCTTAATTTCCTCTATATCGGGATAGTTGGGGATATTAACGAACGGAGCGCTGGAGGTAATAACCCAACCTTCCTTGTTCAAATAAGGTAAGTAGCGCAAGGCCTCCATGGGTTCCATGGAAATGATAACGTCAGCTCCACCCAGGGCGATAAGGTCGCTAGCTATAGGATTGCTACTGATGCGCAGGTTGCTTTGCACATCGCCGCCTCGTTGGCTCATTCCGTGTACCTCAGCCTGCTTAATATATAGGTTCTCATTCATGGCGGCTTCGCCAATGATAGTGGCTATGGAGAGAATGCCTTGGCCTCCCACACCACATAAAATTATGTCGCAGTTGAAGGACTCTCCCCCCGCCCTCCCTGATAAGGAGGGAGCTGTATGTATTTGACTGTTTGTATTCATCTTTTAAATATTTTATATTACTATTATTGAAAAGTAACCACTCCCCTCCTTAACAGGGAGGGGTTTGGGGGAGAGTCTTCTTTTGCTTGGCTTTCCTCTTGAACGTTTGGATGCATTCGCGCTGGGGAATGATGACGGAGACGCCGTGGTAGTTAATCTCCTCGCGGATGATACGAGCAATCTCCGGCATGTTCTTGGGAAGGGGAACTACCACATGCAGGTGCTCGGGTTCTACGCCCAGACCCATGCATATAGCCTCGAACTTATTGGTACCGGCAGAGTCCTGACCACCTGTCATGGCGGTGGTGAGATTGTCTGAGATAATGACGGTAATGTTTGCTTTCTCGTTTACAGCATCCAAGAGACCTGTCATTCCGCTGTGGGTAAAAGTAGAGTCACCAATAATAGCTACTGCAGGCCACTGACCGGCATCGCTAGCACCCTTGGCCATAGTGATGCTGGCTCCCATATCCACGCAAGAGTGAATGGCACGATAAGGGGGCAGGAAGCCCAATGTGTAGCAACCGATATCGCCGAATACACGGGGATTCTCATACTCTTTCAGCACTTCGTTAAGAGCAGTATAAACATCTCTGTGGCCGCACCCTTGACAAAGTTGTGGTGGTCGAGCAGCAACTAAAGCTGGAACCTCCAAAATTTCCTGATTCTTTGGATTCTCCGAAAGCTGCGCATTCAGCGCTGCTGCCACGCAGTCGGGCGTTAATTCGCCTGTGCGGGGAAGTTCGCCTGTGAGACGGCCCAAGATATTCTGGCTCTCGAAAACACCACGAACCTGTTCTTCGATGAAAGGTTGGCCTTCTTCTACCACCATCACCTTCTCGCAGCTGTCCAACAGTTGGCGCACCAACTTCTTGGGTAGAGGGTACTGAGAAACCTTAAGGATAGGGACATCCACACCTGATTCTTTCACATAATTATAGGCGATGCCACTAGCAATGATGCCCAAAGGAGCTTTAGCGCTAAGTGTTAGCCTGTTGTAAGGAGAGTTGGCTGCATCTGCCTCCAGTTGTGCTTGCTGAGCTGTAACCTTATCGTTACGCTTACGAGCATTAGCAGGAAGCAGCACCCAGTTGGCTGCTACGGCGTTATAGTTCAGCTCGTTTTCCTTACGAGCCTCATCCTTAACCTCTACTACAGCTCTGGAGTGTGCCATACGGGTTGTAACACGCATCAGCACAGGAAGACATTGCTTTTCAGAGTAGTCGAAAGCGGCCTCCATCATATCATAGGCCTCCTGCTGAGAGGAGGGCTCGAACGTAGGAATCATGGCAAACTTGCCATAGAAGCGACTGTCTTGCTCGTCTTGACTGCTGTGCATGGATGGATCATCTGCAACCAACACAACCACACCACCGTTCACGCCCGTCATTGCACTGTTCACAAACGGGTCGGCACAAACATTCATACCAACATGCTTCATGCACACAAGAGCACGTTTGCCCATGAACGACATACCCAGAGCGGCCTCCATAGCCGTCTTCTCGTTGGTGCACCAGCGACTATGAACCTTGCGCTCCTTAGCCAACGGATGTAACTGAATGAACTCCGTAATTTCGGTAGAGGGGGTACCGGGATAAGCATACACGCCAGAAAGTCCGGCATGCAAGGCACCCAGTGCCACAGCCTCATCACCCAATAATAATTTCTTTTCCATATTTAGTTTAATTCATAATTAGTCTGCATCCTTTAATACGGGAAACTTCTTACGGAATTCCCTTAGTTTCTCCATATCGAGAACCGCTTGTAGAGAGCCTTCTTTGTCTCTTTCGCACTCTGCTATTGCGTGGCCGTAGGGGTGAATGATAGCGGATTCGCCGCAATATTCGCAATTCTCGTCGTGCCCCACACGGTTTGCACCAATCACGTAGCATTGGTTCTCAATGGACCGTGCTCTGAGCAACGTTTTCCACGCTTCTATGCGAACCGTAGGCCAGTTAGCCACACAGATAATGGCATCATAATCGTTGCGACAACGCATCCAGACAGGAAAACGCAAATCATAACATACCATCAGCAGTATCCTTACGCCTCTCCATTCCACCACCACACGCTCGGTGCCACGCTCGTAGTACTTGTCCTCGCCGCCATAAGCGAAAAGGTGGCGCTTATTGTAGGCTGCCACAGAACCGTCGGGCTTCACAAAGTACAAGCGGTTATAGAACTTACCGTTCTTCTCCATCGCAATGCTTCCGGCTATGGCTGCATTCTGCTGTTGTGCCATCTGTTTCATCCATTGGAGCGAGGCATCATCGCGCTCTGCCAAGCCCATAGGCTCTGTGGCGAAGCCGGTTGACCACATCTCCGTCAGCACATACAAGTCAGCTCCCTGTTGAGCCTCTATCTGCTGCTGCAACCGGAGTCTGTTTTCTGCGGGCTTTCCCCACACAATATCGTGCTGTATAATGCTTACCTTCACGCTATTAATACCTTTCGGCTTGCAAAGTTACGATTAAGTGAGAGAAATACCAAATTTATTTGGATATTTCTGAATGGAAGTAACTTCGAAGTTTATCGATGCCACGCGTCGTCTCTGCCTCTGTCAAACGTTGACAAAACATTGTCAAAGAGCTGACAAAGTTTTGTCTAAGCGTGACAAAACGGTTAGCGATTAGCGGTTAGCAAATATATGACGAGCATGTTATTCTTTGCTTGCAAACTCTTTGATGATGCGCAGCGTGGAGGTGTCTGCGGCAAAGACAGAGTTGAGCCCCTGTTCCTCGAAGGCGGGATCACAAGTATAGTCGTCCCAAGGCTGCCACTTGTAATGAAGCTGTGAAGCATATCCGCCCCAGCCCCAGAAACTGCAACCAACAATCTTTCCGCCTACAACATCCTGCTTACGATACATATCTATCAAGCTGAAAACATCCCAGAAATAACGGTCTCTACCGAGTGTTGGCGACCCTGGCTCAACGGAATAGTTGTCGCGGGGATAACCGAACTCCTCCAATACAATAGGCTTATCCAAATCCCAAACTGCATGGTAGCATTCGTTCATGTACTTAAAAGTATTATTGCAGGCATTATCCAAGTTGTCAATCATGGAAGTGGGGCCGTTGATGTCCTTGGCTATAGCTATCGGACCTGATACAGGACCTATCCAATGCCAGTTGTATGGCCAGATGTGAATGCAGATGAAGTCAATCTCGGGATAAGCGTGAATCTTTCGGAAAAGAGCAGAATCTAACTCACACCCCACAATACCTTCGCTACCAGTTGTAACCATGTGGTTGGAATCGAGGCTCTTGATGAGGCTTGCCTGATCCTTCACCCATTGTGCAAAGCTTGCCTTGCAGACTGAGTCACTAGCAAAGGCACGAGGCTCGTTGGCCAACTCCCAAGCAAGGATTGCGGGCGACTCGGTATAAGGTTTACCGGTAATGGTATTGGTACGACTAACAATATACTTCACGTGGTTGGCAGCAAACTCCTTAGCTTTATCATTCTGCACGAACTGGCAGTGATACTTCAGGAATGCATCCCAATCGTCGGGATCGGGTACAGGACCGCAGCCAGCCCACTCCAGATAGGCGCCATAACCGCCACTCCATTCCCAGGCATTATTGAGATATAGCGTTGCCGTCATATCGCGCTTCTCCAACTCCGAGAGCAAGTAATCCAAACCCTGCAAAATTGTATCATTGTATTCACCCGGATTGGACTGAAGAATGGGAGAAACGTGTCTGCCTAAACAGTCGGGACCATCAGCGCCCACCAAAACACGGATGGTGGTGATACCCGTCTCCTTCATCAGGTCGAGCTCTTTCTGCAGACGTTCTCTGTTTCCGCCCCGTCCTTCGCTACCAAGAATGGCGCCATACCAGAAGTTTGCACCTATGTATCGGTATTCCTCGCCACCACGGAAGAACTTGCCGTCCTTAGTAGTTACGAACTCTGCCTCGGTTGTTGCTGATTGATTGCAAGCACAAAAACCGATGAGGCAAAAAAATAATGCAAGAATGGTTGACTGTTTCATTGAGCTTAGATGATAATCTTACTCTTGTGATAGTTGTCACGGAATGCTGTAGGTGAACAGCCTTTCTTCTTCTTGAAAATACGATTAAAATTACTGATGTTGTTGAATCCGCAAAGATAGCAGATTTCTGCTACACTTGTGGGAGAGTCAACCAGCAAACGGGCAGCATGACCTAATCGGATATCTATCATATAATCAGAGACGGTTTTTCCTGTACGCATACGGAAGAAACGGCTAAATGCAGCTGGGGTCATTCCTGCAATATCAGACAATGTTTTAAGGCGAATTTCCTGCTTGTAGTTTTTATCAATATATTCCTCTACTTCACGTACACGCTTACTCTCAGGAGCATTCTTCACATTGGCAAACGATTTACTTGCCAGCAGATGATAATCCTCTTGCAAAGAGAGTTCATATAGAATCTCCAACAACCCAAGCATACGGTAGAAGCCAGGTTGTGCCTGAGTTATGCGGGTAATCTTTCCATACAATCCCATGATAGCAGGAAGATCAAAAGCAATGCCTCGCTTTGCATTCTCGAACATGGCCCTAAGGCTACTGAGCTGATTCTTCTGCAGGAACTGATCGCCCAACAAATCAACGGGAAACTGGATGGTAATCTCATGTATAGATCGACTTTGACAATCATACTGATCCCACGTATGCTCCAAACCGCTACCTACCAGCACAAGATCGTATTTGCCCAAGACCTCAATACTGTCACCCACAATTCGTCGAGCACCATCACAATTCTCCACAAAGTTAAGCTCCATTTCCTCGTGCTTATGAAGTGGATAAGTAAATGATTCCTTATCCCTATCCATCATGTAGAAACAATCTTTCTCAGATAAAGGAGTTATCTCCGTAATTACGTTGTCCATAATATTAAAATTGTATTATTTTGGCCGCTAAGGTACACAAAAGAAGCGAAATAAGCAAATTTTATATCAAAAACTAGTCAAAAGATGATGGCACGCGCACTCATCTTAATTATTTTGCGTACATTTGTGCACACATAACCAACAGTCACACCCTTATAAGATTGACAATGAGAAAAAAAACTATCCAGAACCTGATGATTATAGCAATCATCTTGCTTACCATTACAGAAAGTGCCTGTGCACAAAGTTCGTGGAAGAAACAAACAGCCCCTGTGATGACACCTTGGGGCGAACAACTCACAGCCGATAATGTTTGGCAAGAATATCCGCGCCCATCCATGCTAAGAAAAGACTGGATGAACCTGAATGGTGTATGGCAATACTTTAAGCGCTCTACCATTAAATATGATTACGAAAAGAATGCCTCATCCTTTTCGAAAGCTATCCTGGTGCCCTTCCCCGTAGAATCAGCGCTCTCGGGAATCATGGACAAAAACTTCTCGGCCAACAAGAAAGCCACCCACATGTACCGACGAACATTTACATTGCCGGAATCTTTTGAAGGGAAGAACATCCTGCTGCATTTTGGCGCGGTAGACTGGCGATGCTATGTATATGTAAACGGAGAATTGGCAGGGACACATGACGGCGGCTCCGTTCCTTTCTTCTTTGATATAACATCTTTATTGAAACCAGGCGAAGAACAGGAATTACAGGTTGCCGTTTGGGACCCCACCAATGATGGCGGACAACCACACGGAAAGCAGACCAATTCGCCAAATGGCATCTGGTATACACCTAACAGTGGAATATGGCAAACTGTTTGGTTGGAGCCCGTAAGTCCCACTCACATCCTCAGTTACGAGCCTATCCCAGATATTGACAACTCCACCGTATCTATAAAGGTGAAAACATCAGCTCCATGCGATGTAACATTGACCGTAAAAGACGGAGACAACACGGTTGCAGAACAGACAGGAAACTCGGACGATGCGTTTACGCTCTCCATTCCATCGGCAAAACTATGGAGTCCCGACGAGCCCAATCTGTACAATCTGGACATCACAGTAAAGGAACAGGGGAAAGAGACCGATAAGGTAAGCGGCTACTTTGGTATGAGGAAGTTCTCGCGTGGCATGGTGGACGGACGTCCGTGTGTACTGCTCAACAACAAACCTCTTTATATGTATGGCCCTCTTGACCAAGGCTGGTGGCCCGACGGATTGCTTACCCCACCCTCATACGAGGCAATGGTCTATGACCTGCAGGTGATGAAGGACTTTGGCATGAATATGGTTCGCAAGCACATCAAACTGGAGAACGACCTGTGGTTTGATTGGTGCGATAAGAACGGATTAGTTGTCTGGCAAGATATGCCCTCGGGCTGCGGAAGCGGACAAGTGGGCACGTTGGATTATAACATGAAGAACTTCTATCGCGAAAATGAAGCGCTAATAGAAGCTACTCAACATCATCCGTGTATTGGTGCCTGGGTGGTTTGGAACGAAGGCTGGGGTCAATACCCTGAGCGAGGAATGGCTCACACCCGAAGAGCTGTAAACAGTGTTATGGCAGCCAATCATGACCCAGGAAGATTTGTTCACGCCGTAACGGGATGGGTAGATGTTGAGATGGGCGATTTCCTAGATGTACACTCCTACCCCGCTCCTGGGGCAGCTACCAATCCGGTGAACGAAAGAATTGCGTCGTGCGGAGAATTTGGCGGCATCAATCTGTTTATAGAAAACCACATGTGGGCAGGCTCCGACGTAAACTACACCACCGTAGAAGATGCAGAGACTTACACCAATCTGTATGATCACTATACCGACTGTCTGCAAAGATTACAGACAGAGAAAGGCTTGTGGATGTCGGTTTATACACAGATTACCGACGTTGAGCAGGAATGTAACGGTCTGATGACCTACGACAGAAAAGTACTTAAAGTTTCTCCCGAGCAGCAAGCCGGCATGAAAGCCAAGATACGCCGTACCATTAACTACCGACCCAATGGAACAAAGACCATTGTTGCGGCAGGCGACGAGAGTTCCAACATCCAATGGAAATATACGACAACAGAGCCTGCCAGTGACTGGTACACAACAGACTTTACGGCTACTGGTTGGAGGACTGGTGCCGCAGGATTTGGCGGAAACGGAAGAACTGCTTGGTCAAGCAGCGACATTTGGATTCGTCGTAACTTCAAGATAACCAATCTGGACGAAAGCCAACTGCAGGAACTCCGCTTGTGGATGTTCCACGATGAAGATGCCGAGATTTACATCAACGGCATACTTGCTGCCAAAGTTACTGGATATAACACCCAATATGAAGTATGGCCCTTGTTGCCCGAAGGTCTTAATGCACTTAATTTGGACGGAACAGACAACGTGATAGCCATCCATTGCAAGCAGACAACAGGCGGTCAGTTTATTGACTGCGGACTGAAGCTATGCCAGTATACCGACAATTCCGATTTGGAGGTAAGTCCTATGCCACAAAAAACGCCAGCACCCGAATTCAAGAGCGAGAGTAGCAAAGCTTACCTGCTGACCTACACACTGCCCACAAGCAAACTGCTACACTATGCGTACAGTTTGGACGGCGCCAAATGGACCACCATCAACGGCAATCGAGGCATTCTGCAAGACGAATTTGCCAACACAGAGATGAACGCACCCTTCATACGGAGATTTAACGAGGACGGCAAAACCACCTTCCATCTACTGGCAGATCCCTTAGATGCCAACCAGGCGGGATTCTATCACCTGCAAAGCGAAGACCTCGTTCACTGGACTACGGCTGAGAATGGAAACATTCTGGTGAGACCCTCAACAGCAGAAGCAAGCAAAGGAGATTCACCCGAATGGATATATGATGAAGCCACATCGAATTTCTTTATCTATTGGACAGCAAAAAACAGCAACAAGAACAGCGTCTATCTGTCAACAACGAAGGATTGGAAGAAATTTACCAACCCTCGCGTTTTCTTTGCTCCCGACCTTGCTGTTAACAATATGCATATAGAGAAAACGGGAGATTTCTACACGGGATTCTTCTACAACGACAAGCAGAACATCTGTACCACACAGACAAATGCCTTAAAGGTTACCTCGCCTAAATTCTCTGAACCGCAGCGCATCTTCAGTTCGCAGATTCCCAAGTCGTGTGCACCACAAACCTTCCCCGCATTTGACAACAACGGTTGGTTCTTGCTGTATAACCCGATTGAAAACGGCGGACAGACAATGAGCAAGAGCGGTAATGTCAGCGAGAACAAATGGTATCCTTGTGACGAAAACGAACTATCCCTTCCGGAAGAGGCCGAGGAAGGTAGTGTGATAGTTATCTCGACCGACGAGCTAGATGCCATTCTGAACACTTTCTTCTACGAGGAATGTGATGTACTTCCAACTGCAGAGAAAGAACCTCAGACGTGGAAATACCAGACTGCCAGCAGCACAGCTGCCAATACAAGCTGGACAAGAAAAGAATACCGGGATACCTCTTGGAAAGACGGCTTGGCTGGCTTTGGCGCCAGCAATCCTCCAGGAAGTGTCGTAAATACCGAATGGACAACCTCTGTCATTCGCATTCGCTATCACCTGGATTTAACGGGATTCACACAAGAACAGATAGAGGCTCTGAAAGGCAGAATCCATCACGACGAAGACGTAACCGTTTACTTTAATGGCGTGGTGGCATTTCAAGAGAGCGGCTATCTTACCTACTATAAGAATCTCACCATCAATCAGGAAGCCTTGGACGCTCTCACACCAGATGATACCAACATTATTGCCATTGAGTGCGTCAACAAAGGAGGAGGTCAGTATATCGACTTCGGTCTGTCCGGCATTCGTCCACTTCCGACAAAATTACTTAACGTTGAACATTCGCCATTGAACATTGAACATTCTGTTTACGACCTTCAAGGTCGAAAACTTGTTAATGACCAATCCGCAATGCTCAATAACCAATTACCCAAAGGAGTGTATATCGTCAACGGAAAGAAGATTCTATATTGAGACCTTCAGGCCTTAAGATTTAACAATTAAGAAGATTATTAAATTATGGATTTGATACCAAGTTTTGCTGTTGATCATACAAACCTGCAACCCGGAATTTACATCTCTCGACAGGATAAAGTGGGAGGTGAAGCAGTTACAACATACGACATCAGAATGACGGCTCCTAATCAGGAGCCCGCCCTTGCTCCGGCAGCCATTCATACCATTGAGCATTTAGTAGCAACCTATTTGCGCAACAACTCCGAATGGAAAGACTATATCATCTACTGGGGACCTATGGGTTGCCTTACAGGTAATTACTTGATTATGAAAGGAAGCCACGAGCCGGAAGTCATTAGACAGTTGATGATAAAGGCTTTTCTGTTTGTGGTAGATTTCGAGGGCGAAGTCCCCGGCACCACCCCCGCCACCTGCGGCAATTATCTAATGCACGACCTTCCAATGGCAAAATGGGAAGCAAAACGTTACGTAGACCGACTCAAGAACAACTTCTGCTGTACCTATCCAGGCGTTGAACGACCCAAGATACAAGGCAGCATGAACTTCTTTGATGCATAAAACTTTTTATCCCTCTTTGATTTAAAAGGTCAAAGGGGGATATTCAGATAAGCGAGGAAGGCCTCGGGCTTATCATTCATGATGAGCGCCTCGGGGAACTCCGTTTTGAAAAGGAGCGGATGGATGAACCCATAGTCGGCAATATCATAGGAGATATGTGCATCGCTGCTCAGGATAACAGGCACTTCGTATTGTTTGCAAAGACGTAGAATCTCAAGATTGTTAGCAACAGCAACGTCTTTATGCCGTAAAGGATTCAAGCTGCTATTGTTAATCTCTAACAATGTCTTTGTTTCTTTTGCCGCAAGGACAAGTGGCTCAAATAGCAAATCGGCAGTCCCATCACCCGGATGACTGATGATGTGCGTCCAAGGATTACGGATGGCTGCCTCTACACCCGCAGTGTTCTCTTCCCTTGTTCCACCTTGCCAACATAAGCCATGCACCCCTGCTATTCGGATATCCAATATACGGTAATGCTTTTCGTCAAGGTCGAGTGTTCCCTTGGTATCCAGAATATTCAACTCTGCTCCCAACAACAAGCGAACGCCATACATCTGACGGGGAACAACATGCAGGTTACGGAAATAAATGGGGTCGCAAGTTCCGGGAATGCCCGGAGCATGTTCTGTGATACCTAGAATCTGTAAGCCTCGCTCAGCAGCTTCCTGAGCCATCTCCTGAATGGTACTGTAAGCGTGCCCGCTGGCTACGGTGTGGGTATGTACATCAAGTAATGTTTTCATTTTATCTTATATTTGGAGGGCAAAGTAAACGCTCTGCCATTAATAATCAACTGATAGGCCTGTAGACAAAGATGGTGGGAGGCTTTACCGTACAGACGGTCGCCGACAATGGGATTATCAAGGCCATCAGGGTGCGCACAATGAACACGCAGCTGATGCGTCCGTCCCGTCTGCGGACGAAGTTCTACCAAGGCATGACCTTCAATATTGTCCATTACCTTATAATAAGTTATAGCCGTACGACCGTGTTGATAATCGACCATCTGTCGGGGACGATCCATAATGTCGGGACGTAGGGACAAACGAATCTCGCCTTGCTGACCAACGGGCATTTCCCTCTCCAAAAGGGCACGATAGTTCTTCTGTACCTTATGTCGGCGGAAATCCTCTTGTAATTGATGATACATATCGTCGGTAAGCGCTATTACCATCAGTCCACAAGTGTCCATATCTAAGCGATGGACAATCATCGGCCCCATGGCTTGTGGGAACATTTCTCTTACAACACTTTGCACGCTTGGCATGCCTTCTTTTCCAGGAACAGAAAGCATCCCATGCGGCTTTACCACAATGGCCATCTGCGGGTCTGTGTAGATGACCTCCAACGTCTGTGGCTGCTGAGACAGCAAAGGGTTGTCCTCCACCAGAAGCCCCTGCAGCATGTGAGCCAAGATGGGCTTGCACCTGCTGTTACAGGCGGGATAGAAATGACCCTCTTGCCTAAGTTCATCGCAAGGCGAATCGCCCACCCAAAACTCAGCCATACATAACGGCTTGAGCCCTTCCTTATAAGCTGCCTGCAAAAGACGGGGTGCACAGCACTCGCCCGCCCCACTTGGAGGCAGCGCATCATGAAATAGCTCCAGCAAATTCCTGCTCTCACCCTTTGCATTCAAGAAGGAAAACTGTTGAAAGAGCCATTGCTGCAGGGCGATGCTGCGGTCGTGCCGTTCCTGCTGTAGTTGCGTCATCTGCTGCCGTAGTTCGCGGGAAGAAGCCTCATCGGCCTCTATTCTTTGCGTCCATTCCTGCTGCAAACGTTTATATTGTGCCTTTTGGTATTGGCTCTGCTTAATCATTTCTGGCTCTCTGGCTGCCAGTTCCTCGGCAGAGAGTTCTGCCCGCAAACGGTGGCGTTCTTCTTTTGCTGCCTGCATCATCAAACGGAAAGCTTCCAGTTCATTTTGCATCTGCTGGCGCAAGGGACTTTCCTTTATTTGGGTTTGCAGGAAAGATATCTGAACATTGATGGCTGATATCTGCTCCTGCTCTTGCTGAAAATAGCAGCCAGGCTCCATAAGATCGAAAACAGGGGGAACAAAATATGAGTGACGAGTCTTGCCGTCCAATGTTCCAGAGAAAGCTGCAAGAACCCCCCTCTCCAAACGTCCCCCCGAGTGGGGAGGCTTAACTACTAGCACGCCAAACATCTTGCCGGCCTTCAGTTCTGCTGCCCACTGAGGCTGTGTCTGCAGATACTCACGGACTTCCTGTGCGGCCATCACACACAAGGGATGGGGCTGATAGCAGAACGGATAAGTGAATCTCTTGGGTGAAGGGATTTCTGCCGACTTGGGAGGAAGTGGGTGTAACATCATAACAATAATAGCGACTCTGGACCCATATTGAAAAGTAAATCCGCTATGCTGAGGTCTGGCAGGAAACCATGCTTGCGGGCAAAAACCTGATAGTAAGGTGTCTCCCTTGGGGGAAACGGCGATTGTTCTCCGGCATAAACAGTAGTGCGAATGATGGGGGTATCAATATCTATAAGGGTGCAGATGAGGCGGAGGAGATCCTCGTTGAAATCTGCCAGGAACTCCCACTTCTTCTCGTAAAAAGGAGCAAAGTCATCAGCATAATATTCAAAAAAGGGCGATTGGCGGTAGCTGCTCTGCAACGCATTCCAATGAAGATGACGCCAATTGCCGTGGTCGCTGATTCGGATATCACGCATCAAGGCATGAGGCTCAGGTTTCACGACGGGGATGCTCAACGCCAAAGCTCCCTGCGGGCTGTCTATCAAACAACGGTTGCGGAAGGTTTGCTTGCGGTAATGGTCGTTTACCTCAAGCTGCGCCTCATCGGCACGAAAGAAAGCCGAATAATGCGAAATCGGAGCAAGATAACAGCATGGCAGTATCATTACTTGATATTATCCACCAAACGGAAGAGGCGGCTCCAACGAATGTGATGCCCGCTGAGCCAAGGACGATCAACATCGGTGCTCCACCAGATGACAATAGGTTTGCCTACGATGTGGTCCTCGGGAACAAAGCCCCAGAAACGACTGTCGGCAGAACAATGGCGGTTATCGCCCAGCATCCAGTAATAGTCCATCTTAAAGGTGTACTCGTTGGTTTCCTCGCCGTTGATAAAAATCTTACCATCAGAGGTAACTTGCAAATCGTTCCCTTCATACACATGGATGGGA
This sequence comes from Bacteroidaceae bacterium, assembly GCA_017525235.1. GTDB lineage: Bacteria > Bacteroidota > Bacteroidia > Bacteroidales > Bacteroidaceae > Physcousia. Next base: position 64,652 of record JAFXTC010000002.1, on the reverse strand, counting down.
CGCTCGTAGATGGGCAGGTTCTCCAATGTAAGTTTAATCTTCTCACCCTTCTTAGGAATCCAAATAGGACCATAGTTGTCTTGAGTCCAACCTGTATATCCATTCTGCGGATAAAGCATACCTGTTTCACGCTCCTCTACGGGTATAATGCTATTGATATAAGCGGTTTGATTCTCCAATGCAACCTTTGCTGCCTTAGTAAGAGGTATCTGACCGGAGCCGTACATATCCTGTACATCGCTCATACTCAACCCTATCTCATGACACACATCCTCTGGGATGTAGCTAGTCTTGAGATCCACATTATACTTATATTGTACATTCTCGGCATCGGGATTCACCTTTCCGTCAAGGTATATCACCTTATTCTTAATCTGTAACGTCTGACCAGGCAGACCCACACAACGCTTCACATAGTTTTCACGACGGTCAACAGGACGCCAATCCACCTTTCCAAAGTCATTGGGAGATGCTTTAATATATGCTTTACCCAGATCATATACCATCTGAAAATACCGACGTTGCTCGAGTATTGTCAGGCTGTCCAGATTAGGAACAGGCATCTCGGCCTGTTGCTGCCATAGCTGATAACCAATGCCATAACACATAGAATAATATTCTGTCTGGTATGACGGGTTGGAAACGATGGTGTCTCCTGCGGGGTAGTTGAAGACAACAATATCGTTCAGTTTCACAGGCTTGGGACTTACGCGCTTGTAATCCCACTGAGGCCATTCTATGTAACTCTTTCCCAATCCGAAGGGAAGAGTGTGCTGGCAGAGAGGCATATGCAAGGGAGTCTGCGGCACACGGGGGCCATAGCTCATCTTGCTAACAAGCAAGTAATCACCTACCAAAAGGCTCTTCTCCAAAGAACTTGAGGGGATAACGTAGTTCTGGAAGAAATAGACGTTTACAAAATATACAGCCACCAAAGCAAAGACAATAGCATCCACCCATCCCATTACGGTCCGGACGATAGGATTATCAGCATCCTTCCACCAAGTCCAAGGAATGAAACGTGTTATGTAAGCATCAAAAATGAAAGGAAGTACAATCAGTCCCCACCAGGCATCTACCCAATACAAAAACCAAATGTATAAACCACTGTATATGATGACACGTGCCCAATCGGCCCAAGAAACCTTATTCTTTTTCTTCTTCATATTTAAAACTGAAATAAGTCAGACATCGTAAGCAATCCCTCGTGACTAGCCGTATATTCGGCTGCCAAAACAGCGCCCATAGCAAAACCGCGACGGTTATGAGCGTCGTGGGTGATGGTAATCATATCCTCGGGGGAATCGTATGTAATAGTATGGATTCCGGGAACCTCCTTTTGGCGAATATCATCAATACGCAGCACCTCGGGCTTTGTCTCGTGCAGTCCCCAACGCTCCTTGCGGTCCAGATTCTCCACAATCTGTTCTGCCAAAGTAATGGCTGTTCCCGAAGGAGCATCCAACTTATGAACATGATGGGTCTCAACCATATTAACATCGTACTGAGGAAACTGATTCATAATCTTAGCCAGATATTTGTTCACGGCACTAAAGATGGCAACACCCACACTAAAGTTGCTGGCCCAAAAGAGCGTCTTGCCCTCTGTGGTACAAGCCTTACGAACCTCTGCCTCATGGTCCTTCATCCAACCTGTGCTACCGCTTACCACCTTCACGCCAGCTTTCCAAGCTTTCAGGTAATTTTCGTATGCTGTCCAAGGAGTAGTGAATTCGATAGCCACATCAGCACTTGCAAATGCCGTAGATTCAAACTCCTCCTGGTTGTCAATATCTATAATGCTGACAATCTCATGACCTCTGGAAAGGGCTATCTCCTCTATCATCCGGCCCATCTTTCCGTACCCAATCAATGCTATTTTCATAACCTTATTATATATTTCACGTGCAAAAGTACGGATTTTACACCGAAATTCACTACTTTTGTATATAAAATTAAGTTAATGAAGATTGTAACGTATGGAAAAGTTGCTCCACTACGTGTGGAAACATAAGATACTTCCCCTGAAATCGCTCCTCACAACAGATGGGCGCGAGATAGAAATCATAGACCCCGGAACATACAACACGAACCAAGGACCCGATTTCTTCAATGCAAAAGTCAAGGTTGGCGAAACACTATGGGCGGGAAACGTTGAACTGCACCTGAAATCTTCCGATTGGTTCCGGCATGGGCACAATTCCGACCCTTCGTACAACAATACCATTCTGCATATTGCACAAGTGGTTGACTGCGAGGTAACAACAGAAGATGGGAATAACCCGCCCCAGCTGCAACTGGACATTCCCGCCCAACTATATCATAATTACCAAGAGTTGTATCAAACCGACGACTATCCCCGCTGTCACCGCATCATTCCGTCTATTCCTACTATGAAGGCTCACATGTGGATGGATGCTTTGCTAGCACAACGCATGAAGCAACGTGCACAGAAGGTGCAAGAACGAGCAGACCGACTGAATGGCGACTGGGAACAGGCTACCTTCGTGACACTTTGCCGCAACTTTGGGTTTGGACTGAACGGTGATACGTTCGAGCGCTGGGCAATGATGATTCCTCTTCAAGGCATTGGCAAGCACCGGGATAACCTATTTCAAATAGAAGCCATCTTCCTTGGGATGGCAGGATTAATAGATGATGCAGCACAAGTAAAAGGTGAGGAAATGGCAGAACGGTGGAAACGTGAGTTCAGCTTTCTCTCACATAAATTCCAATTGCCAGAACCCATGAAAGCTTCCGACTGGAAATTTCTCCGTACCCGCCCCAAGAACTTTCCCCACATCCGCATCCTGCAGATAGCAGAGCTGTACCATAGTGGAAAAGCACAGATGTCGGCACTCACAGAAGCTAAAGATACACAGGAAATGCATCGGATTCTGGGCGTTGGAGGAACATCGGCAAAAAGCCGTAACCTGCTTATCATCAATACCATTGTGCCGTTGCTTTATGCCTACGGCACACACAAAGCAGAGGAAAAACTTATTCAGAAGGCAACTGCACTGCTTGGGGAACTTCCTGCCGAAGACAACTACATCTTGCGGCAATGGAAAGCTTGCGGACTAAATGTTAATACCGCTGCTGACAGCCAAGCGTTGATACAACTAAAACGTGAATACTGCGACCGTAGGGATTGCCTACGCTGTCGCTTTGCATATGAATTCTTAAAACAATGAAGTACGTATATGAACTAAAGATGAAGGTACGCGACTATGAGTGCGACCTTCAGGGCATTGTCAACAATGCCAACTACCAACATTACACAGAACACACACGTCATGAGTTCTTACTGCAGGCCGGTATCAGCTTTGCCGACATGCATAACCGAGGTATAGATGCCGTTGTGGCCCGCCTGAAAATGGCATTTAAGGTTCCCTTGAAAAGTGGCGATGAGTTTGTTTGCCGAATGCGCATCAAGAAAGAAGGCGTACGCTTTGTGTTCTATCAGGATATCTTCCGTCTACCCGATGAAACGATGGTCCTTCGCAGCCAGATAGATACTGTCTGTGTGGTAAACGGGCAACTGGGTGAGTGTCCCGAACTGGAAGCTTTATTGGAACCTTATTTCGAAAAAGCATGACAGAACAGGAAACTCTTAACGCCATATCTTTATCGTTTGTTCCGCGCATGAATCTTCTCAACAGGAAAATGCTGTTTGAGAAGATGGGATCTGCTTCTGAGATTTTTGAACAACGTCGGAACCTGAAGGAGATAATCCCCAATGCCAACAAATCCACGTTAGAAGCGTTGGCTATGATGGATATCCATCTGAAAAGGGCAGAAGAAGAACTGAGGTTTGCTCAGAATGGACACATACAATGCATCGGTTATAATGATGAAGCTTACCCAGCCAGACTGCGCGAATGTCCCGACGCTCCTATCCTTCTTTATTACAGAGGAACAGCATCTTTGAATTCCCAGCACATCATTAGTATGGTGGGAACGCGACAAATCACTCCGTACGGAAAGGGTATTTGCCGTGAATTTATAAAGGATCTTAAACGGCTTTGTCCAGACGCACTGGTGGTAAGCGGACTGGCTTATGGCGTAGATGTTCACTGCCACAGAGCTGCACTGGAACAAGATATGGAAACGGTAGGCGTACTGGCACACGGACTCGACCAGATTTATCCTCGTATGCATCGTGATACTGCCGTGCAGATGGTTCAACATGGAGGACTGCTTACCGAATTTCCCTCGCGAAGCAATGCCGACAAGAAGAACTTTGTGCAGCGAAACCGCATTGTTGCAGGTGTAGCCGATGCAACTATTGTAGTTGAAAGCGCCAAGAAAGGCGGCTCACTTATTACGGCAGAGATTGCCGAGAGCTACGGACGTGATGTGTTTGCTTTCCCTGGTCGAATTGGTGATACCTACTCCCAAGGCTGTAACAATTTGATAAAGAACAATCGTGCGGGCCTCATCGCCAATGCCGAAGATTTTATCCAGGCTATGGGATGGGAAACAGAGGTCCAGACACATAAACAACTGAGTCAAGGACTACAGCAAGAACTTTTCCCTGAGCTTTCCGAAGAAGAACAGCGTATTGTAAAAGCCTTAACAGGAACCGACAGTAAGCAAATCAACATCCTTACCATAGATACAGCAATACCCATTGGCAAACTTACCAGCCTTCTCTTCAACTTAGAGATGAAGGGAGTGGTCCGATTGCTTAGCGGAGGTTGCTACCGATTAGCATAATATGCCTCAATGTTGTTGATACAAAGAGGGCCGCGAGCATCCTTTATGGTAAGCCTTATGGCAGCTGCTTCTATTGTTGGGAAGCGCAGGATACGCTTGTAGCCAATAGTGATTGTGGGTTCGCCTGCATCCACCATTTGCCATTTGTCACCTACAAGAGCCTCAACGGCAAACGCCTTCACACGCTGACCTAATGGAATATATTCCTGCAAAATAATGCGGTTCATACGAGTGGCTTTGCTAAGGGTAAAGGTTACTGTTCCACTGTTCGTTCCATCTGGAGTTGCCCAATAGGTATCCCATTTACCATCTATCAGCTTTTGGGCAGAAAACTTCTTGCCGCGCTCGCTGCTGGCAGAAGCAACAGCCTTGCTCAAGAGGTTCGTCTTCAAATCTTCTTCGATGATATGGCGGAAAGCCACAGCATTGGCACTGTCTATGGCATTTACCCTGCCCTCCCGGTCTACAGGAAAATTCAACAGGAAGGTAGCATTGCGACCTACAGATTTATAATACAAATCCGCCAACTGCTCTGGTGTCTTTACTTTATTATCTTCTTCCGGATGATAGAACCATCCTGGACGGATAGAGACATCGCACTCGGCAGGAATCCAGCTATCACCGTCGATGTGCCCAGATTGTAACTCCCTGTTTTTGTCATAGCCTGGATAGACCTCGTTCTTGCGCAGGAAAGCCCAGTTGATAGTGCCTGCCTCTCCCCTTTCGTTGCCCACCCATCGACAACCGGGACCTCCATCGCTGAAGATAATGGCCTGTGGCTGGTTCGTCTCAATAATGGAATGTATCTTTGGGAAGTCGTAGTAGTTACGACGATCTATCTTGCGTGTCTCCTTGGCTCCTCCGTAGTAGCCGTCGCCACCATTGGCGCCATCAAGCCACACCTCGAAGAGCGGGCCGTATTCCGTAACCAGCTGCGTCATTTGCTGATGGTAGTAATCAACGTAAGCCTGACGTCCGTACTCGGCATGATTTCTGTCCCAAGGTGAAAGATAAATGCCCATCTTTAGACCATACTTGTTACAAGCCTTACGCAACTCAGCAAGCACATCCACTTTGCCTGCCTTGTTTTTAGGACCATTGTAAGAAGAATGTGTAATATTGTATTCTGTAAGCGGACTGGGCCACATGGTAAACCCGTCGTGATGCTTAGCGACAATAATCACACCCTTCATGCCTGCCTGCTTGAAGGTCCGCACCCATTGTTCTACATCCATTCGGCTGGGATTAAATACTTTTGGGTCTGCGTCACCATAGCCCCATTCACTATCATTAAAGGTATTCAATCCATAATGGACAAACGCATACGTCTCCATCTTCTGCCACTCCACTTGCTTGGCCAAAGGCAAAGGGGGAAGGGGCTGAGGGCTTGAAATCTTCTCCGCCCATAAGCTATGTACAAGCAGTAACATGGCTGCAAAAAAGAAATGTCTCATAGGATATCATTTTTTTCAGTTATCTTCGAATTGAATATTTAACATTTTCTCAATTTGAACATTAACGCCCTCTGGAGAATTCTCGAAAGTGAGCCAGAGAAGACGATGAGAAATAGCGTTGACTGGAGCCGTAATACTTCTCGCCATATAACTGACAGATTTCCCATATGCATTTGTACAACTAATATCTACCAAACCAAACTCCTTAGGAAGATAAAGGCAAATAATGTTGGTAGTGTTAAGGGGTGATTTGCAAGTAAAGCTGTAACAGTCTTTCGTTATCTTCTCATCATATTGGCGCGAGGCGGCAGCTATCACCTGAGGCCGTTTTTTATTTATCTTCCTTAAATCGAAGAAGAAAGCCTGGTGCCCGGGCAGTATGCTGGTCTCGGAATAATAAGTAAGTTCGGGTGAGAAAAGGTCGATATAATCGCCTTTAATCATGAAAGGATCGTTATTAACCACGTTTTCATCTAACACAGCCACAAGGGTATAGGGTCCGCGCTCCAAATAAAAAGAGTTCTTTTGTTGTAATTTGCCGTATGCTTGAGTAACAACATCCACAAACTGCTTATCTCCACCTTTCTTGAGTACGTACTCCTTGGGATCATGGCGAAGCACATACACCCTTCCCTTGCCATATTTATACACACCCTCTTCTGCTTTCTCGGGAATACCCATCAATGAAAAGAGGTGTTGCGAAGGCGCTGTATAGTGCAATCCATTCTGGTTCCACCATTCTTGCACACGCTGGTAGGGATCGTCATCTCTACCGGAATAAACAATGATGCCACCATTCTTTACCCATTCTGCCAGATGCGTATGAGCATCTTTGGAGAGCGGTTTCATGTTGCTGTAAGACATCAGCAGCACACGCACATCCTTCCATGTCTCAGCATAGCCCACATTCTCAATGTGTGTAATGCTTACTGGCACCCCACGTTTCAGCAAAGGAAGAGCCTCGCCATAGAAGTTCGAGAGCTGAGGATCATCATATCCCTCTACAGGTCGTGGCGAACGTTGAAACATCAGCGAGTTAGCCATCAGTACAGAGATGCCCTGCGAGCCGCTCACTTTATTTTTTGAAAGTGGCATACTGTTCAGTGTGTTTATCATCACCTGCATCTGTGTAGAATAGAAACGGGGAATGTGCGCCTTTTCATCGTTGTTGGCACTCACCTTGTACAAACCTTCGTAGATACGGTCGGGCCAAGGCATTACCTCATAGTCGGCAATCTGGGGATAGAGCAACTGTGCCGTAAAGGTAGCCTGATAGTTGCGCTTATAGTCTTCCCAATCCTTAGCACGATCCTCAATAGGGTCGGTCAGGAAAAACATCTTACGACCTGTAGGACGCGTCATAGACTCCATGCAGCCATACTCAAGGAAAGCTATCTCAAATACGCGCTCTTTGTCTTTGCCGTTAAAGTAATTAGGCTCTCTCGAGGTGCCCGTCCACACTTGGGCAATGTATCCGTCGCAACTCTCCATCGAGGCAAGAGAAGCCTCAGGCGACACAATCTGCCACTGGGAATAATTAAGCAAAGAGTGTGTGGGCACATAACAGCGGATATTCATCCCCTTCTCACGCCCATATTGCTTGGCATAGGTGAAAGCCTCATCAAGGGCACGATAGTATAGATGATACTTGAGTTTGTTGGAGAGATAGGTGTTTTCGGCACTCTCATGTTGAGGTCGCCATGGGAAACCGTAATACTCCTGCCATTCGCGTTTAAAAGCCTCGCTGTATCCGGCCCGAGCCCAAAACTCAGGTTCTTCCAGGAAGATGGCATCTATACCTGCATCTATCACAGGCTTTATGTGGCGCTCCTTGAAGTAAGCGAGATAGTTCTTGGTAGGTATAATATAAGGTATAAGCCGACCATGCCAGATAGTATCGCCCTGGGCCGTCTTCTGTCCCTCGTCAAGATGCCACTTACCATCCCATTTACCTGTAAAATAATCCTGATACTCACCCCAGGCAATACCCGTCATAAAGTGTGCAGTATAACCATGGTTACGCCAAGAATCCACTCGCTCGCGGAATGTCATTTGCCGTTTATCATTGGCCCCATACACCATAACCAAGTCCGAACGGATATCCGTAACAGGCTTCCAAGGCCCTGAAGTCTGAAAAGTTGTCTTCTCCTGAGCCGATAATGAAAGGGTAAGGAAAAGAAAGACCCCTCCAACTCCCCTTGTAGGGGAGAGATTTGTTAGAAATGATAATAACTTCATTAGTGCGATATTTGTGAGATCACCTCTTTTTGCACTCCCCTCGGGGAGCGCGAAGGGGCTTCCTATACTTTCAGGAAAATCTTCTGACGGTACATAAAGTACATGAAGAGCCAAAGAACAAGCATGTAACCAAGGGTTTCTGCCACAGCGTAATACTGTTCAGGAAGAAGGCTGAATACGCCATCAAAAACACGATGGTTCAGTTTTGAGAAATCTATAAACCTTGGGGCCATATAGATAAGGATGGAGTTCATACCTATCACCTTAAAGTAAAAATCCCATTTCCTCCACCCGCGAACATCTATTATATAATAGAAGAGGGCAAACATAATTAGCGAATAACCAGCAACAGCCAGCACAAAGGAACTGCTCCACAATGCCTTGTTGATAGGATAGATAATGTTCCAGGCTGCACCTAAGATGGCACAAACCACACCAGCACCAAAGATTACAAGGGTTGTCTTGTTGGTTGGTTTATTTCGCTGCACAAAAACGCCTGTAAGCATACCTAACATTGCAGTACATATAGCAGGCAGCGTAGAAAGAAGTCCTTCTGGATCGTAATCGGGTTTATAGCAATGAGGACCTAACAGCGTGCGGTCGATATAGCAGGCAATGTTACCTTCTCGTGTTAATGGGTCGATGGAAGGATCTACACCTGGTGCATGAACAAAAGCAGAAACCAACCAGTAGCCAATCAGAATAACAGGAATCACAGCAACCTTAGGCCACAACTTCTTGCCAGTTGCCGTAAAGATAAAGGCTGCAAACATCCAAGCCAAACCAATGCGCCCCAATACGCTGGGCCAACGAAGTGTCTCAAACTCAAACCTTAGGAAACCGCTGACTACCAAGCCCAAGAAAACGAGGATAAGGCCACGACGCAGAATCTTCAGGTAGATACTAGTCATAGACTTGCCTTTCTCTTTCTGCTTCTGTAGCGAGAAGGGGAAGGAGATACCCGCAATAAAAAGGAAAAGCGGGAAGATGGTATCGTGATGTACCAGACCATCCCAAGGCACATGTTCCATTTGTTTGGCTATGGTCTGCCAAACAGTTGAATCAGGGAAAAAGGCGGCAATGGCTGTAAGCAGCGTTGCTCCACCAGTAATAAAAAACATGTCGAAACCTCTTAGGGCGTCCAGCGATTCCAGTCGGTTGTTTGTGAGTTTTGATTGCATTGTATTAGTATTTTTGTTTCTGCAAAGATAGTGTATTCCAAGAAAAAACAGTATCTTTGCTCCCAAAAAAGATAAAAAGATGCAATTTTTTATACGTTTGAGCCGATGGCTCGCAGGCAACGCCTCCTTGTTTATCATCGCCATTGCGGTGCTAACCTTCTTTGTGCCTGACCTCTTTCTATGGGTCAGAGGTACCACACAGACTGTTATCCTGGGTATTATTATGCTTACTATGGGACTCACGCTTACAACGGATGATTTCCGCATCCTTGCTCGTCGTCCCCATGATATTCTCATTGGTGCGTGTGCCCAGTTCTTCATTATGCCTTGCGTAGCATACGTGCTGGTTAGGGTTTTCCACTTAGAGGCCGCTTTGGCATTGGGCATTCTGCTCGTCGGTTGTTGCCCCGGTGGTGTTTCCAGCAACATTATGTCATACCTTTGTCATGGCGACGTGGCATTCTCCGTAGGAATGACTTGTGCCTCTACCCTATTGGCTCCTGTTATGACGCCATTGCTGATGGAACTCACTGCAGGCCAGATTATAGAGATAGACGCCATAGGCATGTTCCTGAACATCCTGATAGTAACCATTATTCCCGTCGGAATCGGTTGTTTCCTTAATTACAACTATTCAAAGAGCAAGCATTTCCCCACTATACAGAGTTTGATGCCAGGACTGAGTGTCATCAGCTTGGCCTGCATTGTAGGTGGTGTTATCTCAACGGTTCACGACAGTTTGATTGCCCGTGGTCTCTGGCTCTTCCTGTGGACATTTGCCGTTGTCTTCTGCCACAACACCCTGGGTTACGTGCTGGGCTATATGGCTGGAAAGGTATCTGGATTCAACAAAGCCAAGAAACGCACCATCTCTATCGAGGTGGGTATGCAGAATGCGGGACTTGCTACCGTCTTGGCAGGCAACTTCTTTGCTGCCCAGCCCTTGGCAGTACTCCCCTGTGCCATTTCTTGTGCTTGGCACAGCATTAGCGGAACCATCCTAGCCGGCATTTTCCTAAGATTCGATAAGAAAACCGAAAAAGAAGAGTAACATATATGAAAACGGCCCTTTTCAGCGTACTTTTTTCTCTTTTCGCCCTGCATATTAACGCACAGGGTAAGGCTCCGGAACTTGAGTTTGCTTTACAGCTGAAGGTAACAATAGGTAAAGCTTACGGCATAGATAACACCCAGCATGGGCGTCGCACAGTAATCCCCATCACGGGAGGCACCTTTGAAGGCCCCAAACTGAAAGGTACCATCATAAACGGAGGAGCCGATTATCAACTTAATACAGAAAACCGTACGGAGTTGGAAGCCATCTATTGCATCAAGACCGACGATGGAGTAAATATCCATGTCCGGAACAAGGGTATAATATATAATGGTAAGGATGCAGAAGGCAATCCCACTTTCTACTTCCGCGCCGCTCCAACCTTTGAGGCGCCTTCCGACAGTAAGTATGCTTGGCTCAACAACGCCCTATTTGTCTGCACCCCCGAATGGTCGCAGGACTTCAAGGGCATCATCCTCAATGTCTGGATGGTGAAATAACTCAGCCTTTCCCGTACATCTCCAGCAGCTCTTGGGTACTTTTGTCAGGAGAAGTTTCCGTTCTGTGTTTTACCCAGTCAATGAAATCTGACTCACAGGTAAACTGAATATTCTGAAACTTTATGCTGTTCTTGTTGTAACGTTTCTCAATGTCAAGGACAACATCGTCTTTGACACCCTGCTCCAGTTTCCTTATTGTGTCATCAGGAAGCATAACCACATTGGTGTCATCCAAATATTCCTTATTTGCATAACCGCCAAGATTACCTATTATCTGATAAAAGACAACGACATTCTTCCCCTGGATGGTGGGCACGTAGACTTCCTTCTGACAAATAGGATTATCCTCTCCATAAACCAAAGGGGCTGAGCAATAGATGCCTGTAGCCTCAAAGAACACTGCAAGACTTTCTGCGGCCTGTTGATTCTGCATGTCTAAGGCATAATCGTTAAATAAATCCAGTTGTTGACTACTCATACTTTTCATAAGCCACTTATTAGCCGCTTTCGTATGCAAAGATACAAAAACTTTTATTTCTTTGTGGCAATTTCCGTAAAAAGATGTCGCATACAAAAGAAGACACTACATTTTGTTTTTTGAGAAATCGCAAAACGTTAACGGGAACTTTCAATCTTTTTGTATAGAGGAAATCCCTCAGCACGTTTAGGGATTTTTGCCCTGCATTGTAGGACAATTCGTTTTTGGGGTTTATAGAAACGCCTTACCTTTGCAATGTAATTCAGAACAAAAGTCAAACCATTAAAATTTGAAAGTTATGAAGAACATTATGAATAAAGTGATAGCTGCCATGATAATGATGGCCATCGCATACGCAATGCCGGCAACGGCTGATAACCACAAGAACGTAATCAGCGGCAGAAGAGATCATGCCGTTGTTGTAAATAACCACAGGAGCCCCGCTGGCCATGATATACACAAAAAGCCTGTTTACAGACCTGATATCAAGACCTGCATCGTGAAGGTTAGCCGCCATACTCCCCATAAATATGCCGTAGCTAAGGCAAAGCGTGTAAGGGGTGTAATGGACACCAAGTGGAATCCACATACCCGTGAGCTGAAGATTCGCTACGATGCCCACATGACATCCGCACGAAACATCAAGCACGCTGTAGCATAAAGCTAGTGTTGTTTTAGTTTAAATAGTATTACATGTCGCCTAAAATTTGGGCGGCATGTTCTTTTGTATTGACTTGCTTGCCTGAGAAGATCTGCTCTATGATGCCCTCCTCATTAATAATAAAGGTGGTGCGGATAGTACCCATTGTCTTCTTGCCATACATGGTTTTCTCGCCCCAGGCTCCCATTGCCTCCAAGAGAGTTTTATCAATATCAGCTATCAAGGGGAAAGGCAAAGCGTGCTTCTCCTTGAACTTGACGTGAGAAGCAGCAGAATCCTTGCTAACACCAACTACCTCATAGCCGGCTCCCTGCAGTTCCTGATAACGGTCACGGAGGCTGCAAGCCTCTGCCGTACAGCCGCTGGTATTATCCTTGGGATAGAAATACAGGACCAGTTTACGGCCTTTGTAATCACTCAGACGGATATCCCGTCCCTGCTCATCCTTGCCCAAAATCTCAGGCGCTTTGTCTCCAATTTTCATGGTTGCTTATTCTTAAACGAATTAATCTTTTTCTTTAAGCACTTTATCCACACTACCCTCTTCAAGCAGACGTTCCTGTGCCTCTTCGTAACTAAGGCCAAGGGATTCCTGAATCATGCGAGTGCCGCGATCCACGAGCTTAGCGTTGGTGAGTTGCATCTTGACCATTCGATTGCCCTTCACGCGCCCCATACGAATCATTAGCGTAGATGAAATCATATTCAGCACCATCTTCTGGGCTGTGCCGCTCTTCATACGACTGCTGCCAGTAACGAATTCCGGGCCCACAATGGTCTCTATGGGATGTTCAGCTGCTGCTGCCAAAGGCGTATCAGGGTTGCTGGTGATACAGCCCGTAAGAAGGCCGTTCTTGCGAGCCTCGCTGACAGCTCCGATAACGTATGGCGTAGTTCCTGAGGCTGCGATACCCAAGACTGTGTCATCGGCCGTAGGATGGAAAGCCTGCAAATCTTGCCAACCTTTCTCGGGGAAATCTTCGGCCTTTTCTACAGCATGGCGCAAAGCTCTGTCGCCTCCGGCTATAAGGCCTATCACGCGGTCTTCCGTTACGCCAAAGGTTGGAGGCAGCTCGCTGGCATCCAGAACACCCAGACGGCCGCTTGTTCCAGCCCCGACATAAAATAGCCTGCCTCCACGCTTCATTCGCGGCTCTATTGCCTCTACAAGGGCCTGTATCTGAGGTATAGCCTTACGCACAGCCTCAGCTACCAGCATATCCTCTTGGTTGATGTGCTGCAGCAATTCGCCAACCGACATCTGCTCCAGATGATCGTAATGCGATGGTTGCTCGGTAATCTTGTTTTCTGTCTTCATATTATAAAAGATGTGAGGCTTTAAAGTTATGGGGCAACCATGAAATTACCTCATAACCTTAAAACCTCACAATCTGTCAGATGTTTTAATCAGCTAGCTTAGCCTTGATGAACTCGCGGTTCAGACGGGCGATGTTGCTGATGGTCTCGCACTTAGGACAAACGGCCTCACAAGCACGGGTATTAGTACAGTTACCGAAGCCCAGCTCGTCCATCTTGGCAACCATAGCCTTAGCACGCTTAGCAGCCTCAACCTGACCCTGTGGCAGGAGAGCCAGCTGGCTAACCTTACTGCTGACGAAGAGCATAGCAGAGCCGTTCTTACAAGCAGCTACGCAAGCGCCGCAACCGATACAGCTGGCGCAATCCATAGCCTCGTCTGCATCCTCCTTAGGGATAAGAATAGCGTTGGCATCCTGAGCCTGACCTGTACGGATGGTGGTATAACCGCCAGCCTGCATAATCTTGTCGAAGGCGTTACGGTCTACCATACAGTCCTTGATAACAGGGAAACCTGCTGAGCGCCAAGGCTCAACGGTGATGGTCTCACCATCCTTGAACTTACGCATATAGAGCTGACAGGTAGTAGCTCCACGTTCTGTCTTACCATGAGGAGTACCGTTGATGTACAGAGAGCACATACCACAGATACCCTCGCGGCAGTCGTGGTCGAACACGAAAGGTTCCTTGCCCTCGTTGATAAGCTCCTCGTTCATGATGTCGAGTGCCTCCAGGAATGAAGTGTCATCGGGGATGTTCTTCAACTGGTGGGTATCGAAATGACCCTTCTCCTTGGGTCCGTTCTGCTTCCAGAACTTTATTGTAACAGAAATATTCTTAGCCATAATCTTTAGTTCTTATAGTTACGTGTCTGTACCTTAATTGCCTCATACTCCAAGGGCTCTTTAACGAGTTCTGGTTTCTTGTCGTCGGTGCCTTGATAATCCCAGCAACCAACGTAGAAGAAGTTCTTGTCGTCACGCTTAGCCTCACCTTCCTCGGTCTGATGCTCCTCGCGGAAGTGACCACCACAAGACTCCTCACGATGGAGGGCATCGTAAGCAACAAGCTCACCCATGAGGATGAAGTCACGCAGGTGGATAGCCTTATCGAGCTCAACGTTCAAACCTTCCTTAGAGCCAGGAATGAAGAGGTTGGAATCGAACTCCTTGCGGAGATCCTTCAACAGTTTCAGACCTTCCTCCAAGCCTTCCTTGGTACGACCCATACCTACGTGCTCCCACATGATGTGGCCAAGCTCCTTGTGGATAGAGTCAACAGAACGCTTACCCTTGATGTTCATCAGACGGTCTATCTCGGCATTGACAGCTTTCTCTGCTGCATCAAACTCGGGCAGATCGGTACTCAAGCGAGGCCAAATAGCCTGATCTGCCAGATAGTTCTGAATGGTATAAGGCAGTACGAAGTAACCATCAGCCAAGCCCTGCATAAGAGCAGAAGCACCCAAACGGTTAGCTCCGTGATCAGAGAAGTTACACTCACCAATAGCAAAGAGGCCGGGGATGGTGGTCTGCAACTCGTAGTCAACCCAAACACCACCCATAGTATAATGGATAGCGGGGAAGATCATCATAGGCTTGTAGTAATCTACACCGTTCTTTGTGCAAGCCTTCTCACCAGGATTAACATCAGTAATCTCCTCGTACATATCGAAGAGGTTGCCATAACGCTGACGAATCTCGTCGATACCCAAACGCTGGATACTCTCTGAGAAGTCCAAGAATACAGCCAAACCGGTATTGTTAACACCGAAGCCCTTATCACAACGCTCCTTAGCAGCACGTGAAGCAACGTCACGGGGAACCAAGTTACCGAATGCAGGATAGCGACGCTCCAGATAGTAGTCGCGGTCTTCCTCGGGAATCTCCCAACCCTGCAGTGTGCCAGCCTGAAGTTTCTTAGCATCCTCCAACTTCTTGGGAACCCAGATACGACCATCGTTACGCAGAGACTCTGACATAAGGGTCAGCTTAGACTGCTTGTCACCGTGAACGGGAATACAAGTGGGGTGAATCTGTACGTATGAGGGATTAGCCATCATAGCACCCTTGCGATAGCACTGGATAGCAGCTGTACAGTTACAACCCATAGCGTTTGTGCTGAGGAAGTATGCGTTTCCGTAACCACCGGTTGCAATAACAACGGCGTTGGCGCTGAAGCGCTCCAGCTTACCAGTAACAAGGTTCTTGGCAATGATACCACGAGCACGACCGTCGATAATAACAACATCCTCCATCTCATAACGGGTGAAGAGCTTAACCTTACCCTTCTGTACTTCCTTAGAAAGGCTAGAGTAAGCACCCAGCAGCAACTGCTGACCAGTCTGTCCCTTAGCATAGAAAGTTCGGCTTACCTGAGCACCACCAAAAGAGCGGTTGGCCAGCATACCGCCATATTCACGAGCAAAGGGAACACCTTGAGCCACGCACTGGTCGATGATGTTGTTACTTACCTCAGCCAAACGGTATACATTGGCCTCACGGGCACGATAGTCGCCACCCTTTACTGTATCATAGAACAGACGATAAACAGAGTCGCCGTCGTTCTGATAGTTCTTTGCAGCATTGATACCTCCCTGTGCAGCAATAGAGTGTGCACGACGAGGAGAGTCCTGAATACAGAAGTTATATACGTTGAAGCCCATCTCGGCAAGAGAAGCTGCAGCGCTGGCGCCAGCCAAACCGGTACCTACGACAATAACGTCAAGCTTCAGTTTGTTCTTTGGGTTAACGAGACGCTGGTGAGCCTTATAGTTGGTCCACTTTTCTGCTATTGGGCCTTCAGGAATTCTTGAATCTATTTTCTTTGCCATAATCTTAAATGCTTAATTCGTTATTCATAATTAGCAAGCACCACAACTGGGCGCATTACCATTGTAGTCGCAGGGCACATAACCACAGGCAAAGGCAACCACCACAGCAACAAACATAAGAACAACTATGGTCGTGTAGATGCAACTGATAACACGCCAACGATTGAACCAAATCTTGCCATTCCAACCCAATGTCTGAAGAGCACTCCAGAAACCATGAGTCAAGTGGAACCACAAAGCTACCAGCCAAACCAGATAAACAGCAGCGTAGCAAGGACAAGAGAATGTCTGAATGATGTAACCAACACCATCTGTTGCAGCAATCTCGTTTTCTATACCAGCCAACTCAGCATACATCATGTTGTACCAGAAATTGTACAGGTGAAGACCCATACCTATAACAACGATGATACCAAGAACCAACATGTTCTGGCTTGCCCACTCTACTTTCTCGGGCTTGTTAGTAATAGCATACTTGCTGTTACCGCGAGCCTTGTTGTTCTGAAGAGTCAGCCAAATGGCAAAAATAAAATGAAGAGCTACCAAGCCTGCCAAACCGATAGTTGCTACAACAGCATACCAGTTGGCACCAAGGAACTCACAAATCATGTTGTAACCCTTAGCACTAATGAGGGCTACGACGTTCATTGACGCATGAAAGGTCAAGAACAGGATAAGCGCAATGCCTGTTACAGACATCACCACTTTCCTACCGATTGATGAATTGATTAACCACATAAATGATTGAATTTAATTATTGAATATTTTGTTTATTTTTCTTTCGTATACCTTATATTAAGTACATTATTCCGCGCAAAAATACATTAAAAATGTGATTTGAACAAGATTTTGGCTCAAATGTTAACAGAAAACATTAATTTTGCAGCTAAATTGAGTGCCAAAGATATATGGAAATGATTTTTGACGTTGTGGTGGTTGGTGCAGGACACGCAGGATGTGAAGCTGCTGCAGCCAGCGCAAAATTGGGGGCAAAGACCTGTCTGATAACAATGGACATGAACAAGATTGCACAAATGAGTTGCAATCCTGCCGTCGGAGGTATTGCTAAAGGACAGATTGTCAGGGAGATAGATGCACTTGGAGGGCACATGGGCGAAGTTACTGACCGCACTGCCATTCAATTCCGTATGCTCAACAGAAGCAAAGGACCTGCAATGTGGAGCCCACGAGCTCAGTGCGATAGAGGCAAATTCATTTGGGCTTGGCGCGAGATTCTTGAGAACACACCTAACCTTAGCATCTGGCAAGACCAAGTGAAGGAGATTCTGGTGGAAAACAAAAAGGTAACGGGTGTACTTACTTATTTGGATGTTACCTTCAAAGCCAGATGTGTGGTGATAACAACCGGAACATTTTTGGACGGCTTAATGCATATAGGCAGAACAAAACTGCCAGGAGGAAGATGCGCAGAGCCCCCCAGCCTACACCTTACTGAAAGTATTACCAGACATGGAGTAACGGCAGGAAGAATGAAAACAGGAACCCCGGTGCGAATAAACGGAACATCTGTACACTTTGAGGAAATGACCGAACAACCAGGCGAATCGGACTTCCACAAATTCTCCTTTATGGGTGAACCAAGGAACCTTCCTCAACTGCCCTGCTGGATTACATACACTAACAAACAGGTACACGACAGGTTGAAAGCTTCCTTAGCAGATTCTCCACTTTACAATGGTCAAATACAAAGTATAGGGCCACGTTATTGCCCCAGCATAGAAACAAAACTGGTTACATTTGCAGACAAGGAGGAGCACCTATTGTTTTTGGAACCAGAAGGCACCAATACAAGTGAATATTATTTGAATGGTTTCAGTAGCAGTCTGCCTATAGAAGCGCAATTGGAAGCCCTAAAGCTGATACCTGCATTCAGAGATTTAGAAGTATACCGACCTGGTTATGCCATAGAATACAATTACTTTGATCCGACACAATTGAAACACTCGTTGGAGAGCAAATTGGTTGATGGACTATTTATGGCTGGACAGGTCAACGGAACCACCGGATATGAAGAGGCTGCCGGGCAAGGTTTGGTTGCAGGTATAAATGCTGCAAGAAAATGCGGTGAATCTGAACCTTTTACCATGAAAAGAGACGAATCTTACATCGGTGTACTTATTGATGATTTGGTTACAAAAGGTGTAGATGAGCCTTATCGCATGTTCACCAGTAGAGCAGAGTACAGAATCTTGCTTAGGCAAGATGATGCAGATGCTCGACTTACAGAAAAGAGCTATAACATAGGATTAGCAACATCGGAGCGATATAATCATTGGCTGAAAAAAAAGAATGCCATAGAAGAATTAGAAATCTTCTGCAAGACATATAGTGTAAAAGCTGCTCTAATAAACCAAGGACTAAAGTCATTAGGTAGCACAGAACTGCAAAGAGGATGTAAACTTGTTGACCTTATTTCACGCCCAAGTCTTACCTTAGAGAACTTATCAAACTATATTCCAGCGCTGAAAACAAAACTTGAAGCTATTTCTGAAAGAAGAGAAGAGATTACAGAAGCTGCAGAAATCAGAATGAAGTATAGCGGCTATATCACAAGGGAAAGAGAGTTGGCCGACAAGATGATACGCCTTGAAAACATAAAGATAAAAGGAAAGTTTGATTATAACTCTCTACAGTCTCTTTCAACAGAAGCAAGACAGAAACTTACTCGAATAGATCCGGAAACAATGGCTCAGGCAAGTCGTATTCCTGGAGTAAGTCCAAGTGATATAAACGTGCTACTCGTGCTCATGAAAAGATAAAGTACTACTTTAAGAGACGGAGGGTTTCACGTGGAACAAGACAAAACCAACAAACTGAAAATCAAAAACAACTTAAAGATAAAATAACATGAATAATCCTAAACTGTTAGAGAATTTAAGAGCAATTCCAGACTTTCCCAAGAAAGGAATCAACTTCAGAGATGTTACGACACTGTACAAAAACGCAGAGTGTATGAAGATAATGCTCGACGAGATGTATGAGCTATACAAGGACAAGGGAATCACAAAAATTGTAGGCGTTGAAAGTCGTGGTTTTATCATGGCTGCAGCATTAGCTGGAAAATTAGGTTGCGGTGTAGTTTTAGCAAGAAAACCAGGTAAGCTTCCTGCAACAGTTATCAAGGAGTCATTCAGCAAGGAATATGGAGTTGACACCGTAGAAATGCACTTGGATGCTATTGAACCTGATGATGTTGTATTGATTCATGATGACTTATTGGCAACTGGCGGAACTGCAAAAGCTGTATGTAAACTTGTGAACCATTTTCATCCAAAGAAAGTATACATCAATTTCATCATAGAAATTACAGACGAGGGACTACATGGTCGTGATTTGTTTAAGGACATGGACCTTACAACACTTATGGTCATATAAAGCTTCATTATAAATAAGCAAAATGACAAAGAATGAGAATGAGACACGTCTGCAAAAGCTAAAGATCATCGTCAGCAGTTTACCCGAGAAACCTGGTTGTTATCAGTATTTAGATGACAAAGGGACCATTATATACGTTGGAAAGGCAAAAAACCTAAGACGAAGAGTCTATTCTTACTTTAGCAAAGAGCACGAAAACAGAAAGACGGCTATTCTTGTCAGCAAGATATGGGACATTAAATATACTGTTGTAAATACCGAAGAAGACGCTCTTTTACTAGAAAACAACCTCATAAAAGAGTGGAATCCAAGGTACAACATACTTCTGAAGGACGGGAAAACCTATCCAAGTATCGTTGTAACCAACGAATTCCTGCCAAGAATATTTCAAACACGAAAAATAAACAAGAAGTTTGGCACATATTTTGGGCCTTATAGCCATGTACCGACGATGTACGCACTTTTGGATCTGATTAAGAACTTATATCCTTTAAGAAGATGCCACGAATTCATTACGCCAGAAAGTATTGAGAAAGGGAAACACAAAGAATGCCTGGAATATCATATAAAAAATTGCAAAGCCCCTTGTACAGGCAGACAAAGTGTTGAAGAATACCTGCAGTACATAGCTGAATCAAAAGAAATTCTGAAAGGAAATACCGCTGATTTGCAACGGAAGATGATGGCGCAAATGAAACATTTGGCCCTCGAACTGAAATTTGAAGAGGCAGAAGTTATCAAGAAGAAATATATGCTTCTTGAGAACTACAGAAGCAGAAGCGAGGTAGTTAGCAATACGCTCCATAACATTGATGTCTTCAACATTGAAAACGATCAGAAAGTTGCCTACATTAATTTCTTGCACGTTACCAATGGCTGTATAAACAAAGCCTTTACTTTTGAATACGAAAAAAAAATGCAAGAGAGTGACGAAGAACTTTTGGTTATGGGAATAGTTGAAATGAGGCAAAGATATGGAAGTGAAAGCAAGGAAGTTATAGTTCCGTTCCCCGTGGAACAATTTACGCAAAGCTTTAAGTTAACTGTTCCACAAAAGGGCGACAAAAAGGTGCTTTTGGACCTTAGCAGGCAGAATGTCCTACAATACAAAAGGGATCGAATTAGCCAGGCTGAAAAGCTAAATCCTGAACAGAAAACAACCCGTCTGATGAAAGAGCTACAGGACGTCTTAAAGCTTCCTACCCTACCAATGCACATTGAGTGCTTCGACAACTCCAATATCAGCGGAACAGATGCTGTTGCAGGTTGTATAGTATTCAAGAAATGCAAGCCCAGCAAGCAGGATTATCGTAAATACATTATAAAACAGGTGCAAGGACCTGACGACTATGCCAGCATGCAAGAGGTAGTAAGACGCAGGTACAAGAGGATGATAGAGGAGGAAAGTCCCCTACCCAACCTTATTATCACAGATGGTGGAAAAGGACAAATGGAAGTCGTCAGAAAGGTCGTAGAAGACGAATTAGGGCTGCAAATACCTATTGCAGGATTGGCTAAGGATGACAAGCACAGAACCAATGAATTACTCTACGGATTCCCCCAACAAGTGATAGGATTAAAGACTGACAGCCCTCTTTTTCGCCTACTGACACAGATACAGGACGAAGTACACAGATATGCCATTACCTTCCATCGCGACAAACGTAGTAAGCATCAGATTGCCAGCGAGTTAGACAGCATAAATGGCATAGGAGAAAAGACAAAGGAACTGTTGCTGAAGAAGTTTCACAGCGTGAAGCGAATTAAAGAAGCAGAGAAGTCCGACATTCAGGAATTGGTCGGCCCGTCTAAAGCCCAGATTATATATAATCATTTCCATTAGTACTTCAAGCGGAGTACTTCAGCACTTCAACTAGAGTACTGCAGTACTTTAACCAGAGTACGGGAGTACTTTAAGGTAAGTACTAGGTAAGACTCGCCTACAAGAACCTATTGTATTACATACTATCCATAATTGACGAATTTGAAATCAATAAAGAACGTAGTTTCCTTGAAGATTAAACTTTATATAAAAACCACGAAAGCGAAAATATAAAAAAAGCAAAAAACAGATAGGAATCAAATAATTATACTACCTTTGCATAAAGCAAAATACAAAATATGAGAGCCGTCATACAAAGAGTTTCACATGCCAGCGTAACCATAGAAGGCCAGAAGAAAAGCCAGATAGGAGCAGGTTTCCTTGTCTTATTGGGCATAGAACAGACTGATACACAAGAAGATATAGATTGGTTGGTACGCAAGATAATAGGGCTACGTATCTTAGACGATGAGAACGGTGTGATGAACAAGGATATCCTGGAAACAGGGGGCGACATCATAGTCGTAAGCCAGTTTACCCTAATGGCAAGCTACAAGAAAGGGAATCGCCCCAGTTGGATTAGGGCTGCAGGTCACGAGGTGGCCGTACCATTGTATAATAGCTTCGTGGAGCAGTTATCCAAAGCTCTTGGCAAACCCGTTGGAACAGGCGAATTTGGGGCAGATATGAAGGTAGAACTGCTGAATGACGGGCCTGTAACTATTTGTATGGACACAAAAAACAAGGAATAGAAAATGACCATAAAGGAAGCGCAAGATAAAGTAGATCAGTGGATTAAGAGTTATGGAGTCCGTTACTTTAACGAACTGACTAATATGGCTATTCTGACCGAAGAGGTTGGTGAATTGGCCCGTATTATGTCCAGGAAATACGGAGAACAATCCTTCAAGGAAGGCGAGAAACAGGATCCCAGCGAGGAAATGGCCGATATCCTGTGGGTACTTATCTGTCTGGCCAATCAGACAGGCGTAGATCTGACAGAAGCGCTTCAAAAAAGCTTTGAAAAGAAAACCTTGCGCGACAAGGAGAGACATATAAACAACCCGAAGTTGAATCACTAAACGAAAAAATAATATGGAACAGAACAAGTATGAAGAAGCTCTTGCCAAGTATAATACGGCATTGAACGATGAAGAAATTGCAAAGAAAGTTGCCCAACTCATCGAAGAAAAAGTACCGGAGAATGATACTCTGGAAGTAAAGAAATTCTTGATGGGAAGTGTTGAGCTAACCACTCTTAAAACAACAGATAGTGAGGAAAGCGTACTCAAGTTTACAGAACGCGTGAACGACTTTGACAACGCCTACCCCGACCTACCCCACGTGGCAACTATCTGTGTTTATCCCTGTTTTGCAAGCATCGTAAGCCAAAGCTTGGAGGTTGAAGGTGTAGAAGTTGCTTGCGTAAGCGGCTCATTCCCCTCTTCTCAGGCTTGTATTGAGGTAAAAACAGTTGAGACAGCACTTGCCGTTAGAGACGGTGCTACAGAGATAGATATCGTAATGAGCGTAGGTAAGTTCTTGAGTGGTGACTACGAGACAGTTTGCGATGAAATCAGCGAATTAAAGGCTGTTTGTGGCGAAAAGAAGATGAAGGTGATTCTGGAAACCGGCTTGCTGGGAAGTGCAGAAAACATCAAGAAGGCAAGTATCCTGGCTATGTATGCAGGAGCCGATTATATAAAGACTAGCACAGGAAAAGAGAAACCTGCTGCAACACCTGAGGCTGCTTACGTTATGTGTCAGGCTATCAAAGAGTATTATGAAAAGACTGGAATTCAGATTGGCTTCAAACCAGCCGGAGGTCTGAACACGGTTCACGATGCCCTCGTATATTATACAATAGTAAAAGAGGTGTTGGGAGAAAAATGGCTCACCAACCAGTACCTTCGTTTAGGAACAAGCCGACTGGCCAATCTGCTCTTGAGCGAAGTTGTTGGCGAAGAAGTAAAATTCTTCTGATTTTGACGCTGTGACAATGTGAAATTTGCGTACCGACGTAGGAGCTTTAGACAATAGAGGATTCTCACGACGCCGTTTTTGTTATATTTCTCTGTGATTCAAAAACTTGAACGCAAAAAAACAGACACGAGAAAAGTCCAATCTAGAAGAAAAAAAGAAAAACGGTCAAGACGGGAGTCGTTTTGACTCCAAAAATGGGTAAACTACACTAAATGCTGAAGAAAAATTAATATTTGCGGTTAGCAACAAAATTAACAAGCGAATGCAGGGATTCTACAATGGCAGGATTCCTGCTTTCGTCTATTAGTCCGTCTGCCATCATGCGAAATTCATTCATAGCCCAATAAGCATATTCTATTCCGCCGTTTTCTATAGTAAAACCAATCAAGTCGTTTATATCCTGTTGAGTTGCTTCGCCACTTCTAACCTTTAGTGCAACGGAAAGCATCTCTTCGTTCTTTGTCTTGTTAACAACATGTATAACAGGAAGGGTAAGTTTACCTTCCTTCATATCGTTACCAGCAGGCTTTCCGACGTCCGTCTTAGTGTCGTAATCAAAGATATCGTCTTTCAACTGGAAACATGTTCCTACAAGATGACCAAATCTTCTCATACGCTCTGCATCCTCTTCCGAACCGCCAGAGGAAAGAACGCCCAGTTGAGCAGCGACAGCAAAAAGACTGGACGTTTTCTTGCGGACAACCATATAGTAAGATGCCTCGTCCAGCTTCTCGTCATCAAGATTCGCAAGTTGGAGAAGTTCGCCATCTGCCAAAGTCTGGCCAAGATTTGCAACCACATCAACAACCTTAGTATCGCCTGTTTGGGCGGCATGATGGAGTGCCCTACTCAGAAGAAAATCTCCTACCAAAACTGCTATTTGATTCGTCATCAGAGCATTTACAGAAGCCTGTCCCCTGCGGCGGTCGCTCTCGTCCACCACATCATCATGTACCAAACTGGCAGTATGAAGCAATTCAAGCGCCAAAGCAACATCATAAACGCTTTGGTTTATTGTGCCGAAAAGACGGGCGGAAAGGAAAACCAAAGTCGGTCTGACCAACTTACCCTTCTTCTGCAACAGGTGATTTGTGGCCTGCTGAAGCAATGGGTTGTCAGAACTAAGCGTTTCTTCAAATTGCTGTTTGTATTCTTCTAAAACGTCAGCTATAGGTTTTTGTAAAGCCTCTAATGAGTTCATCTAATACACTTTTGAAATGCAAAAATACACAAAAATGATGACCATTTCACTTTTTTTGCATAATTTTACCCAATAAAATTCAATATTGTATGTCCAAACTCTATCTTTTAGACGCTTATGCGCTTATATATAGGGCCTATTATGCCTTTTTAAAGAACCCAAGAATTAACTCCAAGGGAGAAAACACATCGGCCATCCTTGGCTTTGTGAACACTTTGGAGGAAGTAATTCAGAAGGAACAACCCACCCATCTTGGCGTTGCTTTTGACCCTTCAGGAGGAACTTTCCGACACGAAGCCTACCCTGCTTACAAAGCACAACGCGAAGAAACTCCAGAGGCCATCCGTTTTGCAGTACCTATTATTAAAAGGTTGCTTAAGGCTTATAACATTCCCGTTTTGGAAGAACCTGGATATGAGGCTGACGATGTGATAGGTACGCTAGCACACCAGGCAGACAAACAGGGAATAGAAACTTTTATGATGACGCCCGATAAAGACTACGGACAGTTGGTAACAGACCATGTGAAGATGTACCGCCCAGCCGTCGGGAAGAGCGCAGAAGAGATTCTTGGTCCTGCTGAGGTAAACCAAAAATGGGGACTCTCCCACCCCACCCAAGTAATTGATATACTAGGACTTATGGGAGATGCTGTTGACAACATCCCCGGTTGTCCTGGCGTGGGCGAAAAGACTGCAGCAAAGCTAATACAAGAGTTTGGTAGTATTGAGTCGCTCATAGAAAATACCGACAAGCTGAAGGGTGCCCTAAAGGAAAAGGTTGAGAATAATATCGAACAGATAAAAACCAGCAAATGGCTAGCTACCATTAAGACGGATGTTCCCATACGGTTAGATATGGATATGCTTAAAATGGAGGAGCCTAATCAAGAAGCCTTACAGAAAATCTTTGAGGAACTTGAATTCCGCACCCTCATGCGGAAGAAAATCACGTCTCCCGCTCCAACACCCGTATCTAAGCCCGAGAAGAAGGGAAATGCCATTCAAGGTGATCTCTTTAGTGGCTTTGGGGATAGCAATGAAACGGAACCAACGTTGTTCTCAGATAACAATCTAACAGATAACGGCATGCTTCGTTACAGCAAAGAAACTGCTGATTATCAACTTGTTGACACAGCAGAAAAGATTAACGCTCTTCTTGCTGCCCTACAAGAAGTACGCGAGATATGCCTCGACACAGAAACCACAGGTACAGATCCTATTAAAGCACACTTGGTGGGCGTTAGTTTCAGCATTAAGGAAGGGCAGGGATGGTACGTTCCCGTGTATGAGAATCCAAAAGCAATAGAAGCGCTTCGCCCTATTTACGAGAATCCCAATACACTGAAGATTGGGCAGAATTTGAAATATGACCTTCAGGTTCTCCTGAATCACGGCATAGAGCTTCGTGGCCCGATGTTCGACACCATGATTGCACACTACCTGCTCCACCCCGAAATGCGTCACGGTATGGACTATCTTGCTGAAGCCTATTTGCATTATCAGACCATTCATATTGACGAACTTATTGGAACAGGCAAAAACCAGAAATCAATGGCCGAACTGAAGCCAGAGGAGGTTTATGTGTATGCTTGCGAAGATACCGATATCACATTGAGACTGAAGAACTTGTTCGCTTCAGAGTTGGAGAAAGAAGGTCTTCTGGAACTCTTCCAACAAATAGAAATGCCGCTGATGCCTGTGCTAGCGTATATGGAGAGAAACGGCGTTTGTATCGATACCGAAGGACTCCGCGAGACCTCGGTTCTCTACTCTAAGGAAATGCAACGTATTGAGGAAGAAATCTACCAGTTAGCTGGCGTACATTTTAATATTGCAAGTCCGAAACAGGTGGGCGAGGTGCTCTTCGACCAAATGAAGATTACCAACAAGCCCAAAAAGACAAAAACCGGTCAATATGCAACCACCGAAGAAATTCTTGTAAGTCTGAAAAGCAAGAGTCCTATAGTCGGCAAGATTTTGGAATACAGAGGGTTAAAGAAACTTCTGAGCACATACATCGATGCATTGCCACAACTTATTAATCCCGAGACAGGGCACATTCATACATCGTTCAATCAAACCGTTACCACAACGGGCCGACTTTCCTCTTCTAACCCAAACCTGCAGAATATACCCGTCAGGGACGAACAAGGGAAAGAAGTACGTAAGGCCTTTATTCCTGAGGTAGGGCAGGAGTTCTTCTGTGCCGACTACAGCCAGATTGAGTTGCGTATTATGGCGCATCTGAGTGGAGATGAAAATCTGATAGAAGCCTTTAATGCCGGACAAGACATCCATGCGGCCACAGCTGCCAAGATTTTCCATAAGACCCTTGAAGAAGTTACTTCCGATGAACGTCGGAAAGCCAAGACCGCCAACTTCGGTATTATCTACGGTATTTCTGCCTTCGGTCTGGCAGAGCGTTTGGATGTATCCAGAACAGAGGCCAAAGAGTTGATTGACGGCTATTTCCTGACTTATCCAGCTGTTAAGGCCTACATGGAGAAAAGCATTGAGATGGCTCGCGAAAAAGGTTATACAGAAACCATTTTTAAGAGACGCTGTTATCTGCCCGACATCAACTCTAATAATGCCAACGTTCGAGGAAATGCCGAGCGCAACGCTATTAACTCACCCATTCAGGGTAGTGCGGCAGACATTATAAAGATAGCCATGATTCGCGTCTACCAACGTATGAAAGCAGAAGGCATCCGCTCCAAGATGATCTTGCAAGTACACGACGA
The DNA here is from genome assembly GCA_017525235.1 of Bacteroidaceae bacterium. GTDB lineage: Bacteria > Bacteroidota > Bacteroidia > Bacteroidales > Bacteroidaceae > Physcousia. Next base: position 37,069 of record JAFXTC010000002.1, on the reverse strand, counting down.
ACTTTGCTTCACCGTCCTGCCCGAAGAAAAAGAACATCTGCAACGAATTGTAGTTGAGGAGATGCAAAATGCGACTCAGATGCGCGTGCCTCTCATTGCCGACACAGGGTGGGGTAGTAACTGGTTAGAGGCTCACTAAGAGTTCCCCTATAAGCTAAGATAACACAGAAAATTTGGTTTTGTAAAATTAAAGCGGTAATTTTGCAGCCAATATATAAGATATAGAATAAGATGAAAGCAGGTATAGTAGGACTGCCCAATGTGGGCAAGTCAACACTTTTCAATTGTCTGAGCAGCGCTAAGGCTCAGGCTGCTAATTTCCCTTTTTGCACCATAGATGCTCAGATGGGGCAGGTAAGTGTGCCCGATGAACGACTCACCAAACTGGCCGAGTTGGTTCATCCTGGCCGTATTGTCCCCGCAGTTTGCGATATAGTAGATATTGCCGGACTCGTAAAGGGTGCCAGCAAGGGCGAAGGTTTGGGCAATCAGTTCCTGGCTAATATTCGTGAGTGCGATGCTATCATCCATGTGCTGCGTTGTTTCGATAACGGCAATATTGTACATGTGGATGGCTCTGTTAATCCCGTTCGCGACAAGGAGATTATCGACACCGAGTTACAGTTGAAGGATTTGGAGACCGTAGAGTCGCGTATCAAGAAGGTTGAGAAAGCTGCAAGGGTAGGGGGCGACAAACAGGCAAAGATTGAGTTGCAGGTTTTAGAGGCTTATCGTGATGCTTTGGAACAAGGCAAGAGCGCCCGTACCGTAACCTTCGAGACAGAAGACGAGAATGCTGCAGCCAAGAGTCTTTTCTTGCTTACCACCAAGCCCGTTCTTTATGTTTGCAATGTGGACGATGCCAGCGCCTCCACAGGAAATGCTTATACCGAGGCTGTTAAGAAAGCCATTGAGGGCGAGGATGCCGAGATGCTGATTATCAGCGCACAGACAGAAGCCGACATTGCAGAGCTTGAATCATACGAGGAGAAGCAGATGTTCCTTGAGGACATGGGACTTTCTGAGAGCGGCTGTAATCGCCTTATAAAGGCTATTTACCACCTACTCACCCTGCAGACATTCATCACTGCCGGAGAGATGGAGGTGAAAGCCTGGACTTTCCGCAAGGGTTGGAAGGCTCCCCAATGTGCCGGCGTTATCCATACCGACTTCGAGAAGGGCTTTATCCGTGCCGAGGTTATCAAGTACGAGGACTACATCAAATACGGCTCCGAGGCTGCTGTTCGCGAAGCAGGCAAGATGGGTGTAGAAGGCAAGGAATACGTCGTTCAGGACGGAGATATCATGCATTTCAGATTTAACGTATGACATTATTCATCAATTGGAATCCAGATGTAGTAGCCTTGGATTTAGGCTTCTTCGCTATCCGCTGGTACTCGCTCTGCTGGTGCATCGGCCTGCTGGGAGTTTATTTGCTCATGCATCGTCTGTACAGACAGCAGAAGATTTCCGAAGAGCAGTTCGAACCGATGTTCATGTACTGTTTCCTTGGCATACTTATAGGTGCCCGATTGGGTCATTGCCTTTTCTACGAACCCGCCTATTTCCTTTCTCACCCCATAGAGATGGTTTTGCCCATCCGTCAGTTGGCCGATGGCAGTTGGAAGTTTACCGGCTACGAGGGTCTTGCCAGTCATGGCGGCACTTGGGGTCTGATGTTTGCCCTGTGGCTCTATGCCCGCAACATGAAGCTCAACATCATGCGTGTTCTGGATAATGTGGCCATCGTGACCCCCATCTGTGCTTGTGCCATTCGTATGGGCAACCTGATGAATTCCGAAATTATCGGTCGTCCCACCGATATTCCCTGGGCTTTCATCTTCGAGCGTGTAGATATGATTCCCCGTCATCCGGGTCAATTATACGAGGCGTTGTGCTATGCCTGCTTCTTCTTCATAGGGTGGTGGATTTACAGAAAGTCCATGAGCCAGACAGAAGGCAAACGTTTCCCCAAGGTTGGCTCTGGTTTTTACTTCGGTCTTTGCCTCTTCCTCATCTTCACCAGCCGCATCTTCATCGAGTACACTAAGGAAAATCAGGAAGCCTTCGAGGATGGCATGCTCTTCAATATGGGGCAGCTGCTCAGCGTTCCCTTCGTCCTCCTCGGCCTCTACTGCATGTTAGGCGGTAAGTGGTGTAAAAAGCTGGCAGAGAAATAAACACGATAATTGCAGAAAACCGATAACAGAGTCTTATGAAGAAAAGGTTTATTTATTACATATTTTTCCTTTTGGTATCTTTCAACGTTGGTGCCCAATGCCGTTACTGTAAAAGTTACGAGGATTTTAAGGCAGATAATTGGGAAATGCTGGATACCATATATTGCAAAACCCACACAAAAGGTCACAAGTTCCTTTGGGGAGGCAGCGACTTTTCACTCACAACAAGCAACAAGAATACCGATAAGATGCTCAAAAAAGAGGCCTTTGCCGTGAAGCAGGGACGCAAGTTGTTTGTTAATTGCCGAAAGTTGGCTTATCAAAAGATTCTCTTTGGAAAGGGCTATGTTCAAGCTATGACGATGGGAAAGGATACCTTGTTTTTTATCTTTACAAAAGTAGGTAAAGACGTGCAGGAACGGAATATGATGGCTGGCACCGTGTTTGGTGCTCTTGGAGCAGGGATTTCTGCCGGCTCACAAGCGTTGCAGCAAGCGTGCTATCTCATCACCACCGATACATACAATCGTGGACGCTATAACAACGTTACGATGATTAACGATAAAGAAATGATGAAGCTTCTTGGTGTAAATTTCGATTTATACGGAGAGTATATTTCTGAGCATGACCCAAACAAGCGTCTGAAACCCGAACACATCTATCCCATCCTTAAAAAAGCTGGTCTATTCAAGAATATTAAGCAGGGGAAGAACGCCTCAGAAAACCAAGAATAAAACATGAAAATTCCCAAGCCCCTCAAGAACGATCTTAGGAATTTACATAGAGTTTTTAGAAGAGAGATTTCTTTCCGTTGTTGATTACAACGCCTTTGGTGGTGGGGGTGGCACGACGACCAGAGAGGTCGTAGCTATTGCCAGCAGTCTTTTCTGCATCTACAGAATGAATGGATGTCTGGTTTGGGTCCTGTATATCTATCACACCAAAAGCGGGGACTTCCTTCGTTGCTTGAAACGTTCCCTTCAGCGTATAGCCTGAAGTGGAAATGTCTTTTGGCTCGGAGACCTCAATACGTACATTCTGGAGCGTAATAGGGGAGGGGAGCACGTCTGTTGGGCGAATGCGATAAGGCATTCCTGCTTCCATCTGAGAAACTTCGAAAAAGTTGAGCTCATCGGGACAAGGACAGTCGGGTTGCACAACTTCCATACCCAGCACTTCAGTTCCCTTTCCGAAGATAGTCTCGATATCTGCTTTGTTCAGACTGAACGGGAAACAGACATACTGCCAATCTCCGTTACTGAAGGTTTTATTCAGGATTACCTTATTGGTATACGCCTGAGGAACAATCTGGTTGTCTGTGGCCGTTTCTGTATATGTTACGGGCAAATCGCTCACCTTCCAGGTACGGAGCAAATCAACGTAGAACTTCCCATAGTTAGCGCCATCAGTTTTGTTTGCCTCGGCACCATATCCGCTTTTAACGCCCACTTCCAAATCGTTGTTCTCTCCAACCTCTACGTCCAACGACATCTCGTTTACGCGGCCCGTGGTGGTACAGGCCGTAAGATTGGCAAAGGTGGCTTCCTCGCCCTCTGTAAGGACAGCACTAGGGTATTTGTCCGATTTGCCATAATACTGAACGCTGCACTTATCGCCAGCGGTACCATAAAGGCGTGTGATTCCCAGCTTGCTTTGATGCTGCCACATACGGGCATTCACCTCGTAGATGCCTGGGGTAAGATTCTCTGCAGGTATGGTCTGATAGAGCTTGAAATTGTTGGGGATGACGCTATTTGTGCTGGCAACATAGCCAGCCCATTTCCACTCCAGATTGGTGCCGTCGCTCACACCGCCGTAGTTATCAGTCCACTCCGGATAGCATTGCCAACCCAGGATAGGGCCGTTGGCAGATTCGTTCTTTGTGGTCTTGGTATTCCAATCGTAAGTGATACCCTTAGGGTCCTTCTCAAAGGTATAGTTGATGAGGTTCTTGTCGCAGAAAGCCTCCTGTGACAAGGGCTTCTCCGTCAGTTTCTCTACGTGGAAATCGTCCACGATAAAATAACCGGCTCCTGCTTTGTCCGCAGCCTGGTTGGCGCTGTTGGTACGAATACCTAGCACCATATCGTCTCCGTCCCTAAGCGTGATGTAAACCACCATGCGCTGCATATTCTGGGTGGTGGTATTGTTGAAGCCTCCGGCATGATTGGCAAAGGTAGTTCTGTAGTCGGTATAGTTGATGTTATCATAGCCCGATGTGCCGTTGCGGTAATAAGCTTCCGTAGTCCAATATTGCACGTTGCAGTTGGTGCCCTCGCCGTTATCAGCAAACAGACAGGCTGTTCCATAATAATCCTTCTCGATCCACATACGGCACGAAACCTTGTAAACGCCGGCTCCCAGCTTCTCGGCAGGAATCTGCTGATAAAGCTTCAGCGGCTGGCTGATGGTCTTTCCCGACTCGGGTTTGCAGACGTATGCCTTCTTGCCATCCTTGTTGTTAGGATTGGTGCTGACGCTTCGCTGCAACGTAGTTCCTGCAGGCAACTCGCTCCATCCGTAAGGGGGCTTGGTCGTATTTGAATAGGCTGTCTCAAATGAAGGATTCTGCAGCACACGGCTCGTGATGTCAACAGCTACGGAATTTCCCTCTGTCGGCAACTCCTCAAAGCGCTCCACATTTAAGCCTTCTTCCAACTGCTTGATACATCTGGCCGGATCTACCTGCTGCACACATCCCTCGTGCTCGTCTATAGCCTGAATGGCGGCCAAAGCTGTTGTCTCACCCAGCACCATATAAACGGGCTCCATGCGAATGCTACCGTAAGCAATATGAGAAGCAGAAAGGCAGACGGGCACAATCACGTTGCGTGCCTCTTCCTCCTTGGGGGTAACGGCTCTGTAAGATATTCCGTAAGGACCAGCTGTCAAATGGCGCTGCACATCGCCCTCGTTCTTCACCATTCCGTTAACAACATAACGGCCGCAGTTGTGCGAGTCCATAGTATAGGCTCCCCAGGCAATGGGGTCGTCAACAGCCTTTGTCTTTAGGCAGTAATCCTCCGTCATCACCATACGCCCTAACATACGCCTTGCCTCACGAACATAAAGCTGAGGCGTGAAGTTCTCGTTATCCTCATATTCATCCAGAGGATAACCCCACTTCAGGAATTCTGCCTGAATATTTGACGGCACGCGCTTATCTGTCCATAGAATGTACAAAAGACCCTTGGTATAATCCTCGTGCAGCTTGGCAATAGAGTCGCGCTGCTCGTAAGTGGCTTCGGGATAATCCCAGCTGTAGCCAATCATATCGGTAGAGAAACCTCCTTGATTGTTGTTGTCGGTCTTCACGGCATTCCAACTGTTTGGGCCAGAAGAATCCTTCATGTAAGTCCACTTGATGCAATCTCCGTAGCTGCTCCAGCCTTTCTTCTCCATCCAACGGAAGAGCAATTCATAGCGACTGGGGTCGTAATTATCAGGCACCTTATCCGTAATGGCGCGGAAAGGAGTTGTCTTGGTTAATGTAAGACGGTAGTTATAAGCCTGAATGTGGTTATCGCCTTCTCCCTTCTTGCCCATAGGCTCTGGCATGATGCCCCAAAGAAGACCGCTGCTGGGGTCGCCAGGAACTACGTATGGATCTACACCATCGCAGAACTGATGCTTGTTCAGGCATTGTACACCATTCTCTGGCTCTCCGTATTGCGAAGAAGGCTCACGACCCACCGTATAAGAGATGCCGGCACGAGCCATCAGGTCGCCCTCGTAACTACAATCAATAAACACCTTTGCATGAACGGTTCTGTGTGGTGTCACCTTTGGATTAGTGCCGTCCTCCAGCTCAATGCTCTGCACATCATTCCCTTCTTTCTGAGCACTGACGATTCTCCATTGGTACCAAATATCTTGATTATCCTTTATATCGACATCGCTCAGAAAACCCTTGAAGGTTGCCAACGCTACCTTTGGTTCAAAGTAGAAGGTTGGAGAAGCCATACCATAATGATGACCGATGCGACGATAGAATTCACGTGCAAAACCTTTTATAATACGACGGTGGCTGGTACTGTCACCTATATCGGTCCAACCCAGACCGCCTGCAGTCATTCCTCCAAGACGTTTTGTGGGAGAAACCAACAGCACACTTTTTCCTTTCAGCTTGGCTGTGTATGCCGCCATGATGCCGGCAGGTGTACTGCCATAAATACAAATGTCAACGTTGGCTTCTGTAATGGGTTCTGCCTCTTGTGCCAAAGTACTCTGGGGCAATAGCGCAACTGCTGAAAAGAGCAGTCTTCTGAAAATGAGGTTAATTTGCATAATGTGTAGTTTTATTTTTCGTTATTGGCCGAAATATTGTTAATCTTGCGCCAAAAGTACACATTATATCCCATTTCTGCAAATATAGTGCAAGAAAAAGTGCCGTCATTGGATAAAAAGTACATTATCCTTCTGCATCTTCTGTTTGTTCTAAAGACCTATCCTGTTGTAATTGCTTCTTGCGTTTGGGGTTCTGGCTGGCTCCCATCTTCAACAATCGGGAAGCAGGAGTGAGGATGCTCTGACCCGTTTCTGCCGTTATGGATTCCAACTTGTCGAAGCTGTCCTGCGTCTTCTGCAGCTGTTGCTTAACGCTTTCGAACCTTTCAGCAAACAACTGCACACGATCCACAATCATATTAGCGCACTCCATAATCTTCTGCTGGTTCTCTACTTGGCGGACCTGCTTCCAAGTCATCTCCAAGACACGCAGCATGGTGTAAAGGTTCTGGCTGCCTGTAATGATAACGCCGCGGTCGTAGGCATCCTTCCAAAGGGTTGCGTCGTTGGTAAGCGCCAACTGTAGGGCCGATTCCGAGAAGACGTACATCAGCACGAAATCCAACTTGGCGTGCCCCTCGGCAATGTACTTCGAGTAATTCTTCCTGGATAACTCGTTCACATGGTTGCGCATACTGGTAAGATGACGCTTGAGGGCATCCTGACGCTGTGCTTCGGTCTCGGCATTATGGTAATCCTCGAAGGCGGTAAAGGACATCTTGGAATCGATTATCACATCGCGTTTATCAGGGAAGTGCAAAATGGCATCGGGGATAAGGCGGTGCCCCTCTTCCTCGTAAACCACATAGCCGTCCTTGTCGCGGATGGTTTCCTGCAGCGTAAACTGTTCACCTTCCTGAAGGCCCATGCCTTCCAGGAGTTGCTTCAGGCGCAGCTCGCCAAAGTTGCCTTGTGTCTTGTTCTCTCCTGTGAGGGCTTGCGCCAGTTTATCAGCACGCTCGCCCACCTGACGGCTTTGCTCTATGCTAGTCTTTATGGTGGCATCCAAGCGTTGCATCGTAGAGTTATGTTCGCGGTCGGAGCGCTCCACAGCCTCACGCATCTGCTGGATATGTGTCTGAAGGGGCGTAAGGATGCCTGAGAGCTGTTCCTTGTTGACAGCCGACAGTTCCTCTGCTCTCTTTTTCAGAATCTTCTCCGAGGCTGAATTCATCTGTTCACGGATAAGGCTTAGCTGCTGACGCATCTGCTCCTCTTGCTGCTGACGCTCCTCCTGACGGACTTTCTTCTGTTCTTCCTGCAAAGCCTCGTGCTGCTTCTTTTGTTCCTCCTGTTGCTGCTTAGAATTCTCCAGCAACTGCTGCACAGCACTCACCTTAGAGCGCATCACCATCCAAACGGCAACGCCTCCCAACACAAGTCCGATAAATAGATAAACGAGTTCCATATAAGGCCCCCTCTGGCTCCCCCTCTATGGGGAGAACAATTATGAATTGTGAATTATAAATTATGAATTACTATCAAGGTCTTTATCTATGAAAGCGATGAGACGCTCTACGGCTTCGGCTTCAGGGACATTCTTCTCGATGCATTCCTTATTCTTATAAAGAGAGACTTTGCCTCTGGCGGCACCTACGTAACCGTAATCGGCATCAGCCATCTCGCCTGGACCGTTCACGATACAACCCATGATACCAATCTTAAGTGTCTTATAACGAACATCCACTTTGGCCTTCGCCTCCACGGCGGCCTTGATGCGACGAATGGTGTCCTGAAGGTCGTAGAGCGTACGGCCACATCCCGGACAACTGATAAACTCAGGCTTGCACATTTGCACACGGGCTGCCTGCAAGATACTCTGGGCTACAGGAATCTCGCATTCGGGCTCCTCGCTGAGGCTTACGCGAATGGTGTCACCAATGCCGTCAATCAGCAGTGAGCCGATGCCCACAGCACTCTTCAGACGACCATCCTCGCCTTCTCCCGCCTCTGTTACACCTAAGTGGAGGGGATAGTCCATTCCCTCCTTCTCCATCTCCTTACAAAGCAGACGAACACTCTGCACCATCACCACCGTATTGCTGGCCTTGATACTTACCACCACATTGGGGAAATGTTCGCGCTCACAGATGCGAAGGAACTCCATACAGCTTTCCACAATGCCCGCTGGGGTATCACCGTAACGACTCATGATTCTGTCGGATAGCGAGCCGTGATTCACGCCAATACGGATGGCAGTGCCGTGCTCCCTGCAGATACTGAGGAAGCCGCAGAAACGGTCGTCTAAACGCTTCAACTCCTGCTGATATTCCTCATCGGTATATTCCAAATGCTTAAACTGACGGGCAGGATCTACGTAGTTACCGGGGTTGATGCGTACCTTCTCCACTATGGTCGCAGCCACATCAGCCACATTGGGATTGAAGTGAACATCAGCACAGAGGGGCGTATCGCCATAGCCGCGAGCTATAAGGCCAGCCTTTATGTTACGCAGGTTCTCTGCCTCGCGAGTGCCTTGCGTAGTGAGTCGTACCAGGTCGGCTCCAGCATCTATGATACGGATGCATTGCTCCACACAACCCTCTGTGTCCATCGTGCTGCAGGTTGTCATACTCTGCACGGCCACCTTGTTCTGACCACCAATACGCAGCTTACCTATCTTTACTTCGTGTGTGGGACGTCTCATCTTAGTTTACCTTATAATTATATTTAACCATAGCCAAATCCTGATTGGCTTTTACAATCTTCTGCTTCAGGTCTTCTTTGTAAGCTTTCATCTTGATGGACAACACCTCGTCGCCCAAGGCTATCATCTCAGCTGCCAAGATACCTGCATTCTGAGCAGCATTCACGCCTACTGTTGCCACAGGTATGCCAGGAGGCATCTGTATGATACTCAACATAGCGTCCAGTCCGTCCAGCATTCCTTTAATGGGAACACCGATAACGGGTAGGGTCGTGCTGGCAGCAATCACACCTGGCAGAGCGGCAGCCATTCCTGCTCCCGCAATAATAACCTTTATGCCCCTCATTTCTGCGTTCTTGGCAAACTCCTCCACTTCCTGGGGTGTACGATGAGCCGAGAGAGCATTCATCTCGAAGGGAATCTCCATCTCGTCGAGAAACTTAGCGGCCTTCTCCATAACGGGCAGATCGCTTGTGCTGCCCATGATAATACTAACAATTGCTTTCATATCTTACATAAAAATTATTCCTACAAATCCACAAAGTATACCAATGAATGTTCCTACCAGCACTTGGGCCAGACTATGCTGAAGCAACACCATACGGCTGGTCATTACACAGCCCGACAGCAGAATGGCTCCACAAAGCCACCAGATGGGGTTAAACCCAAAGATGCCCGAGTAAGCCATCAAACCGCCTATAACGGCTCCTGATCCTGCAGAATGCATACTTACCTTCCAGAATATATTCACTATGATACAACACGTCTGAACCATCAGCGAAACAACCAAAATAGCGGTCAAGAAACGGGGCAGATGCAATCCATTCAGCACATACATACAACACACGTAGCATATAAAATGTATGGTGTAAGGCACAATACGCTTGTGCCTTTCGCGCAGTTCATGCAATCGCCAGCCCAGCATCTTTCTGTATATAAAAGTAATGCCTACGGGCAGAAAGACGGTAAAGAAGTACACTATGCCCAGCACTAGTAAACGGTAGGGCCACGGAAAGAGGCTCATGTACGTAAAAGTGAGCAGTATGATGGTTCCGACAGTAGGGTAATACATGGGTCGGAATATGCTGCTGAATATGCTGGCTAAAACAATATGCTTTCTCATTTCCTCATTCTTGCTATTGGAATTTTCATGGCCTCCCTGTATTTGGCAATGGTTCTTCTTGCTATATCATATCCCTTTTCTTTCAGCAGAACGGAAAGTTTCTCATCGCTCAGCGGATTTTGCTTGTCCTCTGCGTCTATCAACTCTTGTATGACTGCCATAACCTGCTTTGATGTTGCCATTTCCGCATCGTCCTTCTGTACAGCCTTATGGGTAAAGAAGTGCTTCAGGGAGTAGATGCCAAAGGGCGTCTGCACGTATTTACTGTTGCACACACGACTTACCGTACTGATGTCGTAGCCGGCTAAAAGAGCCACATCTTCCAGCTTCATGGGCTTAAGCAACGTATCGTCACCTTCCAGAAAGAAGGGGCGCTGTAACTTTATGATGGCTTTCATCGTCCTTATCATGCTCTCTCTGCGTTGTGCCAGGGCATCTATAAAGATCTGGCCGCGCTCAACATACTCACGTGTAAAACGAATATCCTCCTGAATCGCCTTGGTCAGTTCCGAATCTTTCAATCTAGAATATGCCTCCAGCTTCTCCGTAGCATCCGGACTTATCATCAAAGCCGCTGTATTCCCGCCGTTCAGCTGCATACTGATGTGTCCGTCCTCGTCGGTATCAACGATAAAGTCGGGGGTTATTTGGTGACCCATCACCACACTTCTTTCTCCCATTGATGAGCCTGGCCTTGGGTTCAGACGCTTTATCTCACGTTTCAACTCCTCCACCTGAATGGCCGAGAGTTTCAGTTTCTGCTGAATGCGCTCCCAGCGTTTGTGCAAAAAGTCGTCGAAGTGCTTCTCCATTACCTGCAAAAGCAGAGGACGATAGGGATTCTTCTCATCACGTTTTATCTGCAAGATAAGACATTCCTGCAGCGAGCGTGCCCCTATACCAGCAGGTTCAAACTGCTGTAGTACCGAAAGCACTTTCAGCATCTCCTTTTCCGTTGTCTCTATACCTTGATATATCTCTGCTTCGTCAACTATCTGGCTGAGTGGCTTACCCAAAAGTCCGTTGCCGTCCAACTCGCCAATCAGATATTCCAATAATTGTTGCTCACGCTCAGTTAGGTCGAAATCAGCCATCTGCGCCTTCAATTGGTCATAGAACGTCAAGGTATCACCGTATTCCACATTCTCTGGCGAATTTCTGGTATAAGTGGGGCGTAGCATATAATCGGGGATATCATCTTCCGAACGATAGTCGTAAGAAGCATCTAGGCCCTCCTCACCCATAGGAGAAGAGTCACCTCCGTCATTCTCCCCTTCCTGGGAGGGGTCGGAGGAGGTTTTTTCCAACCAAGGGTTCTCCAGACACTCATTTTCTATGCGTTGCTGCAAGGCTTCTATGGGCATTTCGGTCAGTCGCACCAACATCACTTGCTGGGGAGAAAGCGTCTGCACCTGTACCTGCTGTTCGGTCTGTACCTGTACCTGATTCTGTGTCTGTTTATTGTCCTTTGTCATATCTAATGCGAAGGTACAACTTTTTCCTAATACAACCAAAAGAAGTGCAGTAAATTACTGTTTTTATTTTTTTTTCATTTTTTTAGTTTACCTTTGTGTGGTTTTTACGTCTTCAAGGTAGAGACATGCGTAAAATGACAACAGAAACGTTTGAACATATTGCCAACGATATTCGTCCGCGACTGATGAAACTTTGTGAACGGTTCATCGCAGACCGACATATGCCGGAACAGGCAGAAGACATCGTGCAGGAGACATTTTTCAGGCTCTGGCAGATGCGCGAACGACTGAACGCATACGAGAGTCCGGAATCCCTTGCTGTTACTATTGCCAAAAACGTATGTATCGACCATCTGCGCCGCCAGCACATGAGGCTCGAACCATTGGATAATTACGATGCAGAAGATTCGCAGAGAACAGACCAGCCCCTCATTACCAGCGACACAGAAGCGTGGATTCAGAACGCCCTCAACCGCCTGCCAGCCTCACAGAGGCGGATGCTGACCATGAGGAGCGAAGGAATGACGCTCGACGAGATTTCTACCTTATGCAACACCACCAAACAGAGCACAAAAAGCATGATTTCCGCAGCACGCAGATTTATGCTTGAGTTGCTGAAGAAAGGAGGACAACAATGAAAAACCTGAAAGACAAGGCTGTGCGCCAAGAACTTATCCAGCGGTATCTTGCTGCAGAGACAAGCGTTGAAGAAGAACTGATGCTTGCCGACTTCTACCAGCAGAACCCCAACGAGAATCTCTCAGTGGAAGAAGAACAAGTGCGCCAGCTCATCCTTGCAACCTCCCATCTGGCCGACGATTTTACTTTGTCAGTTGAGAAAGAGGAAGAATTTGACCGCATCATGGCTGCCGCAGCGCACAAGCCCAAGCGCATAACCTTGTGGCCCTGGCTGGCTGCTGCTTGTATGGCAGGCATTATGGTTATTTTCCTTACTCCGCCTAAGACTGAAAGTAATCAGGTCCTGGCTGAGCATCCTACGATACAAGCCCCAAAAACTTCTGAGAAAATGCAGCCCCAAACAAAGCAGACAGAAGAAGTTCTGCCCCATCCAACACTTGCTGCAGCTAACACAAGCAGAAAAACAAAAGATTTGGCTGAAACCGAGTATGATCAGAGCGACCTGATGACTGTAGAAAGCATGTTTGGTGTTGAATCCCGTCCTGACCCAATGGCTGAGTACATGGCGTTGGCTGGGAATCTGCAACAAGAATGCGAAGAAGTGTTCCAGAAGATTGAAAACCACAACTAATAATCCAAATAAAACAATGAAACAATATATCTTTATCCTGGCGATGCTGATGCAAGCTCTCGCCATCAATGCACAGAAAAATAACAGCATCAGACAGCTGATGCAGCACTTAGAGAAGGACTACCCCGAAGGTATCACCTACAGCGCCATTCGAGCCAATGATAACCTGTGGGAAGATTGGGGATGGAAGAAAGAGTATGATAATACGAAGGACCAACCCATTGTCCGCTACCGTATGCAATTGCTCAAGGACTCTGTCCTGCAGTATTTTGTGGAAGCTTCGGCCAATGCTATTGCCTGTCACCACCAACAGACACCCAACGGGGCTGAGGATAATATCAGCTATGCTGTTGCCCTTGCCAACAAAGAGGATGAGCCTACTCTCGTAAATGCTTTTTACGATTATCACTACAATGCCGACGAGAATGCCTCGTTCTACTATCGTCCTGACAGGAACTTCTGTACCTTAAATGTGGAATACGGCAATACCATCGAAGAGCCTAGCTGTGGAAAGGAACTCGACTTCAAACCCGTCAAACCCATGGTGCAAAAGATTGCTAAAGCCCTTGGCGCCCAAGAGTATAAAGCATCCTATCGCTACAATACACAGAAAGACCCGTTAGCTTTTACGATATATCACGGTGGGGTACATGACAGCCAAGGAAATTGGAAACCAGAATTCGTAGGAGGAGATAGAATAGACGTTATTGAAGGCGCTTGTAGCGGAACATTATACATTATTCCCAAGGAGAATGCCGATGTGGCAGCCGTCACCCTGCACCAGCAGGTGATGCAGTACCTGCAGAGCCACAAAGACGAGCAGTATATGTACAACTATACCAATCAGGAACAGAAGAAGCTGACCCTTCGCAGCTGGGATAACTTTGTCCCTACATACGGAACAGAAGAAGCAACACCCGAACATTTGCTTGCCAAGAAGGATTCCCTTGGTCGCTACACCATCCTGTTCATTGACCACGTAGATTCCACCTTTACTCTTCCCGAAGGCTACGAGACAATGTTGTCTTACGACCACGGAAAGATAGAACGTGTGCCTGGTTACATGAAACAAGCCGTAGAGAAAACACGCAATCCCTTCGAAAACCTGCAACAGAAATTCATGCGTTTGTTGGGGCTGGATGGAGTACGCGTCACCAGAACCGAAATGATAGGAGGAAGGCATCCAAGAAACATCTACACCTATCAGTCAGACATCAACAAAAAGACGGTTGACGAAATCAGAAGGAAACTGGCGAAAAGTCCTCTTGGCAACATCCTGCACAAGGAGACGCATACGGCTTTGGGCGATACGCTGGAACTGACGGCAGAGGAGAAAGCATCCGAACGATATAGTGCCGACCAGCACCTCGTCTGCAAGTTCTATGGTAAGGACAACCAGCAGAATGCCTATATGCAATTCATTGTAACCCACAAAGATACCTCGCTCTACGAAATGCCGTTCGATACCCGCTGGGTAGATAAATACATTGCACAGATGAAGGATTCGGGCTGCGTGCAGGAACATCCAATTGTGTACGAATACGGCAACAAAGCAGACCCCGCCAGCATGGGTAGGGTAGAGGGCAAGCTATACAACTTCACGTTTACTCCCTCTGATAAGGAGAAGAAGCTGGTCATCTTCTATAGCAGCCTGTATAATCAAGTCTTTTCCGACAAAAGCCAGTCCTACGACATTGTGATAGAGCAGAACAGAACACGCATCACGGATAAGATACTCTTTTGGCACGACCAGACGGCAGGCCAATACCGATTGCTTGTCATCGACCGTGTGGAAGGTAAGTTCCTCATCCCAGAGGATTGGCACAACGTACTTACTTACAAATATGGTAAGAAAACCTACCTGAAGCCTACTTCAAAGAAATAACAAGCCTCTATTTCTATTAATAAAGGTTAAAATATGGGCGGTTTTGCCATATTTTAGCCTTTATTTGTGCATTGCCTTTGCTTCCCCCCTTAATTTTGCAGCAGAAAACAACACAAACACGATATGAAAACAACGAACAGACGAGAGTCAATCCTCAGTAAGACGGAATACGACATTATGTCCATCATCTGGGACTTTAACCACTCTGTCTCAGCACGCGAGATCTACGACCAGCTGCCCGAGCCCAAGCCTGCTTACACCACATTGGCTACGGAGATGCGCATGCTCTACGAGAAAGGCTTTGTCGACCACTTCAAGAAAGACGGCGAGGGCAAGACCCATCATTATATGGCTAGGGTAGGGCGAGCCGAATACGTCCGCAAGGCCATGCACGATGTTAAGCGCACCTTCTTCGGAGGCAGCCTCCGCTCTATGCTCAGCTACTTCATTCGCGAAGAGGAAATATCAGAGGAGGAACTCATCGAATTCTTGCACGAAATGGAGGACCCATGTCACAACTGCTAATCTACGCTATCAAGTCGGCCATACTGCTAACATTGCTGTTTGTGCCTGGTATATTCCTGATTTTCAGGGAAAAGATGTTCCGTTTCAATAGATTCACCTTGTTGGCAATCCTTGTGCTGAGCCTTGTGTTGCCGCTGTGCAACTTCTCTTACATCTCTATGGATAATGTGCCTGCCGTACAGACCTTAGAGAAAGGGCTCTTGGAACTGGGTGTTCCTGTCGAGGGAAGCAGCCTCACCCCTAACCCCTCTCCTGTGGGCGAGGGGAACTTAAAGAAACCCTTCCCTTGGTTCTACATTGTGAGTATTTTCTATGCTATTGGGGCATTGGCCGTTCTGGGCATTCGCTTGCGCGAGGTACTCTCTATGAGACGTATCATCCGCAGGGGAAGCATCTGGACGAAGGACGATTCCGACGGCATACGCATCTACTGTCACGCCGAGAATGTGGCTCCGTTCAGTTGGCTACGTAGTATAGTTATCAGCGAAAAAGATTTTACAGAGAGTGGGCGAGAGATTATCCTGCACGAGAAGGCTCACATCCTCTACCGTCACTCGTCAGATATTATCCTGCTGACCCTCGTAGAGACCATTCAATGGTGGAATCCCTTCGCCTACCTACTGGGCATCTATCTGCGCGATGTTCACGAGTACGAGGCCGACGACTATGTCCTGCGCGAGGGCATTTCCGCTCATTCCTATTCCGAATTGATAATAAAGAAGGCTGTTGGCGCCAGCACCTATACTTTTGCGAACAATTTCAATCACAGTCTAACCAAAAAAAGAATCAGTATGATGCTTAAGACAAATCCAAATCGGAGCAGACGCAGCCGGGTGCTATACCTTCTGCCCATGATTGCACTGGCCCTCAGCGCCTTTGCCACCTCAGAGTTCAGTAAAGCAAGTTCTGTCATCGAAGACGTAGTGCAACAAAACAAAGAAACCGTCATTGAGCTGTATATCAACAGCAAATCGGAAATTACCTGGTGTTCTATTGATGGTAAAATAGTAGACCCAGAAGAAGGCAAGAAAATAATGGAAGGAAAATATGATGCAGGTAAACACTACATCCTTAATATAACTTCCGAGGTTGCACTACCTAAAGTTGAGCGTGAGTTTAAGAGTCCTCACAGATCTAACATTAAAATCAACTATAAGGTTGTTCCCAAAGACAATGCATCCAGCAAAGCAAGCAACATTCGTATTCACATCGACAGCGAGGGCAATCTGTTCAGTAGTTTAGATGATGCAGAGCTGAAGCCTATGGCTCCCGTGGAGTTAATGCAACTTATCAGCCAGCATAAAGATGCACCCACAATTATAAGCATAACCTCGGATAAAAAGATGGAGCAGATGGAAAACATGGTCAAAGAAGCAGCTCGAAAAAACAACCTGCTGAAAATCAACTACTCGGTAATAAACAAGGAATAAACCACCAAACACAGAAAACAGCCCAAGGAAATCTCCCTGGGCTGCTTTATTTCACAACTTCGTACAGAAAATGTTCACTAAATTTGTGAATTCTTGGAATTGTTTATATCTTTGCAATCAAAAAAAGAATTATATGGTTGTAGAATACGAGAAGGACTATCTTGAGGAACTTTACAATAACGGAAAATGTACGAATAAGAAATATCGTTTTCAGAAGCCTGTTATCTCAAAATACCAAAAACGAATAGATACCCTGATGGCAGCTACGCGCATTGAAGATTTATTTGTCTTTAATTCGCTTAACTTCGAGGCATTAGAAAATGGTTATTTTTCTATCCGTATAGATTACCACTATCGTTTAGAATTCAAGATTAGACAAGAAGGAACAGAACCCGTAATAACAATCTGCACCGTAACAGACATTACAAACCATTATCAATAATATTATGAATAGAATAACTACACATCCTGGCGATGTCCTGAAGGAAGAGTTGGAGGTAAGGGGCATTTCGCAGAAAAAATTTGCTGAAGCGCTTTCCCTTCCTTATACTCAGCTAAATGAGATATTGAACGGCAAACGTCCTGTTACAACGGATTTTGCATTGATGATGGAAGCCGCATTGGGTATTAACCCAGAACTGCTTATAAATATGCAGACACGCTATAATATGTCTGTAGCCAGACAAAAGAAACCACTTCTTGAAAGGTTAATTGACATCAGGAAAATCTGTGCCGCATTATTCTGATTTCAGCATTAACCCATCTAAAACAGCCCAAGGAAATCTCCCTGGGCTGCTTTATGATTATCGTCGTCTCATTTTCTCTTCTTTATTTTCCCTAAGCCATTTATCCAATCCGCTATGTCTTTTAGCACTTCGGGCGAGATGGTTTCCTCTATCCCATGATGTTCGTTCGTTAAACCTGTGGTGCAATGCTGAAAGAGATGATTCAGCCCGGGATATTCCTTGATAAGATTATTTTTTGACTTTGGGAGTAACTTCTCAATAGCTGTGAGGTTCAGCGAGGAAATCACCTGCTGGTCACGATCACCGTTCAATGCAAACACAGGGCAAAGGGTCTTGCTGATGTTTTCTGATGGGTCGTAATCAAGGAGCCACTGATACCAAGGCACTTTCAGGGATGCAGATTGCTGCCGTATCTTTTCTACCGTCATGGTATCTGGTTTGCCCATAATTTCCATTAAACGGTTATGCTGCGACACAGCAAATATATCGCCCTTTACTCCTGTTCCTGCCAAGGAAACAAGGAAGTCTGTCAACCCTTGACCACTAAGCAGGAAGCCGATAAGTCCGCCCTCGCTATGACCAATAAGCCCCACCTTAGAGAATGAATTCATGTTGCGAAGGAATTCTAGTCCGGCTGCAGCATCGTGAGCAAAATCCTCGCTTGTAGCATTCATTACATCACCCCCAACTGAGGCTCCTGTTGCACGGTCATCGTAACGTAGGGAGGCAATGCCGTGACGAGCCAGATAATCGGCAATGACCAGAAAGAACTTATGGTCGTATATCTCCTCGTCACGATTTTCCTGTCCGCTACCCGTAACAAACAAAACAACAGTTGGCTTACGTTTAGATTTGGGATTATAGCCCACAGGCCAACATATCGTTCCTGCCAATGTGGCGCTATCTGCTTCGTTTCTGAACGTAACATCCTCTGTCTTATATGGGTATGGCGGTATTGGATGTTGTGGGCGTTTCAATACTATTTCGCCTTTTGTTAGCATAAGTGGAGCCGTCCAGCCCATCTGATTGTAAGTACCCTCTATTTTGTCGTCATTCAGATGTGCGCGGTATGTTATTCCCCAGCGTTTAAGTGTAATTACCAGCGAATCATCAGGTAGAAATTCCACTTCACAAGGAAAGCCTTTCATGCTCTGGTCGGGGCTATCCATTGTTACTCTTAGCATACTGTCAGTCTGCTTAAAATGGAACACCAATGTCAAATCAAATTGTACAGAATCACTATGAAGTTTTCCTGTCCAAGACCCCAGCAATTTACTTGATGCGTTATCTTGCGCAATTCCTGTTATAGCGTAGCAGGCAAGCAGCGCAATGAAAAATACTCTTTTCATTTTCGTCTTCGTTTTCGTCTTCATTTCCGTCTTCGTCCTCGTTTTCGTTTTCGTTATCATTCATCCCTGTACTCCAGAATATCACCGGGTTGACAATCTAAGGCTTGACAGATTGCTTCGAGGGTGGAGAAGCGCATTGCCTTGGCCTTTCCCGTTTTCAGTATGGAGAGATTAGCGGCCGTAATGCCAATCTTCTCCGCCAGTTCCTGTGACGACATTTTCCTTTTGGCCATCATCACATCTACATTTACAACAATACTCATAGTTCTTCTTGGTTTAGATTGTTAATTCCTGTTCTTCCTGCAACTCCTTACCCCTTAGGATAATCTGAGAGAATACCATCAGCGTAAGGCCGAGAGTAATATAGATAAAATTATTGCCATAATCCCAGCTAATGTCAAGGTATGTCGAATCTATCTGTTCCATTAGCATCCTGAATGATATATAGCTAGATATAGTGTTTACCAACGTCATACCACAAATTAATCCGCCAGCAACCTCCATCAGACGGGCAACCTTGCCCACAAATACCTCTCCATTGTAAACAGAAACAATTAAACGATAACCTATGATTAGAATAAAAATAGTAAATATCATTTGTATTATAATATTAACTACTTGAATATAATAAATAGTCTTTACATTTTCTCGTTCAGCAGGAATATCAATCTGTGCCTTTTTAATAACCATAGTGCATGATTTCTTGCCCGCATTACAACTCAAATACTTATCTCGTTCCAAACTGTATGATTTTACATTAACTTCAAATGGATAGAATGGTTTCATAAAGGTAAATTCACCATCTCCTGCTTTTATGGTTCTTCCTCTGCATTCCTTGGGCAAGGGGCCAATAGTCAATGCTTTCTCTTCACTTATATGATGAGAGTCGTGATTCAGTAAAATGTTCGAAACTCTATATACCGGTAAGACAAGAATCAGCAAAATACTGTATAATTTCAGTTTATTTTTCATAACGCTTAAAAAATTTCAAATTTCAAATTTTTAAATCGTCAACTCCTGTTCCTCCCTCAGCTTGATGCCGATTTCGAAGACCTCGGCTACAATGAAATAGAAAATGCATTCAACACCAGAACTTGCAATTTCGAAAATATCAGCAGGCTCATCTTTTATTATTATTAGTATAATAACTGCAGATAAAATTAAACCTATAATTTTCCAAGCACATTTACGCAGCAACGTTACATTTTCTCTGACAAAAACCTTATCACGATTCACATTCAGGATAAACTTGACGAAATCAATCAAACTGCTGATGCCACAATATATCATACAAATAAAAAAAACAAAAAAACACAATAACAATGCGTACGATGGATGAAACGTGCCTCTGGCAAAAGCACTATTTCCACTGTCTCCAAAGCCCCAGACATATCCAATTACAGGTACTAATACAATTTCTGCAATCAATAAAACCAACATTAGAACACACAGAAAATTAAGTCTCTTTTTCATAACGCTTTTATTGTTTTTAGTTAGTAATTTATCGTTTTTCGATATGCAAAAGTATGATGTTCTTTTGAAACCACCAAGAAAAAACATAAAAAATTTATTGAAAAACGATAATTTCTTCTCATTTTGCGAGAAAAAGGCACAAAAAAGCCCAAGGAAATCTCCCTGGGCTACTTGTTTCGTTAGTGGTTAGCGGTTAGCGGTTAGCGGTTAGCGAGGCAAACGGCCAAAGTTTTCGTTTTCGTTTTCGTCTTCGTTCTTTACTTCCCGAACATTTCATCCAGTAAGGTGTAGAATTCTGGGTCTTCGCCAACGATGGTCTTTACAATCTTGCCTTCGGGGTCGATAATAATCTTTGTGGGATAGCCCTCGATGCCGTAATCTGCCTGAACGCTTGCATCCTCGGGGCAGTAAACGTGCAGCCAAGGCATTTGGTGCTCCTTAACGGTTTCCTTCCACTTAGCCTCTGTATCGCTGCAATCAATGCCCAGAATCTCGAACTTGCCCTCGTACTTGGCATAATACTTCTTCATCTCAGGGATTCCCCTGATGCACCAAATGCACCACGAGCCCCAGAAGTCGAGAATCACAAATTTGCCGCGCAACGACGAGAGTGAGAGCGGGTTACCATTGATATCGTTCAGCGTGAAGTCGGGAGCTTCCATGCCCGTATCAACTGTTTCAACTGACGTTGTGTTGTTGTTTTTTGTTGAACAACCAACCAATACAAGGGCTGCAATGAGCCCAAAAGCAAGCATCTTTTTCATGTTATCTGTTGTTTTATTATATAATAATGTATAATTTTTGCTTCGTAAAAGTATATCTATAAAAATTTGAATCCGTGGCGATGCCAAAGTCTACACGTGGACTTCACCAACTCTACACGTGAACTTTGCCAACTCTACACGTGGTGATTTTAACATTTCGATGTTGGGGCATCGAGGGTAAACGTCCCAGCGTCCCGCGTCCCAACGTCCCATTAAGCACCTTTTCGAGTGCAAGGGGGTAGGAGAGAGGGTATATATATTAATAATTATTTAATAATGCTAAACTGTACTTCCCTACCTCTGTATATCCACACCCAAAAACACCTTAATGGGACGTGGGACGCTGGGACGCGGGACGTTTTCTGTTGAGTTGTTTATTTCTTTAAGCGCAGGATTGTCTTGGTGGTAGTTTGGGCTCCTACACCACTGGTGATTACCTCTGACTCGATGGTCTTTACCCATCCGTCAGAAGATAGGGTGAAGGTGGTGTTGTCCGATATCTCCATCTTGAGATTCTCTATTGCGATATTAATCTGGTCCTTCAGCATATCAGCCTGACCAGGAGCAAACAACTTCTCGAATTGGGCAGTAACGAACTCCCTTAAGTCCTCCTTGTTCATGTTGTGGGTGGAAGTGGTTTGGATGCTGCCATCGGGCTTCAGCGTGTAGACGCGCTTCATCTTTATGCCCATCTTATCTAAGGTGTACTCCTCCTCTGTGCCCGTTTGTATGGTCTTGCCGTTGAGCAACATGGGGTTGGTATTCATCTGCGTAGACTTCAGGAGCATTTCCTCCGTCATATTGCTGAGAGCCTGCTCCTTGATAAAGTCTAATGATACTGCTGGTGGCAGCGTTATGTCCTCGAAGATTTTATCTAACAGGTTCTGAGCTTTGGCTTTCATCTCTTGGTAATTCTGAATCTTTACTACCTTTCCGTTCTTATCGGTAGCATAGGATGTTTTTATGTCCTTCATCATCTCTGTGCTGAGACGGAGGATGCGACCTGTAAAGTCGTTGTCGCCATCAGACTTGACGTCCTTTATGGTTATATTGACAATGTACCCGTCGGGAGTAACATCTGCCACCTCATAGAGCGTCTCTACGTTCACTGTAATAGGCTTCTGACCCTGAATAGTGGTTGTGGTTTCTCCGATGTAGGTTTTCTTCATGCCCTTTTTCATCTTAGGGCTTACCGTAATCTGTGCACTAACCATGAGTGCGGCGAGCATCATGATGCTCAGTAAAAATAACTTTCTCATTGTTTTGTTTTTAATTACCTTGTTAAACTGGTACCTTAATTTTCTCTCCTGGTTTTATCTTATAGGTTTTAATGATTTTCTTATCCTTCTCTATCTTAACGGAAAGTTTTCCGTCTGCGGTGCGCTCAACAAAGATGTTGAAGGGCTGCTCTGTGCAAGCATAGATGTTGCAAAGGCTGTACTCGTTCCACTCTGACGGCATCTGAGGTGTTAGCGTGAAGCTACGGAAGCCTGTAGGTCGGAAGCCCAACAAACCCTCTGTGATGATGCGGCAATAGAGTCCGCTCTCGGCTGAAAGATGGCGCAGACCGCCCTCTGGCCAAGCTTCCACCACGTAGGGAACATGCTCGCCAAGCAGACGAATGGCAGAGAATTTCTTTAGGTACTCCAAAGCCTTATCGGCATAGCCTGCAGCAAAGGCACCACGGAAGCCGTAAAGGGTAGAGCGGTCCCAAAAAATCTTGTCGCCACTCTGCGAGAGCATGCCGTTCTCCGTCCACAGCTGAGGCGAGAACATAGCCTCGAGGGTTCCTTCAGCACGATCATAAATACCCATCGTGAGGGGAATACAAATCCAAGAGCGAAGCACATCGTTGCCCTCGTAATAACGATAGGTATCATAACCCTCGACCGTAGCGTGGAAGAATTTATCGATGTTCTCGCGCAGTGTTTTTGCCTGCTTTCTGTAGGTTGCCGCATCCGACATACTCTTGAACCCTTGAACCTTTGAACTCTTAAACTCATCCCAAAGGTAAGCTGCACTGATGAGGGCATCGTAGTACAGACTGCTGGTGCAAAGATTGGCATCACCAGCGGGTAGACGACCCTCCAACTCGTCGGCATCGCTGGCAACAACGCCATGCTGATTGAGTTTACGATGGCAGTATTCAAGGCACCATTCTATCAAGGGCCAAACCTCTTGGGCTATCTCCTTATCACCACGTTCCAAGCAATAACGGCTGGCTCCGTAAGCCAACATAGCGGCATCGCCACGGTCGAAGGGCCCGAACACATCATCACCTCCGCAGATAATGCTCCAAGGCACGAATTTGTATTCAAGATTAATGTGTTTCAGGTAGCAGCGCCAAGTAGTCATGGCACTCTCGTTACCCTTATCGTAGCCTAGGAAGGGGAAGAAAGGATTCACGTATTCAGCCTGGTCGTTGCACCACATAGCCGCATAATAGCTTTCGCCTCCAGGAGCGTGCATAAGTCCGTTCTGGGTTGCGAAGATACTCTCGCTGGCACGAATCTTACTCATCTGGAAGAGCGTTTCGATGGTCTTATCAGGGCAAGAGAATTGCAAGTTGTTATCGGCAACCTTCGTTACAAACATCCAACGAAAACCGCATTCTAACTTAGATAATATTATATCTTTTTCCTTTTCATCTTTTTCAGCGTATGCCTGAATAGAACAATCAAAAGACACTGAATCTCCAGGCTCCAAGGTCTTCATTAAATCCTCCTTGAATTCAGTCCGAGCCACCAGTTTATAAGAGCCTCGTGTACCATCTTCCTTGTTGGTGGTGCGTACTTGGTAAAGAGCTGGCACGCGGATAGTCTCCTTCTTTTTGCCGATGTTCTTTATGGTATATATCTCGCAAACCGCAGCACTGGTAGTAGTGGGAAAATACTGGCGTGTCAGTTCAAACTCGTTGCCATCTCCCTTTATGGTGCTGAAAACATTCAGAATGCCATCGATGGTAACCTTCTTTACTTCCTCCTGAGACATATAACGTTTGTTAGCCGTCATTCCCTTCAGGAAATCCACATCGCAGCGCGGCATCCAGCTTGCGTGCGTATTATTAGGAATGGTTCGGAGCATAGGAAACACCAAATGGCGGTCCATAGTGAACTGCTTCTGGGCTGTTACACCCCAATAATAGACCACAGAGGCTCGTAGGCCAGACATCTCTATATGGTCAGTATAAGGCAACTCACCCTTAGAGATCTCCCACTGAACGGAATGATTGTCATTAACAACCCATCTGTTTTCCTTAGCCTGCAAAGTAAAAGCGGCCAAAATGGCTATAAACAAAAAAATGTGCTTCATAATATTTTCTTTTAATAACTTACGCTACACTCAAATCCTGCCTTTCTGATTTGTTCAGCAATACCATCCAGCACTTCGGGGTTTGCTTTTAAAAGGTCCTTTATAGGTGTCTCACGATCTATGGTGTATATCATCACTTTGCTGGGTTGGATACGTTTGAGAGCCTCTATATAAGGTTCTACGTAGGCTGGGGTAGTGTTGCATACACTTTCCCCGTTCAACTCTCCATCCATAAACATCGTCTGAATGATAACATGACCGTTAAAGCTGGCAAGATACTGAATCTGCTCCTCAACATCATAGTGACCCTGAGGACGGTCTACCTTATTTATATATATAGGGGAGACTGTATCTAGTTTCTGAATGTTATTGTCGAACTTCATCAGCGTTTCTCTTATGTCAGGCCTTTTAATCTGTGTAGCATTGCTCAAGATACTTATCTTGGCATTGGGACAGTATTCATCACGTACCTTTATAACCCTATCTACCACTTCTGGGAAATGCGGATGGAGTGTTGGCTCTCCGTTTCCTGCAAAGGTAAAAACATCTGGCGTGATACCTTCTTGCTTTAATTCCTGAAGTTTACGCTTGAGGCACTCTTCTACTTTATCGGCTGAGGGTAGAGGATTGTGCGTACGATGCTCGCTGTTCAGTCCGCATTCGCAATACACACAGTCGAAACTACACAACTTACCACCTTCTGGCAATAAGTTTATTCCCAATGAAATGCCTAATCTGCGACTATGAATAGGACCAAAAATAGGAGAAGGATAGATAATTGTACTCATTATATGTTTTATTTAATTACAAAGATACAAAAAAGTTTAAACATTGAACACCTAATATAGAACATTGAACATTATTTCATAATTTTGCAGCCGAAAATGAGATATTTCTTCATTATAGTAAGTATTTTTCTTCTTTTTTCTAATGCCGCACGAGCACAAGGAGAAGATTTAGGTGATGAACTCGAACTTCAGCAAGAAGTTAGGGGTTACAAACTTAAAATCCAACGTTACCGATATAAGAAACCAGAAATAGAAGATGGCGATACTATATGGTGCTACACATGGGAACCAGGTGTTTGGATTTTTGCACCAATCAAATTCAAAAACGAAAGGCAACGAAGGGAATACAATAAACTTGTCTATAATGTTAAAAAGGTTCTGCCTATTGCCCAGCGTGTAAACGGTATTATAGCTGAAACCACTGAGGTATTGGAAATGCTTCCTGACAAAAAATCAAAGCAAAGGCACATTGCCAATATCGAAAAGGATATATGGCGCCAATACGAACCTGAAATGAAAAAACTTAGCTATAGTCAAGGTAAATTACTCATAAAGCTTGTAGATAGGGAATGTAACCAAAGTTCGTATGAGATAGTTAAAGCTTTCTTTGGTCCTGCAAAGGCTGCTTTTGCCCAAGTATTTGCCTGGACTTTCCGTGCTTCGCTCAAGAAAAAATATCAGCCAGAAGATGATGATAAACTTATTGAGCGCGTTGTTCTTTTAGTAGAAAACGGTCAGCTATAGACCATATAATTATTCCTGCCGTAACACTTACATTCATACTGTGTTTGGTTCCAAACTGAGGAATTTCAATACATCCTTCGCACATATCAACTACCTCCTGTTGAACCCCTTTTACTTCATTTCCTAAAACAACGGCATATTTTTTATCCAAATCAGGCTGGAAATTCTGTAGCATCGTACTTCCTTCACATTGTTCAATAGCAAGGACCGTGTAACCCTTTTCCTTAAGCCATATAATAGCATCCTGTGTATGCTCAAAGTATTTCCATTCTACACTATCCTCAGCTCCAAGAGCCGTTTTATGTATTTCGGGATGAGGAGGACGGGCAGTAATTCCACACAAACAAATACCTTGAACCAAAAAAGCATCGCTGGTACGAAACACACTTCCTACATTGTATAAACTACGCACATGATCCAGTACAATCACCAAAGGCATTTTGTGTGAATCCTTAAATTCTTCCACACTCTTTCGCCCCATTTCCGTTACCTTAAGTTTTCTCATCCAAAAAAGTTTTCCACAAAAGTATCAAAATATGTTGATAACTATGATAATAAATGTTGGAAATATCCTCAATTATTAACAAAAAGATGCGCAAAACCCTACCTAAAATAGTTATTAACAAAACCTATATTAATTATTATAGGCCTTTCAACACATTTTTATTGAGTTATTAAACTCATATTTGATAGAATATTTTTATATTTGCAAATTATAAACAACTGTTGAAAACTATATGTGATAAAGTAAAAGTAGAAGTCATAAAAATAAGTATAATAGATAGTTAAATAAAATAGTAGTATAATGTTTAGTGTTGAAAAGTATGTTGATAAATAGGTTAATAAATGAAAATGTATATTTATGCATAAAATTACCTTAAGTTATCAACACAATTAACAGTCCATCATCATTATCATTACTATTTATCTTTAAAGAAAAAATATAAAATAATATATAATGATTGTTGATAAAAAGTGGAAAGAGTTAGGCTACGTGGATGAATCTATTCCTAAGGGAATAGATATAAAGGAAGAAATCCGACGTATGTGTAAAGAGAAAAATGCCGTAATAATGGCACACTATTACACAGAAGGTGAAATACAGGATATAGCCGACTTTATAGGCGACAGTCTGGCTCTTGCTCAAAAGGCAGCTAAAACGGATGCAGACATAATAGTAATGTGTGGTGTTCACTTCATGGGCGAAACCAATAAGATACTTTGTCCTAACAAGGTGGTTTTGGTTCCCGACTTGAATGCTACCTGTTCGCTGGCTGAAAGTTGTCCGGCTAAGGAATTTGAAGCTTTTGTGAAGTCACATCCAGATCATACTGTTATAAGCTATGTAAACACCACAGCTGCTACAAAGGCTTTGACTGATGTTGTTGTTACCAGCAGTAATGCAAAGCAGATAGTGGAGAGTTTTCCCAAGGATGAGAAGATAATATTCGGTCCTGACCAGAACCTGGGTAATTATATCAACAGCATAACGGGTAGGGATATGTTGTTGTGGAATGGTGCCTGTCATGTTCACGAGAAATTCTCTTTGGAGAAAATACTTGCTTTAAAGGTTGAGCATCCTAAGGCAAAGATATTGGTTCATCCAGAATGCAAAGGTGCTGTGGTGAAGGTTGCCGATAAAGTAGGTAGCACGGCAGCATTATTGAAGTTTAGCATCAATGATGAGGCAACAGAGTTTATAGTTGCAACAGAGAGTGGTATTCTTCATGAGATGCAGAAAGCTTGTCCACATAAAACTTTCATTCCTGCTCCTCCTGAAGACAGCACTTGTGCTTGTAATGAGTGTAACTTTATGAAACTCATTACAATGAAGAAACTATATAATTGCTTGAAGTACGAATGGCCTCAGGTAGAAGTTCCTTCAGATATAGCAGAGAAAGCAGTAAAACCCATCAATAAAATGTTGGAAATAAGCGAAAAGCTAGGGTTATAAATAAAGTATAACGTATAAAATATAACGTCTGTTTTGGATAATTTGGATAATATTCCTCGTCTTATAATAGACCTTTCCTACATTCTGATAGTAGCTGGTGCTGTTACAATTATATTTAAAAAATTGAAACAGCCCTTGGTATTGGGATACATTGTAGCAGGCTTTTTGGCTGGTCCACACATGACTTATACTCCATCCATTATGGATAGTACAAGTATTGAGGACTGGAGTCAGATAGGTGTTATATTTTTGATGTTTACCTTAGGATTGGAATTTTCGTTTAAGCGTATCATAAAGATGGGTTTGCAACCTATTATTGCTGCCTTGTTGGTAATGATATGTATGATAAACGTGGGAAGCGAGGTAGGTTGGCTGTTTGGTTGGAATGATATGGACAGACTCTTCTTGGGAGGTATGTTGGCCATGAGTTCCACAACTATCATTTATAAGGCTTTTGATGATTCAGGAATTAGACTGCAGCCCTTTGCTTCTAAAGTACTTTCTGTTTTAATATTAGAAGATATACTAGGAATTTTGCTGATGGTTATTTTAAGTGCTTTAGCTGTCAGCAGAAAGTTCGAGGGAGTAGAATTATTGCATAGTTTATTAAAACTGGGATTCTTCCTTTTACTATGGTTTTTAGTAGGAGTTTTTCTTGTTCCACTTATACTACGCAAATACAAAAAGTACATCAATACTGAAACATTATTGATAGTAAGCGTTGGACTATGTTTTATGATGGTTGTAATAGCTTCCAGCGTAGGATACAGCCCTGCTTTCGGAGCTTTCATGATGGGAAGTATAATGGCTGAAACTTCCGACTCTGAGCGTATATCCAGTTCTATCAGTTCGTTGAAGGATTTCTTTGGTGCCATATTCTTCGTGAGTGTGGGCATGCTGGTAGATCCTAATATTCTTATTGAATACTGGCTACCTATTGTTGCTATAACATTTGCAGTAATATTAGGACAGATGACGCTTGGAAGCTTAAGTTTTCTTATATCTGGCAACGACTTGAAAGATTCCATAAAATGTGGCTTCTCTTTGGTTCAGATAGGTGAATTTGCATTCATTATTGCATCATTAGGAGAATCGCTTGGAGTAACCAGTAAGTTTATTTATCCTGTAGTTGTAGCTGTAAGTATTATTACAACATTCTTTACTCCTTACATAATAAAATTTGCCGACCCATTCTATGCGCGTATTGAGAAATATATCCCCAATAAAATATCGGATAATAAAAATAGGTTCAAGGCACTTAAAAAAAGACGTGTATCAAGAATAAATAAAATGAACTTGGCAAATGCCTGGAATACTTTATTGAAAGGTGTTTTTGTATACAGTATAGTATATCTTACGCTTTGTTCAGCCGTTATAGGAGCCTGCTATGCAACTGTATTACCACTTTCCCGTCAGGGATTTGGAGAATGGTGGGGGAATATTGTTTGTGGTATTATTACGCTTTTGCTACTCTCTCCCTTTATACGACCTATCGTAATAAAGAAAAATAATTCTGAAGAAGCCAAATTCTTGCTAAAATTCAATAAGTTCCATCGTTTCATGGTGAGAATTCTTTTAGCATTAAAGTTTTGTGTAGGCTGTGCCATAATATATTACATTATAAGTTTTCTTTCGCCTCTTTGGTGGTTCTGGCATGTGGTAGCAAGCATTATACTGATGGTGGGCATCATATACAACCGTCGTATTAAGCTGATAAGTATTCGTATAGAACGCACCTTCCGCAAGAACTTGCAAAGTAGGGAAGAAAACTCAAAACTTCCTTCGTACGGTCGTAAACTTAAAGGTAAGGATTTGCAGATTGCCAGTTTTGTTGTTCCTGCAAATACCAAATGGGGCGGAAAGTCGCTGATGCAATTGAATTTTGGTCGTACTGAACACATTCATATTGCTGCTATTACTCGAGGTTTACAGCGTATTAATATTCCAGGTGGTAATAGCAAAATATATCCAGGTGATATAATAGAGATTGTTTCTGACCCAGAAGGTTTGCGTTCCTTCCAAACTAAATTAACTCACGATGTTTACCTTGCAGAAGAAAGTAAAGCATTAAAGAATACACTTTCTATCATTCAGGTGGGCATTAGTAATGTAAGTCCTCTATGTGGAAAAACGCTTGTTGATATTGACTTCCGAAGCAGATATAACTGTATGGTTGTGGGCATAGAGGATGATAAGGGTAACTTGCAGGTTACCCAAGCTCAGCGTAAGTTCCAAGCTGGTGAACGTATCTGGGTAGTAGGCGAAGAAGCCGACTTGACGATGCTACGTATGGGAATATAAAAAAAGCACTCCCAAATTTAGGAGTGCTGCTAAAGTTTAATGTCTAACGCCTAAAGTCTATAGTTTATTCTGCTTTAGCTTCTCCACAAACTCATCAACTCTTGTTAATAGTCTGGGAATATCCAATTGTTGTGGACAATGAGGAATACATGCTCTACATTGTATGCAATGGTTGGCCTGACGCAGCTTGGGTACGCTTCTGTCATATCCTACAAGGAAAGCTCTACGGGCCTTCTGATAATTTTCGGCTTGCATACTCTCAGGCACATTACCCTTGTTTACACATTTATTATAATGTACAAAGATGGCAGGAATATCCAAACCATAGGGACAGGGCATACAGTACTTACAATCGTTACAATCAATGGTAGGATAGCTGTTGATAAGTGTTGCTGTCTCACCCTCCAGCCATTGTTGTTCGTCTTCCGAGAGGGGCTTCAAAGGTGAATAAGTACGAATATTATCCTCCAAGTGCTCCATATAAGTCATACCGCTTAGAACGGTAAGCACATTCGGCTTGCTACCAATGTAACGGAAAGCCCAACTGGCTACGCTGCTTTCAGGATCACGTTGTTTAAGGTGTACCACAACATGATCGGGCACCTTGCTTAAACGACCACCCAACAAGGGCTCCATGATAACGGCAGGGATTTCAAGTTCCTCTAACCTATTATACAGATATTCGCCAGAGCGACCCTTATCCTTATCGTTGTGCCAATCGCAGTAATTTGCCTGAATCTGAACAAAGTCCCATTCATATTCATCGTGATGGTCAAGCATCCAGTCAAAGACTGCTACATCTCCGTGAAAAGAGAATCCTAAGTTTTTTATTCTTCCTGCAGCACGTTGCTCCATCAGCCAATCCAGCAGACCGTTATCCAAGAATCGTTGATGCAGATTGTGCATGCCTCCACCACCAATTGAGTGTAGCAAAAGATAATCTATGTAGTCAGTCTTCATATTTTTAAGACTGTTCTCGAATATTTCTTTTCCTGCCTCGAAACTGTATTTCTGCGGACTGAAATTAGAAAGTTTGGTAGCGATGAAATATTGATCTCTGCGATAACCGCTCTTCTCTAAAGCAATACCCAGAGATTCTTCGCTCTTACCTCTGCAATAGGCTGGTGATGTATCGAAGTAATTTACTCCATGATCCAGTGCATATTTGCACAGTCGGTTACATTGTTCTTGGTCTATCACATCTTCATTTTCCACCTTCTTTGTAGGCAGACGCATCCATCCGTAACCCAATATACTTACTTTCTCATTGTTTTTTGGATTAACCCTATAGGTCATTTTATCCTTGGGCACCTCACCTGTATGGTGTCCCATATAATCAACCTTTCCCTCGGTATTAGAGCCTCCAGCTCCACAACTTGCCAATGTCGTTGTAGCAGCTACTGTACCCGTAACCTTCAGAAAGTCCCTTCTATTATATTGTTTCATAATTATCAATTTTCAATTAAATTGAACTAAATTTCCCGATGCACCTCATGTCCCTCAACATAAATAGCGCTGAAGGGACGCGATGGACAAAGGTTCTCACAAGCACCACAACCGATGCACTTCTCCTCGTTCACTACAGGGATAAGTAAGACTCTCTCGCGAGGAATCTCTTGATTGTCGGCATCCAGCCAACGCCAACCGTCCTGATGAACACCAGCCTGCAAAGGAACCATCTGAATGGCTTGGGCAGGGCAATGGCGGGCACAGTTGCCACAAGGAATTCCATCGGCTACAGGAACACAGTTATCCTTAATCCAAACGGCGTGACCCACCTGAGTGGCTGTACGCTGTTCAACGGTAATAGGCTTGATAGCACCAGTAGGACAAACATCAGAGCAACGTGTACATTCAGGGCGACAATAGCCACGCTCGTAGCTTACCTCTGGCTGCATAAAGCGATCCAGACTGTTGCTGGGGCGAAGAACATCATTAGGACAACTGTTCACACACAGCTGACAAGAGGTACAATGTTCAGACAGATTCCTCAGTGATATAGAACCAGGAGGCGTAATCAACTTATCTCTGTTGGGTTTCTTCATATCCTCAATCTCAGCCAAACCGCCATCAGTGGTTTTCTCCTGTGCCTTTACTAATGCAGTTCCAGCCAACAAAGCCACACCTGTCAGGACAGCACGACGACTTTCGTCAGCCTTCTTATCTTCATACTCTTTAGCTATCTGATTTTGCTTTTCTATCATTGGTTTGTAACCAAAGGAAATAGCATGCTGTGCACATTGTTCCAAACAATCACCACATGTAACACAACGGCTATAATCTATCTCGTGCGTTTTGCCGTTGATACAGGAAGCCTTGCAGTTGCGTTCGCACTTACGGCATCCGTTGCAAATATCGGGGTCGATGACCACTTTCAGTCTGGAGTATTTGGCTAATATGCCTAGCAGAGATCCCACAGGACAAATGGTATTACACCAGGTACGTCCGCCTCTCCATGCGAGAATACCAATGATAATCCACGCAGCAACAGCGGCAATAAGGGCAGGAATACTCTTCAGCCACACATCCACCTCGTAGAAAGCATAACTGCCGTAATGTTCGGCTAAAGCGGCCAAAGCATTATTTGCCAGTTTATAGAGCGGCGAGAAAACAGTCCCCACAATTCTACCGTATGTACTGTAGGGAGCAATCAATCCTACTATCCAAGCCAAATTAGTTGCCAACAGAAAACCTGTAATGGCCAAGATGCTATAGCGCAGAATGCCTTTCTCCTCGCTGTAGCTGTACTTGTTTTTCTTCTTACGGAACCAAGCGATAACATCCTGCATCACACCTAATGGGCAGATAATAGAGCAGTAGATACGGCCAAACAGGAGCGTCAGTGCAACTATAAACAGCAGCGCTCCAATGTTCATTGCTACCAAAGCGGGCAAGAACTGAATCTTAGCCATCCATCCCAGATACACATGAGCCGTGCCGGTAAAATCTACCAACAGCCATGTTATCAGCACCCAGAAGATGAGGGCCAGTGTGATTCTTATTTTTTTAAGCATAACAGAAAGTTGTTAATTTGTTTGTAAATGGTTAAAGTATCGCTGCAAATATACGAATTAATTTTGCATTTCATATATTTCTTCGAAAAATTGCAAGAAAAAACAAGGTATTATCCTTTCCCTTCCTTATATAACAACCCTTAATTGTAGGGAAACATCATTTTTCCAAGAGCTAAAGATAGTCTGAAGGGCTGATCCAATCTCTGAGCGGTCGAAATATTTGCAGAGGGCGTATTTACCTTCTAGCATCAAGCGCTTCTTTTTGCTTGTCCAACGGGCGGTACAGACACCATGAACGCCTTTGCCAAAATAGGAACCCGACGAAACACTGCTGTACAAAGCAGGCTCATACAGATAAATGCGGCTGTTGTAATCATCGGTATTAAAATATCCTGCCATAACAGAATACTTTAATGCTGGTTTCTGCAAAGTGCAGTAGGCAGTTTCCTGAATGCTCCACCCGTTGCTGCCCAATACAGAATGATACCATCCTGTTGTCTGAAACTTCCATTTATCAGAGGGAGTAATAGTCCATTGAAGTTTGGTTCGGTGATGAGGCTCCATTACATCACCCGTCTCCTTCCGTTTCAGCTGATAACGAGCCTGTAGGGTGTGGGTTTTGTTCAGTTGATGCGACACCTCCACCATTATTTCCTGTCCGGTGCTGGCACGCGTCATTCGGTAGCGAGGCCAAGGGTTATGGAAGAAGTCGGCATAGCAGATAATCTGCCATCTGTCCCAAGGTTGTGCTTTCAGATGAAGCAGCACACCGCTCTCGTTCTGTGCTGATGAATTCTCGGCAAAGGCATTGCCCAGGAACGAATAGTATTTGTAGTCGTAGAAACGTTGCACTGCAGAAATGATGTAACGTTTACTCAGAATCCACTGCAAACGGTTCAGAGTTCCAATGCCTCCCTTTTCTGTGCTGTAAGCTGTCTCTCCTGCCAAGGTAAAACGATAACGGTTGTATCCATAATATAAACTTGCCACCGAGAAGTTTTGACCCTTGGGATAGAAGCGTCGGTATGTGGCGGTGCCTGGATTCATCAACTTGTTAAAGTGCATAAAGTAGCCCGCAGCACCTAAATGAAACCCTTTTCTTTGCCATTGTACGTTACCGCCAAAGCTTGTGGCTGTGGCAATGTTCTTGCCTTTTTGTTCTGATGCTGTTCGGTGGTAGCCGGATGTTTGCAGTGTCTGTATCTCACCGTTATTGTTCAGCGTGGCATCTTTCTGTCTGTATGAACCAAAAGCCGTCACTTCCCATTCCTTTCCAAACCGAAGCGTAATGGCAGCTCCTCGCAGAAAATTAATCTCGTCGGTACTGGTAAGGGGTTTAATGCCTGTTTGTATCTTTGTTGTGGGGGCAGCTTTACTGAACCATGTGCTTCCGCCCAAAGCCAGTCCCTCTCCAAATCCTAAGCGATAGTCGCCCACAATAGCCGTCTTTATAATACCCACATCCTTCAGCAAGGCAAAGCCGCCGTATGAATCATAGAACCGCTCTCCCGCATCTTTCTCGACATGGAATCCAGCACGAAAATGCTTGCTGTTTCCCAGTTCATATTTCATGCGGTGATAGATTGGATTACCAGCATATCCGTTAGCTGTGCTATATCCTTTTCTGTAATAAAGGGGAATATCAACCCGTGTGGAGAAATCATTTTTGAGGTACTTGAAGAGCCCTTTCTTTTCCTCCTTCTTAACTTCTCCCGCATAGACAAACAAATGCAGCCATCTGTACGTCTGCCCGTCAATCAACGGTAGCATCAGCAATTCGCCCAGTGTTTGCATTTGTCCGTGCAGATAGATATAGGCATGAATGGATTCTATCTGCTGTTCGTTGAGGAATGGTAGTTGCTTAAAATCCTCTATGGTGGCTGTATTGATGTTGATGGGATGTTCGTGCAGCTCCTTCAGTTCCTCCAGATAGGGAAGGAGATTCTCTTCATTCTCTGATTCTTGACTGGAGGTTATTTCCTCAATAAAATCGTCCCACGTAAAAACATTCTGTGCAACAGATGTGGTAATGCAGAAAAATAAGAGGAGCAGAATGAGTGCTCCATTGTTCCTTGATGTTATCTTGAGGATATGCCCTATTGAAGAGCCCCCTCCTTTTTTATTATATTGGTTTGCCATTTCATCACTTCTTTTCATTAGGGTTTATAAGAAAGAGGCGTGATGTGGCACAGTGGAAAACAACACTCCTGAGGGAGACCAATCCCAACGCAACGTTGTTTAAACCACCAATGCCCACACCTCTTTTTGTATAGTATGAGCAGGCAGCCTTCGTTAGTCGCTAGTTTTTGTTTGGTCTTTTCAGGAGTTACGAAAACAGAGGCTCTTTTTACCTTCAACAAAAGTGATGCAAAGATAGCAATTTTTTCTGAACTAAAGACCTTCCGAAGCCATAAAAATTTAAAACATTCACAACAATTATTATGTTTTTACTCATAAAAGGACATAAAAGTGCCCCGTAAGAACACAAGAAAAACACTCTTTTTCTTTGTGCGTGGAAGAATAGTGGTCGGATTATTGGTCGACTAATTTTTTTTTCGTACCTTTGCGGAAGATAACAAAGGTAATGGTCATGAATCAAAATAATCAGAGTAATCAGAATAATCAGAATACTCAGAATACTCAGAAGAGTGAAAAATTTATTTTCTTGCCCAAACATGGGCATTACAGACACCTGAGGGTTTATAAAGTAACTGAGGTTATTTATGATATAACCTATTATTTCACTCAACATTATTTGCAAAAAGGGGATCGCACAGTGGATCAGATGGTTCAGGCAGCCCGTAGTGGCAAGCAGAACATTGCTGAAGGTAACCAAGCAGCTGCCACATCGAGCGAGACAGAGATTAAACTTACGAATGTGGCTAAAGCTAGCCTTGAAGAACTTCTTGACGACTACGAGGATTATATTCGTGTGCGCCACCTTCATCAATGGGGTAATTTTCACCCACGATATAATGCAATGCGGGAGTATGCACGTAGTGAACAACTTCTGAAGGACTACGCCACCACTATACAACGCATGAATGATGAGGAGATTGCCAATTTGTGCATTACACTTATCCATCAAGCCATGTATATGCTACACAAGTTGCTGATAACAATGCAAGATAGGTTTGTTACAGTATCTGGCATTAAGCTATTCTCACACATGGCAGGCCATGAATATCGGAGCCGATGCCAGAGGATAATATCAAGCGTGTAAAATCGGCTTGCCGATGCCACATTTTTCAAGTAGTGGGTAGCCTAATACCCCTATCTACTATCGATGTCGGGGAAACTAGCCAGATAAAACAGCAAGCTTGTAGGGTTACTATGACTTTGATGGTTCTTCGAATAACAATATTCAAAATGAAAGAGATCTGGCGACTTCACGCAAAGAAGGATATGCAGAAGAGGCTTGCCTCTGTCCACTCAAAAGTAAGGAGGGGCAGCCTAATACCCCATCTCCACTTCGTTTGAATGGAGTCTGCCAGTTCAAAGCAAGCCTGTCATGCATGTTGGAGTCGATAACTGCGGAAAACATTTCAGCACACAGGAGTTCCCTCCCGTCAATTGTGACAGCCATGATATACTGCGCGTTTTGAGTGTACTTCAATTGGATTCTGCAAATAATCTCTTTATTCTCGTCAAGATTTCGTAAGTCGGTTTAATTGATGCAATATCAGTGAGGATGCTTGAATGGCCGTGTTCAATAGATGTTATGAAGGATTGTATCTCGCTGTAGTAGCCTTGCGAATAGATTTGGTTGTTAGGAAATATGGGAGTAAAGTTGTTACGGGCA
>JAFXTC010000036.1 GCA_017525235.1 Bacteroidaceae bacterium | reverse complement strand
TGGTACCCTCCAGAAAGTGTTCGCGGATTATCGCTATTTTTTCCTCTTCACTTAGAGCCTTTCTCTTCTTTCTTTGTTTTTTAATGTCTTTCGAAATCATTGTGGTTGACTATTGTGTCAACTTTTTCCAGCGTAAGACAGCTTATTTGTGATCGTTTTCTAACTTGATTACGAGTAAAAAGTAACTTAAATAAAGATTTTTCTAAGTTGGTTATTCCTCCTCCTTTTGACAATGAAAACACCACGCGTCGCATCGGCAAACGCGACACGTTGAAAAGGCAAAGTCGACGTGTAGAAATGGCAAAGTCTACACGTGGTGTTTTTAACATTTGCTTAACACTTCGTTAACGACAGCATTTTGCTCAAAAATACGCGCATTCGCAAAAACACCTAACAACCTAACCCAATGGTTCCTAACATCCGATGATTATCGGGGTTGTTGTGGGTTAGGTGTTGCTCAAACACCTAACCTAACACCTAACCCAACACCTAACCCGCACCCCAAAAGTTGGAGGTTTGGGCTCTAAGATTTTATCCAAATTAATTTTACTCGTCACCCACCCATCACCTCAAAAAGGTGGCGTATTTTATTGACAATTAGCATGTTGTGAAACAAGGGTGATGGGTGATGAGTGTTTTTAATTTGTTGTCATTATCACATTTCGACAGAGCTCTGTCAACGCTTTGACAAAGTTTTGTCTACGTTTGACAGAGGCCAACGCGACGCGTGGCGTTGGCAAAGTCTACAGGTGAACGCTAACCGCTAACCTTTAACCGCTAACCCATATAGGCTACAGCTTGATTACCACTTCTCCGGCTTTCAGCATATCGTTATGATTGATGAACCAACCTTTGATGGGCTTGGTGCCACAGAGGATTTGCTGGATTTTTTCGCCGTAGCCTTCTTTTCGGATGACAACACTACGACCGTCACCCATGCGGAAGATTACCTTGTCGAACAAGGGAACGGTTATAATGTACTCGGGATCAGCAGGCGAGTAGGTGTATAAACCGATTGCATTAAAGACATACCAGGATGAGGTCTCACCGGCATCGTCCATTCCTGCGTAAGCCAGATGGTCGGCTCCCATATCATAGTACTTTTCCATCAGCTCATTCAGGATGTGCTGGGCTTTCTCTTGCTTTCCTATAAAATAATAGGTATAGGGAACGCTGTGGTCGGGCTGATTACCGTGACAGTAATTACCCATAAAGCCGGTCATGTTCCATGCTTCATATCCACGCCAAGGTTCGGTGAAGAGGCTGTCGAGTTTTGCCTCTACAGCTTCCTTGCTAGGGTAGAGGGCTATCATACCCTCGGGGTCGTGTGGCGCAAAGAAGAGGCTCTGCCATGCGTTGGCCTCGCGATACATATAGGCATAGTAAGGATAGTAAGGGTCGAAATCCTTTATCCACTCGCCATTCTCTATCTTGCCGCGCCAGAAGCCTGTGCTGGGGTCGAAGAGGTTCTTGTAATTGCCTGAGCGTTGCATCAGCAGTTTGTAGTTGGCCTTATCGCCTAAGATTTTTGCTACTTGCGCAACTACATAATCATCATAGGCATACTCCTGTGTCTTGGTAACAGCGGCCTTGTACTCGTCTTCGGTAGGCACATTGGTGGTATCTTTCTCGGCTATCCACCCTCGCTGTATGTACTCATCCAGGTAAGGACGTCCGCCTCTGCCAGGCACGGTAGCATTCTTGAGAATGAGCTTATAGGCACGCTCCAAATCAAAGCCCTGAATACCGCGCTGCCACATACCACAGACCATGGTGCAAGCGTGGTCGCCGTGGAAGAAGGTGGGCATATAGCCGCCACGTTTTTCGCCGCGATCCATGCACGATTTGACAATGTCGCAAGCCACATCTGGCGTTATCATAGCCAGCAACTGCAACTTGTTACGATAGGTATCCCAGAACGAGGGGTCGGTATAGTAGCGGAAGTCGCCTTTGACCACTTGGTTACGGTTGTCAAGATACTCACCGTTGACATCGCTGCGGAGCACAGGCCACAGGAAGGCGCGATAGAGGGTACTGTAGAGAAGGCCTTTCTGGCGCTCAGTACCGCCCTCCACTTGAATGTGGGAGAAGATTTTTTCCCAAGTCTCATCAGCTTGCTGTCTGACATCTGCAAAACTGAGGTCGGCCATTTCAGCTGCTAGGTTCTCCTTGGCATTCTCTATGCTGACAAAGCTGAAACCAATCTTCAGTTCCAAAGGTGCAGCGCCCTTGTTGTTCTCGAAATCTACAATGGCTATGGTCTGCTTCTTTGCGGTCTCGATCTTAACACCTTTTACAGGCAAGTTTGCGGTGGCATAGAAGTACATCCTTCCGTGACCGTCCTGAAATCCCTGAAAGGCATTTGCGGCGGTAGCTTTTTCTATGTGCCATCGACGGGGACGCCCGTTATTCTTGGTGATATCCACCAACAGGCGCTTCTCGTCTGCCTCGCGGAATGTGTACCTATGATAGGCACAACGAAGGGTGGTGGTCAGCTCGGCCTTTACATTATATCGCTGCAAGAACACGCTATAGTAGCCGGGATGGGCCTCTTCCTGTTCGTGACAGAACCACGAGCAGTAGTTATAGGGATAGAACCTTCCTGTTACGGGTAGCATGGGGATATGAAGTTGGTCCCAATGTCCCTTAGCGGAGTGGGCAAAACCATAAATCTGATGGTCCTCGTACTGATAGCCGCTACCGCTGTGATACATGGTAACGGGTGTACATTGCACCATTGCGTTGGGCATAGCAGCACCGGGGAAGGTCTCGGCACCCCAAGCGCGTTTCACTTCAGTGCGGGTATAACCCAATTCTTCGGGAGTCCACAAAGTAGCGGTTCCCAAGAAGGGATTGCAATAGCGGGTAAGGTCAGCCGCCTGGCCGATAGCGGCCAGAGCCAAGAAGAAAAAGACGGTCCCTGCTTTAGCCCACCCAGATGGGAGAAAAAGACTTTTAGATATTCTATTCATTAGGCATTGAACATTATATGATTCTTCACTCTTCATTCTTCATTCTTCATTTACTAGAAGCTGGTTTCTTCGAGAAGATGGCTTTAATGCGAGCCATATCGAACTTGGTGGTGCGGTCATAGAAATAGACACCATTCTGCTCCTGCTCTACATCGGTAAGCTGGGTGAAGCAGTAGCCCCAAACATGGTCGGAGATATTCATGAGTGCATCCACCTGACCTTCCAAACGGGCATAGAACTCTTCCAGAGAGTGAGGCGGTTCGCCATAACCCCAAGAGGCGCCAGTGTTACCAGTAGCTTTATCCTGACCCTTGACCCACTTGATGCCACCAAACTCATCCAAGATGTAAGGCATCGTGGGCTCGGTGTAGAGGGGATAGTCGTAGCGGTTAACATCGGTAGGACGATTGAACCCTGTATTGGTACGATAAACATCTATGGGGTCGTGAGGTGCCTGGAACCACTTGCCGTCCTTATAGATTATATCTTGTAGTCGTTGGGGATTCTGCTCATAATTGTGGGTCGACCAGATATCAGTCTTTACATGTGCACCACCGCTGACATCGTGGAAAGGACGGGTGGGGTCGAGTTGCTTGGTAAGGTCGTACAAATCAGAAACGAAACGGGGGAACTGCACGCGATCGGGCCACCACTCTTCGTTCATTGGTGTCCAAGTAACAATGCTGGGATGATTGCGGTCACGAACAATTTCCTCTGTCCACTCAGATGTGAAGTTACGAGCCACCTCGGGGTCATTGGCGTTCATACCCCAAGAGGGAGCCTCGCCCCACGTGATATAACCCAACTTATCTGCCCAATAATGGAAACGCTCCTCGAAGACCTTCTGGTGTAGACGGGCTCCATTGAAGCCCGCAGCCATAGAAAGCTCGATGTCGCGCTTGAGGGCTTCATCAGAGGGAGCCGTCCAAATACCATCGGGATAGAAGCCTTGATCGAGAACGAGTCGCTGATAGAAGGGCTCGTTGTTCAGATAGGTCTTGTTGCCGCTGCAATGGAACTTTCTCATGCCGATGTAAGAGGCTACCTTATCAACAACGTTACCCTGAGCATCTTTTACTTCATAGGTTAGATCGTAAAGGAAAGGACTTTCGGGGCTCCAAAGTTTAGGTGATTTAACGGGCAGGATGAGTGTAGAGGCATCG
Organism: Bacteroidaceae bacterium; assembly: GCA_017525235.1. Taxonomy (GTDB): domain Bacteria; phylum Bacteroidota; class Bacteroidia; order Bacteroidales; family Bacteroidaceae; genus Physcousia. The sequence goes on along the minus strand of JAFXTC010000036.1, from coordinate 63,962 downwards.
GTAGCAGCGGCTGTTTTTGTAGCAACCACTTTAGCACCGTCCTTAAGTGTAACGGTTATGGTGCCGCCATCCTGTGCGTAGAAATGGGGATGAACGATAACCTGTTTCTGGTCGATATCCGTAATGACCTGTGCATTCTTTAGACCCTTAGCATTTATGGGCTCCATCCAGACGGTTTGCCAAATTCCTGTGGTACGGGTGTACATACACTCGAACTGACTCTGGCGAACATTCTGCTTACCGGCTGGTTGTTTGAGGGTGCGGGTATCGCTGTAAGCATGAACCACAAGGTTGTGTGTCTTACCGTCCTTCAAGAAACGGGTGACATCGATAGCAAAGCCCGTGCTACCGCCAAAATGACGACCAGCCAACCGACCATCAATATATACCTCTGAATTATAATAAACAGCCTGGAAGTTTAGCATGACGTTACGTCCGGCCCATTCGGCAGGCATCTGAATCTGACGATGATACCAGATATTGTTGATGAAATCGGTATATTCTACGCCAGAAAGTTTGCTCTCAGGTGCAAAAGGGACGATAATCTTACCATCGAAACCCTTGCTCTCGTACATACGTTTTTCTACACCGGAGCCAGCGAAATCAAAGGTGTAGCTCCATTCACCGTTGAGATTTACCCAATCCTGACGCTCGAATTGTGGACGTGGATACTCTGGGCGGGGTTGCGCCCATGAAGCGTTTGCTGTAGCAAAAAGCAGTAGGAAAACTGCTTTTTTCATTGTACATTGAACCTTGAACATTGAAAATTTCATTTTTTTACATTATTTTAATTTGAAACTGAATACGGGGATGCTGCGCTGGTAATGTTGCGCTGTTTATTCGGTTCTGCTCCCATCTTGAAAGTAAGGCGACCGCCGTTGTTGATTTCATCGTAAGTGATGTAGTTGCGGGTGAGTGGAGAGCCGTTCAGCTTTCCATCCTGAATGTAACAGTTCTGCTCATTGTTGTTTTCCGCTTCAATCACAAACTGATGTCCGTTCTCCATAGTAATTGTTGCTTTGCGGAATATGGGTGAGCCGATAACGTATTGATTGGTTCCTGGTGTTACAGCATAGATACCAAGTGCCGAAAGCACATACCACGACGACATTCCTCCTTGGTCCTCATCGCCAGGGAAACCATCGGGTGTACTGTTGTATAAACGCGACATAATCTGACGTACCCAATATTGCGTCTTCCAAGGCTGTCCGGCGTAACAGTAGAGGTACGGCATGTGTTGAATGGGTTGGTTGCCATGAGCGTATTGTCCCATACCTGCCTGCTCCATCTCAACCATCTCGTGAATCTTACCGCCATACCAACCGGGATCTACCTCACCAGGAACGGAGAAGACAGAATCTATCTTCTGGCAAAAGCGTTCCTTGCTGCCAAAGAGGTTGATGAGTCCGTTTACATCATGGAATACCGACCAGATATAATGCCAGGCACAACCCTCGGTATAAGGGCCGCCCCATTTGATAGCCGAGAAAGGTTCTGTCCAAGAACCATCGGCATCCCGTCCGCGGAAGAAACAGATGTCGGGGTCCCACAGGTTCTTGTAGTTGAACATTTGTTTGGCAAAGATTTGTTCATAAAACTTGTTGCCGCAGGAGCGGGCAAGTTGATAGGCACACCAGTCATCATAACAATATTCAAGAGTCTGTGTGACGCTCCCATGCGAGAGGGGGAAAGGCACATAGCCCAATTGGAAGTATTCTTTCCATCCTGCACGACCATTGGCTCCTCCGTACGGCCCTTTATTCATTGCTTCGTGAGCATAAGCCACAAGAGCAGAATCGGGGTTAAAGTCGTGGATGCCCTTTGCCCAAGCATCGGCCAAGAGCGAGATGCTGTGATTGCCACACATACCGCCCGTCTCTCCCGGGAACGACCATGAAGGCAACCAGCCGCATTGCTTCTGAGCGGCTAAGAGTGCATTCATATATTGACCCTGTTGCGTGGGGTGAAGGATGTTTGTGAGCGGGAACTGCGAGCGGAATGTATCCCAGAAGCCATTGTCGGTGAACATGTAGCCATCGTAAATCTTCCCGTCGTAAGGACTATAATAATAAGGTTTGCCATCGGCCTTTATCTCGTAGAACTTACGAGAGAACAGGTTGGCACGGAAAAGGCAAGAGTAGAAGGTGCGCAATTGCTCCTCGGTGCCGCCCTCCACCTTTATACGGCTCAACAGCTTCTGCCAAACATCGTGCCCACGTTTCTTTGTTTGCTCCAAAGTCTTATCGACGCCCAATTCGCGCTGTAAGGTCAGAGCAGCTTGTTCGGGGGATATGTAAGAGGACGCGGCCTTGGCCTGAACCTTGGCTCCCTTTGGGAATTTCAAGTAAACACCTTTTTCCCAATTGCCGGATTCGGCAAAGGGTTTATCAAACTGGATGATGAAATAGTTACGGAAATTTTCGGCATGATTCACAAAGCGTTGGTTATTCACCCAACCGCGAATCTGTCGCTTTTCTACGTCAATCTCCATCTGACTCTGTGCTGTATAACCGTCGATAACGAGCCATGCATCGCCCGACTTAGGGTAGGAGAAGCGGAAGTGAACGCATCGTTCGGTAGGAGAAAACTCGGTCTTTATGCCGTTATCGAACTGTACGCTGTAGTAGTGTGGCAGGGCTGTTTCGTTTTTGTGCGAGAACTTAGCCCCACGTTTCTCGGGGTCAACCTCAAGCGTTCCCACCTCGGGGAAGAAGGTGTATACCGCATAATCGCTTACCCAAGGAGAACATTGGTGCGATTGTCCGAATCCCCGAATCTCATCAGCTGTATAAAGGTACTTGAATCCATCTCCGTTCTTTCCGGTTTGTGGTGTCCACATGTGCTGGGCAAACGGCATAGCAGTAGCTGGGAATGTGTTGCCGTGCGAAAGGCCAAAGTGCGAATTGGTTCCCTGTAAGGTATTAACGTAGGAAACAGGGTCGAAATCAGTGGTTTGCTTCTTGGCAAAAACAGAAAGGGAAGCACAGGCGATTATTAGGAAAAAGAGTCGTTTTTGCATGAGGCCAAAGTTGTTAAATGTGGATTATGGCTACAAAAGTAATGATTTATACGATGGTTCACAAGGTTTCCCCGTTCATTTTTTTGCACATCTCTCGTTTATTTGGCCTTTTTTTGTAATTTTGCACCAGAAACAAAGACAATTAATACATAATGAAAACAAAAAGAACGTTCATTTTGGGATTATTGTCGTGCTTTTGTATGAGCACATGGGCACAGGTAAATATCGATGTGGATATTGCTCAGAAAGGCATAGAAATAAGTCCAACACTTTACGGAATATTCTACGAGGACATCAATTTTGCCAGCGATGGCGGCTTGTATGCCGAGTTGATAAGGAACCGCTCTTTTGAGTACAATGCAGAGAAGCCTGAATATTGGAAGGCAGAAGGTGCTAACATCAGCTTGGTGGAAGACAATTCAAAATTCAAAAATCAAGACACAAAAACTCCTTGGGCAGAGAACTGGATTGACCATGCCATGAAGGTAGAGACCACAGCACCGGGTGGCAGGATCAGCAATGAGGGCTTTTGGGGCATTAATGCGGTAGCAGGAACACAGTATAAGCTATCGTTTTGGATAAAAGTAGAGAAGGGAAATCCCGGAACATTGAAGGCTAGTCTTTTCAGCTTTAAAGGAGGCATTGTAGATCGTACGATATACAAGAATGGTAAGCAGATAGGCGAGACCATAATTAACCAAAAGCTAAAGAAAGGATGGCAAAAGATAGAAACCACTATCGTACCCAAACACTCCTTTCCACAAGCTATTTTCTATTTGGAGTTTGAGAAGCCTTGCACCGTATTGTTGGATGTAGTAAGTCTGTTCCCACCCACTTTCAGGGGAAGGGAGAACGGCTGCCGCATAGATTTGGCAGAGAAGCTTGAGGCCTTGCATCCACGCTTTATGCGCTTCCCCGGCGGTTGTTACGTAGAAGGAAACCACAAGCCAGAAAACGCTTACCATTGGGAGCGTACAGTTGGTCCGATTGAGCGTCGACCCGGTCACATGAATGCTAACTGGGGCTATCCCACTACAGACGGATTGGGCTTCCACGAGTTCCTACAGCTCTGCGAGGACTTGAATGCTAAGCCGCTCTACGTAGTAAATATTGGTATCTGGCATGGAGGATGCACGCCGCTGAACGAGTTGCAGCCTTGGATAGATGAATGTCTTGGTGCGTTGGAGTATGCGAATGGTCCTGTGACCAGTCATTATGGTAAGATGCGTGCCGAGAACGGTCATCCAGAGCCTTTTAACATTGCTTACATAGAAATCGGCAACGAGAATTATAACTACCAAATGGAGAACAATTCGGATCAGAGCGACCATTACCCCGAGCGCTACCGTATGTTCTACGATGCCATTAAGGCTCGTTTTCCCGAGGTTCAATGTATCGGTAACGTTGAGGCTTGGGGCACAGATTATCCGAAGTGGAGAAACAATCATCCCGTAGATATTCTGGATGAGCATTATTACAGAACGCCCCAGTGGTTTGTAGACCAGTATAACAGGTTCGACAACTACAACCGTAAGGGGCCAATCATCTATCCGGGCGAATATGCTGTTACCAATGGCTATGGTACAACGGGCAATATGAACGCCGCCATGGGCGAAGCCGTCTTTATGATGGGTATGGAGAATAATGCAGATATTGTTCGTATGAGCAGTTATGCACCTATCTTTGTAAACGAGAACAAAATCCAGTGGCGTCCCGATATGATTCGCTTCGACAGCAGTAAATCTTTTGGCACACCTAGCTATTGGGTGCAGCAACTCTTCTCTAACCATGTGGGCACGAGAGTGGTGAAGAGCGAACTGGAGTGGAACATCCCTGAGCCTGTAGAAACCGAGAATGCTGTGCCCGTCAGCGTCGGCATTGCCACGTGGAAGACACAGGCAAGCTTCCGCAATCCTCAGCTTATCATAGATGACGTTGACATCCCCCTTACCGATATGAAGGACTGGTACGTTGCCGTTCCCAACTCTCCTTCTGTTGGTAACTGGAAAGCTTTCGAAGATGGTACTTTCCGTCAGTTGAGCAAGGTAGAGGAGAGCATACGCGTCTCTCCGGTAACCACCCAATCTAAGCGTTATACCTATAAAATTCAGGCTCGCAAAGATGGCGGTGATGAGGGTTTCATGATTGTCTTCAATTACATAGACCACAGGAACTTTGATTGGCTTAACCTCGGAGGTTGGGGCAATACAAAGACATCGGTAGAGACAACCTATAATGGTGGCCGCAACAATTTGGGCGGCGACCGCACCGACCACTACGAAACGGGCAAATGGTACGATATACAGCTTGATGTTGATGGCGAAGACATTACCGGTACCGTTGATGGCAAGGTTGTCTATCAGGGTAAGAAGAAGAACAGCAAGATGCATGGCGTCTATGCCAATAGCACGCTTGACGAAAAGTTCGGCATCCTCTATACAAAGATTGTGAATCTCTGCGGTACAGGTGCCAAGGGAACCTTGCACATCTCGGGTGCCTCGCCAAGTTGGAGCAGGATGATTCGTCTCGCAGGTATGTCTGGTGAGGACGAGAACACCATGGGTTACCCCGATAACATTGTGCCGCGTCCTGCCAACGTTCATTCCAGAGAAGATAACAAGACGCTCGTCTTTGACGTAGCGCCCTACAGCGTAAATATAATCACCACAAATTTAAGATAAAGTATGAAGATATTCCTTTTAAGCCTGTTTTATTTGTTTACTTATTTTACGGGCAATGCTCCCGAGCAGGAGCAGATATGCTATGCTGTAAGTACCGACGGTTTTAATTACACGCCATTGAATGGCGGAAAGCCCATTGTGGCAAGCGATACCATAGCCTTAGCCAAAGGTGTTCGTGACCCGCACATCCTCCGTTGCAAAGATGGTTGGTTCCGCATGGTAGTAACGGACATGCGCTCGTCGCTCGGCTGGGCTAGCAACAGGGGCATGGTACTCCTTCGTTCTCGCGATTTGATTCATTGGGAGCATCATACCGTTCATTTTCCCGAGCGATTCAACGGAACCAACTTTGCCCACGTAACCCGCGTATGGGCACCGCAGACCATCTACGATAAGGCTGCAGGCAAGTATATGGTTTACTTTTCGTTGCTGACCGACGATGGCTCAATTCCATACGACCGCGTGTACTGGTGTTATGCCAACGATGATTTCAGCGACCTAGAGACCGAACCGAAAGTGCTGTTCGATTTTCAATCTCCTGCTATCGATACGGACATCGTGCAGGATAAGGACGGGCAGTATCACCTCTTCTTTAAGACTGAGGCGGATGGTCGCCACAAGGGTATCAAGCAATATACCTTTACGGATTTGCATAGCCCCGAAACCTGGACGCTGCATGATGGCTTCTGCGAGACCACTAGTCACGATGTGGAAGGCGCCGGCGTATTCCCCCTCATTGGTGGCGGCTGGTGTCTGATGTACGACTGTTATCGCGACGGCTACTATCAGTTCACCAAGAGCGACGACCTGAAGCACTTCACTTTTGTTCAGAATACGGAGACCAAAGGTCTCTTCACTCCTCGTCACGGAACCGTAATTCAGATTACAAAAAAGGAATACAAACGTCTTCAGAAAGCCCTCATGACACCATAGGCTGGACGACCAGCTAAGAGTTCGTTGCGCATGAAGTCCATGTAGGGTGCTACATGCTGGAAGTACATCCGATAGCCGGCACAGAGGTAGTTGAGGCCAGGCTCTCCATCGGCTGTATGCAAGAAGCGGAGGCGGGGACATTCGCCATGACAGGCTTTTAACCATTCACATTGTCGGCATTGACGTGGTAGGGATTCTTTCTTCAGGCGGCTGAAGGCTGTCTGCTTCTCGCCATAAATGATCTGGGGAAGTCCTTGTTGGCGGATGTTGCCCAATCGGTATTGGGGGAAGACAAAGTGGTCACAGCTATATATATCACCATTATGTTCCATAACGACTGCGTGACCGCACTCTTCGGCATACACACAAATGCCAGGCGTTACGCCCATCCATCCAGCGAGAGTGGCATCAAAGACATTTACGAACGTCTCCCCCACATCGTGCTTGACCCATTCATCGAAAATGGTGCAGAGGAAACGGCCCCACTCATCGGGCTTTACGCTAAAGGGTGCAAGACCCACCCCCGACCCCTCCCGTGGAGGGAGGGGAGAAAATGGTCCTGGGGGTACTACCAAGCTATATTCAGCCCCCCCCCTCCCTCCACGGGAGGGGTCGGGGGTGGGTCTTACTCTTTCCACTATAGGACTCAGTTGCAGGAACTGACAATGAAGCTCATCGCGAAAGAATTTATAAAACTCTAATGGCTGACCCACATTAGCGTGATTCACGGTTGCCATAGCATTCCACTCCACATGGTAGTCCTGTAGCATTTGTATAGCATTCATCACCCGCTGCCAGGTTTCTTCGCCTTTTGCGTCCAGACGGTACGCATCGTGCATCTGCTGTGTCCCGTCTATACTGATGCCCACTAACCAGCCCTCGTCATGCAAGAACTGGCACCATTCGGACGTGAGCAGAGTTCCGTTGGTTTGTATGCAGTTACTTATTTGTCGTCCTCTTCCATAGTATTGTTGATAGCGAACCGCCTGCTTGTAAAAACTCAAGGGACGCAACATCGGCTCGCCTCCGTGCCAAGTAAACAGAACTTCGGGCACTTGCTGCAGTTGTATGTAGTCACGAACGTATGCCTCCAAGAGCTCGTCGCTCATGTAGCCTCCCTCCAAACCTCCCCCCGATGAAGGAGACTTTTTTGAATTAACCAAATGTTGTTTCTCTAAGTAGTAGCAATACTTGCATCTGAGGTTGCATCGAGGACCGGCAGCTTTGGCCATTACGTATAGCGGGCGGGCAAAAGGGTAAGCGGTGCTCATGATATAGACTTTAGACCTTAGACGTTAGACTTTAGCCCATCTTATAAAAGGTTCTTGGAAAGATATCTTACAGGGTACCAGACGGCGGCCCAACCGACCAAGAGGACTGTTACGAAGATGAGGGCCAAATCCCAAGGATGGACACTTACGGGGTAGGATTCTACGATGAAGCTGCCTTCGCTCTCGCCCATGGTGATAAGACCGTATTCTTGTTGCAGCCAGCAGAGTAGCAGACCCAACAAGAGACCTATGACGGCTCCGGCCAAACTAATCATACGGCCCTCGAACATGAAGATGTGGCAGATTTGTCGGTCAGTCGCACCCATGCTGCGGAGCGTCTGCACATCTTGCTTCTTCTCAATCATCAGCATGGAAAGGGAGCCGATAATGTTAAAGCAGGCCACCAATAATATAAAGGTAAGGAAGAGGTACGAGATGAGTTTCTCAATGCGCATGATGCGAAACACATCGTCCTGTTGCTCGTAGCGATCCTGAATGATGAATTTATCACCCAGGAGTGCACTTATTTCCTTTTTTGCTCGTGATAGGGAAGTACCCTTTTTCAACTTAACTTCAGCTGATGAGATGCGGCCTTGCTGGTCGAACAGCCTTTGGGCAAAGCCAAGACTGGTGATGATGTAGTTGGCATCGTATTTTCCCTGCTGAACCATAAATACAACCCCCGGACTTTGCAGCTCCTGATGATTAAAGGAGCTAAGAGGGTTGGCCATATTCACGCGTTCGCCCCGCTTGGGAGCATAAACCTGCAAGGGTTCCGCGAAGTCGGCACTCAGCCCCATCCTGCCAGCCAACTGAATGCCTAACACGCCGTATTCCAACACATCGGCATGAAGGACAAAAGACCCGTCACCGTAGAGAATCTTTTGGATGTGCGTCTGTTTGCTAAAGTTGTCCGCCACCCCCATGATGGTCACCACGTGCTGTTGTCCGCCCGTTACCACCATAGCCTGCCCCTCTATTACGGGCGTATAGACGGCCACGCAAGGAAGTTTCTGCAGTTGCCGCAAACGTCCATCGTTCGCCGGTATGGTATTCCCCTCGGCAAGGGTGATGCGCAACTGAGGGTCGAAAGCTGTAAAGAGGCTAGCCACCAAGTCGTGAAAGCCGTTAAAGACGCTCAGTGTACACACCAGTGCCATTGTGGCAACGGCCACACCTACCACAGAGATGCCGCTAATGATGTTAATGGCATTGTGGCTCTTCTTGCTGAAGATATACCTGCGGGCTATGAAGAACGGGAAGTTCATAGAACTAGGGTCTAAGGTCTAAAGCCTAAAGTCTCACTTCTTCAGAAGCTCATCTATGTGTTCAACGTAATCCAGTGAGTCGTCGATGAAGAACTTCAACTCGGGAATAATGCGCAGTTGTTTTCCCACGCGGGTTCCCAGTTCATAGCGAACCTGCTTCTGGTTGTTGTTGATGTTCTGCACAATCTCCTCAGCGCGTTCACTGGGGAACACGCTCAGGTAAGCACGACAGATACTCAAATCGGGACTGATGCAACAAGCGCTCACACTTACCAGCACGCCTCGCATGGCGCTTGTCTGCTTCTGAAAGATATCGCTCAACTCCTTCTGGATGAGTCGGGCAATTTTATTTTGTCTTGTTGTTTCCACGTTATTTATTATTGAACATTGAACATTAGCACTCCCCCTCGGGGGAGCGGGGAGAGGGGTCACTCTTCTGGCATAAACATCGGATCCCATGCGGGAAGCTTGATTGGCTTCTGTTTCAGGAGTTCCAGAACAGAGGCGGGGCAGTACTTGCGGTTCGCTACCACGCGGAACATATATTCGCGGAACCATTCGTCGGTCATGATGATGTAGCCGTTCATACCGCTGTCCGAGCCCCAACTGTTCTCCACCTTCCACTTCTTGGCTTTGCCTTCGTTGTCCAAGTCAACAGCCATTAAGGTCATAGCATGTGTGCTGCCGCTGTCGAAGGTCTCGATACGCTGTTTCTTGTTCATACCGAATGTGGTGCCCAGGAGACTTCCGTAGTCAAAGTTGTTGATATCGGCAAATCCTACGCTGCGATCCAGGAACTTGCCTACGTCGCAACTGAAATACATCTGGCAGCTGTCCTTCAGCGAGGTAATGGCGATGCTCTCCAGCTCCTCGATGGGAATGTTCACATAGAGCCAGTTGTGACCATCGTAAACATGGCGGTCATAATCGATTTCGTAGACCTTGTTATAGGGTCGACTGGGGTCGTTCATCAGCATCACGTAATCTTTGTTCAGGTCCTCACCCTCGTTGATACAGTAAGTCTTGAAGAACTCCTGAGGAGTATAGGTTTTCTCCTTCCACGTAAATTGGGTGGGAGGCACGCCGTAAGCCATTACCAACATACGGTAGACTGTACCGAGCTGCTCCACCTTCAGGGCCTGCAGTTGCTTCTCGCTCATGCCAGCCTCACTCTTCTCGCGTAGCGTGATACCAAACTCGCGTAGCTTCCTTTTCAGATGGCCGCAGAACTCGCTGGTGCTGTTGCTGACGTATGTTTCCGGCATCACGTCGGCAGGTACAACGCCGTACTTTGTGGCAAGGTCGGCAACGCCCGTGTAGGTGCCGCCGTCAGAAAGCGGATGCTGGAAGAGCCAGCGTACCATTTCGCTATCGATGGGCTGCTTGCGGGTATCTATGATGCCTTGCAGAAAGAGGTTACTCTTCTCCAGTTGGTCGTAGAAGAAAAGGTAACATTGGCTCAGGACGAAGTTCTTGGTGTCCAACTTCTTCATGGCACGGCCACGCAATACGTTCAATCCTGTAAAGAGCCAGCAACGGCCGCTACTCTTTTGGTCAGTAATGCCCGTATTCTTGACCTCTATACTAAAGTTCTTATCCTTGGTTCCGGCATTCTCCTGGTTGACGGCCATCTTGGAGATGCCCACGTTGCTGATGGCATTACGCATCGCCTTCTCGGCAGGCGTTCCGGTATAGCTTTCTTGCAGGGTCTTTAAGACCTCGGGGGTGATGTTGGTCTGAGCGTAGGCAGTTGAAAATTGAAAGTTGAAAATTGAAAGTTGAACTCCTAAGAGCAGAGTACATAAAATAGTCCTTTTCATATCTTTTATTGTTTTGTTTCCGCAAAGGTACGATTAAGTGAACAAAACACCAAATTTATCTGAAGATTTTCTCGTACGCAAAATCACTCGTCACTCGTCATATTTGGTAGTTAAGAGGCTGGTACTCAGCCAGGTATAACATAACGAGTGGTTTTTAACCCGTCATATACCCGTCATATGCTCGCTAACCATTAACCGCTAACCGCTTTGTCACGTTTAGACAAAACTTTGTCAAGGGGCAGACAATGTTTTGTCTACGTTTGACAGAGGCAGATACGACGCGTGGCATCGGCAAACGCGACACGTAACTTTGGCTATCGTCGAACTTACTCTCGTTCGGAAATAATAATAAATGCTAATTTATTTTGCTTTTCCCTCGCTTTCACATATCTTTGTAGGCGCAATTAGGTTTAAAACAAAAACAAAGATTATACAGAAAATGAAAAAGTTGTTCATCATCGCATTGCTTGCCTGCTACACTATAGTAGGATGGGCACAAGAAAAGAATTACACCGTAAGTAGCGACATGACGCCTGTGGTTAAATATTTTTTGGAGCAGGGAGATACCATTACCTCTTTCTATCTGGCAGATTTAGCTACCAAGGATCCCATTACAGAAAAACAAGCCTATAAAGAACCTAAGATTACTTTTAGTGGAAAGATTGAAACACCATTGATAGCTTCCTTACAACTTGAAATGAAGATAACAGGTGGCGTTCGCACGTTGAGCTATTTTTTCTTTTTGGAACCAGGAAACATTGTTGTTAAATTTGAGGATTACCACACGAACACAGCCGAGGGAACTCCTTTAAACGATGCTTTCTTTGGCGCTCTTAAGAAAAGGTATCAGGTTTATCAGGCTGGCGAAAAGGAAAAAGCCCAAAAGATGGTTAAGGATTACATTCTGCAGCATAAGAACGATTTGACAGCTGTAACAATGTTTTCGGCCTTGAATATGGAAACAAAAGAAGACGCCAAGAATGTGCTTGCCATTATTAGTAAATGCAGCAAGGATGTTCAACAGCATCTTATCACAAAGAGATTGGCAGAGCAGATGAACAACAAAATAGCAGGTCCTGCGAAAGGCGATAAGTTTAAGGACTTTGCCGTTGAATATGATGGCCAGACACACAAACTTTCTGACTATGTGGGCAAAGGAAACTATGTGTTGGTTGATTTCTGGGCCTCATGGTGCGGTCCCTGTAGAGCAGGAATTCCCCATGTTATAGCTTTGTATGAGAAATACAAGGATAAAAGCTTTACCGCCCTTGGTGTTGCTGTAAACGATAAGCCTGAAAAAACACTTGAGGCAGCAAAAAAACTGGACATTCCCTATCCTTTGATTCTCAACACCGAACTAATCGCTGCCAATCTTTACGACTTTAACGCAATTCCCTATTATATCCTGTTCTCTCCAGACGGCACCATCCTAACACGTGGAAATAACTTTGAAGAGGCAAAGGCCAAGTTAGAAGAAATCTTCGGCAAATAATCAAAACTAATGAGAAAAAGTAATTACGATAAATTCCCCAGCACTCAGACGGATGGTATGGCAATCGTCGGCTGGGAGAAAATAGTATCCACATTAAATGAACAATGGGCCGATGAGCCAGTTTGGGCCATCGACCTCTACCCAGGTACTTACGAGGAAGATTTCCTTGTCGCCTTTGCCAAGACAGGACGCAAGATTATTGATACCCGTTCCCTGATGAGACCTGAAGAGGAAATCCGACAACTTACTGAACGGTTCATTACGGATGATGTGCTGTTCGGATACCTATCAAATATTCGTTTGTACGAATACTTTGAAATTGATAATGGACAATTGATAATTGATAATGATAAACCTTGCATCATCATCGGAACCGGTGCGGCGTTTGTTGCGGAAAAACTTTCAACTTTCCCCATAGTATACGCCGACATGGCACGCTGGGAGATTCAGCAGCGGTTCCGTAGGCATGAGGTGAAAGCATTGGGCATTGATAACAGTCAGGAGGAACCTTCACGCCAGTATAAACGCGGGTATTTCAACGATTGGAACATTGTAGACCGCTATAAGGATGAGTTGATGCAGTCGGGTCGTATCCAGTACTGGATTGACAGTAACAACCGCCAGGAGCCTAAGATGATTAGCGACCAGCAGTTCCGTCAGGGCATGGAGCGCACGGTTCGCAAGCCCTTCCGAGTTGTTCCCTTCTTTGATCCCGCTCCCTGGGGCGGTCAATGGATGAAGGAGGTTTGCGACCTGCCTCGTGAGGAGCAAAACTATGGTTGGTGCTTCGACTGCGTACCCGAGGAGAACAGTCTCTACCTAAATCTGGATGGAGTGCTGGTGGAGTTCCCTTCGCAGGACTTGGTACTTATGTTTAGCCGCAATCTGCTTTGCGAACAGGTATGGGCTCGCTTTGGCAAGAGTTTCCCCATCCGTTTCGACTTCCTTGATACCATGGGTGGCGGCAACCTGAGCCTGCAGGTGCATCCTACCAATGAGTTTGCCCAGCGTGAGTTCGGCTTGCCCTATACGCAGGACGAGAGCTACTATCTGCTGGATGCCGGAGAGGATGCTGTGGTGTATCTGGGACTCAAGGAAAATATTGATGAGAGGCAGATGATAAAAGATCTGAGGGCGGCACAACGAGGCGAGATCTCCTTCCCTGCCGAAAAATATGTGAATAAACTCCCCGCTAAGAAGCACGACCATTACCTCATCCCCGCAGGAACGATCCATTGTTCAGGTGCCAATAGCATGGTGTTGGAGATTAGCTCTACGCCTAGCATCTTCACCTTCAAACTGTGGGACTGGAACCGTCTGGGACTGGACGGCAAGCCCCGCCCCATTAATGTGGAGCGTGGCAAGCATGTTATCCAATGGAACCGTACAACGGAGTGGGTGAACAAGAATATCCGTAACCATTTCGAGGTACTGTCTCAGGAAGACGGAATCAAGGAGGAGCGCACGGGTCTTCACCCCAACGAATTCATAGAAACCCGTCGGCATACTTTCACTAAGACTGTTGAACATAACACCAACGGCGGTGTGAACGTGCTGAACTTGGTAGATGGCTACGAGGCTGTGGTGGAGAGCCCGGAGGACAAGTTCGAACCCTTCACGGTTCATTATGCTGAGACCTTCATCATCCCCGCTTGTGTAGGCCGCTATACCATCACCCCCCTGGGAGGCGAGGAGTGCAAAACGATAAAAGCGTACATAAGAAAATGAAGAGTGAAGAGTGAAGAGTGAAAAATGAAAGAGTGAAAAGTCAAAAATGAAAGTTACTGTGCCCGTCGATTTTGTCGGCGGGGAAAAAAGAACCCTTAGACAATAGCAGAATATATTAACTAATAAGACCTAAAATTATGACTAACGACAAGAAAATTGTGCTGACGCTGGATGCCGGCGGAACAAACTTTGTGTTCTCAGCTATTTGTGATAACGAAGAGATTGTAGAGCCTGTTCGACTGAAGGCAGTAACTACCGATACCGAGGGTTGTCTGGCAACCTTGGTACAGGGCTTCACTACGGTAAAGGAAAAGCTGGACGCTGAGCCCGTTGCTATCAGTTTTGCCTTCCCCGGTCCTGCCGACTATGAACGCGGTGTGATTGGCGACCTGCCCAACTTTCCCTCCTTCCGCGGCGGTGTGGCGCTGGGTCCGTATCTAGAGAGTGTATTTGGTATTCCTGTATTTGTGAACAACGACGGCAACCTGTTTGCCTACGGCGAAGCCTTGGCAGGAGCCCTTCCGCGAGTGAACAAAGCGTTGGAAGAGGCTGGCTGCAAACGCCGTTACAAGAATATGGTGGGCATCACACTGGGAACCGGATTTGGTTGCGGTGTAGTAATAGATAAGGTACTGCTGACCGGTGATAACGGTTGCGGCGGCGATGTTTGGTGTATGCGCAACGGCATGTATCCCTTTGTGATTGCCGAAGAGAGTGTCAGCATCCGTGCCGTACGTCGGGTGTATGCCGAGATGTCGCACGAGCCGATTGGTGACCTCACTCCCAAGGATATTGGCGATATAGCCAACGGTACCCGTCCTGGTAACATGAAAGCCGCTCAGGAGAGCTTCCGCCAGCTGGGTCAGGTAACAGCTGCCGCTCTGGTGAATGTGTTGAACATTGTAGATGGCATTGTTGTTATCGGCGGTGGCCTTTCTCACAATGCCAAGTGGATTCTGCCCGGTATGATGGAAGAGTTTGCCCGTCCCGCAGGAACCTTTACGGGCAGTTTGCTCCCCACGCTCCAGTCAGAAGTCTATAACTTCGAGGACCCCGAGCAACGTGCCGCTTTCCTTGTGGATAAGGATGTGTATGTGGACGTTCCTCATACCGACAAGAAGGTACTCTATCAGGCTCAGCGTAAGGTGGCTGTCTGCATCTCGGAACTGGGAGCCAGCAAGGCCATCAACTTAGGTGCATATAACTTTGCCATTAATCAGATAAAGAAATGAAAAGACTGCTTTTGCTTGCCTGCGTCATCGGCGTTTGGGTAAGTTGTGACACACCCGAGACTATAGGTCAATGGTATCCCCGTTTTGTAGAGCCACGTATCGGTACGGCTCATTGTCGTTACTTCCACTTCGCCCCTGGCGCTATGCCCTTCGGTATGGCCAAGCCCGGGCCCAGCACCAATGGTCATTTGGGCAACAAGGATGGTTGGGAGGCTACGGGTTATGATTATCGCGACGGCTCCATTGAGGGATTCCCCTGTACCCACGAGTTCCAGGTGGGTGGCATTGTGCTGATGCCTACTTGTGGTGAGTTGAAAACCATACCCGGTGCCGTTGATTCCGAGGGCGAGGGCTACCGCTCCAAGTTCTCCCACGACGAGGAGGAGGCCACAGCCGGCTATTACTCTGTGAAGCTGCAGGACTACGACATAACTGCTGAGGTTACCGCTACCAAGCGCGTAGCCTTCCAGCGATACACTTATCCCAAGTCGGAAGAGAGCCGTATCCTCTTTGACATCGGTAATCGCTCGGGCGAGAGCGGTGCCGTAAAGGATGCCTATGTCGAGGTTTGTGAAGACGGTAAGACTGTTGAGGGTTACGTGATTACCCTGCCCGAATATGTAAAGAAGTACCAGCCCGGCGCTCAGGTGCCCATCTATTTTTCTGCCGTTATCGACAAGGATATTGCCTCCGTTGGTGCATTCAACGGCGAAGATGTTCGCGAGGGTGAGAAAGAAGCTAGCGGACCGGGTGCCGGAGTCTATGTTACCTTCCCCACCGAAGAGGGTGAAAAGGTAACCGTTGCAGTCGGCATCTCCTATACTTCTGTCGAGAATGCCCGTCTGAATCGCGAGACGGAGGCCAAGGATATGACCTTCGATGAGGCCCGTAAGCAGAACGACGAAGCATGGTATGATATGTTGGGCCGTATAGACGTCCGGTTTGCCAAGGACGAGGACATGAAGAAGTTCTACACGGGTCTCTATCATGCCATTCTTGGTCGTGGCCTGTGCAGCGATGTGAACGGAGCCTATCCCCGTCACGATGGCGGTGTGGGTCAGTTAGAGATGAAGGACGGCAAGCCCGTACATAATATGTATAATACCGATGCCTTCTGGGGCGGTCAGTGGAACCTGGGTCAATTGTGGATTCTGGCTTATCCCGAGTACACCTCCGATTACATCAGCAGTCACCTGCAGGTCTATAAGGATGCAGGCTGGATGGGCGACGGACTGGCCAACAGCCGTTACGTATCAGGCGTGGGAACCAACCAGCTGCCCCTCATCATCAATGCGGCTTACCAGTGTGGCATTCGCGACTTCGACGTGGAACTGGCTTACGAGGCATGTTGCAAGAACGAGTTGGACGGCGACAATCGTCCCTTCGGAGCTGGTAAGTCAGACACCAAGGAGTTCGTGCAGTATGGTTATGTGCCTCACGTAGAGAATGCCGACGGACCAGCCGAGAAGTTCCGCTTCTCAGCCTCTCATACGTTGGAGTATAGTTTCACCTCGTGGGCAACCGCTCAGATGGCAAAGGCATTGGGTAAGCCCGAATACGACCAGTTGATGAGTCTCTCTAAGGGTTGGGAGCGCATCTACGATGACAATGAGAACTTTATGCATCCTAAGGATGCCGAGGGTAACTTCATTCCCAACTTCGACCCCATGGAGGTGTGGCGCGGATTCCAGGAGGGAAATGCCTGGCAATATACCTTCTATGTTCCCCACGATGCCAAGGCACTTGTTGCCAAGGTTGGCGAGGAGGAGTTTAATGCCCGCTTGGACAGCATCTTTACCCTCTCACAGCCCAAGATTTTCAGTGGAGGAACAGAGGTGGGAGCCTTTGCCGGTCTCCGTACCCTCTACAATCAAGGTAACCAACCTTGCCTACATATTTCATGGCTCTTCAACGAGGCCAACCGTCCCTCCAAGACTCAGAAGTGGGTGCGTGCCATCCTGAATGAGTTTTACGGAACCGACGGTATTCACGGTTATGGTTACGGTCAGGATGAAGACCAGGGGCAGTTAGGTGCCTGGTATGTTATCTCCAGCATGGGCCTGTTCAGTGTAACAGGTCTGAACGATATAAATCCCACCTTCTCGCTGGGAAGTCCTATCTTTAACAGAATCTCCATTCGTCTTAGCCCCAAATACTATTCCGGCAAACATTTTATCATTAAGACTTATGACACGACAAAGAATATGCCAAAGGAGGATGAGATTTATGTTCAGGAGTATCTCCTGAACGGCAAAAAGCTCACTGATCCACACATCTCTTTTGCTGATGTTGTAAAGGGAGGAGAACTGAAGATTAAGTTAGGTTCAGAACCTGTAGATAAATATTAGGCCCTATGAATTATAAAAAGCTTGCTCCCGTTATGCTGTGCTTCTTCGCCATGGGGTTTGTGGACCTTGTGGGCATAGCCAGCAATTATGTGAAGGCCGACCTGAATCTTTCTGATTCCATGGCCAATACGTTGCCTTCGCTTGTATTTCTTTGGTTCCTTATTTTCAGCATTCCCACCAGTCTGCTGATGAACAAGATAGGACGTAAGAACACCGTGCTCGTCAGCCTCGTTATGACGCTGGCTTCACTTCTTATCCCTGTCTTCACGCTCGATTTCACCATGCTGCTCCTTTCCTTCTCTTTGTTAGGAATAGGAAATGCCATTATGCAGACCTCGCTTAATCCTTTGGTGGATAGCGTGATGAAGGGTGGTGCTTCAGCCAGCACCCTTACCTTTGGGCAATTTATCAAGAGTATCGCATCTTTCCTGGCTCCCATCATCGCCTCCTGGGGAGCCACCACCAATGCGTTCGGCTTTGGTTGGCGAGTGCTCTATCCCATTTACTTGGGTGTGGGCATACTGGCGACCTTGCTGCTCTTTGGTACAAGAATCAACGAAGAGCCTGCTACTCAGGAGCAGAAACCTTTGGGAACGCAGTTTACAGGATGCTTTGCTTTGCTCAAAGAGCCTTTCGTCCTACTTTGTTTTTTGGCTATCGTATGCCATGTGGGTATTGATGTAGGAACCAGCGTTACTGCTCCTAAGATTTTGATGGAGCGCTTAGGCATCACTCTTAATGATGCAGCCTATATTGCCACCGTATACTTTGTGGCAAAGGCGGCTGGTAGCTTCAGCGGTAGCTTTATCATGAAGTTCCTGAAGGACTGGACATTCCTCTTCGTCAGCGTTGCCATGATGCTGATAGCCCTCGTAGGTCTCTATGTGGGCAGTACGCAATGGGAGATTTACGGAGCAGTAGCATTGATGGGCTTTGGCAACGGCAATCCTTTCAGTATCGTCTTTGCCCGTGCCTTGGCAGCTGTGCCCGACAAGAAGAACGAGGTTAGCGGCCTCCTAATCATGGGTATCTGTGGCGGTGCCGTATTCCCCATGCTTATGGGAGTAGCCAGCGATGCTGTAGGCAGTCAGGCAGGAGCCATTGCTGTAGTCGCTGTTGGTGTCCTATACTTGTTAAGTTTTTGGATGACAGGTGTGAGAAAGAAGGTTTGTTAATATAATTAGGAATTTCTTTTTTCATTCGTTGAGCGGTATTGTGTTTTTTTCATAAAATCATTTGGCTCGTATACGTTATTTTCATAATTTTGCGGGCAGAATGAAGTATATAACGTTGCCGAAAACATTGGTGGGAGACACACACCTCTCGTTCTATCTGGCCATGGAAGAGTATGTGGCGCGTAATATAGACGAGCCGGATTGTTTCTTTATGTGGCAGGTGGAACCTACCGTTATCTTCGGCAGGAACCAAGTGTTGCAGAACGAGGTGAATGTGCCTTACTGCCGTGAACATGGCATTGAGATCTTCAGACGCAAGAGCGGCGGCGGTTGCGTGTATGCCGACAGGGACAATATCATGCTTTCCTTTATCACTAAGGGCGACAATGTGCCGTTTACGTTCAACCGCTTTATGACAATGCTGATATTTGTGCTGCAGAAATTGGGTATTGAAGCTATTGGTACTACGCATAACGATGTGATGATTGGCGATCGAAAGGTCTGCGGAACGGCATTCTATCAGTTGCCTGGACGCAGCATTGTGCACAGCACGATGCTCTACGATACCAACATGGAGCACATGCTGAACGCCATCACGCCGTCGACAGAGAAGTTACAGAAGAACGGTGTGGAGAGTGTACGCCAGCGCATCACGTTCCTGAAGGAGCACATCAGCCTGAGCATTGAGGAGTTGAAGATGTTCATCCGCCAGACACTCTGCCAAGGGGAACTGCAACTGACCGATGCTGACATGGAAGGCATCCGAAGAATAGAACAGGAGTACTTGAACAAAGAGTTCATTCAGCGGATGTGAGGAGCTAGTAAGCTAGTAAGACTAGCAGAACTAGTATGGCTAGAGAAACTAGAAGAAAAAGTTAACAAAAAAATTATATTATGAAACAGACTTGTCTTTATGAAAAACATGTGGCACTGGGTGCCCTAATTTCGCCTTTCGGCGGTTTTGAAATGCCTATTCAGTATGCTGGCATCACACCCGAGCACATGGCTGTACGCGAGAAAGTAGGCGTCTTTGATGTCTCGCACATGGGCGAGGTAACCGTTAAGGGTAAGGATGCTGAGCGCTACGTGCAGCATATCTTTACCAACGACATAGCCGGCGCGCCCGTAGGTAAAATATATTATGGTATGATGTGCTACGAGAATGGTGGCACAGTAGACGACCTGCTGGTGTACAAGATGGGCGAGAATGACTTCTTCCTGGTTATCAATGCTGCCAACATAGATAAGGATTGGGCGTGGATGCAGGAAAATGCCAAAGGCTTTGACATAGACTTGCAGAACCGCTCGGACTTCTACGGACAGATTGCCGTTCAGGGCCCGGATGCAGAGAAGACCGTTGAGCAGGTGCTGGGATTGAAATGCTCGGAACTTGTGTTCTATACCGTTAAGACCATTGGCGATGTCATCGTCAGTCGCACAGGTTATACGGGTGAGGACGGATTTGAGATTTATGCTTCGCATGCCTATATCCAGGAATGTTGGGATAAGCTGATAGCAGCCGGTGTTCAGCCCTGTGGGCTGGGATGCCGTGATACGTTGCGCTTTGAGGTGGGGTTGCCTCTGTATGGCGACGAACTGTCGGCAGACATTACTCCTATCATGGCAGGTCTGGGTATCTTTGTGAAGCTGGACAAGCAGGAGTTCATCGGCAAGGAGGCTCTTGCTAAGCAGAAGTCTGAGGGCCCTGCCAAGAAGATTGTGGGCATAGAGTTGGCCGATAAGGCTATACCCCGTCATGGCTATCCCGTATTGAACATGCAGGGCGAGACTATCGGTGAGGTAACAACGGGTTATCATACACTCTCGACAGACAAGAGTGTGTGCATGGCGTTGATTGATGCCCAGTACGCTAAGCTGGATACCGAGGTGCAGATTCAGATCCGCAAGAAGGTCTTCCCCGGTAAGACGGTAAAGAAACAATTCTATAACAAGAGTTATAAGAAGTGAAAAGAGAAAAATTAATAGACAAAATAAATTCAATATTATGGCTAAAGTAATTGAAGGACTCTACTACAGCGAGTCACACGAGTATGTAAAGGTAGAAGGTAACATTGGTTACATAGGTATTACAGATTATGCCCAGCACGCATTGGGCAACGTGGTCTACGTTGACCTGCCTGATGTAGATGATGAGGTAACAGCAGGCGAGGAGTTTGGCGCGGTAGAGAGCGTAAAGGCAGCCAGTGATATTATTTCTCCAGTTAGCGGAACCATCGTAGAGGTAAACGAGGCCCTTGACGATGAGCCTGAATTGCTTAACAAGGATCCTTGGGAGAACTGGATTATCAAGGTGGAACTCTCAGATAAGGGCGAGCTTGATGCTTTGATGGATGCTAAGGCCTACGAAGCATTCTGTGAAAATGCATAATTCACAATTCATAATTCATAATAGATAATAATGTTTAAATTCTTTCCGCATACTGATGCCGATCTTCAGGCTATGTTCCAGAAGGTGGGCATCAAAAGTCTCGACGACCTTTATGCCGAAGTGCCCGAGCAGATTCGCTTCCGTGGCGACTATCAGTTGCCCGAGGAGATGAGCGAGATTGAGGTCCGTCAACTCTTTGAAAAGCTGGGTGCTCAGAATAAGCCCCTGACTTGTTTCGCTGGTGCCGGCGTTTATGACCACTATACTCCCAGCGTGATTCCTCAGTTGCTGAGCCGTTCAGAGTTTCTGACTAGTTATACCCCTTATCAGGCAGAAATTTCACAAGGTACGCTACATTATATTTTTGAGTACCAGAGCATGATGGCCGAGCTTACAGGCATGGACATCAGCAACGCCTCTATGTACGACGGAACCACTGCCACTGCAGAGGCTGTGATGATGGCTGTTGCTGCAGGCAAAAAGCAGAATAAGGTATTGGTAAGCGAAACCGTTGATCCCAAGACACGGGCTGTTGTGAATACGTATGCCCACTTCCATGGCATAGATATAGAGATGATTCCTGCTAAGGATGGGGTGACCTCAAGGCAAAACATTGAGGCACAGTTGGTTAGTGGTGATGTAGCAGGCGTACTAGTACAGCAGCCCAACTTCTATGGTATCGTGGAGGATTATGAGGGTTTTGCCGAAGTTTGTCACAACCAGAAGGCGCTTTTTATCATGAACAGCGTTGCTGCTGATTTGGCGGTCTTGAAGACTCCGGGTGAATGGGGTGCTGATATCGCTGTGGGCGATGGGCAGAGTCTGGGTATTCCCATGCAGTGGGGCGGTCCGTACGTGGGCTATATGTGCTGTACCGAGAAGCTTATCCGTAAGATGCCGGGTCGTATTGTGGGTATGACTCAGGATAATCGTGGCCAGCGTGCCTTTGTGCTTACCCTGCAGGCTCGCGAACAGCACATCCGCAGACAAAAGGCAACAAGCAACATCTGCTCTAACCAGAGTTTGATGGCACTTTGGGCAACAGTCTATATGTCGCTTATGGGCAAGCAAGGCTTAAAAGACGCTGCAGAGCTTTCATACGCCGGAGCACATTATTTGTGTGATGAGTTGCTGAAGACGGGCAAGTTTACGCTTGTCTATAATCAGCCGTTCTTTAATGAGTTTGTGGTTCGCTATGATGGGGATGTGGATGCTTTGCAGAAGCGTTTCACGGAGAATGGTATCTTTGGCGGCATCAAGGTGGGTTCTGACCAACTGATGTTTGCTGTTACCGAGAAGCGTACCAAGGAAGAAGTAAATAACTTTATAAAGATTGCTGCCTTATGAATAACAGACTATACGGAAACCTGATATTCGAACTTTCACAGGAAGGTCGTTCCGGCTATTCTCTTCCCAAGAACCAGTTTGGCAGCTATGAGATTCCGGCCTCTATGCGTCGCAAGGAAGATGCTGCGCTACCTGAGTGTGATGAGATGACGGTGGTTCGCCACTATACCAACCTGAGTGCCAATAATTTTGGTGTGGACAATGGTTTCTATCCGTTGGGCTCCTGCACCATGAAGTATAACCCTAAGATTAACGAGGAGGTCGCTGCACTGCCTCAGTTTGCTGCCCTTCATCCATTGCAGCCTGCAGAAACAACGCGGGGAGCCGAGGAGGTTTGTAAGCAGCTTTGTAAATCGCTTTGCGAACTGACGGGCTTGTACGCCTTCACCTTGAAGCCCTTTGCTGGCGCTCATGGTGAGTTAACTGGTTTGATGGTTATCAAGAAGTATCACGAAAGCAGGGGTGATGAGGCTCGTCGTCTGGTTATCGTTCCTGACTCAGCCCACGGAACCAACCCTGCCAGCGCTGCTGTCTGTGGATTGGATATCGTAGAGGTAAAGTCGCTGAGCGACGGAACAGTTGATGTAGAAGCCCTGAAAGAGCTGTTGGCTCAGCATGGCTCAGAAATTGCTGCCATGATGATGACCAACCCCAACACATTGGGTCTTTTTGAGAAGCAGATTCCTGAGATTGAAAAACTATTGCATGCCGCAGGTGGCCTAATGTACTACGATGGTGCCAACTTGAACCCCATGTTGGGTGCAGCCCGTCCCGGTGATATGGGATTTGATGTTATGCACATCAATCTGCACAAGACATTCTCTACTCCTCACGGAGGCGGCGGACCTGGTGCAGGACCTGTTGGTGTAAGAAAGGGACTGGAGCCCTTCTTCCCCGAGGTTTCTCCCTATCATGGCAACTTTGCGGTAGCTATGCGTGCCTATGCATACATCCTTTCTTTGGGACGTGAGAACATCAAGTTGGTAGGTCCTTTGGCCACATTGAATGCTAACTACATTAAGGAAAGTTTGAAGGATGTCTATGAATTGCCCATCGACGGTTTGTGTAAGCATGAGTTCGTGTTTGACGGCTTGAAGGACAAGAGCACGGGCGTTACCACAATGGATGTAGCTAAGCGCTTACTTGATTACGGCTATCATGCACCTACCATTTATTTCCCCTTGCTCTTCCATGAGAGCCTGATGATAGAGCCAACAGAAAACGAGTCAAAGGAAACCATTGACGGCTTCATAGCCGTTATGCGTAAGATTGCTGAGGAAGCAAAGGCGAATCCCGATGAGGTGAAGTCAGCTCCACACCTTACGCCTATTGGCCGTGTAGATGATGTGTTGGCAGCTAAGCATCCGATAGTAACTTACAAACAGTTGCAAAATGACACAAACTGATTTAATCATCATCGGCGCGGGGCCTGGCGGTTACCGCGCCGCAGAATATGCCGCGAAACAGGGCCTGAAGGTTGTGATATTTGAAGGTGACGAGGTAGGTGGAACCTGTCTGAATGTGGGTTGTATACCTACTAAGACGTTTGTTCATTCTGCCTCTTTTGATGAGGCTCGTGAACGCTTGGGACAGGTGGTTCCTCAACTCCGCCAAGGTATTGAGGGCATCCTCTCAACTTCCAATATTTCGTTGGTTCGTGATAAAGCCAGATTTGTTGATACGCAGACTGTTGAAGCCTCCCATACGGGTGAGGTTTGGAGAGGGGCTAACATCATCATCGCCACAGGTTCTGAAACTAAGCTGATTCCTGTGCAAGGGCTTGATGACCCACGTCTGGTGGACTCTACAGGGTTACTTTCATTAGAGAAGCAGCCCAGGCGTCTTTGCATTATAGGTGCCGGCGTTATAGGTATGGAGTTTGCTTCCGCATTCCAGCGTTTCGGCTCAGAGGTGACGGTCATAGAGTTCCTTAAAGAATGTCTGCCTGCTCTCGACAGCGATATTGCCAAGCGTCTCCGCAAAACTTTGGAGAAGAAAGGCATTACCTTTAAGATGAAAACCGCCGTGCAGAACTTGGCAGACATCGATGCTGACGTCATCTTGATGGCAGCAGGTCGTAAACCCCGTACCGAGGGTCTTAACCTTGAAGTTTTGGACATTACCTTGGCTCCCAATGGTGCCATTCCCGTAAACGAGAATTATCAACTCTCAACTCTCAACTCTCAACTTTCAACTGTCTATGCCATTGGTGACGTAAACGGCAAGCAGATGTTGGCTCATGCTGCAGAGATGCAAGCTATCCACGCGGTGAACCACATATTGGGCAAGAACGACAGCATACGTTTTGACATCATGCCTGCAGCAATCTTTACTACCCCCGAGGCAGCTTGTGTAGGTGCCTCCGAAGATCAATTGAAGGAGCAAGGTGTGCCTTATGAATGTCGTAAGGCATTCTATCGAGCCAATGGAAAAGCGCTCGCTATGAACGAATCAGAAGGATTACTGAAGCTATTTAGCGAGCCCAATGCTGGTAAGATTCTTGGTTGTCACGTCTTTGGTGCTCATAGTGCCGACCTCGCACAGGAAGCAAGCGTATTGATGTGTCTTGGTACCACCATTGAGCAATTGCGCGATATGGTGCATATTCATCCTACCCTCAGCGAAATCCTTTTTGCTGCTGCTGAGTCCTAAACATTACATATAATTATGGTAAGAAAATTATCTATAGCATTTTTCCTTTGCTCTGTTATGATCACCAGTGCTTCTGCACAGGATGTTCTGGATAATGTAAATTTGTACATTGGTACAGCTAACGACTACGGGCAGATGACTCCTGGTGCCTGTATGCCTTACAGTCAGATTCAGGTGTGTCCCGACAGCAAGCCCCGTCAGCATCCAGGTTACGATTATGAAGTAACGCAGATTTCGGGCTTCTCTGTAAATCGTCTTTCTGGCGTAGGAGGTAGTGGTTGTGGAGGAAATGTTTCTCTAATGCCCGATGAGACGGGTAACGATGTGCATCTGATTAAGAGCACAGAGCAAGCTACGCCCGGATATTACAGCGTGCAGCTGAGCAACGGTGTATGGTTCACGGCAACAGCCAACAGACGTATGGCAGTGGAGCGCTTCTCGTTCCCCTCACCCAAGAAGGCTGTGCTGCTGCTAGACCCAGGTACAGCTTTTGATAAAGTATATAAATCCTTTTTCAACAAAACGGGCGAGAATGTGGGCCAAGGTTATATTGACTGTGCCAACACTTGCCGTCGTGGCAATTATCACCTGCATTACAGGCTGTACACATCGGAACCTTTTGAGATGCAGGAATTAGAGGGCGGAAAGAAAAAGCTGACATTCCCCAACCTTTCTGCTCGTTATGTGGAGGTTCGCATCGTACTTTCAACAGGATTGGAGAAGGAACTGGATGCTATGAAGGAATCAGATGTGTGGCGTACAGATTTCCTGACAATAGTTGAGCAGGCACAGCGCCAATGGCAGCGCTTGCTCTCGACAGTAAATGTGGAGGGTGGAACTGCCGACCAGCGTACCATTTTCTATACTTCGTTGTATCGCACATTTCACAGCCCCTTTCAGGTTACAGACCGTAACATGAGGCATTATATGGGAACGGATGGTAAGGAGTATGAGGCTAAAGACTTTACATACTACAGTTCTTGGTCATTATGGGATACATATCGTACCAAGTTCCCCTTGATAACATTATTGGACCCTCAGCGCTCGGGTGATATCATGCGGTCGCTCTCTACCTTATATATAACTGGGAAGAAGGATTGGAGCACTCAGTACGAGTGTGTACCAACCGTTCGAACCGAACATGCAATAGCAACCTTGCTGGATGCATACCGTCAGGGTATCAGCATTCCCAACCTGAGTGATGCCTATCTGGGTATGAAGGAAGAGGTGATGCACCTCTCTCTGAAGAGTCCCGACCAATGCCTGGAGGCCGCAGGTGATTTCTGGGCCCTGGGTCAGTTGGCTGGGGAGTTGGGGCTGCAAGAAGATGCGAAGAAATGGACTGCCCGCGGCGAGGAAATCTTCGACAGCATCTGGCCTCGTGAGTTCCAGAAGATTGACGAGTCCTTTCTGAAGATGCGCGGCAATGGTCTGTATCAGGGTACGCGCTGGCAATACCGATGGGGCGCTCCCATGTTCCTGGACCGTATGATAAATATGGTAGGGAAGAGGGAACTGGCACAGGAGTTGATAACTTTCTTCGAGAAGGAGCTGTACAACCAGGGTAATGAGCCCGACATCCATGTCCCCTTCCTCTTTGCCCGCTTGGGCATGCCTGAGAAGACAGGACTTACCGTTCGTCCCTTGGCTACCGAGGTGGTAACACATCGATATGGTGGCAATGATGCTTACCCGACCCCGTGGGTGGGTTGTGCCTTTACGAATGCACCGCGTGGCTATGCTCCTGAGATGGATGAGGATGATGGTGCCATGAGTGCCTGGTATGTGTTTGCCAGCATAGGTCTTTACCCCTTGGTAGTGGGTGAAGCACAATACGAGGTGTTTTCTCCTCTTTTTGATAAGGTGACGATGCGTATCGCAGACAAGTATGTCGTTATCAGAACGGTAGGTCGCACCAACAAGAATCAATCGCCGAAACGTGCCACATGGAATGGTAAGACGCTTAAAAATTGGCGCATCGTAGTTTCGGAACTAAAGAAAGGTGGTGAACTGGTGTTCATCTATTAAATAAAAAGAAGTGCCGATTCTAAGAGAACCGGCACTTCTTTTTGGGTTGGGCTACCCGGGTTCGAACCAGGACTAAGACGACCAAAATGTCTTGTGCTACCATTACACCATAGCCCAATCCTATCTCAATCTTTTTCAGATTGCGGGTGCAAATGTACAACAAAAAGTGAAAAGTAAAAAGTGAAAAATGAAAAAATATTCCTTTCTTCTCACTTTTTTATTTTGCAATCAGCAAAAAGTACTTTTTCTTACCTTGTTGTACAAGCAGATACTTATCATCAATGAGATCGGCTTCCGTTACCATCTGGTCGGGAGCTGATACTTTCTCTTTGTTGAGACTGACGCCACCGCCTTGCGTAAGCTTGCGCATTTCGCCCTTACTGGGGAAACATTGTGTATGCTCTGCAAAGAGGTCAACAGCCTTTACGCCTTCTCCTTCCAGTAAAGAACGACTTACTTCAAACTGAGGTACGCCAGAGAAGACATCTAGCAAAGTTTGCTCGTCAAGTTTGGTAAGGCTTTCTTTTGTTGCCTTTCCAAACAAGATGTTGCTTGCCTCCAATGCCAGCTCGTAATCCTCACGGCTGTGAACCAGTACGGTAACCTCCTCGGCCAAGCGCTTCTGCAAGGCACGACGACCTGGGTCTTGGCGATGCTCCTCAATAAGTGCATCGATGGTGGCCTTGTCAAGCGAGGTGAATATCTTAATGTAACGTTCTGCGTCTTCGTCGGCTACATTTAGCCAGAACTGATAGAAGGTATATGGGCTGGTGCGGTTGCGGTCGAGCCAAATGTTGCCCTTTTCGGTCTTTCCAAATTTCTTGCCGTCGGCTTTTGTGATGAGAGGACAGGTGAGGGCAAATGCCTCCTTGTCAGCACCCAGTTTGCGGCGAATCAACTCCGTACCAGTAGTAATGTTGCCCCACTGGTCGCTACCGCCCATCTGCAGTTTGCAGTTCTTGGTCTCGTAAAGGTGCAGGAAATCGTAACCTTGAAGCAACTGGTAGGTGAATTCGGTAAACGACATGCCGTCTTGAGCCTCACCGTTTAGACGACGCTTCACGCTGTCTTTTGCCATCATGTAATTCACGGTGATGCATTTTCCTATTTCACGGGCAAATTCCAAGAAGGTGAAATCCTTCATCCAATCGTAGTTGTTCACCAGTTCGGCTGCGTTGGGAGCATCGCTGTTGAAATCCAGGAAACGGCTCAACTGAGCCTTGATGCATTCCACGTTGTGGCGCAGGGTTTCCTCGTTCAGCAGGTTACGTTCCTGGCTTTTACCACTGGGGTCGCCAATCATACCGGTGGCACCGCCAACAAGAGCTAGGGGCTTATGTCCTGCCTGCTGCAAGTGACGCAACATCATTACACCACATAGGTGACCGATATGCAGGCTGTCTGCAGTGGGGTCAATACCCACGTATGCCGTCACGGTTTCTTTCTCAAAAAGTTCTTCTGTTCCGGGCATCATTTGGTGGATCATGCCCCTCCATTTAAGTTCCTCTACAAAATTCATACGGATAATATTTTTTTCGGCGTGCAAAAATACACTTAATCTTTTGAACGGCCAAATTTTATGCGCTAAAACGCATCAAACTGTTAAATTTTCTTAAACGCAGGGGCGGATTTATCTTTATTTCACAATATAGTTATACTTTTGTTCTCGAATAGCGCCCTTTATAAAGGGTGTGGTGTGTAGATACATGGAAACATAAATAATATATCGATATAAAAATTGTTATGAAAAGAAAATTATTTCAATTAATCCTAATGGGAGCCGTAACGGTCTCTTTAGGACTGTTTGTATCTTGTAAGGATACGAATGAAGATTTGTACAGACAATTAGGGTTGCAGATTGACGGAAATACAACGGTCACCTCTGCAATTCAGCAGGAATTGGATGCGCTGAAGCAGTACAAGGAACAGCTTGAGGAATGGAGAGCGACGGTAAAATCATGCCATTGCAATGATGATGGATTCATGGACGACCTAAAGGACTTCATGCAAAAAATGAACAATGCTGGCTTTACTGACGCCACTCAGCAGCAGTTGTCAAACATGATGGATATAGAGAAGTTCATGGGTGATGTTATTAACAATTACACCAGTATCACCGAATACTTCGCCACGACAGGAGTTACTATGCATGAATTGGATAGTGTCTCTGACATGCTACAACAAAAGATTAATGAGATTGATAAGTGTAAATGCGACCTTGAAAAACTTGCTTTGATAGAGCAGACTGCTAACGAAGCTCATACTTGGGCAGAGCAGGCAAAAAATAACATTGAAACACTTACCAATACAGTTAATGGTGTCAAGAATATTGCCAATTCTGCAAACGACCTTGCACAAAGAGCCGACTCTGTTGCTAAAAAGGCAGAACAGGATGCAGCCGCAGCGCAAAATGATGCAAGCGCAGCAAAGAAAGATGCTGAAGCTGCAAAGAAGGTTGCTGATGCAGCACAAACACTTGCCCAACATGCAGACTCCGTTGCTAACGACGCAGACAAGTTGTCAAAGGAGAATAAATTGGCTATTGACGGGATTAAAACTCAGTTGAACACCATGAGTGCAAAACTGGATAGTACTTATACAACAGCCAATGAGGCTTTCGCTCAGGCAACAACTAACAAACTCCTTATCGATTCTTTGGCTGGCGTTACCTATAGAGACAGTGTTGCTCTTGCGGAATTGAAAAAGACAACGGATAAGATTCCCGGTATGGAGCATAACATAGATTCTTTGTTTGACAAGGTTGACAGTCTTCGTCAGGCAGTTGACGACTGGAAGCCAGAAGTTGCTAAGCTTTATGACTATGCAGATGCAAAACTGACACAGGCAAAGGCTTATACCGACTTGGAAATCGCTTTGTTAAGAGCTGAGTTCGCAAATGAACTTTCTTCTTTAAGTTCAGATTTGAACGATGAGATTTCGAAAATAAATGTTGACGTACAGGATTTGCGTGACTATCTTGATACGCAGGTTGATGACCTTTGGGATGAGATAGAAAAGTTGCAGAAAAAGGATTTGGACTTGGATCAGAAGTATTCTGGGCTTAGCGATAATCTGGCAGCTTACAAAGATTCTACCGACACAAAGATTAATGACGCTTTGGCTGACATTGTTAAGTTGAAGAAGGCTGAAACTGAAATTAGGGATTCTTTGGAGATTTTGGATGCAAAGATTGATGGTAACACCATTAGGATTGGTGAGCTTAAGGATACGTTGGATAGCGTAGCGGTTGCATTAGATGACAAGATTGAAGCTTTGAAGAATGATGTTGATTCTATTGCTCTGGAAGTTGCACAGAACCAAATAGACATTGCAACCTTGTTTGGTGAGGTAGATACCATAAAGGAAAATCTGAAGAGAATGGTAACAGGCATTATCATACAAAGTACCTTTAATCCTGCATTCGGTTCAATTAGCCTGCCTGCAAACTTACAGACAAATGTTCTCCTTACTTACTTTGGCGAAGCTAATTACAATATCGAATTCCCCAGCGCAGATCCTACAAAATCTCATTATCTGGACGACAGGAAGGCTCTGTCAAAGAAGGATATGGAAATGATTACCCAGAGCGGTGGCAACTTTGCTCCCGTTGCCTTTAATTCGGGTGATAAGATTTTACAGAACGAAACAAACAATGCCGGTACGCTTTACGTGACAATTAACCCCAACACGGTCGATTTCACTGGCTTGGATGCTCTGAAGATTGTAAACAGTCAGGACACAGAGTCCTATATTAAATTAGGTGAGTTGACTCCAAGTAACAGAAAGTTGGAGTTCGGCGCCTTCTACTCACGTGCAGATAACGGCTTCTATGAGTGTACTGCTAATCTGGCTCCAGAGGATGTTGACAAGGTTCAGAAGATTAGCCTCAACACAGCCAGCATAAAGGATGCCATAAAGGAGATTGTTAATAAGCGTTCTTCTGCAGATCCCAAGAGGATTGCCCAAGATTTGGTTGATGTTATTAAGGGCTTCAGAATGGATGCCAACGCCATTAAGTGTTCATGGAAAGAGGCAGACGAGACAACGACACATTCCGTTTACTCTAACTACAATTTGGCTGCTACAGCACTTAAGCCTCTTTCACTTACAACGATGAAGAATGCTAACTATAAGACCATACCTGGTTACGAGCGTGCAATGTCATTGTTGGATAGTCTGGCTAACGAGGCAAAGAACAAGGTTCATGTCGTATTTAAGGACCTCAATAATAACACGTTGATAAAAAAGATTGTAAATCTTAATATAAGGAGCATTAATGTTCCTAACCTCTCAGATGACCTGTTGCAAGAGTTTATTATACATATGGATACAACCTTCGTTATGGATGGTCTCTCCTATACCTTGGATTTGCATGAGACAGTCAATGTTCCCGTTAAGTTCAGTCAGGATGTTACTGTTCCTATTAACATTGATAAGGAGGTTGCTATTGATTTGTCTAATGTATTGGTAGAAACTCCTACTATTGTGGTTACAACCGATGTAACGAATAGTTCTGGTGGTGCTCAGTTGGTGGTTCCTGTAAAGGATACTGATAATAAACTTATTGGTAACGCTTATGTTGATCTTGATGATATTACTGTAGATGCACATGCCAGCATTGAGGGTAGCACCATCAAGCTTAACGGCCAGGCTGTTGCGCACATTGAATACAATCAGGATCAGGTTGTTACCGTCAGCGTTGATCAGACATTCCCTGCTACGTTTGACTTTACAAAGACACTTTACTTCGGTGATAATGGTACAGATAAAAAGTCCTTCAACCTTGTGTTCAGCTATGACATGCGCAAGTCTGCCATCGATCTTTGGGGTGTAGCTCAGAATTCCCTTGGTGATGTAAATAATATGCTTGATGATATTCGTGACATTATTTCTGAAGCAAACACCGCCCTGGATAAGATTAACAGCTACGAAGAAAAGATTGACAAAACAATTGATAACTACGTCGACAAGGTTGCTTCTTACATCAAGAAGATTAACGAAAAGATTGTAAACTTCGTAAACAACACCAACAGCCGCTTGCAGCCTACCTTGATTGGTAGTGATGGTAAAGGTACCAAGATGCTGAGCACGGCAAAGAACAACCCCACAAAGATGAAGGCAGGCGAATTTACTTTCATTCCCACAACATGGTCATTGGAGTTGATTGTTCCTCTGGCTAAGAAGCATGTGGCTGTAACAGACGTTATTAAGGACGACAAGTCGGCAAAGGGTGGCAACAGTAACTGCCTCACAGAATTGAAGAGAGTTAACGGTTCTGACTCTCAGTACATGAACGTGGTTCTTTCTGGTGATAAGCGTCGTGTCTTCGCCGATTTGAAGAGCGGCTATAAATACGAGATTGCATACTCTGCTCTTGACTTCCATGGTAATGTATCTAGCAGAAAGTACTACATCTTAGTTACCAAGTAAGTAAAGAATTTTACGTAGGACTCTAAATATTGATTCGAAATGAAATTCAAGAAATTATTATATACCGTATTGATGTCTGCCGGATGCCTGAGTGCATCTGCGCAGGCACCTGAGACGGAGACCGTTGATGCGTTCAACCATCATTGGTATGTACAGGCTCAGGCTGGTGCCCAGTACACACTGGGTGAGATTAAGTTCAGCGATTTGTTAAGCCCTAACGTTCAGGTTGCCGGTGGTTATCAGTTTACTCCTGTGTGGGGTCTGCGACTGGCTGTTAATGCTTGGCAGAGCAAGGGTGGCTCTTCCCTTTCTACTGGTAGCACTTACATGTGGAAGTACAATTACGTGGCTCCTACTATTGATCTGACTTGCGACTTGGTAAACCTTATCGGTGGTTACAAACCCAATAGGGTTGTCAACGCAGGTATTCTAGCAGGTCTTGGTGTAAATATTGCTTTTAACAACGATGAGGCTTTAGCAGCAGATCGTCAGATTGTGGATGAACTCGGTGGTGCCAATGCCACCCCAGTTCCCGGGGGCGATGTTGTCTTTTTGGAGGCTCGCTGGAAGGGTACCCTTCCCCGCTTTATGGGTCGCTTAGGTGCATATGTAGACTTCAATGTTTCAAAGCGTGTTTCTTTGGGTATTGAGGTTAATGCTAATACCACAAGCGATATGTACAACTCTAAGTCTGCTTCTAATCTGGACTGGTACTTCAATGCACTTGCCGGTGTTAAAGTAAATCTGGGTAAGACAACCAAGAAGAAGGAGAAGCCAATTGTATATGGTCCTGAGCGAATTGTTGAGAAGATTGTTGAGAAGATTGTTGAAAAGCCTGTCGAGAAGATTGTATACCGTGACAGGGAAGTTGCTCCTGCCCGTGAGGCACTGCGCCGCGACATATTCTTCACAATCAGTCGCTCCGAGGTTTCCCGCGCCGAGATGCCTAAGGTTGAGGATATTGCAGCTTACCTGAATAAATATCCCGAGGCTAAGGTAACTATTACTGGTTATGCCGATAAGAAGACCGGAAATGCCAAGGTTAATGAGAAGGTTGCCAAGAAGCGCGCTCAGAGCGTGGCTGACTTGCTTACAAAGAGCTTTGGAATCGCTTCAAGTCGCATCACTGTTGATTCTAAGGGTGACACTGCTCAGCCTTATGAGCAGAACGAATTGAATCGTGTTAGTATTTGTGTTGCCGAGTAATCGGTTAATAGAGTAAACAAAAAGATAAACCGTCCTTGTTCACTAGTACCATAACACTAGGGACAAGGATGGTTACCTTTATTTATATGAGAAGACTTTTTTTCCTGTTCGTTTATATTGCTGTTCTGGTATCTGATATGTCAGCCCAGTTCACGGAAGACGGCTATTATCGCGTTCAGAATTTCGGAACCCAGCGTTATCTCTATCTTACGGATAACACGGGAATGTACGATATGAATCGCGATGTGGGCGACTTTGGTGCGCTACAGATGTATATGGGACAGGAGAAAACAATCTCTAACCCAGCCTGTATTCTTTTTATTAAGAAATATGGCTCACAGATTGATATTCAAGGTCAGGGTGTTGGAATTTACCAGATTGTAAGCAGGTATGTCGACTTGCACACGGTTACCACTGGGGCTTTTAAAGGTACTTATACGGTAAGTGCCAGTGAAGCAGGGTTAACCAAGTATCTGGATGACGAAGTGACCAATAGGGAATACGAACAAGGTTATGTTGGTCTAAACAGAAGTTCGCCATACAGGAACTGGCTCATACATCCTGTGAATAGCAGTAGCGATGATAACTACTTTGGTATTACTCCCCTCTTTTCACTAAATGGGAAGTATTACTATCCGTTTTATGCATCCTTCCCCTTCAAGACTGTATCTACGGGTATGAAGGTATATAAGGTAGGTACCGTTGATGTGGAGTTAGGCTATGCTGTGTTGAGTGAGGTTACAGGTGTTGTTCCTGGACAGACCCCTGTGCTGATAGAGTGTGCCTCTAATGCACCCACAAACAACAGGCTCGACCTAATCGTGTCTTCTGACAGTCCTCTTGCCGGGAATCATTTGCTTGGCGCCATGTTCTGTAATTATGAACGACGGAGGGCTTCAAGGGATGCTGTAACTACATTTAATCCTGACGTGATGCGTGTGATTGGCGTAACCAGCGAGGGCAAGTTGGGCTATGTCACGAATACCCAGTATCTGAATCAAATAGAGGGTTCATGTTACATACCTGCCAATACATCGTTCTTGTCTGTCCCTTCAGGCAGCCCTGCGGAAATGACAGTTGTCACGGAAGCTGAGTACAGCGAAATTGTGGCGAATCGCTCGTATACCATAACTTATATGATAGACGGTCAGGTATACAAAACAGAGAAGTACAAAGCAGGGGAGACCATAAATGCAGTTAATCCAACCCGTGAAGGTTATACCTTCAGTGGATGGAACGGATTACCCGCAACCATGCCTGCCAAGAACCTGACGGTAACGGGTTCATTCACGGTTAACAATTATAACATTACATACGTATTGGACGGAGTCGTTTACAAGGTTGTTTCTGTTCCCTATGGTTCCGCCATTACTCCTTTGGAGGTATCAAAGGAAGGCTATACCTTCAGCGGGTGGAACGGTTTGCCTGCCACCATGCCAGCTCATGATATTACAGCAACGGGTTCACTCACTATAGCAAGTTTCAAGCTCATATATGTGATTGACGGTGTTGTTTACCAGACGCAAATCCTTCCATATGGAGCAACCATAACGCCGCTTGATAATCCTATACGCGACGGATATACTTTTAGCGGGTGGAGCTCCATTCCTGCAACGATGCCCGCGAGAGACGTTACCATCACCGGAAGTTTTACGCCTATTGTCTACACCATCCGGTATATGGTTGACGGTCAGTTGTTCAAGCAAGAGCAGGTGCCATGCGGACAAACAATAACTCCTCCGACAGCCCCCGAAAAGGAAGGCTATACTTTCAGCGGGTGGAACGGTTTGCCTGCAACTATGCCTGCCGGCGACCTTACGGTAACGGCTGTGTATGAAGTAAATAAGTACAACTTGATTTATGTGGTTGATGGTACGACATACAAGACCCTTGAGGTGGCGTTCGGGACAGTCCTTAAACCGATAGAGGCTCCTGTTAAGGAAGGCTATGTGTTCAGTGGTTGGAGTGAATTGCCGACAACGATGCCTGCACGTGATGTTACAGTAACGGGAACTTTCACGAAAGGAACTTATACCCTTGAATACATCCTTAATGGTGCCGGATATAAGGACTATGTCTACTATTCCACCACGTATCAGTATGGACAAACCGTTGTGCCTTATACCTATACTCCAAGGCCCATTGCCGGTTATACTTTTATGGGCTGGGGTGAGGCTCCAGAGAAAATGCCCGGGCATGACGTAAAGATATACGGAACATACAAAGGCAATGACTATACCGTTACTTACATGATTGATGGCAAGTTATATAAGAAAGTAACCGTTGCCTGTGGTGATTCTATACCCGAGTTGATACCGGAAAAGACAGGCTATACCTTTATTGGATGGACAAACTTGCCTGCCACAATGCCAGCAAAGAACATCACTGTAGCTGCTCAGTTTAGTATCAACTCCTATATCCTGAAGTACACTCTTGTAATAGGTGAAAAGGGCGGAACACAACTTTTCCGTACCAGCAGATATACATACGGTGCAGCGATAACGCCGTTGACTTCCGCGCCTTCCCGTTTGGGATATACCTTCTTGGGTTGGGAGAATGCGCCAGCCACAATGCCAGCCTCCAACGTCACCGTTCTGGGAAGATATAAAGCCAATACCTACAAGGTGAGATATTATGTTGCAGAAAAGGAAGTGCATCAGCAGGAAGTGACTTATGGAGATTCAATTCCAGCATACACATATTATGCTGACGGTTTTGAAATAACAGATGCTGACTGGGGTGGCACGAGATACGTCTTAATGCCTGCCAAGGATATAATATATACTTGCTCTGCACAAGACATAGTAGATGGCATGGCAAATGAAGAATTAGGAGTGAAGAACGAAGAATCGGCCGATGTGATTTACGACCTCGCAGGAAGGCGTGTTACTGCCATGAAGCCGAAAGGCATATACATTGTAAACGGCAAGAAGATATTAAAACAGTAGATTATCTACAAATTGGGATTACATGATGAAGGTTAAGGAATTGCTTGCAGTCTTTGGGCTTTTTATAACGCTTAGCGTATCAGCTCAGGATTATTTCAACCACATGGACCTTGGGGTCAATGTGTCAAGTATGGGTATTGGTGCTGACATTGCCATGCCGGTAGGAGATTATGTTCGCGTGCGTACAGGCTTTACCTATATGCCAAGGTTTTCCCTTAGAAGCAATTTTGGGGTTGACTTCACGGGCAATGTATCAAGTGACATGGTGCATCGGATGAAGGAGGTGATGACGGATTTTACAGGTCAGGAGATACAAGACAATATAGACATGCGACTAAGACCTACTTGGACCCAGTTCAAGTTCTTGGTGGATATTATGCCGTTCCGTAATAATAAACATTGGAACGTAACGTTAGGTTTCTTCGTAGGTCCTTCCAAAATAGGAGAGGCATTGAATGAACCTTCTGGTAGTACCACCCTAGTAGGCGTAAATTTGTACAATAACATGTATATCAAAGCCTTTGAAGGGGTAGATTTGTTTAAGTGGAAAGATGCAGATGGTGTGATTCATAACATTGATGTCGGTTTCTTGCCAGACAAGTTGAAGGAGACGGGTATGATGGGTGCACCAATGGGTACATTCCCGGATGGTACCAAGGCTGTCATGGTGCCCGATAAGAATAATCAGGTTAAGGCAGAGATGGAAGTCAGTAAGTTCCGTCCATACTTGGGAGTTGGTTATACTTCAACCTTGACACATGATCAGCGCCTCAAACTGGCTGTGGATGCTGGTGTACTCTTTTGGGGAGGTAAACCACATGTTTATGTAGATAACGTGTATAGGGTAAGCAACGACCCCGACGAATGTCCTTTGGTTTCTTGGAACTGGGATAGATATAATGCCGGTGAAGAATACCCTTGGGATCCTGTAGCCCCTCAACGCATAGACCTTACTCGTGATGTTACCAATATTCCTGGAAAGGTAGGAACTATGGTAAACACCATAAAGAAGTTTAAGTGTTGGCCTGTGATAAGCATAACTTTGTCATATAAACTCTTTTAGTTAAGAGTCAACAAATAACCCCGCGAAAATCGCGGGGTTATTTGTTGATTACTTCACGGTCCAAATATCGTTGGTCTCAAGGAGTTCTGCAAAATTATGGTATTTCTTTTGGCCTTTCACCTCTTCAATCTGAGCCGTTATGCTGTCATCGTAAGTGGGGGCCTCCACATCGCGTATCACGCCTAAGGCAACAGGCCATTCCATTTCTGCCAGTTTCAACTGTAGGGTGTTATCCTCGCACTTAGCATCATGAACCAGCACGTCGGCCTCTGTATAGCCGTCCTCACCCAACTTCACAGCCTTTACGCCAAAGCCTTCCTGCACAATACCGTATTCGTTGTTTTCGCCAAAGAGCATCTTCTCGCCGTGCTTCAGATAGATGGCATTCTTGGCACGACCGGCTTTATCGTAAACGGCATCGTGCGTACCGTTATTAAAGATAACACAGTTCTGCAGAATCTCGCATACGCTGGCACCCTTGTGCTCATAGGCGGCCTTTAGAATCTCTATGGTGCCGGGGGCATCTGTGGCTACGGCACGGGCAAAGAAGTGACCGCGAGCGCCGAAGCAGAGTTCTGCTGGGCGGAAGGGGTCTTCCACTGTTCCGTAGGGAGATGATTTGCTGACAAAGCCTCTGGGAGAGGTGGGACTGTACTGACCCTTCGTCAAACCATAGATGCGGTTGTTGAGCAGAATCATGTTCAGATTAATGTTTCTGCGGTTGGCATGAATAAAGTGGTTACCGCCAATGGCCAGACCATCACCGTCACCGCTAACCTGCCATACGGTTAGATTGGGGTTGGCAACCTTGGCACCTGTTGCAATAGCGGCAGCACGACCGTGAATGGTGTTCATTCCGTATGTGGCCATATAGTGAGGCAGTCGACTAGAGCAACCGATGCCTGAGATAACTGCAGTATTCCAGGGGTCAACGCCTATTTCGGCCATTGCCTTATGCAGTGAAGCCAGGAAGAAGTGGTCACCGCATCCAGGACACCAACGTGGCTGTCCTTTCTTGAAATCATTCTGAGTATATGCCATAATGAATGTCCTTTCTTTATTTATTCAATAATTCTGTAAAATTCTCGACCAACTCAGCAACAACAAAGGGTTGTCCCTTAACTTGGTTAAACTGATTGGGAACGAAATTATCCACCTTCATGCGAAGCCAGCCAGCCAACTGACCCATATTCTGTTCGGCAACGACAACCTTGGGGTATTTCTTCAACACTTCGGCTGTGTTCTTGGGCAGTGGGTTAATGTATTTGAAGTGTGCTAAGGCAACCTTCTTTCCTGTGGCACGCATTTCATCCATTGCAGCGTGTAAATGACCAAATGTGCCACCAAAGCCGACAATCAGCAAGTCGGCATCGTCCTTGTCGCCCAGCACCTCGAGGTCGGGAACGGGGATGGCATCTATCTTAGCCTGACGCTTGCGGGTCATCAGGTCGTGATTCTCAGGATTGGTGCTGATGGCCCCCGTCTTATCGTCTTTCTCCAGTCCGCCTAGGATATGTTCGAAGCCTTGACGGCCGGGCACTGCCCAATAGCGGGTTCCATTCTCGGTACGCATATAAGGAGTCCAAGTGCCTTTCAGTTCCTCGGGAACATATGGCGGATTGATGGAAGGATAATCGGCTAGGTTGGGCAGTTTGAAAGCACCGGAACCATTTGCAACAAAAGCGTCCGTCATCAGGATAACAGGTGTCATGTGCTCCAGCGCTATCTTACAGGCTGCATATGCAGCATCGAAGCAGTCTGTTGGACTTGCCGCAGCAATCACAGGCATGGGGCTTTCTCCGTTGCGGCCAAAAAGAGCCTGCAGCAAGTCGGTCTGCTCACTTTTCGTTGGCAAGCCTGTAGCAGGACCGCCACGCTGAACGTCGAGAACAACCAAGGGAAGCTCCATGATAACAGCCAGATTCATCGCTTCGCTCTTTAAGCAGATGCCAGGACCACTGGTACTTGTTACAGCCAGAGCACCGGCAAAAGATGCACCTAGGGCGGAAGCACAGCTGGCAATCTCATCTTCGCACTGAACGGTTGTCACGCCTAAGCTCTTATGCTTTGAGAGTTCATGGAGTACATCGGTTGCAGGTGTAATGGGGTAGGAGCCCAGGTAAAGCTTCAAGCCTGCCTTCTCAGCCGCAGCAATGAAACCGTATGCTGTAGCCTTGTTACCTGTGATGTCCATATAACGTCCAGGTACCTTATTTTTTGTTTCTATCCGATATACATTAGCCACACTACTGTGCGTGTTATGTCCGTAGTCATATCCAGCCTGAATAACTTTGATGTTTGCCTCAGCAATGCCGGGTTTCTTGGCAAACTTCTCCTTCAGGAAGTTAAAGGCGACATCCAGGTCGCGGTCGAAGAGCCAGCAAACCAGACCCAGGGCAAACATGTTGCGGCATTTCAACATGCTCTTCACATCCATACCGCTGTCTGTTAGACAATCCTTTACCATTGTTGTCAGAGGGCATGCAATCACACGGTCGGGGTCGATACCCATCTCGCCCAGATAGTCTTCCGTCTTAAATTGTGCTTTTTCCAGATCTTTGGGTCCGAAACTATCTGTATCTATGATAATGGCAGCATCGGTCTTTGCAAATTTGTACTGTGTTTTCAAGGCTGCGGCATTCATGGCAACCAAAACATCGCACTGATCACCAGGTGTGTAAACTTTGTCTGCGCCAATGTGGACTTGAAAACCACTCACACCCGTCAGTGAACCCTGCGGAGCACGGATGTCTGCAGGATAATCGGGGAATGTACTGATACTGTTACCTACAGTAGCAGAAACGGTAGAGAAGATATTTCCAGCCAACTGCATACCGTCGCCAGAGTCGCCAGAGAATCTTACTACAACAGATTCCTTTTCCTTAATTTCCATGATTTATAATATTTTGTTTCTAAATTTTCACTAATACCTGTCAACTTTCAACTCTCAATCTTCAACTAAAAAAGTACCCCCGCCGGGAATCGAACCCGGATCGACGGTTTAGGAAACCGTTGTTCTATCCATTGAACTACAGGGGCATTTCTTTAATTGGGTGCAAAGTTACGATTAAGTGAGCGATAAACAAAATAAATATTGAAATTTATTTTTTATCCGAACGGAAGTAGTTCGACCACAGGTCAAAGTCGCGATTATGTCCCAAAATACACAATAAAAGGGCTGTAATTGTTACAGCCCTCATCATTAGATTTTTTTAAGCTATGGTCATGCATCGCTTGTTTGCACATTGCAAATATAGGGTTTTATTCTGCAACAGGAAAATAAATCCGACGTTTTGAACATCTTTAAGGAAAAACGGAATATGTGGTCAGGTGTTTTATGCATTTCCGCCAGAATTGCCGATGGGCATTGCTTTTGCCTGTGGCACACGCTTGAAGCTGATATTGCTTTTTAATATCTGCCCTGGGTTGATAAGGGGCAGAATCTGTTTGGGCAGTCCTGCTTCTTCGCTACGGATGGCCAGTATGCCTCGCGCGGCACCAATGGTCATGTCGGCAATATGCTGGACAAGTCCAACGGGCAGTATCCATTGATCGCCGTTCAGGTCGTACATGGCACTCCATCCCTCGCGGGCAAATTCAAACACCGTCTGAACGCCCAGAATCAGTTGGGTAATGTCGTTCTTCTTGTATTCAAAGTTTGTAACACACCTAACAATGCGTTTCTCCGTGTCGCAGTTGAACTGTAGCTGGTTGTTAACCTGAAGCTCGCCTTCTGGCCATTGTTTTGAAAGGTTCACGAACTGAAGTTCCTGCACGTCAATCAGTCTGAACTGAATTTGTATTTGTTTTTGCTGTTCCATCTTATATTTAATGTTTAATTTACTAGGGTCTAAAGTCTATTTATGAGCTTTTATTGTCATTGCGTTTAGGTAATAAAACCGGTTCTTGCTGTTATTCTTTTTGCTGGGTGCCACAGTAATAACAATCTTACCTTCTGCCGTAGGCTGTACATTTTTTATATAGGCAGTGCGATTGGAATTGTTGGCTGCTTCCACAGCATCCGTGTACACCTTGTTGCCTTGAAGTGTGAACATCGTCTCACGTAGGTCTTGACAATCCAGCCTGGAAGCGAAGAAGGAAAAATCATATTTCAGGTTTGGGTTCATGTGACCCAATGTCAGGGTGCATGAGGCCTTTGGTTTTTGGTTCCCGAAGCTGTCTGCAGCATACCCCCACATGCTAGATTGTGAAACACCTGCAGGCATCAGCATATTGGTTGTTGTGTAGGTGGGTCCGTTCATGTTGGTACCCAGAAAGGCGTTTGAACTTGTCAAAGTAATGCCGGTAACATTGTTGTTAGCATCTGTAATCCAGGTAAAGGTACGCATAGCTGGCGTGATGGCGTTCCATTCGTTTCTCTCGTTCGCCTTCTCTGTAAAGTTAATCTTTATAAGACCTGTGGGGACAATGTCGTTTTGTGCCACGAAGCCTTGGTTGCTAAGATTCGTTATTTCGTATGGATGCAGTACAGCAGCATGAGCAGCAACCTGACAGGTATGTGCTGCAGCATCGTCCACACCTTCGGGCCTATAGTTCAGTCCAACGGGAGAGATGCCCGTAATGGTTTCCAACCACGTGCAGGCAGCTGTGTAGCGTCCAATCTTATAGTCCAAATGGAACCCGTCGCGGTTCATGTTGTCGCCTAGGTAGGTGGTGCGGGCATTCTGAATGGCTGTGCCGCAAGGGACATTGAAGGAGAACTCAGGATGCAGAATCTGTGTCCATTGAACAGCATACCTAATACTGTCATACATTACATCCTGCTGTCGGCTGTAGTTGGCAAACCCTCCGTGATTGGAATCCTGAGAATAGGCCCATGTCATGTGCCAGCCATAATGAACATCTTGGCCGGTTTTAATACTATCGGTATATTGGACGAGCTGCGTCAGGTACGGCTCATATGTGGTTGTCAGTCCGCTATAGTGACTTGCCTGTTGAAAACTGATAAAATCCCATGGCTCATCTGTTATGATGGGTGGCAGTAAAGCATGTGGCGTGTTTGTCCGAACGCCATTCACCACCTTTCGGTATTCATAGACATCATGTTCCTGAGTCAGATCGGTCCAATGCTGCTCCAAGCTCTGTCCTCCCTTATAGGCGTTTCCGATAATCATGTGTATGCCCACCTCGTTGGCAAGTTCGTACAGGTATTGCTCTACAGCATCCTGCGAGAAACTGTTACCTATGGTTAGCAATCTTATGGTATCTTTTCTGGCAGGCTCAGTTATGATTTCTTCTTGTGCCTTGGTATAAAGTGCCGACAGGGTTGCCGCCAGTATTAAAAGAAAGCCTTTTATCTTCATGTTTTCTTAACAATCTCCTTTTTCAGGGTGCAAAACTACAAATTATATTTGAGAAAGACAAGAGAAGGGTATATAAATTAAAGAGGTAATGCTATATGTGATGAAGCGATAAAGAAGACGACGCATCGCATCGGCAAAGTCGACGTGTCGCATCGGCAAAGTTGACGTGTCGCAAAGCCAAAGTCGATGTGTGGCATTTTTAACATTTGCGTTTTGACTTGTACTTTTTCTGTTGTGTAGTATCAAATTGTTTACGAATTTGTTTGGTGGTATGTTTTTTTGTCCTATCTTTGCAACTAAGAATATACTCGAAATAACAAACCTATGGAAACAAAGGAGAAGCCTTGCCTGGCAATTGTCGTACCATGCTACAATGAGGAACTAGTACTTGAGCAGACAACTGCGTGCCTGTTGGCTGTGCTTGAAAGCATGCAACAGATAATCAGTGAAGACAGTCGTATCCTTTATGTCAACGATGGAAGTGCTGATTCCACGTGGGATATAATAGAACGCCTGCATTCCCAAAATGGGCGTATAGCAGGTGTCAACCTTTCCGGAAACTGCGGTCATCAGAATGCACTGATGGCAGGCCTTTCGACGGCGATACGCTTTGCAGACCTTACTGTTACCATTGATGCTGACTTGCAAGACGATGAGACGGTTATCAAGGATATGGTGAATCTGGCGTTGGAGGGTAATGATATTGTATATGGTGTCCGCAGTTCGCGAACGACCGATACATGGTTCAAGCGCACTACGGCACAGGCATTCTATCGCCTGATGGCCAGAATGGGTGTGAAGACGGTATATAATCATGCCGATTATCGCCTGATGTCCCGACGTGCTGTTGAAGCCCTGCTTCGCTACGGAG
Organism: Bacteroidaceae bacterium; assembly: GCA_017525235.1. Taxonomy (GTDB): domain Bacteria; phylum Bacteroidota; class Bacteroidia; order Bacteroidales; family Bacteroidaceae; genus Physcousia. The sequence goes on along the minus strand of JAFXTC010000036.1, from coordinate 19,737 downwards.
AGCGTAACCTCTTTTTGCGTGGTCTGGTTCCTTTGTTGGGATATAGTACGGCTCAGGTTGAATACGCCCGCAAGGAGCGTCAGGCCGGTGAAAGCAAATATCCTTTAAGTAAGATGATTAGTTTCGCTTTCGATGGCATTACTAGTTTCTCCATGAGTTTGGTACACATGGTTTTTTGGTTGGGTATTCTTTTCCTGCTTATTGCCGTTGGAATAACAATATGGGTTGTAGCGTGTTTGATTCAACAAAAAGCCATAACAGGCTGGTCGTCTCTTATCCTGTCTATCTGGTTCTGTAGTGGCTGTATACTTATTGGCCTTGGCATTGTGGGTGAGTACATTGGTAAGATATATATGGAGGTCAAGCGTCGTCCCCGTTACAACATAAAAGACGAGAGGCTATAAGAGAGACGAATATCCGTAAACTCAGGCAACCAAGTTGTGGCTGATTTCCCCAAAGAACTGTTATTGTCAATAACCATATTTAAATAATACTGAAAATGATACAGAAAAAATCTTTCCAAGAGCCTGTCTTTCTTCTTCTGTTGTCAACAATGTTGGTAACTCTTTTCAGCACATGCTCGCCACTTTATCCGATTAATCCCTGGGACGATGCACACGTTTTTATGACAATCGGGAAGTCAATGTTCAAGGGAAAGATTCTCTATCAGGAGATTTTCGACCAGAAAGGGCCTATACTGTTCTTTATACATGAATTAGCTGCAGCCATATCATACACAAGTTTCTTTGGCATCTACATTATAGAAGTCTTATGTATGTGGTGTTTTTCTTGGTTTGGATTAAAGACAATACGCCTTTTCTCGAACTCCCCCATCAATATACCTCTGATATGCCTGCTTTCTCTACTTACCGTTACATCGGATGCCTTCTATTATGGGGATAGCGCGGAGGAATTCTGTTTGCCGTTCTTGGCATATACGTTGTATCAAATGCTGCGTTTTGTCAAGACTCACGAGTCTCCTTGTTGGTGCCAATCTTTGCTTTTAGGAATAGGGGCAGGTATCGTGTTTTGGATAAAATTCAACATTTGCATCTTCTTCTATGGCGGTTCTCTGCTTGCCTTGGTTTATATTGCCTATCGTGAGGGATTACTTCGCCAATTAGGACGCATTGTTGTATGGGCTACAATTGGTATCGTTATTGTATCTGTTGTCGTTATGGCATACTTTGTTTCAAAGAACGCGGTGGATGCCCTTATAGATGCTTATTTCTATACAAATCTGTTCAAATATCATGGAAGTTCATCTAACGGAGAGCCCGATGTTTGGTGGTTCATCTTTGTTAAACTGGCCATTATGGGTATTCTGTTGTTGCCTGTTCTCTTAACAAAGGCTCAGAGAAATGTGAAGTTATTGATTCTGGGCAGTTACGGAACCTTGCTTCTTTCGTTTACTTTCCTGACAATACAGTTCTACTATATTCTGCTACTCTATGTATACGGACCTCTGTTTATTGTCTTCTTCCGTCGCTTGAAACCAGGTGTGAAAACCTATGGCATAATGGGAGTTATTGCTATCGGAGCCGTTGCAATAAACTGGAATTTTGTGACATTCTTTACTGGTACGTTCTCCCATTGTACGCTTGATATCACAGAGATTGTCAATCGTAATGAGACGGAAGATAGCAAGGTAATTAATTTCTCGTCATACGATACGGGTATTTACCTGAAAAGCCGTCAGTTACCTCCCGGCAGATATTTCTTTATCAATAACATTGAAGATGAGGAGATTCGTGAGGAACAGCGCCAATTGGTTAACTCTGGTCAGATAAAATATCTGGCTCGTGAGGTCATTCCTGTTAAGACATCTCATGATTTCTACGACATGCCCATTCCTGACAACTATCATCTTGTTTATAAAGGCGAGGAGAATTTCCGTTATCGTTTCTATACGCTTCCTCACCTGTATCTGTGGAACTTGGGTTATTTACGACCAGTGCTGGGTCTTTTCATGTCTCCCCAAACAGAGCCGCGTCAGATGCTTTTGTATGAACGGGAACCATAACGTTCTGGCATGAAAAAAACGAGCATCTTTTCATCACGAAAAAATGCTCGCCCGACTAATCTTTAATCTCTCAAATTCTTTTTACCTAAAACTAACTAAACGAAATATCTTTGCTTAAAGCTTTTTCTATACCAAACAAGCTGTGCGCCATCACGGTGCTTACTTTTTTCGGTATGCAAAGTTAAAGGATTTCTGCTATGTTCCAAGAAAAGGATGATTGCAGATTATGCTTTTCTGTGTTTTTCTTGATTTATGTCAATGCGAGCGTATTAAACATAGGGAATAAAGAATTAAGTGTTAGGATTTATCATCGAGTAATGACATTAGACCTTAGACTTTAGATTTTGGCAACTGTTCCGCTCACTTATTCGTAACTTTGACCTGCGGTCGAACTTACTTCCGCTCGGATAAAGAAAAAAAACTTTTTTATTTCTTTTATCTCTCGCTTATTCGTAACTTTGGCTATCGCCGAACTTACTTCCGCTCGGATAAAGAAATATAAAAGGTGTTTTTATTTCGTTTATCTCTCGCTTATTCGTAACTTTGGCTATTGCCGAACTTACTTCCGCTCGGATAAAGAAATATAAAAGGTGTTTTTATTTCGTTTATCTCTCGCTTATTCGTAACATTGAGACCTTCGTCTCTAAGATACTCTCGTTCGGAAATAAAAATAAATGAATTTATTTTGTATTCCGCTCACTTAGTCGTAACTTTGCAGTCGAAAAAAAGAAAAATACCTTATTTGTAATATGGCAAAAGAATATAACTTTAGAGAGATAGAACAGAAATGGCACCAGAAATGGGTGGCCAATAAGACGTATAAAGTGGTAGAGGACGAGAGCCGTAAGAAGTTCTACGTTCTGAACATGTTCCCTTATCCCAGTGGAGCAGGTTTGCATGTTGGTCACCCATTAGGATACATCGCCAGTGATATATATGCCCGCTATAAGCGTTTGCAGGGCTTTAATGTGCTGAACCCCATGGGCTATGATGCCTATGGACTGCCTGCTGAGCAGTATGCTATTAAGACGGGTCAGCACCCAGAGAAGACAACATTCCAGAACATTGATCGCTATCGCGAACAGTTGGATAAGATAGGTTTCAGCTTCGACTGGGACCGTGAGGTACGAACCTGTACTCCTGATTATTATAAGTGGACACAGTGGGCATTCCAGAAGATGTTTAAACACTTCTATGGCGGCCCCCTCCCAACCTCCCCCAAGGTGGGAGGAGACTGTGCTAAGGCACGTCCTATTGAGGAGTTGGTGGCTTACTTCGAGAAGTATGGCACAGAAGGGTTGGATGCCTATAATGTTGCACAAGGTGAGGAGCTGAGTTTTACGGCTGACGAGTGGAACAGCTGGGACGAGAAGAAGCAAAGTGATGTGCTGATGAACTACCGTCTAGCCTTTATGGGTGAGACGATGGTGAACTGGTGTCCTGCTTTGGGTACTGTTCTTGCAAACGATGAGGTAGTAAACGGCGTGAGCGAGCGTGGTGGCTACCCTGTGGAGCAGAAGAAGATGCGCCAATGGTGCCTGCGTGTTAGTGCTTACAGTCAGCGCTTATTGGATGGTCTGGAAACCATTCAGTGGAGTGAAAGTATCAAGGAGACGCAGCGAAACTGGATTGGTCGCAGCGAGGGTACCGAGGTACAGATTAAGGTCGCCGACCAAGATGTGGACTTCACCATCTTCACTACGCGTGCCGATACGATGTTTGGTGTGACCTTCTTTGTGTTGGCTCCTGAGAGTGAGCTGGTGGATATAGTAACTACGCCAGAGCAGCGTGCAGCTGTAGATGAGTACATCAAATATGTGAAGAGTCGTACGGAACGTGAGCGTATGATAGACCACACCGTTACGGGTGTGTTCTCCGGTGCATACGGTATCAATCCTATTACAGGCGACAAGTGCCCCATCTACGTGGCAGAATATGTATTGGCCGGTTACGGTACAGGTGCCATTATGGCTGTGCCTGCACACGATAGTCGCGACTATGCCTTTGCCAAGCACTTTAACTTGCCCATTATCCCCTTGGTTGAGGGTGCAGATGTTAGCGAGGAGAGCTATGATGCAAAAGAAGGTATTGTAATGAATTCCCCTATCAGCCCGGACAAGAGCGTGAAGTACGATGGCGAGAGCCTCTGTCTGAACGGTCTTTCCATCAAAGAGGCGATAGCAGAGACCAAGCGATTTGTAAAGGCTCATAAACTGGGTCGTGTGAAGGTGAACTACCGTCTGCGTGACGCTATCTTCAGTCGTCAACGCTACTGGGGTGAGCCTTTCCCCGTATATTACAAGAATGGTATTCCACAGATGATTCCCGAGGAGTGCCTTCCATTGAAATTGCCACAGGTGGATAAGTTCCTGCCTACAGAGACAGGCGAGCCTCCATTGGGCAATGCCAAGACATGGGCTTGGGATACCAAAACAAATAGCGTGGTCGATTGTTCCGCAATTGACAACCAAACAGTCTTCCCCCTCGAACTGTACACGATGCCAGGTTTTGCCGGTTCAAGTGCATACTATCTGCGCTACATGGATCCTCACAACGATGAGGCTTTGGTTAGCGACAAGGCTGCTTCTTACTGGCAGAATGTGGATCTGTATGTAGGTGGTAGCGAGCATGCTACGGGTCATCTTATTTACAGCCGTTTCTGGAACAAGTTCCTCTTCGACCTGGGTGTAAGCAAGAAGAATGAGCCTTTCCAGAAGCTCATCAACCAGGGTATGATTCAGGGGTGGTCTAGCTTTGTTTATCGTCTGCGCAATACCAATAAGTTTGTAAGTTTCGACTTGCTAGAGGAGTGTTACGACGATGCCAAGAAGAAGAGTTTCTACTATTATCAGGGTACAGAGTGTGATCCTGTATATGCCGATATCAGTATGGTAAACGGCAATGTGCTGAATGTGGAGAAGATACGTGAGTGGACACCCGAGTTCCGTGAGGGCGAGTTCATCCTAAACCAAAATGGTCAGTATATTGTCAGTCAGGCTATCGAGAAGATGTCTAAGTCGAAGTACAACGTAGTGAACCCCGATGATATCTGCGAGAACTACGGTGCCGACACTTTGCGTCTGTACGAGATGTTCTTGGGTCCCATTGAGCAGTCGAAGCCTTGGGATGTAGCCGGTATCGACGGTTGTTTCCGCTTCCTGAAGAAATTCTGGGGATTAGCACAGAACATTCTGAACAATCAGAACACTCAGGATAATCCGACGGCAGAAGAGCTAAAGACTCTGCACAAGCTTATCAAGAAGGTAACGGCAGATATAGAGGAATTCTCTTATAATACAGCTATCTCTGCCTTCATGGTAGCAGTGAACGAATTGTCTCAGTTGAAGTGCAAGAACCATGCTATTTTGGAGCAGATGGTTGTGCTGATTGCTCCTTTCGCTCCTCATATTGCAGAGGAGTTGTGGGAAGCATTGGGCAACAAGACCAGTGTTTGCGACGCTAAGTGGCCAGTGTTCGACGAGAAGTACTTGGTGGAAACCAGTGTGAAACTGGGTGTTCAGTTTAACGGTAAGGTGCGTTTTGCCATGGATTTCCCTGCAGATGCCACACCCGACCAGATGGTACAGATGGCAACTTCTGCCCCTGATGCACAAAAGTATCTGGACGGTATGCAAATTGTGAAGACCATTGCCATACCCGGTCGTATTGTCAACATCGTTGTAAAGCCTCAGGCTTAATAAAATATCACAATGCCAAAGGTAAATTATCGCAGAATATGGGAGTTTGTTAAGGACTTCTTTTCCATAAATCTTGGAATGGCTGTCTATGCCCTTGGTTGGGCTGCATTCCTATTGCCTTACCATATTACCACAGGTGGTATGACGGGTATGTTTGCCATTGTGTACTACGTTACTGGGTTTCCTGTCCAGTATGCAATACTGATTGCTAACGCTATCTTGCTGATATTTGCCCTTTGGAAGCTGGGGTGGAAGTTTACGATTAAGACTTCCTATGCTGTGCTGGCTCTCTCAACCTATTTGCAGTTGGGCCAGCAGATGATGACAGATGATAATGGCAGCTTGATGCAGATCTTGGGCGAAGGTCAGGATTCTATGGCATGTGTTTTGGGAGCTATCCTGAACGGTCTGGGTATAGGTATAGTGTTCCTATCGGGTGGTAGTACAGGCGGATGGGACATCATAGCAGCACTGGTGAACAAGTACAGGAACATTTCCTTTGGTCGTGCCCTGCTGTATCTTGATTTCTTGGTGATTGGCTCTTGTTGGCCCATCTTCCACGACTGGCGTATGGTTGTGTTCGGCTATGTTACGTTGGCGGTCTATACCTATGCGTTGGATATGCTTATCAATAGTACCCGACAGGATGTTCAGTTTATTATCTTTACCCATAAGGCGGAAGAAATCAGCCAGCGCATTATCACAGAAACCTGCCACAGCGTGACATCCATGAATGGTGAAGGTTTTTATAGCCATCAAGATATTAAAGTTCTTATTACCATAGTCCACAAACGTGAATCAGTACAAATTTTAAGAATGATACAAGAGACAGACCCAGCTGCTTTTGTCTCACAGAGTAGGGCAGAGGGTGTATATGGTAATGGATTTAAAGTAATAAAGGCATGATAAGGAATCTGACAAAGGCAGATATCAGGGAGATGATCAAGAATTACTTGCTCATGATGTTGGGTATTGTCATATATGTAATAAGTTACGTATATTTTCTGCTTCCATATCAGCTTATCAGCGGTGGAATGAATGGTATTGCAACGCTTATTTACTACACCTTAGGCTTCCATCCAAGTGTGACTTATCTTATCATGAATGTGTTCCTGATACTGATTGGAGCAAAAATAATGGGATGGAGGTATAGTGTGAAAACCGTCATAGCCATTCTTATTATATCATTCCTGATAAACATATTCCAGCATGAGATTACCACTGTAGATGCACAGGGGCATGAGCATTTGATGCATATAGTTGGCGATCAGAAATTTATGGCTTGCGTTATAGGCGCTCTTATGGAAGGTCTTGGATTGGCTTTGGTGTTTTTGTCTGGTGGCAGTACGGGTGGTATTGATATCATTGCCAGCAGTATCAACAAGTATTGGAACATTTCGTTAGGACGATTGATGTTATGTATTGACCTTGCTATCATTGGCAGCAGTTTCCTTATCTTCCGTAATCTGGAGACCATGGTGGTGGGTTACCTGACTATGATTATGTCGATGTTCTTCCTGGATTATGTCACCAACGGTCTCCGGCAGAGCGTACAGTTTATTATTGTCAGCGATAAGTACAATGAGATTGCTACCCAGGTGAACGAGAAGATGGAGCGTGGTGTGACCGTGCTCTATGGAGAAGGTTTTTACAGCAAGGAGAAACGTCAGGTGTTGCTTATTTTGGCTAAAAAAATTGAAAGCCGTGCGCTTTTCGCCCTCATCAGGCAGATAGATCCAAGAGCTTTTGTTTCTATGGGAAATGTAGAAGGTGTATTTGGTGAAGGGTTTGACAAGATAAAGAGATGAAAGAACTTGTAATGGCAACCAACAACGCCCATAAGTTGGAAGAGGTTAGACAGATTCTGGGAGACAGGTTTCTGGTTAGGGGATTGGCAGAAATAGGATGTCATGAAGACATACCGGAAACTGCTGATACGCTAGAGGGTAATGCCTTACAGAAAGCCCGTTATGTCCACGACCATTACGGCATAGACTGCTTTGCTGACGATACAGGTTTGGAAGTAACAGCATTAGATGGTGCTCCTGGTGTATATACAGCACGTTTTGGCTCTATGAACGGCTATGGCGAAAGTCACGATGCAGATGCTAATATCCAGTGTCTGTTGGATAAGCTGGAGGACGCAGAGGACCGTAGCGCCCGATTCCGTACAGTGGTTGCTTTGGTACAGAACGACGAAGAGCATCTCTTTGAAGGAATTGTAGAAGGGGAGATATTGATGCAGAAAGTAGGCGAAAGAGGCTTTGGTTATGACCCCATCTTCGCTCCTGTAGAAGGGGATGGACTAGCATTTGCCCAGATGTCGGCAGAAGATAAGAATGCCATAAGCCATCGGGGAAGGGCCATCACGAAACTGGTTGAATTCCTTGTGGGAGTTAAGAATTAAGAGTTAGTTGACGTTCCCGTTAACGTAGAAACCGAGAATAAATGAGAAATATGAAAAAGTTTCTGACAGTTTTATTTTTCCTAGTTGTTGGCACTTGCCTGCAAGCTGCCCAAATAGGTTCATGGAAGGTATACCTCAGTTATCACAATGCAACGAAGAGTGTGGCAGTAGGAAAAACCATTTATACGGTTGCAAATGGTGACCTTTTTTCGTATGACACGGAAGACACGGAGGTAAGGACCTATGACAATCTGGGTGTTCTTAACGATGTGGATATTGTGAATATCGGTTATAGCCAGGAGGCAAAAAAGATTATCCTGATCTATTCAAACAGTAATATTGACTTACTGGATGCCGATGATAATGTTCAGAATCTTTCTGCATTAAAGGACAAGTCTGTTATGGGAAAGGAGATTAGCAACATGTATATCTATGGCTCTATGGCTTATTTGTCGACGGGTTTCGGGCTTATAGAAGTGGACATGAAAGAAGGTATCTTCAGAAACACATATCGTTTGGGACTTGATGCTAAGGGGGTTGCTGTTAATGATGAGAAGATTTACCTTGCCACCACAAGCGGCTTGTATGTGTGCTCTAGGGCAGAGAATATGCAAGACAAGACAAATTGGACAAAACATCAGGAAAGTACAGACTGGAGCCAGTTGCAATTCTTTGGAGATCAGTTGTTGGGTGTACGAGCCAACAATCTTTTTGTAATCGACACTCAGGTTGGCAACACCATAGAAAAGATATATGATGAATCAATCTCTTTTTTGCGCGAAACAAATGGTATGCTTTTCTGGGGCAATGCCAGTGCTATTTGCTATACCTCGAATTTGCCTGGCTACACTACTATAAAGGAGGATAATACCTGGAGTGATGTAACCTGTCAGGGTGGTGTGTATTGGGTAAGCGACCAGTATAAAGGTTTGCAAGGATATAAGATAAACGACAACCAAATGCAGGTAACCGTTCCCTCTATAGCACCCAACAGCCCTGTTCGTAACCTCTCATACAGATTAAATTGGGCAGGCAACCGTCTGCTTGTGGCAGGAGGTATCAATACTACAGATGCTATTTATAACAAGCCGACGGCAATGTATATGGAGGATGACGAGTGGACTAATTTTGAGGAGATGACGGAGATTCCGGAGAAATACAAAAAGATTAAACTGGCCAACACCACAGACTTAGTTCAAGACCCCGCAGATCCCTCTCGTCACTTTGCTTCTCTTCATAGAAACGGCCTTTTCGAATACAAAGACGGCAAGTTTGTGAAATTTTATAATAAAGACAACAGTCCCCTTCGGAGTATTCTGCCTGCGAGTCAGTACTACATGAATTATGTGTCATGTTCAGGATTGAAGTATGATGCAGACGGCAACCTTTGGATGCTTTGTTCGCAGTTGGATACCGTTGTACGTGTAATGCGCCCAAGCGGTAAGTGGGAAGCCTTGTATTATAAGTCTATAAGGCAAGCCTCGCTTTGTGATAACATTCTCTTTCATAGCTCAGGCTTAGTGTTTGTAAACTGCAGACACTATGTAGCGAAAGGACTGTTCTGTTTTGATACAAACGGTACGTTTGCTAACCAGAAAGACGACAGAGATACCATATATCAAGAAGTTATAAATCAGGACGAGACAGTATATTCTCCGGATGAGTTCTATGGATTCTGTGAGGATTTAGACGGACGGGTTTGGTTTGGAACAAATCTGGGTCTTTTTGTAATTGACGATCCAACTACCGTGTTTGAAAAGAATTTCCGTTTCACTCAGGTTAAGGTAAATAGGAATGATGGCAGTGGCCTGGCAGATTATCTGTTGAGTGGCTTGCCGGTAACGTGCATCGCTGTAGATGGTGCAAACCGGAAGTGGGTTGGTACCTTGACAAATGGTGTCTTCCTGATTTCTGCCGACGGACAGGAGACGATTCACCATTTTACAACAGCGGACTCTCCTTTGTTAAGTGATGCTATTCAGGATATTGCCGTGAATCCCATAACAGGCGAGGTGGCCATTGGAACCGAAAAAGGTCTGTGTAGCTATATGAGTGACGCAATAGGGGCTGTCGAAGAGTTGGATAAGGGTAATGTTTTGGTATATCCGAATCCAGTAAGGTCGGATTACACGGGACCGATTGCCATAACAGGCATGACGATGGATGCTGAGGTTAAGATCTTAAGTTCCAGCGGTCAGCTGGTATGGAGTGGCGTTTCGTCTGGCGGACTGGTTACTTGGAACGGCTGCAACATGAGGGGAAATCGTGTGGCGTCAGGCATCTACCATGTGGTAGCAAACGACAATGCGGGCAACAAAGCTATTGTCACCCGCATCGTTATAATCAAATAATTCTTAATTCTCTTAACTAGAAACGGTAGCCGACGGTTATACTGAAGTTGAAATTCTTAACCTTGGGTAAACGCTCACCATTTGGATGTGCTACTGCGTAAGTGTCACGCAAATTAGTACGATATATATCGGCCAAGCCCCAGTCGCATCCTATCATTAGATTGTAATGGTGCTCATATTCTGCACCTATGCGAAAACTTATACCGGCATCCCATCGCTGGAAGGGTAATCTGTCGGGATAGTTGGCATCGTACTCAAGATTTTTGAAAGCATTGAAGCCGAGTTCATCCTCTCTGCTTCTAATGTTAGGACCATCTCCGTCAATGCTGCACTTGTGGCGTCCGCCTACACCAACGGCAAAATAAGGGCCCAATTCTCCGTAGAGCCCTAAATTTTCAAGTACGTTGTAACGGAAACCTACGCGAATGGGAATCTCGATGTAATGCAATGCATATTTTCTGGATGATTCGTATGGAACATTGTCTATCACCTCAAGAATATCAGTACGTCTTCCACCTTTCATGGTCCAGTCAATTCCTGCTGTGATATATGTTCCATGAGCCTTGGGAAGCATGTAGTCGGCCCTAATACCCATCATGGCGCCAACTTTTGCACTGTAGCCGCTGTTCTGAAGTTTGGAAACATTCATTCCAAAGAGTCCCATAAAACTCAAACCAGCTTCAGGCTCGTTTTCAAACTCAAATGCCATAGCATTACTGGTCGAAATTACCAGGGCAATGACAAAATAAATAATCTTTTTCATGTTAAACATATTTTATTGTTAGTAATTTCTGATAGAATATTCTATTGGCAAAGCACGTTGCAGACCTCATCCTGGAAGTTTCTTCCTAACCTCGCAGGACTTACGCCTTGGTTAATAATGCAGAACGACAGAATGTGTCCGTTGCTTGCCGTAAGATAACCTGCCAAGGAAGAAATACCGTCCAATGTTCCTGTCTTAGCGTGTACATTATTGTATGCCGCAGTATCTTGCATTCGTTTGTTTAATGTGCCGTCTACTCCAGCAACGGGTAGCGCAGGATAAAGGTGCTGATATATTTCTGGCTTACTGAAAGCGTAGTTCAGGAAACGTACTAGTAACTCTGGCGATACATAATTATATAATGAGAGTCCGCTTCCGTCTGCAATTTGGTAGCGGTCAGGCTGCATGTCAAGTTTTGCTATCAAATCATTGATAAGAGCGGCGGCCTGTTTTCTTCCGGCTTTCTTTTGCCCTGAATAGGCTGCAAGCTGATAGAAAAGACATTCTGCATAAATGTTCTGGCTGTTCTTGAGGATAGGATCCAGCACTTCATCTATGGTATGGGTAACACAGAGAACCGATTTTGCATCAGCCGGAGTTTGCTGTTGTTTAATGCTTGGCTTGCTGCGTTTAATCCCAGCCTTGGTAAGTGCCTTGTTCCATTCGCTGTTGAAATTATCTTTGGCATTAACCATCAGTGCGGAGAGTGGGCCGTACTTGTCATCCCAGCACCAGCCCCATCCGTACGGAAGGTCGTCTTTCATGCTGAGGTCGGTATACAAATTTCCTGTGATGCTGTTGATGCCTGCTTTGCGCAATGCTGCGGCCATATTGTTCAAATCAGAAACAGACAGAAGCGGGTCCATGCCTCCCACAACATATAAATCACCCTGTAATGCTCCGTTTGCAACGGTTCCTGTTATCCGCAAATCAGTTCGGAACAGGTATTCTCCGCTCAAATAATGCAGGCTGCTGATGCTGGTAATAAGCTTTTCTGTAGAAGCCGGACGCATACGTTGGGCAGCATTAAAGGCGTAAAGGGGCTGATTGTCTGTAAGGTCATAGACGTAAAGACCCAGTTGTGTGGTTTCAAAGAGAGGCTGTCGGCAGAGTGAGTCCAGCCTGTTTTGTGTGATGTCCTTCCAACCGATTGCCGGTTTTTCTACGTTGGAAACCACAACAGGTGTGGGCTCTAACGTTACCCTTCCGTTTTCTGAAATCTGAATAGGGCCGTTATATGGAACCTGCACACTTCGGCGTGAACCGCAACTGCAAAGAAGGAGCAGAAATGCTATCTGAAGAAAACTCTTTTTTGTTTTAACACCTAAAACCATAATGTATATCGCCATTAATGATGGCAAAGTTAAAGAAAAAAACTGGAAAAAGAACAAGTATGCAACTTTTTGAGTATTTTTGCATCAGAAATGGCTTAAAATCAGGCAGGATATCATGATAAGGAAATTTGATTTTCTGATTATAGGAAGTGGCGTGGCAGGAATGAGCTACGCACTGAAGGTTGCAAATGCAGGAAAAGGCAAGGTCGCATTAATCTGCAAGACGTCTTTGGAGGAGGCTAATACAGCAAAGGCTCAAGGCGGTATAGCTTCTGTCACCAACCTGTTGGTAGATAACTTCGAGAAGCATATCGAAGACACCATGATTGCAGGTGATTTTATAAGTGACCCTGCAGCTGTTGAACAAGTGGTAAAGAATGGCCCGGAGGGAATCCGCGAACTGGTGAAATGGGGCGTGAATTTCGATAAGAACGAGAAGGGCGAGTTCGACCTTCACCGCGAGGGAGGACACTCTGAGTTCCGTATCCTTCATCATGCGGATGATACTGGTGCCGAGATTCAGCGCGGCCTTATGGAAGCCGTAAGGAACAATCCCAACATAGAGATTCTGGAGAATCATTTTGCCGTTGAGATTATTACCCAGCATCATCTGGGCATTCGCGTAACCCGTAGGACTCCGGATATTGAGTGCTATGGCGCTTATGTTCTGAATCCCAAGACAGGCAAGGTAGATACTTATCTGTCAAAGGTCACGCTTATGGCTACTGGCGGAACGGGTGCTATCTATGCCACAACTTCCAATCCTAACATTGCTACGGGCGATGGCATAGCTATGGTTTATCGTGCCAAGGGAAAGGTGAAGGATATGGAGTTTGTACAGTTCCATCCTACCGTTCTTTACAATCCCAAAGAGACACATCCTGCCTACTTGATAACAGAAGCCATGCGTGGCTATGGAGGTATTCTCCGTCTGCCTAATGGTGAAGAGTTCATGCAGAAATATGATGAGCGTCTGAGCCTTGCCCCACGTGATATCGTAGCTCGTGCCATTGACCGCGAGATGAAGATTCATGGTTTGGACCATGTCTGCCTGGATGTTACGCATAAGGATGCAGAGGAAACCAAGCACCACTTCCCCAATATCTATGCCAAGTGTCTGAGCATAGGCATAGACATCACCAAGCAGTATATTCCCGTGGCTCCCAGTGCCCATTATATGTGTGGCGGCATCAAGGTAGACCTTGACGGACAGAGCAGTATCAAGCGTCTGTATGCCGTAGGAGAATGCTCTTGTACGGGTTTGCACGGAGGCAACCGATTGGCAAGCAACTCGCTCATAGAGGCCGTTGTGTATGCAGCTGCTGCCGCAAAGCATTCTTTGGAATGCATTGATGATTATGACTTTAATGAGAAGGTTCCCGAATGGAACGATGAAGGAACCATGACCAATGAGGAGAAGGTGCTCATTGCCCAAGATGTGAAGGAGGTGAATCAGATTATGAGCACCTATGTGGGTATTGTTCGTAGCGATCTGCGTTTGCACAGAGCCTGGGAACGTTTGGATTTGCTGTACGAGGAGACGGAGCACCTCTTTAAACGTGTGAAGCCCACAAGGGATATTTGCGAGCTCCGCAATATGATTAATGTGGGTTATCTGATAACCCGTCAGGCCATAGAGCGCAAGGAAAGCAGGGGCTTGCATTATACCATCGACTATCCCAAACATGCTTTAGACAAGGCAAAGCCTTAAAGTGAAAAGTGAATAAAGGCTAACGTCTAATGTCTAAAGCCTAAAGTCTAGCATAATGAAGAAGAGCATTTTTGGAAACCTTATTATGATGGAAAGTCTTTTCTTGGGACTTTCTGCTGTGGTGGCATTGCTTTATGGAGAGCAGTGCTGGAGGGTGTTTCTTGGAACAGCGGTGTTCGCTCTTTTGTTAGGCTTCTTTTTCAAGTATTTTGGAGAAAGAGAGCAGTCGGCCCGCTTCACTCGTTCTGATAGTTTTCTTGTCGTGGCCCTTTCCTGGGTTATTTTCTCATTAATAGGAATGGTGCCTTTCCTGTTAATTTCAGAGATGGATTTGCCCAGCGCTTTCTTTGAGACCATGAGCGGATTCACCACAACAGGAGCAACCTGTATCAGCGAGATAGATTCCCTGCCTCGCTCATTGCTTTTCTGGCGTGCCATCACGCAGTGGATAGGCGGTTTGGGAATTGTTGTCTTCTCCATTGCCCTGATTCCTGTTTATGAGTTCCGGAACAGCAATATGTATTCCGCAGAGGTTACAGGATTGGGTTTGGACAAGTTGCGTCCTAAGATAGGTGCAACGGCACGCCGCATGTTACTTATTTATTTGTTTCTGACCTCTCTGTGCGCCTTCATGTATTGGTTGGGGCCCATGAATTTGTATGATGCTGTCTGCCATTCGTTTACGACCATTGCGACGGGTGGTTTCAGTACCCACACCAAAAGTATGGCGTTTTTCCACAGCTCCTATATAGAATATGTAGCCTGTGTGTTCATGTTGGTCAGCAGTGTTAACTTCTCTCTTTATTATTACCTGACTATCAAAAGGAGCGATGCCCTTTTTAAGAACGAAGAGTTCAGGGCATTCTTTGCAATCATAGCAATTGCCGTTGTGGGCTTTATGCTGCTCTTCTATTTTGCGCCTATTCCTTCAGGTGCAGAGGGAACATTACCCCGTGGATTTGAAGAAACATTCCGTTCGTCGCTCTTTCATGTAAGCAGTGTGATGACCAGCACAGGTTTTTCTGCCCAGAAGTTCGACTATGTGGCATGGGGCGCCTCATTCTGGATGCCAACGGTGGTTATTATGGCCATAGGAGCATGTGCAGGCAGTACTGCGGGCGGTATAAAAGTGGTAAGAATCCTTATTTGCGCCAAGAGTGTGCTCAAGGAGTTTGTCATGTTGTTGCATCCCAGGGCTGTGATTGGTGTCAGAATCAGCGGACATGTTGTTCCTGACGACAGGGTACGTCGTGCCTTGGCCTTTATTTTCCTTTATATCATCTTGGTAGTGATAGCCATGCTTTGTTACAGTTTGTTGGGTGCCGATGTCGATACCGCCCTTGGTAGCAGTATAAGCATGCTCAGCAATGTGGGCCCTGCCACAGGAAGCACAGGGCCAGCCAGTAACTTTGCCCATGTGCCGGCTGCAGGAAAATGGCTGATGAGCGCTTACATGCTGATAGGTCGTTTGGAGATTTTCACCGTCCTCTTCCTCTTCATGCCCAGTTTCTGGAAGGAAAGGAAGTGATTCTTGTAATCCGATAACATGAATAACACGTTTAAGATTTTTCTGTTGCTTGCCATCATAATAAGTGGCTGTAGCGGTAGCCCCATGCGTCGCCAATTGGAGGCTATTGACAGCCTTGTGGATACGCACTTCGATTCTGCCCTTGTTCTGATGGAACAGATAGATGTGCGTTCGTTAAGCCGTCCCAATCGTATGTACCTTGAATTGCTTCGTGGAAAGGCAATGAATAAGGCTGCTGTTCCGTTTACCACAGATTCTGTTATGAAGCAAGTTGTGAGGTATTACGACAATCATGGCTCGCTCAACCAGCGTATGCTTGCCCATTATGTGTTAGGCTGTGCCTATCGAGACCTGTTAAGTGCGCCTCGTGCATTGGAAGAATATCAGCGAGCCGTAGATTTGGCTGATACATCTTCTGTGGATTGTGACTTTTCCACCCTTATGCGCATCCACTCGCAGATGGCAGGTCTTTTTGAATGGCAAGGTCTGACCAATAAGCAGGAACAAGAGGATTCCATTGCCGAACAACTTGCATGGCAAATTGGCGATACGCTTTCGGCACTCATCTTCGAAGAAACAAAGTGCAATACATTATATAACAAAGGGGAGTACGAGGAGTGCATAAATCAGACAAAGATTCTTCACGATAGGTTTTTGTTGCATGGGTATCCTCAGGAAGCAATACAATCGTACATCCTTTGTGCAAAATCTTGTCTTGCATTAAAGGATTTCGGTAAAGCAAAACAATATTTGGATTTGTATAAAACATGTTCGTATCTCCACGATGACCCAAGAAAGGTAAATGGCGGCAGAGGTGCTATTTCCATCTATATGGCACAATACTACATGGGCGTTGCAAGGACAGATTCTGCGGAGTTCTTTTACCGACAGGCTCTTCCGTACGTTCATCTGAATAACAGTGCCCTGTTGACTTTTCGTGGTTTATCAGAAGTCTATGCCCAACTTAATAAGGCCGACTCCGTGTTAAAATATACATCCCTTTATTCCAAGGAAAAAGAGCGTGTTTATAACGAAACTATTGGACGGACAACACTCCAGATGGCATCTCTTTATGATTATGGAGTAGAACAGAAAATTGCCAGGGAACAATCCCGGAGGGCTTCTCTTTGGGAAAAGACAGCCATTGCTTTTCTCTGTCTCATCCTCCTTGTTGGCTATTATTATTGGAAGAAGAGGGAACGTGTGCGTATGCTTAGAAAGGAACTGGAACGGAAAATGGATGAACTGAATGAGGCAGAACGCACCTTGGAATCATTGCGCAGACAAAAAACGCTTTCCACCTCGGAGTTAAAGCAGAAAGAAGCACAAATTCTTAAATTAAAGGGTCAGGCAGAATACCTTTGCCACACTTTGCAGAGTGCTCAAAAAGGTAAATCGCTCCCCCCACTTGTCAAGTCTCCCATTGTACAGCGTTTCCGTCGGTCGCTCATCAGCATCAAAGAGCCTCCCATTTGTGAGGGTGATTGGAAAGAGCTGGCCAAGATTGTTTCCGAGTACAGGCCCGCACTAAATTCACTTTTGGGTGGCGTGAATCTAAGTGAAAACGAATACCGCCTTTGTCTGCTTGTCCTGTGTAGCTTTGAACCATCCCAGACAGATAATCTGCTGGGAATGAAGCATAGTTATTCGTCCAAGACACGCCAACGCCTACACGAGAAGGTGTTTGGTGCTCCTGGAAGTGCTGCCGAATTTGACCGCAAGTTACAATTATACTCGTAGTTTTTGCCAGGAGCCCCATCCTGTTAGCTTTTTGTCATTTAATCAAGCAATGCAGAATTCGCCGAATTCATCGGTGATTCTTATCTGTTGTCACTTTTCTGTCACTTTTTCGTAACCTTTAAGTTTGATTGTTTGTTCCTGTGTTTCTACTTTTGCGTTTAGCGGAAAGCAAACCTTTTATTAACAATTAAACTTAATTCAATCATGAAAAAGAGACTAACAGTTTTGTTGATATGGCTCTTTGCCATTTCAGGAGTAAGCAACATCGTTGCAAGTGGTATTTTTGGCGAACTCATTCCTTTTGTCGCAATACAGTTACGGCCAGGCTTGGGAGATGACAATTTCAATAATGGTGGCAGCCCACGTCCCAGAGACTCTGTCACATTGCCAGTTGTGGAACAGAATGGTAATACCTTATATATAATAAGCGGGTGCGAGGATACAGACCTTGTTCTTTTAGATGAGGATGAAGAAGAGGTTTATACGCAGCATATAACAGCTGACATTACCGAGATTTATCTTCCGAACTCACTGCAGGGTACTTATCAGTTACAGATATTGTCAGGAAATTATGCCTTTGTGGCAGATATTGAATTATAAGGAAGAAGGAATCTTATTATGCGCATCGTACAAACCTTCTGGACGGCAGGGAGAGACCCTTTGAAGTACTCCTTCGGGTGGGCACACCCCGAGTACAACCTGATGTCTTGGGCACTGAGTTGCCTTAGCTTGAGGGAACACTATGACGAAGTAGCTCTCTATACCGACCAGGAGGGATACGATGTTCTCATTAACAAACTGCACCTGCCCTATACAGAAGTAAATGTTGTCTACGACAAGAATCTCTGCCTCCCCCACCATTGGGCCTATGCAAAGATCAAAACCTATAGCATGCAGACAAAACCTTTCCTGCATGTAGACGGGGATGTTTATCTTCCTAAGCCAATACCGGAGGAAATTATCAATGCTCCGCTGATAGCGCAGAATAGGGAGATTGGGACGGAATATTATCGATCTATGATAGAGCGAATGCTCAGTTATCCAGAAATAGTTTTGCCGGATTTTGTTCAGCAAGGCCTGGCAGAACAATCTGTCGCATCCTATAATATGGGACTTTTCGGAGGAAGCGACCTTGATTTCATAAAGCGTTACTGTCAAGAAGTGGAGAACTTCATGAACATTAATAACATGAATGACAGTTCGGTAAAATGCTCACACGTAAGTTGTAATGTGTTTTTTGAGCAAATTATGATGGCAATAATGGCTGGTCACGAAGGGAAGTTCGTTGCAAGTATACATAAAAAAGCAATAGAAGATAAGGGATATTCTTCACGTGAATTTTGTAACTTCGAAAATTACGATAAAAAACAAATGTTCCATTTATTAGGTGGTCACAAGAGATCAAAGTTTAACTATGAACAGTTGGAAAGGATTGTGCTCAGATTGTATTCAAGTTATTATACAAAGATTATTCATCTTTTTGAGCCTTTCCACAGAAGACTCTGTAAGATAGGATACCCTAATCAGAAATATAATAGTGTAGAACGTAGCATCGCTCAATACGAGGATGTCCGTGAATTTAAAGCCGCCGAATGGGATTTATGTGGTCTTAACGAAATTGCCAAAACAGATAAAGCCCTATTGGGCTCTTATGATTTCTGTATGGCTTCTACAGAAGAAAGGGCAAATTATTTGATAAGTGTTCATCCTTATCTTTACATTTATAGGGTATCTGAGAGTTGGCATCCTAAAGCTGTTGAGTTAATTAAACAACATCTTGGATGCGAAAAAAACTATCCTTTAGACGGAATATGTCTATTTCCTATTTTATTACGTGATGGCATAAAGGAAGTACCTATAGTAAATTTTCAACAAAAAATAATTTTATTATTGACAAGAACTCCAATGCTTTATTGTGAACTGGAAACAAAAGTCATGAGCGATTTTATATTGTGTTCAGAGAAAACAAGAAGTGGAGTAAGAAAGCTAATTTATCATGAGATTTCCAATATTATGAGACAAGGAGTTCTAATAGCAAGTCACCAACAATTAAAATAACAACCTTAAAAACAGAAACGATATGACAACACCCAAGAAAGGGACGAAAGCGAATCCCTACACTTTAGAAGAGTATGAGGCACTTGCAGATGAAGGATTATGGCAAGGCGGTTTTGTGAAAATT
>JAFXTC010000035.1 GCA_017525235.1 Bacteroidaceae bacterium | reverse complement strand
GTATTCTGAGATACTCCGAAAGTATTTTCCAATAAGTTCGGATTATTTCCCGATACCCCGTTATGCTAAAAAAGAAAAGAGCGGCTACTCGCGCAGCCGCTCCATTTCCAAATAATTTGGTTATTTAAAGTACTTGATGTGCAATTATTGATTCTGTAACGGTCTCCACCAAATCAGTGGATCATTATTTTCAACCCAGGTCGGGAAGAGAGGATACCATGCTTGTGAATCAATTCTGTCGCGCTCATTGACGATACGGAAGTCTGTACTTACAGCAATCTTTGAAGCAGGCTGACCTTCGTTGGCTGTTAGCTCAAACCAATGGGGCTGTCCGTTAACCACTTTCTGTACGAAGATAGGAATATTGCGTCCGTTCTGTGCCTGTACACCGTCAATGGTAAGATCAAGTGTTGGCAGATTTGCTTCAGCAACAGTTGCGCTGGGAAGATTCTTCAGATGGGCATTTGTGTTCACCATTATGTTAACAGCTACTCCAAGCTTAGCGTGAACCTCATTATTAGGATACTCCTGTCCGTCTATGGGATTTGGTACTCCTACGATCAGAGGCAGCGTACCACCAGCAGCTGTAATGCGAACTTTGCAGGTATTAGCGCCTGTGAAATCAACATCGAGAACGACATCGTTGAAGTCCCAGTCAGAATCACCTTTGTCGCTAACTTCAGCAGAAGCGTTCAAGTCCTCAGCAATGATGCGGACGTCATAATCAGATGGAATCTGAGTGTTTGGTCTTGCGGGAGCGAGAGTAACAATCCAATCTGTGAAGACATAGTCACGACCACCGATGTTCTTAACCCATTCCTGAAGTGATTTATCAACAACAGGCAGGCAGTTGGCCTTAACTTTTGCATAAATCTTCTGAATATCGAAAACCATACCATAACCCGAAACTTGCGGCATATAATCGGTCTGATTAGCAAAGTGAGCGGTTTGACCTAAGATAGTGTTGGTATTAACGCTAATATATGGAATTTTATGACCATCTTCATCTAAGAGATATTCACCATTTGCTGCTTTATATTCCGCCTTTGTCTGATAAGTATTAGCTTTGCTGTCCCAAATATAACTAGGCTGGAGGTCGTCAACCTTAACATATCTGGTTGTAGGATCATTCCAAGCAACGGTAGCATAGGCATCTTCCTCAGGAATCTGCTCATAATCAAGACCTACGAATGAACGATTCCATGAACTATTATCATAGCCATACTGGTCTTTGCCATACCATACATTCTCGCCAAACAGACCTGCAGCTTCCAGAGCAGTCTTGTTTTCTATTGCCCAGTCGTCGATATCTTTGGCGCTAGCAAGTGCCATACAATCATTTTTCAGGATGCTGGCCTCTGAGGTTTCATAACCAACCCATGTCGGACGGGTGTTGAGAATCAGAGTAATTTGATCTGAATGGAAATTCTGACTGTTTTGCAACTCTCCGTTGTTGAGGACATCAGTGGCAGTATTGACATTATCAGCTCCATTGAAATCATAAACATGCTCACCAGCAATTGTCAGTTTGTCCATATGTGCACTGCCGATAACGGGAGTTCCGTTAAGCTCTGTGTAGCGCTCGTCAGAATATGCCCCTTTGGTCTCAGGGTTACCAGTATAAACCTGCTGAACAAAATAGTTTGTCATATTTGGTACTTCCCACTCTAGATTGGGATGAGCCTGGAAGTAAGCACGGACACGAAGTCTCTGTCCATCTGTTAATGGAGTGGGAACAAGCAGATTGAATGGTCCGTTAGTAGCGGCCCACATGTTGCGGTTCTTGTTAGATCCATCGTCATAATCGCTTAATGCACGAGTGATACCACGTGTTGCCCCTGTTCCGAAACCCCAGTCCTGATTGGCTGCGGGCTGGCCAAACGTTGCGATAAATGCCTGATTGTAGTCGTTTACAACCTTCTCGGCAGCCATCTTGTTAAGATCTTCCTGGCTCACTGGATCGATGTCGTGTGAGCAGCTTGTGAATGCAGCGCACATTGCAACGGCTGCGATTCCTGTCATCAAATACTTTTTCATAAATTTAAAATTTTTAATAATTTGGTTATTGAATATTGAATGTTATCGTTTCATCGTCCCTTTTTTCAGGACTGCGGTGCAAAGGTAGATAAAATATGTGGAATAGCCAAAACTTTTAGTGCTAATAATTGTTAAACATGATAAAATTCTTTGTTTTAGTCGATAAAAAGCCTTTGAATGTTTGGGGCTTTTGCCTTTGTCTTCGCCTTATTTTATTAGGGTTCCGCGCCATTTTCTATTGCTTTCTGCAAAGATACGGAAAAATATCGGTATTTGCAAATTTATCGAGAAAATAGTTCAAATAGTCGAAACCAGCTCTATATATATAAATAAGGAGGAGGGGTGCATCGATAAGAAGTGCCACCTCTTTTCTGATAATGGCAGGTTATTGCGCAATAATGGCAGGTTATTGGTCACAAGGCCGTACCTCTTAAGACGCAAGGCCGCACCTCTTAAGGTACGAGGTACGGGCTCTTTGCCTTATGCCTTTACACAAAACAACTTGTGCCATTACTCAAAAGCATTTGTGCCTATACGGAAAATAGCCTCGCCTATACGCAGAATACTTCTAGTAATAGAAACGAAAAAGGGATGTGTCAATGACACACCCCTTATTGCAAACTTCAGACTAGGTTATGAGCCTGGAATCAATACTATCTTGGTGGCTGTGAATCCAAGACCTTGGAAGCGTAGACCCTTAGATTTGAGTTCATTGAGGTCATCGGCTACATTAGGGATAGTTGCTTGGAAATACTCATTGTTGTCCTTATTGATTTTATTCTGGAACCCAGTCCAATCGCTCCAGCTATCTACATGTTTATAAATGGGATTGTAGTCGCTGGTCTTATCCTTGATATAGACGCGGACGATATCACCAGCCTTAGCATTTGCGAACTTGTTAGCATCGATGACAATCGTTGCATCCCAGCTGTTGAAGACGGTCTCTGTGTTCCAAAGTGTAGGATTAACCAGGGTAACATAAGTGATGGTGAAGTTCTTACCGGAAATTTGAAGTATCTGTCCTATGTTACTCGTGACATCGAATTCAATATATCCGTTTGTGGAATATCTTCCTCCGTTGGATGCAGATTTCTTTTGATCGTCAAATGTGACTTCCCAGCCCTCTGTGCTAACACCATAGATGCGGATCTTACTTCCGGTTGTAATAGATGTATTGCTCCAAGCAGATACTTGATTGCCGTCATAGAGGTAACCGGGGCCGACTGTCGTCATCGTAAAGTCGTAAAGGGTAGTCTCTGTCTGGCTGTCAGGAATGGTAAAGACTGGGTTTAGGGGATCCACTTCAGAAATACTAATGCCATTTATGTCGGGTAATTCGGTTGTGGTTTCTTCACTTACAGTATATGTGGTGCCATTGATGAAATTACCTTTACTCCATACAGCAGGATCGAGGCCTGGTATTACTGCCAGATCATATTTAGGATCAAAATAGAAGTTGGCATCCTCACTGGGTTTGTCCCAGAACGGATATTTAACTGTGCCATCTTCGTTTGTCTCATTATTGACCCAACTTGT
>JAFXTC010000034.1 GCA_017525235.1 Bacteroidaceae bacterium | reverse complement strand
GTTGAAGGTGAGGTTCGCGTAGTTAGCTCCAATCATTCCTGCATCACCAGTCACACCATTTATTGCACCAGTAATATCAACATTTGTTATAACGTTTTCCACTAGCACAGTACCATCAGCACGTCCCATAAGAGCTCCGTAATGAATCTGAGTTACGTATGCACTACCTTCAACGCGAAGATTGCGAATAGTGGCGTCCTTAACAAAGGCGAAGAGGCCACGCCATTTTTCTGTGACATATCCATAATTATAAGTAATGGTATGATTACCACCATCAAAGATATCACAGAACGGCCTGCTCTCCGTACCTATCATCAGATCGGAATAATCGCTTTCACTTAAATCAATATCATCTGTCAAAAGCACATTCATATTGGTTGCACCTTCCATAATCTTCAGGTTTAGCCAATTTAATTGTTTTGCATTGCCAATCAAATAGTAACCTTCCGCATTCTTTTTTACAGCATCGGGGTCTGCTGTGCCACAAATGACACAGATACCATCGCTGCCAAATTCATGGTCAGGCTTTGCTGGATAGCTCTCTGTATTACTATATGTAAGAGGTGAATTTTCTAACTCGGCACCGTCACAACGTACAACGCCCGATGCATATACCCGCTTACTTCCTGTACCAAGCTGCGGATGTTCGTCTGTGCCAATGGTCTGAGTCCAAAAGATATTACTTTGGTCACCATTCAACTTATAGCAGAGAGCACCGTTTTCTATCTGTTCTTCTGTAATGGATGTTCCCTGTACTTCTCCTATCGCATTAAGATAGTAACAATTGTTAAGTTGACAAGTTCCTCTACAGAAAGTGTAGCAATAGCCGGTTCCCGTACCTTCCGTAAGAACACAAGTGGTATAGCAATTGTTCAGCGTGGAGACTACGCCACTGGTAGCAAATGCCACAAAACCGCAATACATGGAACTGCCAGGATAACCCATTTCTCCCAGCGTGGCACAATTATTGAAAATGATGTTGCCATAAAGCGCACCTATCATACCACCGTTACCAGTCACGCCGTTATGCTCACCCGTAATACTGACGTTTGTAACAACATTCTCAACAAGCATCATTCCCTTACCATAGCCAATAAGGGCACCAAAATGGATGCCTCTTGTCACAACATCACCTTCTACACGCAGATTACAAATCTTTGCTCCGTCAATATAGCGGAAGAGACCACAGTAATTCTCATTTAAATCATAACTGTAGGTAACGGTATGTTCCTGACCATCGAATGTACCTCTAAACGGATTGCTTTCTGTACCAATCATCAGATTGGGATAATCACTGTCACAAAGGTTAATATCGGCTGTCAGCACACCATTCACTTCGTTGCCACCTGCAACTAATTGGGCAAAAGCATTCAAATCATCAACAGTAGCAATATCTACAGTCTCTACCTCAGCAAGAGGAAGAATGTCACCCGGGCCAGTTGGCTCAAGAGGTTGGGCCACTACTGTCACATTACCTCCTGCTATGCCGATTAGAACAAACAGGAGCATCAGAAGTAATTCATTTTTCATAATAGTTGATTTGTTAGTTATGTTTTTTTGTGTTGTCTAAATAGTTTATTCCCCGCAAAAATACAAATAAGTAAGAGAATTCCCAATTTTTTTAACAAATTTGCTTGCACCGATTGTTACTATAGCATCAGGGAAAGGACATCCGTCAAGAAAAAAAGAAAAGAAAAACCGGCTTTTTCTTTGCATTTCGCTCATTTATATATAACTTTGCGCACAATTTTGACACAAAAACATAAATAACGCAAGCAAAATGAGTAAATTACTGAAACCAACAAACTATAAAGCCCTTCTGGATTTAAAGCAAACAGAGTTGGCGATAAAAAAAATAAAAGATTTTTTCTTAAGCAGTCTCAGTACTGAACTTAGGCTTCGTAGAGTAACCGCTCCGCTTTTTGTTTTGAGAGGTCTGGGTCTTAACGACGACTTAAACGGCATAGAGCGCCCTGTAAGCTTCCCTATAAAAGACATGAATGAGGCAACAGCCGAAGTGGTTCACTCTTTGGCCAAATGGAAAAGAGTAACACTGGCTGAGTACGAGATAGAGCCGGGATTCGGCATCGTTACGGATATGAACGCCATTCGCGCCGACGAGGAGATGGACAACATACATAGTTTGTATGTAGATCAATGGGACTGGGAGCGCGTTATCAAACCCGAGGATCGCAACATTGCCTTTCTGAAGAAGATTGTGAATAAGATATACAGCGCTATCCTGCGTACCGAATTCTACATCTGTGAAACTTATCCGCAGTTGAGACACTTTTTACCCGAGGACATTTTCTTCATCCACAGCGAGGAATTGGCCCGCATGTATCCAGGAAAGACTGCTAAAGAACGCGAGGACCTTATCTGCCAAAAGTACGGTGCCGTGTTCATTATGGGCATCGGTGGCAAACTGAGCGACGGCAAGGAACACGACCTTCGTGCGCCTGACTACGACGATTGGAGCACACCCAACGAAGAAGGTTTCATGGGTCTGAACGGCGACCTGCTTATATGGTATCCCGTTTTGAACCGCAGTATTGAATTAAGTAGCATGGGCATCCGCGTGGACAAAGAAGCTTTGGAACGCCAACTGGAATTGCAAGGTAAGGAAGAGCGCAGAAAACTATATTTCCACCAGCGACTGCTGAACGGCACCCTACCCCTCAGTATTGGTGGTGGTATCGGCCAAAGTCGTCTGTGCATGATTCTGTTGCACAAAGCCCACATCGGTGAAACACAAGCTAGCATCTGGCCCGACACTATGCGTCAGGAATGCCGCGAAGCAGGCATGACGCTGATATAGAAGTTTGGTTAAAGGATAGTGGTTAGAGGTTAGCGGTTAGCGACAATAACTGTCAACTATTGTATGTACGATAAAAAGACTAGAACGCCAAAAGCCATCACTTGGAAGCAGTTCGCCAACAAAGGATACTGCGCTTTTGCCAGTCTGAGAAAGGAAGTACGTATAGGTGTGCTTAGCATTGCCACCTTGGGTGTAGCAGCTCAGGCCGAGGCAATGGCAAGCACCACCAAAATGCTGAACCCCGAAACAGAAGAGGCAGAAGATGAACAAGAGATGAGCGAGGTGACCGTAAGCGGCACCATGGCACCGCTGACACTATTGCAGTCAGCACGAATCGTGAGTGTACTCACTCGCCAGGACATTGAGCAGGCGGGGGTACAAAGTATCAACGACCTATTTAAATTAGCTACCGGTGTAGATGTCCGGCAACGCGGTGGCTTTGGTATTCAAACGGACATAAGTATTGATGGCGGCATCTTTGAACAGATTACCCTATTGCTCAACGGTGTCAACATCAGCAACCCTCAAACAGGACATCTTTCGGCAGACTTCCCTGTAAACGTTAACGACATAGAACGCATTGAAATACTTGAAGGCGCAGCCAGCAGAGTTTACGGCGGTCAGAGTTTTGGCGGAGCCATCAACATCATCACACGCCACGAGGAGGGAAAAACTGCAGAAACGAGTATTCAAGGCGGCAGTTTCGCTACCATAGAAGCTGATGCCCGTTTTGGTTTTACCATTAAAGGTATTAACAGCCGTATCAGCGGCGGAGGCGGCAGAAGCAACGGAGGAACCACCAACAGCGATTGGCGAAAAGGCCAATTGTTTTATCAAGGAGACTACATCAACAACCAGCTAAGCATTGACTGGCAGTTTGGCTTCTCTAAGAAATCCTATGGGGCCAATACCTTCTACAGTGCCGCTTACCCCAATCAATATGAACGGAACGAGCGCTACCTACTATCGGTAAACGCTGAAACAAAGGGAAAATTCCATTTTACAACGCAAGTTTATTGGAACCGCAGTTACGACAACTTCGAGCTGATTCGTAACGAGCATTTTGGAGAGAACTTCCATCAGACAGACGTATACGGACTGAAAGCTGGAGGACACTTTTGCTGGATAGGCGGCAAGACAGCCGTGTGCGCAGAATTACGCCACGAAGGCATACTGAGCACCAACTTAGGAAGGGAGCTGAATCCAGAACAATATGTGACTGTAAGAGGAGAAGACAACATTTTCTACACCAAGCAGGACGACCGCACAACAGTCTCTTTTAATCTAGAACATAACATCCTGCTTAGACATTGGACGCTATCTGCAGGATTACTGGCCAGCATGACCACAAGCATTGATCACAAGTTCTACTTTTATCCAGGCGTAGATATCGCCTATCGGCCTAACACAAACTGGAAGGTTTTCTTCTCGTATAACAAAGGTTTTCGATTGCCCACTTTTACCGACCTCTATTACAAAAGCATTACACTTGAGGGTAACAAGGGATTGAAGCCAGAGAATAACCACTCGATACAGATAGGTGGCCAGTTCCGAAAGAACGGGTACACAGGAACTGTTCGCGGTTTCTATCACAGAGGCAACAACATGATTGACTGGGTGATGTACACTCCAGAAGATACATACCACAGCGCCGCTTTTCAATTAGACAACATGGGCGTGCAGGTTGAAGGACGTTTCGATTTTGACCAGATAACAAGCAAAGACGTCTGGGTAAAGAATCTGACATTAGGCTACACACACATTCATCAGAAAAGAAACGATAATACCAAGATTTATAAAAGCAATTATGCCATGGAGTATTTGAGAAACAAGTTTGTGGCCTCGCTCCACCATAAGATTTGGAATCGCCTTACTGCTACTTGGAGCATACGCCTACAGGACAGAATGGGCAACTACGTCAGTTCAGATCAACTGGTATGCTACAGCACATACGCTAACCTTGACTTAAAACTACAATGGACGACCTCTCACTACAACATCTTTCTGCAAGGAACCAACATAACCGATAACAGGTATTACGATCTTGGCAACGTCCCCCAACCTGGCATCTGGATAATGGTTGGAACAAAGTGGAAGCTATAGAAAAACTTTGTTTTTCATCAAACACTTTGGTATGTTGAGGATTTTTCGTACTTTTGCAAAAAATTTGACCGAAAGTGAAGAAAATCATCACATTATTTATAGGTGTATGCCTGAGCATCAGTGCCCAAGCATACACCATTTGTATAGATGCCGGACATGGCGGCAAAGACCCTGGGGCACTAGGATTCTTCAGTAAAGAAAAAACTGTAAACCTTGCTGTTGCACTGGAACTAGGTCGACTGATAGAACAGAACTGCCCAGGAACGAAAGTGGTTTATACACGTAAAACCGATGTCTTTGTAGAATTGCACGAACGTGCCCATATTGCTAACAAAGCCAAGGCCGACCTTTTCATCAGCATTCATGCCAACAGTACAGCAGCTGGTCCCAAAGGCACTACTACCAGTGGAACTGAGACTTATACACTGGGTATGCACCGTGCTGCCGAGAATCTAGCTGTTGCCAAACGCGAAAATACCGTTATCACACTAGAAAGCAACTTTGAGCAGAAGTACGAAGGCTTCGACCCCAAGAGCAGCGAGAGCTACATCATTTTCGAGTTAATGCAAGACCAAAATATGGCTGCCAGCGTAGGGTTCGCCAAAGAAATACAAAATCAATTCAAGACAACGGCTAAGAGAACAGACAGAGGCGTACATCAGGCTGGGCTCTTGGTACTTGCACGTACCAGCATGCCTGCAGTTCTGGTGGAACTGGGTTACATCAACAACCGTGCTGAAGAGAAATACATGAATTCTAAAGAAGGCATTGCAGCACTGGCAAGGAGTCTTTACAACGCATTCGTCGCATACAAAAAATAGGCAAAGATGAAAAAAGAAGTTAAAATTGGAATCACAGGAGTGATAGCACTTGTGGTATTGTTCTTAGGCATTAACTTTCTGAAGGGGAAAAACCTATTCTCCTCTACTAGCACATATTACATTAAATTTGCTAACGCTAAAGGATTAAGTAAGAGTAGCAATGTGTTTGCCGACGGATATAACGTCGGTGTTGTCAGCAACATCATTTATGACTATGACCACCCCGGCTCCGTTTTAGTGGAAATAAGTACCAATAAAGATTTACGTATACCTAAAGGAAGCAGCGCCAAACTTGACGAGGCTGTTTTAGGCGGATGTACACTAAATATGCTTCTTACAACGAACCTTACAGATGCATACCAACCTGGCGATACTATTGAAGGCTCAAACTCACAAGGCATGATGGCAAAAGCTGCTAGCATGATGCCACAAGTGGAACAAGTGGTGGCCCGAGTTGACACACTTATAGCCACACTAAACAAACTTACATCAGATCCTAACCTGCCCATGATTATTCAAAACGCAGAACTGATTTCAGAAAATCTTAACAAGAGCACTCTGGAACTAAACAAATTACTTGAAAATAATGTACCACAACTTACCAACACTTTCAACAAAGTGGGTGAAAACGCAATAACATTTACCAATAACCTAAACCAGCTGAATCTTCAAGCAACATTAGACAGCGTTAATACCACTATTAGCAGCATACATCAACTGATGAACCAAATACAAAGTCCGCAAGGCTCATTGGGTTTGCTCATGAAAGACCCAGGGTTATATAACAACCTCAATCATACTGTTCAAAGTGCCGACAGTCTTGTCACAGACCTTAAAGCACATCCAAAAAGATATGTTCATTTTTCTGTATTTGGAAAGAAAAATTAGTGCGTATTTAAATTTTATTCAAATAAAGCTCTTCCTAACAATTCATTTCACACAAAACAGAATAAGCGCATAGATTCTTGCAAGTTACATGTAACTTCTCCTCAAAATATAGTATTTGAGCCTTTTTCACAAACCCTCCTAAAACACAAAGAGTTGCACATTTGCAAGACAGATATTTAAGGATTATTCTTTCTGTTTTCTTTCAACACTGTAAAACAGAAAGTTAAATCAGTTGACGATGTTTTTATCTTAAAAGGAGGATTTTGCCATAAAGTGAAAAAGCCATAACTTTGCAGTCGCTAAACGACAAAACAACATTATACCTAAAAGAGAAAAATGACTACTTCGCCACAAAAAAAGTGGGCACATTGCTTGGAGATCTTCCGTAGCAATGTAAATGAGCAACAATATCGGACTTGGTTTACGCCTATCAAATTCAAGTTATACGATGTTGAGGCCAAAGAGTTGACTATATCAACTCCTAGTCAGTTTTTCTATGAGTATCTCGAAGCACATTTCCGCCATCTAATACACCTTACTATTTATAGGGTGTTCGGCGAGAATGTCAGCCTTATATACGATGTAGAGGTTGTTAGTAACGGCTCCGTCAAAATTGAGAGCGACGACGTACCTCCTGTTGCCAAAACTGCACCCAGTAATCGACAGGCAAACCAGTCTCCAACCCTTACACAGGCAGTCGGTCCTGCTCAGGATCTAGATTCACAATTGAATCCCAAACAGACGTTTAGCAACTTCATTGAGGGTGTCAGCAACAAACTGCCTCGCAGCATAGGTCAGGCCATTGCAGAAAGACCCAATCAGCAAGCCTTTAATCCATTATTTATATATGGACCCAGTGGTGTAGGAAAGACACATCTGGTAAATGCGATAGGAACTAGACTAAAAGAGTTGCACCCCGAGAAGCGTGTGCTGTACCTGAGTGCGCACCTCTTCCAAGTTCAATTCACGGATTCCATACGTCACAACACCTTCAATGATTTCATGCACTTCTATCAGAGCATTGATGTATTAATTATCGATGACATTCAGGAGATGATAGGATTGGAGAAGACACAGTATGCTTTCTTCCATATATTCAACCATCTGCGCCAGAACGGACGTCAGATTATCCTCACCAGCGACCGTCCTCCTGTTTCCATGCAAGGTATGGAAGACAGGTTGCTTACCCGATTCAAGAGCGGTTTGTTGGCAGAATTAGAAAAACCTGAGATACAACTACGCAAGGACATCCTACGCAGCAAAATCAAGCATGACGGATTGGAGATTCCTGAGGATGTTATTGACTACATTTCACAAAATATTTCCAATAGCGTACGAGAACTGGAAGGTGTCATACATAGCCTTTTGGCTTATTCTGTAGTTTACAATAAAGATGTAGATTTGGCTTTCGCACAGAGCATCATACAGCACGCCCCAAAGACCGTTGCCAAGGAAATCAGTTTGGACAAGATTGTTGAAGAGGTCTCTATTAAATACAATGTAAAACAAGAAGACATCTACGGAAAGAGCAGAAAAGCGGAAATTGTTCTTGCACGCCAGTTAAGTATTTATCTTGCTCAAAGATACACAAAACTATCGGCAAGCAAGATTGGCTTAATGATTGGAAACAAAAACCACGCCACAGTCCTGCACAGTATAAAGACGATAAAGAATCGCATGGATATTGACAAGAAGTTAAAAGAGCAGGTTGATGAGCTAACAAACATATTAAAAAATACCAGATGAACATTAAGGAAAGAAGGACAATACGCAAATACACTCAGCAGCCCATCTCAGATGAGCTGCTGAATCGGTTATTAGAAGAGACTGCCAGAACGCAGACCATGGGTAACCTGCAACTTTACAGCGTTGTGGTAACCAAGAGTGCAGAAATGAAGAAAAAACTTGCTCCTGCGCATTTCAACCAACCCATGATTACCGAGGCTCCTATTGTGCTTACAATATGTGCAGATTTCCGCAGAACAACGGACTGGTGCGAGTGCCGTAACGCAGCCCCAGGCTACAATAACCTGCTAAGCTTTATGAATGCGGCCACAGATGCCCTTCTTTATACACAGACATTTTGTAATCTGGCTGAGGAAGAAGGACTGGGTGTTTGCTTCTTAGGCACTACCATTTATATGCCCCAACAGATAATTGAGGTTCTAGGGTTGCCCAAACTGGTGTTCCCTATTGCAACCCTGACCGTAGGATGGCCTGATGAAGAACCAGCTCTATCTGATCGCCTTCCTTTGAAGTCTTTTGTACATAACGAGACCTATAAACCTTACACAGAGCAGTCCATTAACAGCTTTTATGCCTACAAAGAGGCGCTTGAAGAAAACAAGCACTTTGTCGAGATTAATAACAAAGAAACACTGGCACAGGTTTTTACCGACATTCGCTACACCAAGAAAGACAACGAACTGATGTCGCAAGGATTCCTGGATACTTTACTCCAACAAGATTTTATCAAGCCCGACAGTACACCTATGCTTTCCGTTGTTGAAACAAGACCTGAAGTATTGGAATGCGACGTGGTAAGGTTCCAAAACAAAAAAGAAAAATGGGTAGCCTTTGTTGGTTTCCTTGATGGTCAGCCATACGAAATCTTTACCGGTCTGATGGACGACGACGAAGGTATTGCCCTTCCCAAAAGTGTCACTAGCGGACGAATCATAAAACACATAGATAGGGACGGGCAGAAACGGTATGATTTCCAATTTATCAACAAACGTGGATACAAGACCACCATCGAGGGGCTCAGTGAGAAATTCAACCCCGAATACTGGGATTATGCTAAGCTTATCAGCGGTGTACTTCGTTACCGTATGCCCATTGACCACGTTATCCGTCTGGTAACCTCACTTCAGTTGGAAAAGGACAGTATCAACTCATGGAAAGTTGGTGTGGCTCGCGTACTTAGGAAGTACCTACCAGAGTCTCAACAAGAAGAACTGCCTGAAGAAGAATAAATTTACATCCCATTTGTCAACTTTTTGCCGCAAAAATGCTCAAATTGAAGATTTTTTGAGTAATTTTGCGGCAAATTTCATTTTAAGGTATTATATATGGATAATTTAGGTATTGGCTTTGAGCTCATGATTGTTGGTATGAGCACTGTTTTCCTTATCTTGCTGATTGTAATCTGGGGCGGTAAATTTCTTATTAAGGCTGTCAATAAAATTGCCCCCGAAGAAGTGGTTGCTCCCAAAAAGAGTACAACATCAGTTGGTGATGTTGACGGTGGCACTATGGCTATTCTTCAGCAGGTAGTAAACCAAATAACTGGCGGTAAGGGACATATTTCCTCGGCCAAGAAGATATAAAAGAGGAATAAGCTTTTTGTAACAAAATTAATTAAGGTAAAAATCAAGATAACAAATATGGAAAAAGAAGTTAAGTTTAGTCTGGTCTTTCGTGATATGTGGCAGAGTGCAGGTAAGTACCAACCACGTGTAGACCAGTTGGTAAAGGTAGCTCCCGCCATCATTAGAATGGGATGTTTCGATCGTGTTGAAACCAATGGCGGCGGTTTTGAGCAAGTAAACCTTCTCTACGGAGAGAACCCCAATAAGAGCGTTCGCCAGTGGACGAAGCCTTTCCACGAGGCAGGCATTCAGACCCACATGTTAGATCGTGCCCTCAATGGCCTGCGTATGAGTCCAGTTCCCAAGGATGTCCGCAAACTCTTCTACGTAGTAAAGAAGGCACAAGGAACAGATATCACCCGTATTTTCTGCGGTCTGAACGATACACGTAACGTTATCCCCTCTATCCAGTATGCCAAGGAGGCAGGTATGATTGCTCAGGCATCACTCTGCATTACCCATAGCCCCATTCATACGGTAGAGTACTATGTAAACCTAGCCAAGACTTTCATTGAGGCTGGTGCCGATGAAATATGTCTGAAGGATATGGCCGGTATTGGTCGTCCTGTTTCTCTGGGCAAGATTGTTGCAGGCATCAAGGCACTCAAGAAAGATATCGTTATCCAGTACCACTCTCACGCTGGTCCCGGCTTCTGCATGGCCAGCATTTTAGAGGTAGCAAAAGCTGGTTGCGACTATATCGATACAGCCATGTCTCCCCTCGCCTGGGGAACCGGACATGCCGACATCATCGCCGTTCAGGAGATGCTTAAGGATGCTGGCTTCAAGGTAAAGGAAATCAATATGGAGGCTTACATGGAAGCTCGCACACTTATTCAAGAGATGTACGACGACTTCCTAGGCTATTACATTCCAGCTCTCAATCACATCAACAACTCACTTTTGGTTAAGCCCGGTCTGCCTGGCGGTATGATGGGCTCACTGATGACCGACCTCGAAGACAATCTCAAGAGCCTGAACAAGTGGAAGGCAAAGAACAATCAGCCAGAGCTGACCACAGACCAGCTCTTGGTTAAGCTCTTCGACGAGGTTGCCTACGTATGGCCCAAGGTGGGCTATCCTTGCCTAGTAACTCCTTTCTCTCAGTATGTCAAGAACTTGGCGCTGATGAACGTCATTCAGATGGAAAAAGGCAAGGAGCGTTGGAGCATGATTGCCGACAACATCTGGGATATGATTCTTGGTAAGAGCGGACAGTTGCCTGGTCCCGTTGCTCAGGAACTGGTTGATATGGCCAAGGCAGAAGGTCGTGAGTTCGAGACCAACGATCCTCAGTCTTACTATCCCGATAAGTTGGAAGATTTCAAGAAGGAAATGCAGGAGAACGGCTGGGAGCTTGGCGAAGATAACGAAGAGCTTTTCGAGCTAGCTATGCACCCCGAACAGTACCGTGCGTATAAGAGTGGCAAAGCTAAGGCCGACTTCGAGAAAGACCTTGCAGAACGCAAGGCTAAGAAAAACGCTCCAACTGCCAGTGCCGAACTTCCCAAGACTATTAAGGTAAGTCTGAACGGTCAGACCTACGAGGTGAACATCGCTTACGGAAACGAGGCCCCCGTCGCTACAGCAGCTCCAGCTGCTGGTACACCAGTTCCCGCTGGTGAGGGAACAGACCTGTTGGCTCCGCTGGAAGGTAAGTTCTATCTGGTTAAGGACAACTCCGAGACACCTAAGAAAGTTGGTGACAGCATTCAGGAAGGCGATGTACTGGGTTACATCGAGGCTATGAAGACCTTCAACGCCATCCGTGCCGACAAGGCAGGTACCATCACAGCCATCCTTGTCAATAGCGGTGATTCAGTAGAAGAGGATGATCCTATCTTTAAGATTGCATAATTATGGAAATGATATATGATATTCTCGACAAGCTGTACCAGATGACTGCCCTCTCTGCCATAGCAGAGAATCCCCTGTTCATCGTTATGTACTTGCTTGCCTTCACCCTGCTCTATCTGGGCATTGTGAAAAAATATGAGCCCCTACTGCTCGTTCCCATAGCCTTTGGTGTTCTTATTGCCAACTTCCCCGGTGGCGGTATGGGTGTGCTTCAGGCCAACAGCGAAGGTCTTGTCCCTGTAACCGTGAATGGTGCAACCACCATGCGCAATATCTATGAGATGCCCCTGCACGAGATAGCTCACGACCTGGGTCTTATGAACTATCTCTATTATGCACTCATCAAGTCGGGTTTGCTGCCTCCCATCATCTTCATGGGTGTAGGTGCGCTTACCGACTTCGGTCCTATGCTCCGTAACCTCAAGCTCGCCATCTTCGGTGCTGCTGCCCAAATGGGTATCTTTGCCGTATTGTTGGTAGCCCTGCTTGTAGGTTTCACTCCTCAGGAGGCAGGTTCACTTGGTATCATCGGAGGTGCTGACGGTCCTACCGCCATTTTCACCACCATCAAGCTGGCTCCCCATCTCCTTGGTCCCATCGCCATTGCAGCATACAGCTACATGGCCCTGGTACCCGTTATCATTCCCCTTGTTGTCAAGCTGCTCTGCTCAGAGAAAGAGTTGCGCATCAACATGAAGGAGATGGACAAGCTCTACCCCGATGCCATTGAGATTAAGAACATGCGCGTGCTGAAGATTATCTTCCCCATTGCCGTTACCACAATCGTAGCTATCTTTGTCCCCACAGCTGTCAGTTTGGTAGGTATGCTCATGTTTGGTAACTTATTGAAGGAAATCGGTAACGACACGTTCCGCCTCTTCGATGCAGCCAGCAATGGTATCATGAATGCAGCTACCATCTTCCTGGGCCTCTGCGTGGGTGCCACCATGACGGTTGATGCGTTCATCAACGTTACCACCCTGGGTATTGTAGCCGGAGGTTTCTGCGCCTTTGCCCTGAGTATCGCCAGCGGTATCTGCATGGTTAAGATATGGAACCTCTTCGCCAAGAAGAAGATTAATCCGCTCATTGGTGCTACAGGTTTGAGTGCCGTTCCTATGGCCAGTCGTGTCTGCAACGGTATCAGCACCAAGTACGACCCCAAGAACCACGTGCTCAACTACTGTATGAGCTCTAACATCTCAGGCGTTATCGGCTCAGCCGTAGCCGCAGGTGTGCTCATCAGCTTCTTAGGATAAAGAAAAATAGTTATCGTTTACGTTAACGTTATAAATAAAGCAGGTTTTCACAACCTGCTTTTTTATTTATACCTATAACGTTTTCTGTTCTTCAAATAGCTGAGGTCGGCCTGATGATTGTATGCCTCCTCCTCGAAGCGGATATGCCGATAAGCCTGCATACGGTCTCTGTACTTAATCAGCAAAACCAGCCACTCCAGCATATACCATATAAAGAAAGGTATATACAGCAACTCCTTCTGCTGCTCCGCATGAATCAGTTCATGATTCACTTCCTGAGCATTCAGCGGCCTTACAGAGAAAATAAAGCCAAATAGACATATAGCCAGGTAGTTTCTACCCCCTGGATGTCGTTTGATTAAGTGTACCTTATGCCATCTGTTCATATTATGTAAATCCTATTCTTCTGCAAATTTACAACAATTTCACTAAACGAAGAAATCTAACCAATCAGACTGAGACAAACTTGTGACTCCTGATATAAAAGAGCTATTGCCGCGTTATAAAAGTTCTTATTCCGTGCGACAAAATTATTCTTTCGCCGTAAGAATATATTTTCACGACGTAAGAATTTATTCTCAAAGCGCAAGAATTTATTCTCACGGTGTAAGAATAAATTTATAAAGCGTAATTTAACCTTTTATAGGCCTTCAATGAAAGTTTATGAACATCAAATGTTCAACATTACATTTGCCTAATTCCTGGCTTTAATACAAGACAGCACCTCCGTTGGGTTGAACGGTTAGCTTCAGATTTCCCTTTTTATCTGTTTTCAGCGGAAGAATATTTGAGCCTGTGAGAAGTCCTTTCTTGTTAACCTCGTCAATAAGCAGATTCTTAACATTGAAAGCACTGATGTTAAGCGAGAGGTTAAGCGGCTCCTTCTGTGCATTGAGAGCTGCAATGTACCAATTGTCGGCATGACGACGAGCCAAAACAACATACTTGCCAGGATAGCCATCAAGGAAGCGTGTCTCATCCCACGTGGCGGGGATAGTCTTCAGGAAATCAAGTTCGTGCTGAGCCACATCCTGCAAGTTATTGGGCTGAACGGCAACACATTGGACAGCTGTCTGATTGGTAAAGGCTGTAGCAATCTCGAACACATCTGTGGTCTTGCGTGAATGACGCCCCTTATTATCTGGAGCAAGATACTTATTCATGATTACACCACCCCAGTCCATTGTGCCTACAGCATTACGACAGAAGGGATGCAAGGTGAGTTCAAAAGGCTCCTGAACAGCTGCATGTTCTGAGAAGAACACATTCTCGGAAGCCAGTACTGCCTCGCTAGCTACATAGTTAGGATACATACGCTCCCAGCCACGCGGGATGGTGCAACCGTGGAAGATACATTGAATACCGTAACGGTTAGCATCGAAGAGGATATCCTCGTAAAGTCGCATAGTCTCTTGCTTGTCGCCAGCAAAGAAATCCACCTTTATACCCTTCACTCCTATGCTTTGGAGCCAAGCCATTTCCTTGTCGCGTGCGATGCTGTTATGCATGATGTTACGAGGTGTCTGAGGAGCATCGTTCCAAGCTCCGTTGCTGTTGTACCAAAGCATAAGGGAAACGCCTTTCTGGCGGGCATATTCCGAGAGTTGGGCTATGCGGTCACGACCAATTCGTTGGTCCCACCAATTATCAACCAGACAGAACTCGTACCCCATAGCAGCAGCCAAATCGATAAACTTCACCTGATCGTTATAATTTATGCTGTTGTCTTGCCAGATGAGCCAGCTCCATGTGTAACGACCACCCTTATACTCCTCAGAGGCTATATATACAGGCATTACCACATCGTATGTTATGGTGGTCTCTACGATGGGCTTGAGCGTCTCTCCTACGGTTATGGTGCGCCAAGGCGTTGCTCCAGGAAGCGCTATCTGTGCTCCTGTTGAGCCAAAGCCGTTGTTCTCGCCCTGTTGAGGATAAGCAATCTGATAGCCTCCCCGCTGATAATCGCTAAGGTGAGAGCCACAGTAGTGGCTATCGACTCCCGTCTCGCTAATAAGCATCCAGCCGGATGTTCCAGCGTTTCCAGTCAACCTAAACAGACACGGGAACGTGTAACCTTGGCCATAAGCCGAACGCGTATTCATGGGAGCATCAGCACGGTAGCCTTCCTCGTAACTGGGCTTGGTGCGCTCCCACCCCTTCATAGGATCTATCTGTGGACAAAGGAAGGTGGTGGCACCTTCATTCGGACAGAAAGAAGTAACTTCTTTTGTAATGACGGCACACTTGGGATTATCGGCTTTTGGACGCGGAATGATGTAGCGGAAGGCTATATCGTTGTCCTCTACAATAAAATCGACCTCCATCTGTAGCTTTTTCACATTCTCGAAGGTAACAGACAAGGTATTGGCTTTAAATCTGATACTGGACTGCTTTACCTGCCACATACGGTAATCGCCAGTAAAGGTCCCCGTTTGATCCTCCTTGATGGTAAGACCCTGCGAAAAATCGGCAAAGTCGGCCTTGAAACCTAACCTGGACGGCAACAATACCTGCTGGTCGTTAAGCATAACACTATATGTGGCAAAGCCGCCATCGTCATTAACAGTCACCTGAAGCTTACCGTTGGGTGAAGCAATCTTCACCTCCTTTGCCATCATGCAGAAAGGCATGAGGAGAAGGAGGGATAATGAGATTAATTTCTTCATTTGATTTCTGTTTTAAGTTATTGTGGCAACAAAGGTATAATTAAATTGTCAATATTTGCGTCTTTTCTGCAAAAATTCGTATATTTGCACTCACAAAACCATTCAAGATAATGAAACGATAACGAAAACGAAAGCCGTGAGATCAAATCGCATTATAAAGGCATTACTTGCCATCCTGCTGATTAACTGCCAAACACTTGCACAAGAAATAGGTAATCTGCCACTGGGTTATGAGAAAACATGGACAGCCCGTTTGCTCTTCAACTCAGAAGGCGGATACGCAGGAAACAACTCAAATATTGAAAGCGATATTCATGGTTGGAGCAAGTTGTATGAGGCAGGAGAGAATGATGTGTACACGATTAACATGCCGACAAAAGTATCAGACTCCAACAACGGACGAGTGCAATTTAAGACTCCCATCACTATACAAGATAGTCACACTTACCGCTTCAAAGCCACATTGTCAGTTGACAAGGGCATGACAGATATCACAATTAAACTATCTGAAAACGAGGAGGATGAGATATTTCTCTTCACGAAAAGCTATATATTGGAAATGGGGAAAGTAACACAGATAGAAGAAGGTGGAATTCAGGGGACGGACATCCAAGACATGAAGTTGGCGCTGTACATCGCTACATCAGAAGAGAATACCACCATACAGCTTTCTGGCATTAAGCTTTATGACGAAACAGAACAAAAAGAATTGTGGGTTGGTACATCTTATTATAATTATTGCTACTATCTGGACGAGAATTCATGGACAAGGATTAAGGACATGAACATAGAGGGACGAATAGAAACGCTAACATGGACGGATGCCGACTTTGATGACAGTATGTGGACAGAAGCCGAGATGCCTATTGGCAACTGGGGCTATATGAATGAGGTAAAGACCGTATGGCCGGGTGGCGATAACACGAACTTCTGGATCAGGCGCGATTTTGAATTGGACGAGGTAAAAAGTTCAACGGCCTACTACGTGAATGTATGCCACGATGATGCATACACCATCTATGTGAACGGCCACATGATAGACACGCAGACGGGATGGACAGACGGCAAGAACCCCGTGAAGATAGAAGTACCTGCACGATACCTGCAAGTGGGCAGAAACGTGATTGCCACCTACATACAGCAAAACTGGGGAGGCAAGTTCTACGATGTAGGCATGAGCATCATGGAAAACGTCTACGAAGAAGGTGATGTTGGAGTTGACATACCCGCCTCGCTGATAGCAACAGAGGTAAACGTTGCCAACATAGACCAAACCATCGACTACTCTTGGAACTACGGCGGATGGATTGAACTATACAACAAATCAGACAAACGCATATCACTGCGCTATCTATATATCAGTGATGACGCCTCAGACCTGAAGAAGTTCATGCTGCCCGATGTAGGTATTGTAGAGCCACATGGGTACAGATGCATCTTCTTTGACCACAATGCAGCAGATGGCGAATTTGGAGACTTGGCAACGAAACAGGTTCCATTTAAGCTTAACACAGAAGGCGGACAAATATTCCTCAGCGAAGACGGGAAGAAGGCATTCCTTACCATAAACTATCCTCCAGCCATAGCGCGATGCTCATGGGCCAGAACAAATCTGGCAGATAACGAATGGGGGTATAACGGAGACCCTACTCCAGAAGCCGCCAACAATTCAGAGACCTTTGCCGAGTTCCGTCTGAACGCTCCAGAGGTAGACACAGACTCCCGACTTTTTACAAACCCGTTTAACATAAGAGTTAGCATCCCTGCAGGTTCAACCCTTCGATACACCACAGATGGCACTACCCCTACCCTTCACAACGGAACGGTAAGCGATGATGGTGTATTCCACATCAACGAAACCGCAAGCCTAAGATTCAGGCTCTTCCAAGACGGATATCTTCCCAGTCAAGTAATAACACGCTCGTATATCTATAAAGACAACGATTATTACCTGCCTGTAATCGCAATTACCACAAACCCCGCCAATCTGTATGACAACACCATTGGTGTATATATCGACGGCACAAACGGTGTGAGCGGAAGAAATCACGGCAGGTCGAATATCAACATGGACTGGGAACGCCCCGTGAACTTTGAATACATCACACCTGACGGCAAAATGGCCATTAACCAGGAAGCAGAGTTCATTATTAGCGGCGGATGGAGCCGACACTATGCACCATCTTCTTTCAAACTGAAAGCTGGTAAGATTTATGAGGGAACAAACAGTTTTGATTATCCGTTCTTTACTTATAAACCTTATAATAAATATAAGCAACTGCAAATCCGCAACGGAGGAAACGACAATAACTCACAAGTTCACGGACGTGTTAGGGACGCGATCACTCAGCAGGTGCTCATAAGCAACGGATTCTATATTGATGCACAGGACTATCAACCAGTACACGTTTTTTTCAACGGAGAATATATTGCCCAACTCAATCTTCGAGAACCCAACAACCGCTACAATGGAACATCCAACTACGGGTATGACGATGACGAGATGGATGCTTTTGAGTACAGCAACGGGTACTTCCAGAAAGCGGGAACCAAAGATGCATTCAACGAATGGCTTACACTCAGCAAAAAAGCCACGGATGAAAATATATATAATGTACTGCGCCAAAAAGTGGATATGGACGAGGTTATCAACTTCTTTGCCGCCATATCATACATAGGATGCTCCGACTGGATATGCAACCACAACAACGTAAAGGGCTATCGCTCCCTGCCCGACGGGAAGTTCCATCTTACCCTTCACGATCAGGATTGGGGATGGAGCAACAACAACGGCGTGAGCCTCATCAACAACAACAATAGCAACGAACTGCTGCAGATTTACAACAACATGAAACGGAACGAGCAGTTCCAACGCCAGTTTGTGAACTCGTACTGTCTGTTGGGCGGCAGTGTCTTCACACCGGAAAGATGCAGTACAATAGGTGACAGCATCTGCAGACTGGTGGAGCCGGCTCTTGCCTTCGAAGGCAAACAGCCCTGGACCTCGTACAACGAGCAAAGCGGCAACATGACAAGCAGCTCCAGCAGACAGGCACGCATGAACTCTCTGCGCGACAGCTACCAGCTAGGATCGGGCATGAAAGTGAAGTTTAATTCCAACATTCCTCAGGCTTCGCTGATGCTTGACAATCTGCCCGTGCCCGGAAACGCCTTTGACGGAACACTGTTTGCCCCCGTAACACTTACGGCTATAGCACCGGCAGGATATGAGTTCAAGGGGTGGGCAAGCTCAGCAGGAAATGCACAGACAGTCTTCCCCAAGAAGGACGAATGGACCTATTACGACCAAGGACCATTGGAGTCTGACACATGGATGATGCCAAACTACAGCGCATCGGGTTGGAGACAAGGAAACGCACCTCTGGGATACTATACAGGAGGCCCACGCGATTATCAGACCACAATAAGCTATGGCAATGATGCTGCAAACAAATACATCGCATACTATTTCAGAAAAGAATTTGAACTGCCTGATTCACCTTCAAACGATGATACGTTTACCCTAAACTATATTGCAGACGACGGCTTCGTGGTATACGTGAACGGTGTGGAGGTTTACCGTTACCTGATGCCTGAAGGAAATATCCAGTACAGCACCTACGCCACCACTTATGCAAATGGCAACCCGGATTCGGGCTCCTTCGGCATTGCCCCCTCCTACTTCAAAAAAGGACGTAACCTGATAGCTGTGGAAGTTCATAACAATGTGGCCGGATCGACAGACATCTATTGGGAAGCAAGCTTGGATAAAACAGAGAACAAACCTACGGTTATCTGCCAAAAGAACCAGATAACCCTCTCTGAAGATGCGGATGCTGCGTATATCGCTCTGTTTGAACCCATAACGGAACCTGACAAATATGTCGAATCTGGCGGAACACCCATCCGCATCAACGAGGTGAGCGCCAACAATAGCATCTACGTGAACGAGTACGGGAAGCGCGACGACTGGATAGAACTATACAACACAACCGATGAGGATATCGATATTGCAGGCATGTACCTGAGTGATAATGCCAACAACCCTACAAAATACCAGATTACAAAAGTTTCCTCTCCCGCGGATGAAGGACGGGAAGAGGCATCAACCATCGTTCCTGCTCACGGCACACGTATAATCTGGGCTTCAAAGAGGGAACAGATAAGCCAGCTACATACGCCCTTCAAGTTGGAAAACAAGGACGAAGGTATTGTAATCATACAAGCAGAAGACGGAAGTTGGGCAGATGCCCTGTGTTACTATATTCAAGGTGATAAGCAAACCTATGGGAGGTATCCTGATGGGGGAAACAACACATTCTTGATGAACATTCCCACCATTAACAAAAGTAATGTATTGTCAACTTACGATTTTACGCTTTCCGACCTCTACAACAATGGAGAAAATCACAGAAATCCACAGGAACAGGAGATTATTGATAACATTCAGAGAGCCATGCCAAATATTGAGGGGATAATCATTAGCACAGAATACTATAGTCTAAACGGGCAAAAACTGTCAAGTCCCACTAAAGGTATCTGTATTTGCAAGCAAATCTGCAATAATGGTACTGTAATTGTAAAGAAAATAACGAGAAAATGACACGTTATTTAAAATAATTTGTACTTTTGCATTGATATTAACAACAACGTATAATGAAATTCAAAGAATTTAACCTAATTTCCATCCTGCTTATGGTTCTCGTCCTTGCAAGCAGTTGCTCCGAAGAAGTTGACAGCTCGTCACGCTATGTCTTCAAGGAACGTACCATTGCCAGTTACCTATCCGAGCACGAGCAATTCAGCGAGTACGTTCGATTGCTAAAAGAACAAAAAGTGAGTGAACTTTCAGAGACTTCCATGTACCAGCTTATGACTGCATACGGAGCCTACACTTGTTTTGCACCTACCAACGATGCCATCCAGCTGTATTTGGATACCCTGTGCATCAAAGGCATTATTCCTGAGCCAAATTGGGATGCATTCCCCGATGAGCGTACCCTTGACTCTATCAGATATGTTATTGTCATGAACAGCCTGATAGACGGAAAAGATGCAGACA
This sequence comes from Bacteroidaceae bacterium, assembly GCA_017525235.1. Classification (GTDB taxonomy): domain Bacteria; phylum Bacteroidota; class Bacteroidia; order Bacteroidales; family Bacteroidaceae; genus Physcousia. The sequence continues at coordinate 12,751 of JAFXTC010000034.1, read as the reverse complement.
GAAAAATGTTTACCGTTGGCGAATTCCCGGACAACAATGAAGAGTTTTCACTCAACACCATGGCCGACTGTAAAATCAGTGTTATCTATGCCAGAAACAATCCTGATTCTTGTTTCATTGACGGTATATGCCCGGTATCTGTTACAAATAGAGATATAGAATGCCTTAATGGCTATATTCACGAGTTAGGCTATACCATCAACCCGACAGGTGAGACTCTTGGCAGTACCTTGCATCTTTACGCAACACAACCAGACTGTGGCTACTTTATAATGGCAAAACTTGTTGAAATCTGCGGACTTACCGACACACTTTCTGTAGTAAAAGATTATGAGTGGGAAAAGAAAGTTAAAACGGGAGTTATAACGGCAGATTGGTGGAGTAACCTCAGCGTATACATCAACCCGCCAGAACGACGCAAATTCGGCTTTACCCTTTTTGCAGAAACAGACGATTTTTGGACACAAACGCTGAAAAAAGATTTATTGGATATTACCATTGATGACATACGCGAATGGGTGGCATCGCAAGGATTCTACCCCGAAGCAATTAATGATGACAATTACACTAATGAGAATAACCTCATTAATCAGTTTGTAACCTATCATCTACTGCCGTGCCGTCTGGCAGTCGACAAACTTGTTTTGCACTACAACGAAAAAGGTTATAAGCCCAACGGAAGAAACCAGAAGCCAACGGTACCCGTTTGGAATCACTATGTAACCATGGGTAAAAGGCGTTTGCTCCGCCTATGGGAAAGTGCAGAAAGCAATGGTATTTACCTGAACCGATTCCCTGAACTGGACAATAGCAGACATGGTACCTATCACGAACTTTCGTGCAGCGAAGAGAACGAAGGCATCTTTTTAAATACCAGTGTTGATTCAAAACTTGTAAAGTTGTTGAATTCAATCATCTACCCCATCGACAAGGTTCTCGTTTATGATGGTCATGTCCGTCAGGAGCTGATGCGGACCCGCCTGCGTTATGACATATATGAATTCATGCCAGAAATGATGTCGAACGACATGAGAGTAATGAGCTACTTCGCCCGTTTCTATTTCCCCGCAGATGAAATCCACCAGTACTTCCAAGACTTCAACGTTAACTCAAAAGATACACATTTTTATCTGCTTAATGGTATCAACCAAAACTGGCCGAACTATCAGGCAGACGAAGTGTTGTGCGAGGGTGTATACGACGTAACTGTGCGACTACCGCCCGTTCCCATGTCAGGAACATACGAAATAAGAATGGGTGTTTCAACAGAAAGCCCTTGGAGAGGAATATGTCAAGTATACTACGGTGAGAACAAAGAAGCCCTCTATCCCGCAGGCATTCCAGTGAACATGTCACTTGGAGGAACAGACCCTATGCTTAGATGGGAAGAAGACACTAAAGAAGATGACGACTACAATGCCGAAATAGATAAGCGTATGCGTAACAACGGCTTCATGAAGGGACCGGAATACTTTACGGAAACACCTGGCGGCTCCGATACCGGCCGCTCTCTGAGAAAGACAACCCGCCGTATTCTGCTCCGCACTCATGTTGATGCCGACAAGGTTTACTACCTTCGTTTCAAGAGTGTGCAAGACAAGAAGGATAAACAGTTATTCGTTGACTATATTGAATGGTGTCCTAAAGAAATATATGATAACCCCAATTCACCTGAAGATATCTGGTAAAAAAGAAATGAGCGCCCAATCGAGCGCTCATTTCTTCTTTATCCCCACAATAGATTATTCTTGGTAGTATATCCGCTTTACCCTAGAACTGATGCCCGTAAGAATCTCATAAGGGATGGTATCAATAATGCCTGCTAAGATGGAAGGAGAGAGTTCTTCACCAAAAATAAGAACAGAATCGCCCTCCTGACAGGGAATGTCCGTAACATCAATCATGCATACATCCATGCAGATATTTCCCACGTAACGTGCCTTATGTCCATTTACCAAGCAGTAACCATTCCCCCGTCCCAAAAGACGGTCTAATCCATCGGCATAACCAATAGGAATACTGGCTATGCGGCTATCGCGCTCCATAAATGTGCGTCGACTATATCCAACACTCTCTCCTGCAGGAACATCATGAATCTGCAAAATAGTAGTGCGCAGGGTGCACACATTGTTTATTAATTGGTTGTTGCGGCTGTTTATACCATATAGGCCTAACCCCAGGCGTACCATCTCCATCTGTCGTTCAGGGAAGTGCTCTATACCGGCGCTATTGCACATGTGGCGGAGAATGGTATGATGGAAAGCCTGCTGCAACTGTTGGCTGCCCTTAAGAAACAAGTCATATTGATGAGCAGAAAAGTCATCGAAAACATCGCTATCACTCCCCACAAAATGTGAGAATACTGAACGCGGAATAACAGCATTCTGCGTCTTTAGCCGGTCTATGAGCATGGGCATATCCTTCAGTGGGTCGAACCCCATCCTATGCATGCCGGTATCTAATTTAATATGTATAGGGAAGTTAGCGATACACTCCTTCTTGGCTGCATGAATGAGCGCATCAAGCAGACGGAAGCTGTATACCTCGGGTTCCAGATTATACTGAAAGAGCGTACGGAAGGTGCTCATCTCAGGATTCATAATCATGATGTTCGACGTAATGCCCGCATTGCGAAGCGCAACACCTTCGTCGGCTACAGCAACAGCAAGATAATCAACCCTGTGATCCTGCAAAATCTTTGCCACCTCGATGGCTCCGGCACCATAGGCATCGGCCTTGACCATACAAACCATCTTTGTTTCGGGTTTCAGGAAAGAGCGATAGTAATTCAGATTCTGCTCTATGGCACTCAGGTTAACCTCAAGAATCGTCTCGTGCACCTTCTGTTCCAACAAATCCGTTATCTGTTCAAAACAGAAGGAACGGGCACCCTTGATAAGAATCAACTGATTGCGCAAAGTGGCAAAGAGGGGACTCTGCAGGAACGACTGCGTATTGGGGAAGAAACTGCATTGTGCCTGAAGATGCTCAAAGCAATGTGCATGGTCAGAAATAACGGAGCCTATAGCCACCAACTGTTCAACACCCTGCTGCTGTATCATTTGTGCCAAATGTGTATAGAACATCATGGGTGGAACCCCCGTCTGCTGGATGTCGCTCAAAATAAGCGTTTTGGATTTACCCTCGCTCTCAGGACGACGGTTCATAAAGTGAAGGGCAATATCAAGACTGTTCAGGTCACTGTTATAAGAATCGTTAATAAGTGTGCAATCCCGGATGCCTGCCTTAACTTCCAAGCGCATGGCTACAGGCTCTAGGGTTTTCAGGCGGGCTTCTATCACATCGTCTTTCATGCCCATATATTGACAAACCACTCGACAGATAGCTTTATTGTCTTCTATAGCACTGCCCGTGCTATGCCAGGGGATGAGCTTGCACTTGAAATTCATCTGACGCACACATTTCTTGACTATCTCATCATCGGCAGGATATATCAAAGCTTCGGCATCCTTAAAGAGCTGAAGTTTCTCCAAACATTTCTGCTCCATAGAATCGAAATTCTCCTGATGAGCAGTTCCTAAGCATGTAAAGATGCCCAATGTGGGTTGGATGATACGTTGAAGAGAAGCCATCTCACTCGGCTGGGATATAGCGGCCTCAAAAATGCCTATCTGGCTCTTTTCCCACAAAGCCCAAATAGAAAGTGGAACGCCTATCTGGGAGTTATAGCTGCGGGGGCTACGGGTAACAGTATAGTCGGGCGACAGCATCTGGTATAACCATTCCTTGACAATGGTCTTTCCGTTACTGCCAGTAATACCGAGAATAGGAATGGAAAAAGAATCGCGGTGACGTTCGGCCAATCGTTGCAATGCCTGCAGTGTATTGGGAACAAGCAGAAAGTTGGCATCAGAGTAATCACCATCTGGAAGAACCTCTACCACAAATGCCCGCACTCCCCTATCATACAAATCACGGATGTATGCGTGTCCATCGCCTTTACTTGTACAGATAGCAAAGAAAAGGGTACTTTCTGGGAAACTCAGACTTCTGCTGTCCGTAAGTAACCAATCAATTTGCTGATCAAAAGTGCCCGTTCTGTGTGCACCTATCAATATGGAGATATCAGATATCGTATACATTATCTAAATTACCAATGAACAATGAAAAATTAATAATTATACTTCTTTTTCAACATCTTCGCCTTCTCCTCTAATGATTCCTTGAACATCTTATAACTTGCCGAATCCGGATTGTTGGGCGTATGGAGCAAACCGCTGCGAATGGGAGCATATTCTTGCAAATATGCCTGCAAAGTATCGCTCATTGCTGTCTTCACCAGACAATCCCAAATATAATCCACGGCCACCCCCGTCGGGTGCAACATATCCTCGGTATAGAACCTATAGTCGCGCAACTCATCCATCATTATCTCGTAGGCGGGGAAATAAAGAACCAGCCCTGAGTACGTCTTGCACACTTCATCAACGGCCAGCATCAAGGTAGATTTTGCCAACTGATTACCATGATAACCATATTTAGCATATCGGAAAGGACTGATGGTAAACACAATCTTCAGGCGGGGATTCTTTTCATGCACATCATCAACCAAAGCCATCAGGGATTTAATACAATCCGGGAGCGACAACCACTCCTCGCTGAATAACTTACTGGGCGCCTTATGACAGTTTGCCACCACAAGGCCGTTGGCTTTCAACTGATAGCACACATTGGTGCCAAGGGTTATAAACAGATAGTCGGCAGAAAGAATAGTGAGTCGTAACATCTGCAATGCTCCCTCTACAGCATCCCTGCACTCCTGCTCTGAATGACCGCAGATTTGCGTACCTGCCCACCAACATCGCCATTCATCTCCCATACGAAAGAGAGGAATGTCTGTCTCCCCCAAATGCATCGCAGCAAGAACCTGAAGTCGAATGCTTTCTGGGTTATAAAGAACACCTAAGGGGTTACAAAGAGAATGAAGACCATAGCTTTGGAATCGCTCCCCCATGTATTGGGCAAAGCATGAGCCAAGAAATACAACATGGTCAGAAACCTTCATTGCATTGTCCCATTTCGGCATCTCAACCTTTGTCCTAAAAAGATGTTCTTGGTAATTCATTGACCAAAGATGATAATTTTCCGTACAAAATTACGGAACTTCATCGAAAATATGTAATTTTGCATTATCAAAAATGAATAATTGTGGAAAAAGTACCCCAAGAACTATTGGCAAACATACATCTCCCTTCTGATTTGAGACAATTGTCTATTTCAGAACTCCCTAACGTCTGCAAAGAACTCAGACAAACCATTATACAAGAATTGGCAGATAATCCCGGCCACTTTGCCAGCAGTCTGGGAGTTGTAGAACTCACCGTTGCTCTTCACTACGTATTCAATACGCCATACGACCGTATTGTTTGGGATGTTGGGCATCAAGCTGCCGGTCACAAAATATTGACAGGCAGAAAAGAGCAGTTCTGTACATACAGGAAACTACACGGTCTGCGTCCTTTCCCATCACCACAAGAAAGCGAATATGACACTTTTGCATGTGGACATGCTTCGAACAGCATATCTGCAGCACTAGGAATGGCTGTAGCTGCCCAAAGAAAAGGAGAAAGTGACAGGCAAGTGGTGGCTGTAATAGGAGACGGTAGCATGAGCGGAGGCTTGGCTTACGAAGGACTGAACAATGTGTCAAGTACCAACAACAACCTGCTCATCATATTAAACGATAATAACATGAGCATCGACCACAGCGTGGGCGGCATGAAACACTATCTTCACCATTTGCATACCAGCAAGCTCTACAACTACTTAAGGTTCAGAACATCGCAGCATCTGTTTAAATGGGGAATACTTAATGAAAAACGTCGGCAAAGAATTATAAGGTTTAATAACTCTCTGAAATCGTTACTGACTAACCAACAAAACATCTTTGAGGGATTAAACATACGCTATTTCGGCCCCAGCGACGGACACAATGTAATAGAACTGGTAGCCACTTTGCGTCAGATTAAAGACATGAAAGGCCCCAAGTTGTTGCACATTCATACAATAAAGGGAAAAGGGTTTCAGGCTGCAGAAGAAAATCCCATTTTATTTCATGCGCCTGGGAAATATGACCCAGAAACAGGTGAATGTATAAAATCGGACACCAAGGACTTGCCTATGAAATATCAGGATGTATTTGGATATACACTCTTGGAACTGGCAAAGGAAAACAGAAAAATTGTAGGTGTCACACCTGCTATGGCAACAGGATGTAGTATGTCTATCATGATGAAGGAGATGCCAGAGCGTACCTTTGACGTTGGAATAGCAGAAGGTCATGCTGTTACATTCTCTGGTGGAATGGCAAAAGAAGGTTTGTTGCCGTTCTGTAATATCTACTCCAGCTTTTCACAACGCGCATTTGACAATATCATTCACGATGTAGCACTGAACAAGCTGAATGTGGTTTTTTGTTTCGACCGTGCAGGGCTTGTAGGACAAGACGGTCCCACACACCACGGAGCTTTCGACTTGGCAGCTTTGCGCCCCATCCCCAACCTGACAATATCTTCTCCTTTGAATGAGCACGAATTACGCTACCTTATGTACACTGCACAATTACCGGAAAAAGGACCATTCGTCATTCGCTACCCACGTGGACGCGGTGTATTGGAAGATTGGAGATGTCCTATGAAAGAGATTCCTGTAGGAAAAGGAAGATGCTTAAAAGAAGGGACCGATGTGGCTGTACTAAGTTTGGGCCCCATTGGAAACCATGTTACACAGGCAATTAAAGAATTGGATTCGCAGGAGATAAGCATTGCTCACTACGACATGAGATTTCTAAAACCTATTGACGAAGAAATTCTCTCCTATGTTGGAACGCATTTCAAACGAATCGTCACCATAGAAGATGGCACAATAAAAGGCGGACTAGGAGATGCTGTCCTTGAATATATGGCAGACCATAACCTGCATCCCTGTTTAACAAGATTAGGGTTACCTGACAGTTTTGTTGAACACGGAACCCCCGAAGAGCTTTACCAAATAGTAGGTTTAGACGTTGAATCCATAAAGAAGGTCTTTATATGAAGATAGTAATATGTGGCGCAGGCGCCGTCGGAACACATCTGGCAGAATTACTCTCCCGAGAAAACCAGGATATTATCCTCATTGACGAGAATCCAGAGAAGACTGCCCGTCTTACCCAAACAGGTGAGTATGATCTCATGACACTGAACGTTTCCCCAACAAGCATCAGTGGTCTGAAAGAAGCTGGTGTACCGAAGGCCGATCTCGTCATTGCCGTCACACCCGAAGAAACACGGAATATTACTTGCTGTATGCTAGCCCATGCTTTAGGAGCCGCCAAGACTGTGGCACGTGTAGACAATGCAGAATATACACGGCCTCATTACAAAGATCTCTTTCAGAAAATGGGCATTAACTCTATCATTTACCCTGAAGCCCTTGCCGCGCGAGAAATTCTAGACGGCATGAAACGTTCATGGGTCAGACAATATTGGGAGGTACATGACGGAGCTTTAGTTATGTTGGGCATCAAACTTCGCGAAACAGCACATGTTATAAACATTAAGTTGAAAGACCTCTGCAACCAAGATACACCTTATCACGTGGTAGCTGTAAAACGTGGCGACGACACTATTATTCCTGGAGGTAATGATATGCTACAATTGGGCGACATTGCCTATTTCATGACTACCAAGAAACACATCCAATATATCCGTGAAGTGGTTGGGAAAGAAGACTATACCGATGTCAGAAACGTTATGATAATGGGAGGAGGAAGAACTACGGTGCATGTAGCCGAAGGAATGCCTGACTTCTATACGCTGAAAATCATTGAGCAAAATGAGGAACGCTGTATGCAACTGAATGAAATACTTGATGACAGCGACATACGTATAATACAAGGTGATGGAAGAGATACTAGCCTTTTACTTGATGAAGGACTAAAAGATATGCAAGCCTTTGCTGCGCTTACACCAGAAACAGAGACTAACATTCTGGCATGTCTAGCAGCAAAACGCATGGGGGTAAGGAAAACCGTGGCGCTGGTGGAAAATATGGACTATGTTTCCATGGCCGAAAAATTGGATATCGGTACCATTATAAATAAGAAGATGATAGCCGCCAGCCATATTCATCAGATGATGTTAGATACTGATGTTACCAATGTAAAACGACTTACCATCGCTAATGCTGATGTTGCGGAATTTCTTGCCAATGAAGAAAGCCTAATTACCAAAACAGAAGTCAAAGATTTGCGTCTTCCTTCGGGAGTAACGTTAGGAGGCTTGGTACGTGATGGTGTTGGCCAGCCTATCTATGGAAACACAAAAATTCAGGCAGGTGATATTGTTGTGCTATTCTGTAAAAGTGGTTTGATTAAGAATATGGACCGCTACTTCTCTAAGCCTACCTCAGCCATCAGTCGTTTTATATCTTCTTTAAGCAACTGATACTGTGGGCTACTTTTGAACCCAGTATTTTTACGTAGCATAATATCCACAGGCATCTGGCTATGTCTGTAGCTTGAAAGTTCATTTTGTTTTTGCGTTTCATGAATAGCCAATTCATTAATCTCACGTTCTCGCTCCCTACGCAAAATGTTACAGACAGGTGTCAATAATGTCATCACCACATTCTCAAAAAGAGTATGACCATGCATATATAAATAGGTAGTCTCTGGGACAATACCCATTCGCTGCAAATCCATCTTAACCTGTGGATATGTCTTGTGGCCTTCAGGGAAAGTCCGTTGTAACCAACCAATACACTTGTTAACACGTTTACGTACCTTATCAAGAGTCGGCTCCACATTCCGAGGATTAATATCATGAAACGACACTATGTCGCAGAAATTGCTCAGGGAAAATTCCTTGTAACGGCCATATCGGTAAGCCCATATATTCCAAACAAAGAGAGGCCATATAATGAGGCTATAATCTGTAAAGAACTTTTCAAAATCTATTAAAGGACGGTCATTAAGCGTACTCATAACACACGTTGAGTGAAGACTAGAGGCATAGCATTGATAATTTTCAATGGCATAAACATAGGTATGCATAACGTATGGGTTGTCACAAATGTATTTGCTAACCTCCGTACATCCTTGCAGAAGCCAATCATAATCAGCATCAACACAAGCTATCATGTACTGTCCCAATCCCTTGCCTAATCGATTCATCAGGACCGTTCTTTTCCCCTTCCCTAATGTAGTCCGACTAGGAAGCATCACCTCGAAAAAAAACTTTTCCGTCTCAAAATCCTGCAAGACAGAACGCCAAAAGAACACATCGTCATAGCTTTCCACGTACGCAACAATTCTCTGACGAGCATTCTTAGGTCTCAGTCTATTAGCAGATGCAATATACTGAGAATTGACATTGTCTTGCAAGCGTTTTCCCATTATATTACTCTATGGATTAAGATACAATATCCTCGACATCTGTTACACAATCAGCCCACCCGTTCATAATGACAGCCGGACTATGAGTAGTAAGAATAACCTGTGCGTTTGGATTCAGGTCGCGAATTAATGAAATCAACTGCTGCTGCCATTCAACGTGCAGGCTCACCTCGGGTTCATCCATAAACAAAGTATAATGACGTTTATTCTGAACAAGCACAGAAAGCAAAATAATCAGCATCTGTTTCTCCCCGCTTGAGAGTTTGTAGGGCGATATGGACTCGCCAAAAGATGTAAAATACAACTCATTCTTGTCGCGCTGAATGGTTTTTCCTGTCTCATGGAAGAGACCATCCACCATATCCTGAAAATGAGTTTTTTCTTGAGCCAACAGTTGAGCTTTCTCTTGTGCATCGGGATCCTGAGCTGTGAAAAGTGCCACCATTTGGTTACTGAGATTCACTTGAAAATCCAAATAACGACGCTGCAAAACATAGAGATGGAAATCCAACTCGGTTTGCAACTGGGTGTCCGTAACTTTATTCATTAAATCACCGCTTAGCACAGGACGGTCAAAAGAACGAATCACATCAAAATCCACACAATGTGCTCCTTCTACGTCGTATGTAAGTTTTACACCATCTGCCTGTCTGTCTAACTTATCTATGTTAAGCAAGTGCATGATAACCCTATTCAGGATGGTGCTCTTTCCAACACCATTCACGCCACTCAAGATATTCACACCAGGGTCTAATTCCCATATGACATGTTTTTTCCCATTCCAGAGCGACTCAATTTCTATGCTCTTAATATAATTGGCAACCTGTTTCATACTCATACGTTAGAAGATTGTGGTTGAATTCCATGAATATAATTCCTTTCTTGAGGAGAAGTAACCCAAGGCACGCTCTAATTTATCTCTAGTTAAAGGAATATGAACCATATTTGCACTGTCTCGTCCTATATATTTTCTTATTTTATTTGGAAGATGGTTCCATTGCTCTTTTATAGTATTATCATCCACCTTTTCAAGTCCCACATATGCCACTATTACGGGCAAACGGAAACGGTTAACGGCACGGCTAATCTGCCAGTTCAACGTCGGACTTTCCACATCCATCCGAGAACTCGAAAGCACTAACAGATTATCAGCAGCTTCCATCAAATGTAGAAAATGATTCTTCAGCGTACTGTCAACCAAATCCTCATGTTCCGACAAAAATTCTATTTCATCCATATTCAAAAAATGAAACCTATCTGGATTTTGTCTTTCCCATTCACGTATTTGACGGAAAGAAGAAAGGTTACTATTCACATGGTCAGCTACACCTACAGTATCAAAAGCAACATACGTCTTATTGTTATTCATAAAACATGTAAATTATGCATTTCCTAAAGCAAAGATATAATTTCTATTTTAAATATGCAAACATATTTTTCTTTTACCAATAATTTGTGCTATATTTGTAACGAGTTTATCGTATTTGTGATATAAAAACTATCTAACAACAACCTATGAAAAGAAGAACATTTATTAGAACAAGTATAACCTGTGCTACAGCGCTGGCACTTTCAGGAACCAACGAAACGATTAAAGCTGCAGACTACAAACAAAAGAAACCCAGCAAAAACCACACATTTAAGACATCTCACCCAAAAGACACTTTTCACCTTGGTATGGCAGGATGGACGTTTCACAAGTTCGATCTGGAGAAAACCCTCGAAACCATGAAGCAACTGGATATCCACTACCTATGTATCAAGGATTTCCATCTTCCGCTTGATAGCAGCGAAGCAGACATTTCCAAATTCCACAACAAACTGGCCGAATCTAATGTTATAGGCTATGGAGTTGGTCCTATATACATGAAAAGCGAGGCCGAAGTTGACCGTGCCTTTGCATATGCACAACGTGTTGGTGTAAAAGTGTTGGTGGGTGTACCTAACTATGAACTTTTGGATTATGTCGAGAAGAAAGTAAAGCAGTACGACATCAAACTAGCTATCCATCTTCACGGCCCAGACATGCCTATGTATCCTAATGCTGAAGACATCTGGAACAACGTAAAAATCCGTGATGCGCGTATGGGAATGTGTCTTGATATCGGACATAACCTTAGATATGGAAGCGATTCACTTTCTGACTTCAAGAAATATCACTCACGTGTTTTTGATATCCATTTGAAAGATGTTACAGGTAACACGAAAGCTGACAAAAGTATTGAGTTGGGCCGAGGCTGTATAGATTTTCCTTTATTCGTAAAATTACTTCGCAAATACAACTACACTGGCAGCGTAAGCCTAGAGTACGAAAAAGATATGAGTAACCCCTTTATGGGAATTGCAGAAAGCGTTGGTTATTTCCGTGGCATCTGCTACGCTACGTATTAACCTGCCCAAAATCGCAACAAAGGCAACCTGTAAGTTGCCTTTGTAAATGTTTTTCTTATTCCACCAAAAACCAAGGGTTGTGCAAATCTTTCTTGTTGTATAAAAGAGGGATTCCTGTTTGGACGTCCACCACCTGCTTCCCAGCAGCACGCACTATGGCATCTCCTGCTGCAGTATCCCATTCCATAGTAGGGGCAAAGCGTGGATACGAGTCGGCCACCCCCTCTGCCACCAAACAGATCTTGATGCTGCTGCCGCTGCTTATCAGTTCTACGTTAGGATGCTGTCGACGAATCTCATCGATGTAGGTCTCCGTTTCGGAACTCATGTGACTGCGGCTTGCCACAACAACAAAGTTTTTTCTGTCTGCAAATGTCGGAATTTTTATAGGCGCTTCACCAACGGATTGTTTCCATGCACCTTCATCTCTCAAACCATAATATATCACTCCGGTAGCAGGAATATAAACAACTCCCAGTACAGGTGTACCATCCTCAACCAAAGCAATGTTTACCGTAAACTCACCATTCTTTTTTATAAATTCCTTAGTACCATCCAATGGATCCACTATCCATAAGCGTTTCCACTCTTTTCGCTCTTTATATGGCAGATGAAGACCTTCCTCGCTCAGCACAGGTATACCAGTCTCTTGCAAATATCGCATAATGCACACATGAGAAGCTTTATCAGCCAATGTCAGCGGACTATTGTCGGATTTCTTCACAACACCAAAGTCCTGAGCAGCGTCTGAATATATTTCCATTATCTCTCCTCCTGCTGCCAAAGCCGCACTTTTGGCTGTTTCCAAAAGTCCATTCATTATTATCCTAAAATCCGCAACTATCATCCAATACACGATTAAGGGTAGATTTATGAGTCGTTAGTAGCAGCTTTCAGTAAAAAGCAACAGCACAACATCAATATGTAGCCACCATCCCCTTACCCCACGATGCGACTTGAGGT
>JAFXTC010000033.1 GCA_017525235.1 Bacteroidaceae bacterium | reverse complement strand
TTAAACTAAAACAACATATGACAAGAAACTATCTATTAGGCTACGATGTGGGTAGCTCCAGCGTAAAGGCATCTTTGGTGGATGTTGAAAGCGGGGCCTGCGTAGCATCAGCCTTCTATCCAAAAACAGAAGCTCCCATAAAGGCGGTTCGTGCCGGTTGGGCAGAACAAGACCCTGATGCATGGTGGGAGTATCTGAAATCTGCTACAGCCGATGTACTGGCACAGAGCGGTGCCGCAAAAGATGAAGTAAAAGCCATTGGCATCTCATATCAGATGCACGGTCTGGTATGCGTTGATAAGGACCTCAAGCCCTTGCGCGATGCCATCATCTGGTGCGACTCACGTGCTGTTCCTTATGGTCAGAAAGCATTTGATGAACTGGGAAGCGAGCAATGTCTGGGACATCTGCTGAACTCACCAGGTAACTTCACGGCAGCTAAACTGGCATGGGTACGCGAGAATGAGCCTGAGCTCTTTAATAAAATATATAAGGTAATGCTGCCAGGCGATTATATTGCCTGCAAGCTATCCGGAACACCTGCCACTACGGTAAGCGGACTCTCCGAAGGTATGATGTGGGACTTCAAGGACAACTGTCCTGCAAAGTTCCTGCTTGACTTCTACGGCATCCCCGCTTCCATGCTGTCAGATATTGTTCCCACCTTTGGTGTGCAGGGCGAGGTCAATGCCGCTGCAGCCGCTGAACTGGGACTTGCCGCTGGCACGCCCATCACCTATCGTGCAGGTGACCAGCCCAACAATGCCCTATCACTGGATGTCTTCGAGCCAGGCGAGGCTGCTACCACAGCCGGAACCTCTGGCGTAGTATATGGCGTGCTGGGCAATGTAGCATACGACCCACAGAGTCGTGTCAACACCTTTGCCCACGTAAACCACCTCTCAACCCTCAATGCTCAACGCTCAACCAGACTGGGAGTCCTTCTCTGCATCAACGGCACAGGTATTCTGAACTCTTGGATGCGTAAGAATGTAGCTCCCACGGGTATTGGCTATGCCGAGATGAACGATTTGGCTGCTCAGGCTCCCATTGGTGCTGACGGCCTCTCTATCCTACCCTTCGGCAATGGTGCCGAGCGCGTGCTCTGCAACAAGGAGGTAGGTGCCAGCATTCACGGCATCAACTTCAACACACATACGCAGGCTCACCTGTTGCGTGCTGCCCAGGAAGGCATCGTATTCAGTTTTGCCTATGGTATGGAGGTGATGCAGCAGATGGGTATGAGTCTGAAGACCATCCGTGCCGGAAAGGCCAATATGTTCCTGAGTCCCATCTTCCGCAACACGTTGGCTGGTGTAACAGGCGCTACCATCGAACTTTGCGATACCGACGGCAGCGTAGGTGCAGCCCGTGGCGCAGGTATGGGAGCCGGTATCTATGCCGACCATCACGAAGCCTTCGCAGCACTGAAGAAGCTGGAGGTAATAGAACCTGTAGCCAAAGATGTACCAGCCTACCGCGAAGCCTACGAGCGTTGGAGAAAGCTAATCCCATAAGCCCATTAGCCCCATAGGCCCCATAAGACCCATTAATCAAAAACCAAAAAATTATAATTTAAACAAATGAAACAGTATTTTCCAGAAATTTCCGCCATCAAGTTTGAAGGCGTAGAGAGTAAGAATCCCTTGGCTTATCGTTATTACGACAAGGACCGCGTAGTCATGGGCAAGAAGATGAGTGAGTGGTTCAAGTTTGCTATGGCATGGTGGCACACCCTGTGTGCTGAAGGCGCTGACCAGTTTGGTGGCGGCACCAAGTCATTCCCTTGGAACACAGCTGCTGACCCCGTTCAGGCTGCAAAGGAGAAGGCCGACGCTGGCTTCGAGATCATGCAGAAGCTGGGCATCGATTACTATTGCTTCCACGATGTTGACCTCGTAGCCGAGGCTGCTACCGTTGAGGAGTACGAGAAGAACCTGAAGGAAGTGGTTGCTTACCTGAAGCAAAAGCAGGCCGAAACGGGCATCAAACTGCTGTGGGGAACCGCTAACGTATTTGGCAACAAGCGCTACATGAACGGTGCAAGCACAAATCCCGATTTCGATGTTGTGGCACGTGCTATCGTTCAGATTAAGAACGCCATCGATGCAACCATCGAACTGGGCGGTACCAACTATGTATTCTGGGGCGGTCGTGAAGGCTACATGAGTCTGCTGAACACCGATATGAAGCGCGAGAAGGAACACATGGCTACCATGCTGACGATGGCTCGCGACTATGCACGCAGCAAGGGCTTCAAGGGTACCTTCCTGATTGAGCCTAAGCCCATGGAACCCAGCAAGCATCAGTATGATGTGGACACAGAGACTGTTATCGGCTTCCTGAAGGCACATGGTCTCGACAAGGACTTCAAGGTAAACATCGAGGTGAACCACGCTACCCTGGCAGGTCACACCTTCGAGCACGAGCTGGCTTGCGCTGTTGACGCCAACATGCTGGGCAGCATCGATGCCAACCGTGGTGACTATCAGAATGGCTGGGATACCGACCAGTTCCCCATCGACCACTATGAACTGACTCAGGCTATGATGCAGATTATCCGTGGCGGCGGCTTCAAGGATGGTGGTACCAATTTCGATGCCAAGACCCGCCGTAACAGCACCGACCTGGAAGATATCTTCATCGCACACATCGCAGCAATGGATGCTATGGCTCATGCCCTGCTTTCAGCAGCTGAGATTATCGAGAAGTCTCCCCTGCCCGCTATGCTGAAGGAGCGCTATGCAAGCTTCGACGCTGGCGAAGGCAAGAAGTTCGAGGAAGGCAAGATGACACTCGAAGAGGCTTACGAGTATGGCAAGAAGGTTGGCGAGCCCAAGCAGACCAGCGGTAAACAGGAACTCTACGAAGCTATTGTAAATATGTATTAATGACTTGAATACAATAGTGCTAGAAAAAATGAACCCTGAAAGATTTTGACTTTCAGGGTTCATTTTATTTATCTGTTACATCTCAACTTACCATCCACAACATAGATACCTGCGGGAAGTCCCTGTAGGGCTTGCTTGGAATCAACCTGCTGACGCATACGGACTCCATTAATCGAGTAAACATCTACCCTTGTCGGAACGGCTTCGGCCATCTCAATGGCATCGGGATCTTCACGCGAATAATCCTCATTGTTGGTAAGATACATATCATCAAGTATGATAGTGCCCTTGCCGTTGCCCCAGAAGCTGACAATATGAATATTCTTAAGATCCAAAGGTTCGCCTGTCTTGTCACCAGAGGTATATTTGGCCTCCTGAAGGTTCAAAACGATTTGCAAGTTCTTTCCAAAAGCAGGAACCTCACAACAATCGCCCCAGATACTGTTATCCGTGAAAATGTTCAGGTGAGCATTACAGGTCTGAGCACGCGTTAACTTGATAACCAAATACTTGTAGTCACTCCAGTCAGCACCTTCTGTATACTGCCATCCCATCTGTCCGTATTGTCCGGGCTTAAAAGCATGCTGTTTTTCAGAATATGCACCTTCGGCAAAGAAGTTAGTCGTGATAAATTCTGCGCCTAACGGGAAGAAGGTAGAATGCACCATGAAATTGGTTGACAGCAGATTACCCATCGGATCTTTGTAGGAAGCAGTCACATCCACATCACCTTCCTTCAAACCACGTAAACGACCACGTGATGCACTAATGACATCATCAATGTTCGCAGTAAACTTGGCCTTTGCCGCAACATCCTCTTTGTGCCCATCACGGAAAATGGCCGTTAACTCAAATGGCGTGTTGGTGCCAATCATAATCTCATAGTTCTCTTTTGCTATGGTAAGAGAATCTGCCGTTAGCATATCCTGATTATAGCCTTCGAAAGTGTCAGGGAAATAATACGACTCATCATAATCATTTTCCGTAGAGAACCAGTCAAAGTCGGCATAACCCTCGCTATCGTTTTGTGTAGCATAGCAGAAGAGACCGAAACGTGCACCAACAAAGACTGTCAGACTGAAGCTCAGCGATGTCTCGCCACCGATAGGCTGATAGTTGACATTATCGAGCGAATAGTAGAATTGAGTCTTGCTGGTGGAATAAGATATGGAAGCCCGTAAATAGACAACATCATTAATATCAACAACCTTCACTTCTTCTTTTGGCGTAAAGTCACTATGTACACGTAATGTATCTTGACGCCATACCAGTTGCTTCTGTCCATCTTTAACTCGAACAGCCAGCATGGCATAGGGGTCTTGGAAGATGCAGATACCGGCATAGTCGCCTTCCTGCAGGTTGCTGGCATCCATGCGTATGGTACCTATGGATGCTGAATTCTCATAAGCATAGATACGCTGTGTCAGCATATTACGGGCTTGTGTAAGACGACTCACCGTTTCTGAAGTCCGCAGTCTCAACCATCCTGGACGCTCAAATACCGACCATGCACCGTCATCGGGATTGTGGTTCCATTGCCACTGCATACCAAGGGGATAGCTACGGAAGTTATCGTTGGTGGGTAATGGCTGACGTTTTGTGGCAGCACCCATTACAGGTTTCTTGGTTGTTTCATACGGTACGCCCTTGTTACCTACGATAGGCCAGTCATCAGTCCATTTTATAGGCTGCAGGTTGGGGAAACGTCCCAGACAACCAACATCTTGCTGCATGATAGTCCACCATTCGCCTGTTGGGGTTTCTATGAGTGCACCCTGGTGAATGGTATTGGGCTTGTTGTTGATGGTCTTCTCTACCAGCACCTTCTCCTCGTAAGGACCAAAGATATTCTTGGAGCGGAAAGCAACCTGTCCGCTGGGCCATCCGCCATACGTGGCATATATATAATAGTATTCACCTATCTTGTAAAGGTGACAGCCTTCAAGTCCTGTGCCCTCACGTGTAACGACTGACTTCTCCTGCTTGAAGTTGAACTTCTCATCCAACTCACAGATCTTGATATCGTTGATGCCGCAAGCCACATAGACCTTACCATTGTCAAACAGCATACCTGGGTCATAGTAGATACGTGACAGTTTCTTCATATCCCACATGCCTTCCGGGTCAGTGGTAGAAAGTACATAACCACCGGCATCATTGCCATTTATCAGAATATAGAACGTACCTTCATGGTAAGCCATAGAGCATGCCCACATACCTGCTGCGTATGCATTCTGGTCATTTAGCAGATTATAGCGGTCTGTTGCCGAAAGCTGTGTCAGGGGCTGTGCGCAGTATTCCCAATTGACCAAATCCTTTGATTTCAGAATTGTAGCTCCAGGGAAATGGTGCATGGTAGTAGATACCATATAGAAAGTATCACCCGCACGTACGACATCAGGATCGGGGAAGTCAGCCATCACGACAGGGTTCTTGAACTTTCCGTTGCCCTGGTCACCCATAGAAGCATTCTTATAGTCGGGATGAGCCCAATCGACATTATAATATTCGGCATACCAGTCGAAACAGGCCTTTCCGCAAGCTTCCTCCAAACCGCCAAAGGCAGGTGTTACGGTACCATCGGCCACCAGTCTGTCAACATCCAACAAGCAGTGTGTACCCGAAAGTGTCATAGAGATGTTGCCATAGTAGTCCAAACAAGCCTTGTAGGCCTTTCCCCACTTAGAGGTTGAACCTGTTGACCATGTACCATAGTTAGGCTGCACCCAATCTCCATGTTCGTTGTAGTGACCTTCTGCATCTGGATTTTCCGGACTCCAGTCCACCTCTGTGATAATTACAGGAGCAAAGTCCACTACAGGCACCTGTTTGTGGAACTGATTAATCTTGTCCTGGGGATTGCAATGATTGTCGCTACTGCCGTACCAGCCTGTGTAGTCATGCACCGCATAGCCAATATCCGGACCTTCTATAGGAAACGAGGCATAGCTGGTGTAATTCGCCTGCCACCCTGTGCCGGGAGCCCAAATGATACCGGTAAAACCATTCGAACGAATCTTATCCACAATGGGTTGGAAGAAGTCATGCAATGCAGCAGCATCATCTTGTCCTTCGGCATTTTTCAGCGATACAGGTTCGTTGGCCAACTCTATGCTAATCTGTCCGGCGTATTTCTTGATACTATCGTTCTGCGTGAAGATATCCCAAACCGTCATCAGATAGTCGTTATAGTAATCGCCAACCTTTATGCTCCCTGGGCATACTCCTGGCGGACGTACGACAACATACATGCCGTGATTGATGGCATCTTTAGCAAGGGGAAAGTACAGGGTTCTCAAGAAGTTCTTTAAACGAGTAGGATTGAACTTCTTGATATCAGCTTCGCCCCCCGTGTCTGCTGGTTGATCTGCAGCGCCAGGATAAAAATAGGAACTGGAAGGGTCGTTGGTCCATGCAGGATCCATGTGCAGACGGAATACATCGCACTTGGCCTTCTCCAGTCCAGTGAACAGTTTCTTAAAGTAAGCCCTGCATTTTGTGGCACCATTGCTATCGTAATTAGTGGCAGGATTTCCCCAGGGCGAACCCCAACGGTAATCGTTGAAGTACATACTGGGAGTGTCCATCACACCGTGTAGCACCACATGGTTACCATGTGTATCTACTAGCCACTTGCCTTCAACATGGAGCGAAGGTAACGGCTTCTGTAGTTGTGCTTTTACCATCACGGCAGCAACAACACAGAATAAGAAGAAAACAGTTAGTTTTTTCATTGATTAGAGAAATTTTTTTACAATTTTCTTGCAAAGATAGTGTAATCTAATCAAAGAACAAAATAAAAATCATATTATTTTTGCACTACTGGGAAAGTTTTGTATATTTGCGGAATTTAATTGAAGCATTATGAAGAAAATCCTTTTCTGAACAAATGATCACAGCAAAAGAGATAATTACGCATATGGAGTCGATGCAGAACGAAGAGCAGCGACAGGTGCTCATGGGGTTCTTTAAGACGGGTCCGGGTGAATATGGCGAGGGCGATGAGTTCCTTGGGGTGAAGGTACCACAGACCCGGGAAGTTGTTAGGCATGTGGCTCAAGGCTTTCCTTTGAGCGAAGTGTCTACGTTGCTGATGAACCGCTGGCACGAAGTGAGGCTTTGTGGGTTTCTGATTCTCGTGGCGAAGTTTGAAAAACTGGCCACTAAGCATTTTGAAAACAACAAAGAGGCAATTAAAGGGCGCGATGAAATCCTAATGATGTACCTCAAATATGCTGAACAGGCGAATAACTGGGATCTTGTCGATTTATCTGTCCACAAAATCCTTGGCCATTGGCTCTTGTTGCCAAGCCACCTTGGCGATAGAGACTATAAGATAAAGCTATTAGATGACCTTGCTGCCAGCCCCTCTCTCTGGAAACAACGCATGAGCATTGTATGTTCGTGGAAGACCTCGCAACAGGGTGATCCTTCGTGGTGTCTGCGCTATGCAGAGATACATCTGTATCATCCGCACGACCTGATGCATAAGGCCGTGGGGTGGATGCTGCGCGAGATGGGCAAGCGTTGCTCGATGGATTTACTAAGAGATTTCCTTCGTCAGCATGCCCACGAGATGCCTCGCACTATGCTACGTTATGCCATCGAAAAGTTCCCCGAACCAGAACGCCAATATTGGTTGAAACTATGATTTCTATTCTTCCGAGTCGAAGATCTTCTCCATCAGCTGCCATTTGTCTGCCGAGGAGGCCGTAGCAGTGCAGCCTTGGAACTGTGCAACGTATGCCTCCCACTCAGCTTGCCGAGGAAGCGTAGCCAACCTCGCCATGTCGCGGTCGAAGTCGAAATCATCCAGGGTATCCATAATCATAAAGAGCGAACGCCCGAGGCGGTAGATCTGCATCTGCAGGATGCCCACCTCATGTTGTCCTGCAATCACCTCTGGCCACACATGAGCATGAACCTCAATGTATTTCTCAATGAGTTCCTCGTTATCAACAAGCGTCAGGGTTTGGCAATATCTTTTCATAAATATTAACGATAACGAAAACTAATTTTCAACTTTGACCTGCGGTCGAGCCTGCTCACGCTCGGAATAACTGATGCAAGCATCGTTCTCCTCTCGCTCAATCGCAGCCTTCAACTCTCAACAATTGACTTATTATAGTATTCAGCGTACCACTCTGCGAACTTACGCAGTCCTTCGCGTAGCGTGATCTTCGGTGTAAATCCGAAGTCACGTTCCAGGGCTGTTGCATCAGCATAAGTTGTTGGAACATCCCCCGGCTGCATAGGTACAAGTTTCTTGTGCGCATCAAAATCATAATCCTTGGGTAGAACCCCAGCCCTTACCAACTCTTCCTGCAGGATGTTCACAAAATCCAACAAATTCTCGGGCTGACCGCCTCCAATGTTATATACAGCATAGGGCGGGATGGGCAGACCGTCTTCGCCGGTCTGCTTGGCTGGTGCTTTCTGCATCACACGGAAAACACCTTCCACGATATCATCCACATACGTGAAGTCCCTACGACAGTTACCGTAGTTATATATCTGAATGGTGTCACCCTTCAGCAGTTTGTTAGTGAAACCAAAGTATGCCATATCAGGACGACCGGCAGGACCATAAACGGTGAAGAAACGCAAACCTGTAGAAGGAATGTTATACAACTTCGAATAGCAATGTGCCATCAGCTCATTGCTCTTCTTGGTAGCGGCATAGAGGCTCACGGGATTATCCACCATATCATCTGTGCTGAACGGCACCTTCTTGTTGCCACCATACACACTGGAACTAGAAGCATACACCAAGTGCTGTACCCCCTTATAATTATCAATTTTCAATTTTCCATTTTCAATTGCACTTTGGCTATGCCTACACGCCTCCAGGATATTATAGAAGCCAATCATATTGCTCATGATATAAGCATCCGGATTCTCGATACTGTAACGAACGCCAGCCTGAGCCGCCAGGTTCACCACAATGTCAAACTTGTATTCCTCAAAGAGCTTATCAATCAAAGCCTTGTCAGCCAAATCACCCTTCACGAAGATAAAATTAACTTTCAATTTTGAACTTTCAATTTTCAACTTGTTAAGGCGATATTCTTTAAGCGTCGGGTCGTAATAATCGTTCAGATTATCCAGTCCCACAATCGTGCCCTCGTTCAGTTCCTTGAACAACCTCAGCACTAAATTGCTCCCAATAAATCCCGCACTTCCTGTCACCAGAATACACTTACCATTCAAATCAATTTTCATCATAACTCCTTAACCTTTAACCCTTGAACTCCTTGAACTCTTAAACCCCTTGAACCCTTGAACTTCTTAAACTCTTCCCCTTCGGGGATCTTTAACCACTTTAGTTTACCGTTTTAAGACCCTCTCCCCGCTCTCCCGTAAGGGCGAGAGCCTTTTTTCGTTTTCGTTATCGTTATCGTTTTCGTTCACTAACCGCTAACCGATGTTTGTTTTCGTTTTCGTTCAATAACCAATAACCCATAACCAATAACCATTAATTTAGTCCCTCTTAAATATATCCCTCGTATAAACCTTATCCTGTACATCATTCAGGACATTATCATAACGGTTGGCTATGATCGCCTTGCTCTCTTTCTTGAATTTCTCCAAGTCATTAACCACCAGTGAGCCAAAGAACGTATCACCATCCTTCAGTGTAGGCTCATAGATGATGACATTGGCACCCTTGGCCTTGATGCGCTTCATGATACCCTGAATGGCACTCTGACGGAAATTGTCAGAGTTACTCTTCATTGTCAGGCGGAATACACCTATGGTCACTTCCTTCTCAGCACTCTCGTTCCAGTCACTGTTGGCAGTGTAGTAACCAGCCTTGCGCAGCACCTCATCAGCAATGAAGTCCTTGCGGGTGCGGTTGCTCTCCACTATGGCAGTCATCATGTTCTGAGGCACATCAGCGTAGTTGGCCAGCAACTGCTTGGTATCCTTAGGAAGGCAGTAACCTCCGTAACCAAACGAAGGATTATTATAATGTGTACCGATACGTGGATCCAGTCCCACACCCGAGATAATCGCTTGAGAATCCAGTCCCTTTACCTCTGCGTAGGTATCCAGCTCGTTAAAGTAGCTCACACGCAGCGCCAGATAGGTGTTGGCAAACAGCTTCACGGCTTCAGCTTCAGTCATACCCATAAAAAGCGTATCAATATTCTCCTTGATGGCGCCCTCCTGAAGCAGTTTTGCAAATATCTTGGCATTCGCCTCTGCCTCAGGATTACTAATCGCAGTAATAGCAGCATTCTCCTCATCCCACTTCGTATTGCGGTCAGCAGGTAAGATCTTGGGGTAACCGACAATAATTCGTGAGGGATAGAGGTTATCTTCCAGTGCCTTGCTCTCGCGCAGGAACTCTGGCGAGAACAGCAGATTGAACTTCTTGCCCTTCAATGCCGGGTCGGTTAAGAACTTCAAGGCATACTTCACAAAAAGTGAACGACAATAACCCACGGGGATGGTACTCTTTATCACCATCACCGCATCGGGATTCACACTCAACACCAGATTGATGACATCCTCAATATGATGCGTATCAAAAAAGTTCTTCTGCGGATCGTAGTTGGTAGGCGCTGCAATCACGACAAAGTCAGCATCCTTATAGGCTGCCGCCCCATCTAATGTAGCAAATAAAGAACTCTCTCCCTTGGAATTGGCCTCCCCTACACAGGGGAGGATGGAGGGGTCTTTCAGATACTTCTCTATGTATTCGTCCTGAATGGGACTAATGCGTTTGTTGATCAAATCTACCTTTTCAGGTACCACATCTACTGCTGTTACGTGGTTATGCTGTGCCAACAAGGTGGCAATGCTCAGACCCACATATCCCGTTCCTGCAACTGCTATTTTCATAAAAATAATTTTTTATCGATTTAAGTTTCCAAATGTTTTCTTCACTTCTTCGTAACTCTCCAAGTTACCAATGTCATATCGCTTACCTGGCATTTCCCAAGCATATACCTTGGTCTGCTCACACAACCATGCAATAAAGCTGCCAGGAGCATCCGTACCGCAACCACTTTCGATACCTTGATTTATCAAGTGACTGTCCTCACGTGTATAATAATAGAAGGCGGGCACACACCAGTGACTCTTGGGCTGAGCAGGTTTCTCCTCGAAGGAGAGAATGCGGTCGGTCGAATCAATCTCTATAACCCCTGTCTTGTGTAGTCGTTCTTCACTGGCCTCGTAATAACGCATCACGCAAGTGGCGTTCTTTGCCTTTCCGTAGCGCATAAAATCACCCAGGCTAAAGTCCAACAAGTTATCACCAGCCATCACCAGCAGGTCATCATCCAACTGCAGTTGCTCAACTGCAAACTGAATATCCTTCACAGCCCCCAGCCGGTTCTCATTCGATGTAGTCCCATCATCAAGAATAATGATGTCAGAAGTAAGAGGTAAGATGTCAGAAGTATTCCTCTTCTCGGCCCAGGCCTCGAAGATCTTCGCAAACTTATGGTTACTGATTACAATATACTCATCAATCATACCAGTCTGAGCCATATCATCAATCAACCAGTCCAGTATGGGTTTCCCTGCCACCTCCAACAATGGCTTAGGAAAATTCTCTGTCAATGGATACAACCTAGTTGCATATCCCGCTGCTAAAATCAAACATTTCATGTTTTATAACCTTTAACCTTTACAACTCAACCCCATCCGCACTATTGCAAATGAACACCTCATACTTCCCTTTCATCCCTGGGTAGGCAGCCAGATACTGTTCTGTCACCTGCCGCGAAATGGATTCTTCAAAAGTAGGATCAATCAATGCCATGCAGCATCCCTTGAAGCCTGCACCAGAGAACCGACCGCCATAAATGCCTTCCGTTTGGGTCTTTATCTCATACAGACGTATCTGCTCAGGGGCACCGGATTCCCAATTATGGATGCTGCTCCAGCCAGATTCAAAGGAAAGCTTTCCGTATGCCTCAATATCACCCTTGCGCCAGGCTTCAGCACCCTTCTCCACACGCTCAA
This sequence comes from Bacteroidaceae bacterium, assembly GCA_017525235.1. GTDB lineage: Bacteria > Bacteroidota > Bacteroidia > Bacteroidales > Bacteroidaceae > Physcousia. Next base: position 19,111 of record JAFXTC010000033.1, on the reverse strand, counting down.
ACTCCGTGTACCAATGCTCACAACGTTTGGCCCATGGCACAGGCAGGCGGTCCTTGAACTGCTCATAAACCTCGCGTGGCACATTACGGGCGTTCGCCTCTTTGAACTTACCATATTCCATACCAGCAAAGGCCTGCAAGGCATAAACCCCCGAACGTAACTCATCCACACGCATATTGAACTTCGAACCCACCAGACTGTGCTCCAAGCCAGAGTAGAAGATGGCTATCTTGTATGGCTTCATGTTGGCAGGTTGTGGAATCAGCTCGTACTGGCCATCAAGGGTGTCCAGGTACAACAGATGGTTTGCCTTGCTCAACACCTCACAGCTCTGGTCAAGCTTACCCACACTCACGCCCACATAATTCAACTCAGCATCGTAAGCCACATCTATAATCTCCTGCTGACTCAGCTTAATATCGTTCACCTTGCATAAGGCGGTTAAGAAACTGATGATAACTGCCGCACTGGAAGAGAGACCTCCGATAGGCAAGGTACCCTCAATCACACCACACAGACCAACGTTCAGCTTCTGCTTTCTGCCCAACGCCAGCGTAGCACCTCTCAGATAGTCTGCCCAGTCGTTCTGCTTCTGCGCGGGTACCGAGGCAATATGCCACTGTGCACGTTTAGGGAACTGCAGAGAAGCCATCTCCACCACACCATTCTGTTTCGGTGCATAGGCAATATGAATGCCCTTGTCGATGGCTAAACCGGTAATCTTGCCCAAATTATGGTCAGAATGGGCACCAATCGGACAGATACGGTAAGGGCAGAAAGCCCGTGCTTCCGCATCACGTCCGTAAATCTGATAAAATTTCTCTTCGCACTGCATGTTCTATCTAATATAATTTTCAACTCTTAAATCCTTAACCTATTAAACTATTAACCTACTAACCTCTTAAACTCTCTATAACCTATAACCACTATAAATTTCGCTAACCACTAACCGCTAACCGCTAACCTATAATCTATTAACCTACTTAACCTACTTAACCTACTTAACCTACTTAACCTATTAACCTATTAACCTCAATCTACTGTTTTCATTACAAAGATACACATAAATTTAGAACTGCCAAACTTATTCCCGTTTATTTTAGTCTAGTGTTTAGAGTTTAGTGTCAGTGGTAAGTTTAGAGTTTAATCAGTCTTTAGTACACCGTCAACGGCGGAACTATCAACTGTCGCGAAGCGCCACTGACTTTAAACTTTAAACTATCAACTTTAAACTTTAATTTTCCCCTCTCTCAACTTTCCCAAAAAAAGTTGAGGTGGCTAAAGTGTAGTTGATAAAATTGTTGTACTTTTGCAGTCAAATTGCTGAATAAGCATAACAAAGTGAAAAGACAACCATATTTATGAGTAATCCATACACAACAGCAATATTGCTATTACATTGCCCCGATCAGCAGGGTATTATTTCGGAGGTAACAAAGTTTATAACGGATAACAAGGGAAACATCGTTTACCTGGATCAGTATGTCGATAAGATCGAGGGGATGTTCTTCATGCGTATAGAATGGGAACTGGAAGGGTTCCTGATTCCACGCGACAAGATTTACGACTATATCACTACCCTGTATTCCCAGCGCTACCAGATGAAATTCAGCCTGTACTACAGCGACAAGCGCCCGCGTATGGCAATCTTTGTCAGCAAGATGAGCCACTGTCTGTACGATCTGCTGGCGCGCTGGAAGGCGGGTGAGTTCAATTGCGATATCCCCTGTATCGTCTCCAATCACGAGGACCTGCGTTATGTGGCCGAGCAGTTTGGCATTCCTTATTATGTATGGAGCATCAAGAAGGACCACTCTAACAAGGCTGAGGTGGAACAGGCTGAGATGGAGCTATTAAAGAAAGAGGATATCTCGTTTATCGTCCTGGCGCGTTACATGCAGATTATCAGCGATGATATGATAGCTGCCTATCCCCACCATATCATCAATATCCACCACTCGTTCCTGCCCGCCTTCATAGGTGCCAAGCCTTATCATCAGGCCTACGAACGAGGGGTAAAGATTATTGGTGCCACCAGTCATTATGTGACAGCCGAGTTGGATGCCGGTCCTATCATAGAGCAGGATGTGGCACGCATCACCCACAAGGACACCCCCGACAGCCTTGTGCTAAAGGGTAAGGACCTTGAGAAGATTGTCCTTTCCCGTGCAGTCTCCAAACATATCCAGCGCAAGATCCTGACCTATAAAAACAAAACTGTAATCTTTAGTTGAAAATCTATTTTTTAACGCTGAACCCCAATCAATAGATAGTTCAAACAAGCTTGGACTCTCCGCTCGCTGCTCCATCGGTTCCGTGTGAGATTAAAAAGATCCGTTTAATCCGTGAGATCCGTGGTCAAAAAAACTATTAAACTATTAAACTAAAGACTGAATCACATCCCAGGCCTGCGAATGGATAGCCGGATAGGCTTTTCATTTTCTTGTCCTGAGCCCGTACCAGAGCCTGCCGAAGGTGTCGAAGGATCGTTGCAGAACGCCTCTGCATCCTCCACCACACAGGCGAGATAGCCTCCACCGCCAGCCCCAGGCATCTTGTATGCCAATACTCCGGGAACCTTTGACCATTTGTCAATATATTCTTGAACTCTTGAACTTTGAACTTCTTGAACTGACTTTAAACTATCAACTTTAAACTTTAAACTAGGATGTACCATCCCTGGGAACATCGCCACCTGTGCCTCAAATGAAGCCTGATAGGCTGCAGCAAACGCCTTCAGGTCCTTAGCCATGATGGCATTCCAACAGTCATCAGCCGCTTTTGCAAGGGCTTTGACCTTCGGCTCAGTGATATCCTTCCCTTCCACTACGGAACACCCAGGTCTCCGCGGCTCCATGGGAATCATCACCAAGTGGCTTTCCAACCAACTCAGCACTGCCTCATCCTGACACGTCTCAATCTTCTCCGGCCAGAAGCGGTTGTTATAATAATGGCGGCAAAGGCCGGGAATGCAGATTCCGATGCTGTCTTGGGCCCCACTGATTATCCCATCAGATCTTTCCGGGTCATTCTCGAAACAGAATACCAGTTTGGCCAGTATCTCAGGATCCATATTGGGTAGCTGATAGGGCCAGATCTTCTTGATCATGTTGCGGGTGCTGGTGCTGAGGCCACAACGCTCTCTGACTTCAAAGGTAGGTTCCAGCGAGATAGTGATAGCCCATCCGGGAGCGTACTGGCTCACGTAGGGCTGATCAATCCAAGTACCAGCCAAGTCAAGCCTTGTCGGTATGCGGCTTTCAGTCTTTTTGAGGTCGGTGCTACTACGAGCCGTTAAGCCCTCTTGTGGTACACGTTGAAGCACAACATACTGTATGCCTCGCTCCTCGCATACCCTACGCTTCTCATCATTCCCTCCATCCTCATTAACCACGAGGATGTCGGGCTTGACAATATCCAGCGTAGGCAAGAAATCCATCACACCACTACCCGCATTGATGAACGCATCCTTCACATAGCGAATGCTCTTGACCATGAATAGCCGTTCCTGCTCACTGTAGATGGTCTTATGATGCTTATAACCCTCAATGGTTTTATCCGAGCCTATGCCCACGTACAAGTCCCCATATTCCGCCGCCTGGCGGAAGAATTCCACGTGACCACTGTGCAGCAAGTCGTAACATCCCGATACAAATACTTTCTTAGCCATACCCGAATCTTGTAACATGAATCTTGGAACCTGAAACTATTGCCTAATAATTTTCCGCCTTAATCTGGAAGTAGCTCTGCGGATGGTCGCATACTGGGCACACCTCTGGCGCCTTCTTGCCAATGACGATATGGCCGCAGTTGCTGCACTGCCAGATGACATCACCCTCGCGAGAGAATACCACAGCATCCTCGATATTCTTCAGCAGCTTGCGGTAACGCTCCTCGTGATGTTTCTCGATGGCACCCACCAGTTCAAACTTCGCGGCAATCTCGTCAAAACCCTCCTCACGAGCCTCTTTGGCCATACGCGCATACATGTCCGTCCACTCGAAGTTCTCGCCATTGGCAGCATCCGCCAGGTTCGTCTTCGTATCGCTCACGCTACCGCCATTCAGGTACTTATACCACATCTTCGCGTGCTCCTTCTCGTTGGCAGCCGTCTCTTCAAAGATAGCGGCAATCTGCACGTAGCCATCCTTCTTGGCCTTAGAAGCAAAATACGTGTACTTGTTCCTTGCCATACTCTCGCCTGCAAAAGCCTCTTTGAGGTTCTGCTCGGTCTTCGTTCCTTTCAGTTCTTTCATTTTTTGTAATGTTTATTGTTTATTGTTTATTGGTTATTGAGTTTTGCCTCAAGCGAACTGCGTAAGCCAGAAAGCATCTTAGCTATATCAGTAAACTGGGGACGTAAAGCATTTAACTGCTAATCATATTGTTTTCTGGGCAAATATACGAAAACAATTCCAAATGGTTGTATACCTACCACCTTTTTAACCATTTTTTCAAAAGGGGACATGTAAATACTCTTTCGCCTGCTCTAGTGCAGCTTTCTCGCTCTTCTTGTTCAAAAACAAAAGGCCGATGCGTATTTGCATCGACCTTACGTTTTCGTTTTCGTTTTGGTTTTCGTTACAAGAATTCTCCAATTCGCTAATTCTTGAACCCTTGAACTCTTGAACTACTCCAAGCTTCGCTTGTACCAATCGAACAGGCGTTGCACGCCTTCTTCGATCTCGACTTTGTGGGTCCAACCAAGAGAGTGAAGTTTGCTCACATCAATGAGCTTGCGCATAGTGCCATCGGGCTTGGAGGCATCGAATTCCACCTTGCCCTCAAAGCCAACGGCCTTGACTACCAGTTCAGAAAGCTCGCGAATGGTGAGTTCCTTGCCCGTACCCACATTGATGTGGCAATTGCGGATTTCGCCCAGGCTGGGGATGTAGCCACCACGGCCTGCGCTGTGGTTGCGGTCAACAGCACCATCGGTGCTGGCACCATAATGTACTGAACTATACTTCTCAATGCCAATCACATCCTTGAAATCGACGTTCAGCAGCACATGGACTGAGGCATCTGCCATATCCTCACTCCAGAGGAATTCACGGAGGGGTTTGCCAGTACCCCACAGCACCACCTTGTTGTCAAAGATGCCATACTTGGCCAAAACGCTCAATGCATTTTCGCGATGGCTGATGTAAGATGGCTGATGGCTGAGAAGGCCCTCACCAGTGACCCCTTCAACGGGTCTCATATCAAGATCCCGTTGAATAGCGTCCCATGCACCATCGTGGATGAGCTTGGCCAGATACACCTTGCGCATCATGGCGGGCATCACGTGACTGTTCTCCAAATGGAAGTTGTCGTTGGGGCCATAAAGATTCGTGGGCATCACGGCAATGTAGTTGGTGCCGTACTGCAGGTTGTAGCTCTCGCACATCTTCAGGCCGGCAATTTTGGCGATGGCGTACTCCTCGTTGGTATACTCCAGCGGACTGGTGAGGAGGCAGTCCTCCTTCATTGGCTGAGGTGCGTTCTTGGGGTAGATGCACGTGCTGCCCAGGAAAAGCAGCTTCTTGACGCCATGTGCGTAAGCTTCGCTGATGACATTGCACTGAATCTTCATGTTCATCATAATGAAGTCAGCCCTATACAGCATATTGGCCATGATACCACCCACAAAGGCAGCTGCCAGCACCACTGCATCGGGCTTCTCCTCATCAAAGAACTTCTTGACAGCATACTGGTCTGTCAAATCCAGTTCTTTGTGCGAACGGCCAACAAGGTTATTATAACCTCTACTCTTCAAATTATTCCAAATGGCAGACCCAACCAACCCGTTGTGCCCCGCCACATATATCTTTGAATTTTTATCTAACATAAATTCAATTAGTTTAAAGTTGAGTGTTTAGAGTTTAGAGTCAGTTTAATCAGTTGAGGGTTTAAAAGTTTTCTGAAGTCCTGACAATAGCCTTGCCACTTCCTCAATCAACTGATCCATACTGAGTCTTTCTTCTGCTGTGATATATCCTAGTTCTTCTGCTATTTCGAACTGAGAAGAAACCTCCATCAGTGAGCCATAAGACATCTCAATAAAATGAGACTTGTCTTTCACTGAGTAGCGATTTATTCCCTCTGCAATATTAGATGTTATAGAGACAGAAGCTCTTCTAAGTTGGTCACTCATAGCATAGCGTTCTTCTGCTGGAAACTTTTTCAGAAGATTATATGTGTGTTTTACCACCTCTTTTGCCTTCTGATAAGCTATCAACTTACGATAACCAAATACTTCCATACTTCAAAACTCTAAACTAAAGGACTGTCTCTAAACTCTCAACTATCGACTCTCAACTTTTTACTTCACAATGCCTTTTTCGAGGTATTCAGCTAAGTTAGTGCGAACCTTCGCAGCTGCACCTTCTGCTGCAACCTTAGCAATGTCGTGCTCCACCATCAGTTTAACCAATTCCTCAAAGCTTGTCTTCGCAGGGTTCCACCCAAGCTTTGCCTTGGCTTTTGTGGGATCACCCCAGAGGTTAACCACATCCGTAGGACGGTAGAAGTCTTCGCTGACGGCGACCAGGGTCTTGCCGACCAGCGATGTCTGATGGTTGATGTCTGATGGCTGAGGACGATTATCCTTAACACAGATTCCGACTTCTTTGATGCCTTCGCCTTTGAACTCTAGCTCGATGCCAGCGTGTTTGAAGGCTAACTCTGTGAACTCACGAACACTGTGCTGAACGCCTGTCGCAATTACGAAATCTTCAGGTTTGTCATTCTGAAGTATGAGCCACATACATTCAACATAATCCTTCGCATAGCCCCAGTCGCGCAGAGAGTCAAGGTTGCCCAGATACAAGCAATCCTGTAGTCCCTGAGAGATACGAGCAGCAGCCAATGTAATCTTACGGGTAACGAAAGTCTCACCACGACGCTCTGACTCGTGATTAAACAGGATACCACTGCAGCAGAACATGTTGTAGGCCTCACGGTACTCTTTTACAATCCAGAAACCATACAGTTTAGCAACTGCATACGGGCTGTAGGGATGGAAAGGAGTATTCTCATTCTGAGGCACCTCTTCCACTTTGCCGTAGAGCTCAGATGTGGAAGCCTGGTAAATACGGCAAGTCTTCTCCAGATGGCAAGCACGTACTGCTTCCAGTACACGGAGAACGCCAGTGGCATCCACGTCAGCAGTAAACTCAGGAGAGTCGAAACTCACCTGAACATGGCTTTGTGCAGCCAAATTATAGATCTCGTTAGGCTTCACCTTATCCACAACCTTAACGATAGACATCGAGTCGCCCAGATCGGCATAATGAAGATGAAAATGTGGTTTTCCCTCCAAATGCGCAATGCGCTCGCGGAAATCTACGCTGCTACGACGAATGATACCATGTACATCGTAACCTTTCTCTAATAAAAACTCAGATAGATACGAGCCATCCTGTCCCGTAACTCCAGTGATTAATGCAACTTTTCCCATATTATATATACCTTATATATTATTTTCTGCTGCAAAGGTAGTGTAAACCAAGCGGAATACAAAATAAAAACGTTTTTATTTTTATTACCGAGGTGAAGCCTTAACCAAAAATAACCCTTAACCTTTAACCATGAACCATGAACCATGAACCATGAACCATGAACCATGAACCATGAACCATGAACCAAAACATGGATGGGATTGTGCATGAAAAATTTTGTTATTTTGATAATTGGTCGTATATTTGCACGGCACCTCAAGGAGGGCAGATTGTGAACTAGAGCATGATAGAGAAGCATTACGAATGAGAGACTATCCAGACAGGATGACGCCAGAGCAAGCGCGGGCGTTTCGTGATACTGTGCTAAACATCGTCAGTCAGATTCCCCGTGGTCGGGTAACCACATACGGTCTTATTGCCACATTAGCCGGATGGCCTAGCCATGCCCGCATGGTGGGTCGTACCCTTAGATATTCGCCAGGAGCCGGGTTACTTCCCTGTCATCGTGTAGTCAACAAAACGGGACGTACTGCCCCAGGGTGGAGACACCAACGCCCTTTGTTAGAGCAAGAGGGTGTCCATTTCAAGCCCAATGGGCATGTGGATATGGCGCAGCATCTTTGGGAACCGTGAATCCGGGTAATGGGTGTGGGTGGTGGGGTGACCACACATCCACGTAGGGACGAGCCCCTACCCTAATTTATATAGCCCTTTCAGGGCATCTTTTACTTCTTCCATCAGCCTTCTATCAGCCTGTCTGCCTGCACCTTCAGTGCCGCTTTTTGTTCATCAGTCAGTACAAGTACATCAGTACCCCAAGCCTCAGCAGGTACTGCAATGCCCACCTGCTCCGTCAGGACCACAGCCTTCATAAAAGTCAGCAACTCCGTGAGTTTGGCCCTGCAATCTGCAGTAGCAGCCTTACCCCCTGCCCCACTGATAGCCACACGCTTGCCGTTGATACATGTCGGTGTACCATAGTCCATAAACTTTACTGGACGTGACAGCCAGTCAAGCAGGTTCTTCAAGTGCCCCGGATAACTCATGTTGTACTCAGGCGTAAAGATCCACAACCCATCAGCCTCGTTCACTTCTTTACGAATGCGAGCAACAACCTCCAATTCCGGCTGCTCAATATCTTGGCTCAGCAACGGCAGGTCACTATAGTCAAGTTCCTGAACCTCAGCCCTCTCACCGATAATCTCCTTAGCTACACGAGCCACCTGACGATTAAACGACTTCGCCCTCAACGACCCGATAACAAACAAAATCTTCTTCATATCCTTAAGTTTTTAGCATTTCACGTTGCGAATATACAACTTTTTCGCAAGAAATCCACCTTTTTCGCATTTATTCTCAATACCAGATGTAACATTTCCAGTTTTTCACTACTCAAAGGTAGAACGAGCAACAGAAACTCATAAAAGTAATATGAATATAAACTCAAATAAATTATGAAACAAGAAACAAACATCAACGACATGAAAATCACCCGACAGAAATGGGTGAACGAGGGCGGAATCCTATATCCCATCAGTGGCAATACCGTATTATTAAAAACACCCAGAACTCGACCGCGACAAGGAGGTCAAGACCTTTATCAACAGACAGATGAAAGACAGCGATGCCACAACCATCGGCGAGTAGTTCCACAACCCGCAGAAGGCCAACAAGAAGAAAACCAACGAAGACCTGCTGGACGACAAGTTCGATTCGGTCTATATCACAACTATTACCACCCACTCAAACATCCTTACCCGAGAGACATCCACCTCTCACGGTACGATCGCCACAACTCCCAACAGCGATGGCTACTTCCTGATGAACGACCGTTACGAAGACGGTGCTGAAAGCATACTTGTCCCCACGTTCTACTCCATTCAACATTCACAGGGTTTTACCATTTGTCCCCTAAACACCCCAAAAAGGCCTCCGTGTGCAATTACACAAAACCTTTCTTTTAACAGTTAACTCTGCGATTGAGCGTTTCTGTCCCCCGGGAAACGGGGGAACCGAAGGGGGTTAAAGAGCATTGAAGAAAAGCCAAGTTTGTTTGAGCTTTGCCATGGCGTAGGGAGCTCGACACGCAGTGTCAAACTTGAAACCGCCACCGAGTCCCGTACCTACATGCTTCCGTCGATTCGTAATTCCAACGCACCATCAAACCTCAGCCCTCTTGCTTAAGACATCTTTACGCCTAGCTCGTCTTTGAGTCATATTATCTATAATATAATCTCTTAAAAAGAGGGCAAGTCCGGCAAGCCTCGCTTGCCCTCATAACCATTAACCTAGAGCGTTCGAATCCCTTTCGGGCCTACCAGCACCAGTGGTTTATTAACGCCATAGCCACAAAAGGACTACAGTCGGCATCTGCCCCGAAGGACAAACGCGGCATTCCAAAGAATGCCCATCGCTCCATAGAGCGAAGAAATCCACTCATACAATAGAACCCCAGCTAAACTGAAATTAACAAGTCGTTTGGCGGGTCATCCTCCAACGAGGTTCACCAATACTCTTGTCCAAACGAATGAGTGAGGCCCTGCTCTGCTGCAGGGTTACATCCGGAATGTGCTCACACATCCTGTATCTATATTGAGCTCTCTAAAGAACTTATCAATTCTCTTTTCATCTTCTGGCGAATGATAACTGAACTCCCACAGGACATCATCTTTTACTGAACATCTCAGTTGTTTGTAGTAATCCATATCAACTGCACCTAGCGAACAGCCAATGATAGTTATCTTTTCAATGCTGTCCAACGAATCAAAGAACCCCATGTTGGCATCAATAATCTTTCTAGTATTTTTAAAGTTTGCATCATAATACTTCTCCAACCGCTCTTCCGCAGCCTCCACGGCATAATAGCGTATGGGCAACCGCCAGTTACCAGTCCAGTCATTTTCATGAAAAAATGCCAAATATGCCAACTTGTCATTTCTAAAATACCGTCCTTTCTTATCCTTCTGCACGTGGCGGTAACGGCGGCGGTTCCTGTTCTTATGCTTCCAACGTTCAAAAGTTTCTTGATCGTCCGAATGATGTCCCAATACCAGCGACCCAAACTTATCCTTCCTGCATCCATGAATATAGCATATCTGCTCAGCAGGAATACCATACTCGCTTTCCAGAAACAGCGTATAGTTAAAGTTCAAAAAGATGGCATCCTTGTCTATATCCAACATCTTCTTCCGGAATCCCTTGGCATAATGAAGCGTGTTAATCCATCGATGGAAATGATACTTCATTTCAAAGGTACAAAACATGACGGCATCCGTTATTTCATCTAAGGGTGCATAATACTGGGCGTAACTAAAGTCATCATCATCCTCATCTACTCGTGGCAGCTGCATGTCTAGCATATCAAACACCTTCTCTCGGTTCAACTCACTAAGGTAGGTTTCAAAGTCTCGCCACAGATTTGAACGACTCCAAGTGGTCACAGGATAGCGCAATCCGTATTCATTATGTCTGTACTCGTAAGGTTGCATACACCAAAACCAACCCACGGGCGTTGAAAAACTTCTTTCTAATGAACGCGACCCGAAATACAAGTCAAAATACCCCACTGTTTGGGGACTTTTTCTGTATAGATAACGGCGAAAACTCATATATCCCGATTCAGCCCCATGATAGCGGTCAAAACCATTTCCAATCACATATAGGTGTTTGGATTGTCTTCCTCCTACATCATAATGCTTCTGCAGAGAACGCGGTGCAAGAGAGCCACCCTTGTCATAGCAGTATTTAGTCATCTCTTCCACAACCTGCGACTTAGGCATATCTAAAGGTAGAGTACTCAATAACGTACTTACATTGAAAGGTTTTAAGTACCCCAATCCTTCCAATGGCAACATACCATGAAGTTCCGAAAACCAATCCAGTGCCCGGATGATAAACGCACTTCTTTTATACTCTTCCGTATTTCTGTCCAGTTTTGTAGCAACACTTCTTAGAGAGGGTATCATGTCTTTTATTCTTTTCAGGATTTCTTTCAATTCGTGTTTTTGAGAAACACTATAATCCTTCGATTTCCTCACGGCCTGATAGTGCGCCGTTATCCTGTTCCTCAGCGTCCCAGCCTGTGATGGCTCCCCTACTGCCATATGGAAAGCCACTATAGCCTCCGCCATTTTGAATCTCATCAGAGCAGCATCAAAACCATCCAATGGTTCTGGCACTTCGATTTCAAACAAGGCGTTTAATTCATTGGCACAACGATACATCTTCTCCATATCACCGCCTTTTACAGCCTGATGGAGTTCTAATATCGATTGTAAAAGTTTTGCCTTGTTCATAATATTCACCTCATTATACTTTGTCAACCACCGAGTTTTTTTGATTCATAAGCCCTGAATTCTTTATTCCGTAGCTCCGTGTTGAGAGAAAAATACCATTCTTGCGAACATCACAGATTCTCCCTTTCCCCTAAATAGAAGCCATTTCGACCATCCTTCGAGAACTCAATATAGTTGATGTTAGTAAGGTTGTCCCTATCGTTTGGTTCGGGCGACTTATTGTCAATGATAATTAACTGATAGTCTTTTATGTTGTTATTACAGTATTTGAAAAAACGTGTCTGTGTAGTCTGTTCCGCAATTTGTTTTCCATCGCTAAAATGAGCAGTAATCGGTGAATCCAGGACTAACACATTACTGAATGGAATGTCCTTAAGTAGGCTGTACTCCAATAACGACATCAATATGGCTGCACACGTAACGCCTCTTGCACCCTTTCCACACGTAATACGTTCTTTTCCTCCAAGCACGAAATCAAATCCATTCTCATCAAAAACGACTGGTTCGTTTTCACTCAACACGTTCCAATATACAAGTTTTTCCTTTACCAAGTTACAGAACTCTTCATTAATTGATGTCTCTCTTTTATATTCTGTTGTAGCTGGTCTTTTCGCCTTTTCCTTCTCCAACTCTGCCAATTTCTTATAGAGTCTCTGTGATTCCTCCTGTAGAAATCTTGCTTCTGTTTTCTTTTCGATGTTTTCTTGATAACGAGCCAGAAGATTCTTAATCGATAACAATTGGTTACTGAAATTATTCACCTCGGTTGCAATACCATCCAAATCATGAGTGACAGCGTTTATCTTGTTCAATAGGCGAAGTTTTTCCTTTTCCTTCTTCTCTATCACATCTTTAATGTCTTTGATTTTCGATTTCATCTGGTCATACTCATTCTGAATAGAGGCAAGGAACTCATCATTAATCTGTGTTTTGTCTTTGATCGCAGAATTGCAAACCGGACAAACATGAGTCACTGTGAGGATGCTAAACAGATTGGCTCCATCAAACAAATACTCGTAGCGACCCAGATCGGTTATATAGTGATTCTCCAACATTTCCATCCTTTTAATGAACTCTTTGGCAAACATCTGTTTAGACACTAGCTGTCGTTTTTCATCTTCCAATTCCGCCCTTCTGTCATACAATGATTTCAGTTTTATTTCATCTTCGGAGATCTTGCTTTGGAGAGCTTCCATAGCTGTCTCATCCTTAAAGTCTGCAAAGCTCACATCGCCCAATGCTTGTATTTTTCTGTTAATTTCCTCAATGCTTTCCTTTGTAATTTCTATCATTCCTGTATATCTCAGATTACGATGCTCTGCCTTTTCCTGACCTAAAAAATTACTGTCATCTTCACCCGTTGTAAGATAGTAAATCACGCTCTTTTCTTGCGTCGCACTGACTTTCTCATCCGATGGATTAAATATTGGTGTTTCAGAAACAATCCTGTTTTCATCGGCCAGTATCAGATGTCTTATCCAAGTATATGTAAACGATGCTTTATCTGTGGTACTCTTTCGCAACTGCAAATCACCCTCAAACCCATTCAACTCCATGAGGTATTGTGAGTATGTTTTCTTTTGTTTTTTTGCAGAAATTGGGTAGGCAGCTCCGTTAATGGCTTTATTATTAAACTGCTCGTAGGTACAGTCTTTCACCGTTACGGATTTCTCTTTGAGCAGTCGTCCAACGGTATGAGTCACACCATCCTCTTTAGTGACGATTTCCATGTAAAAGGTATCATACCCTTGTCCTTCGGGTGGTAACTTGGGGGCTTCGTTTTTACCCAACATGAAATCAATCAGAGAGAACACAGACGACTTTCCCATCTCTGATGGACCAAACAAGAGGTTGCATCCATCGTTGAAGTCCACCCTTGAAGTAATCATCCCTTCTCCTACGGCTATGACAGACTTGATATAGAAGCCTTTATTCTTCATACGCGATTTCATTAAAAACCGATTCATAACTAAACTCACTCCCCCATTCAGCCATTTTGCCATATACCAGACTATTCAGGCTACCGTCACTCTTTCGTCTCATCAGTTCATGAGCTTTCATGATACTCTCAACCAACTTATGTTTATATTCACCCTCAATCTGTTCATAGAGAGCAGTTCCAAGTTCCGTTGCAGAAAACCTGACTGAACGGTTAGAGAAATCACATTTTACCACTCCTTTTGAAAGCAGTAAATCCAAAGCTGGCAATATAACATCACGGCTATTGATATAGCTTGAGTTCCTATATGGTATCTCTGGATGAAGGCTCTTCTCATCTTTGCTCAAATCTGAAAGATATAGGGCAAAGTATGAATAGATTGCCAAACGCTCCACGGTCATGGCTTTTTTACAGGTTGTCATGATTGCGAGCAGTCTTAGCGCAACCTCAAATGTACCATTTAGTATCTTCACTTCTTTTTCCATACCAGTTTATCTTCATTAGATAGTTGGTAGCATACTCCCTTTAATTCCCCAGAACTCAACTCACCGCTAATAATGCGGTTTTCTTTCTTTGGCATAGTTGTTGCATGTTTGGTCACTTTCTTTACGTGTTCATAAGCATCTGTATAATGTTCATCATGAGTGTCCGCTACATGATGCATCATATCATTCTCCAATTCCTTAAATTCATCGGTATCACCAGGGCAGTTTTCTTCACTCATCTTTTTGACAGATTCTGCCATCCAGAATTCATCCCTAGCATACTCAAAATGGTGTGCGAAATCGGTTCCTTCGACATTTTCTGGTGTCACATCGCTAACGCCCTCCACATCATTGTATGCATCCATGAGATGTTGTATATAGTTGGTTTCGTAGTCTTGGTGTTCCACTGGTGTATCTATCTTTATTCGCTCTAGATCATCTCTTCTCACCCCAAAATATTGGAAGTAAACATGGCGGTTCTCACGTCGATGAACATCACTTATCAGTTTGTCTGGAGATATGAGCTTAAACTTTTTGTAATCAAACGCATCTATGAATTTCTCCAGATCACTTTCCAATTTAATAATCTTTTTCGACTCTATTTTCCCTGCAATATCCTTATCCCAAGCATCTTTAATCTCCTTTTTTAAGTTAAATGGATTGGAGTATATCTTATTGAATGGTCCACTTAACCCTTGCGGCGACATTAAGAAGTATTCCCGTGGAATAAGGATTTCTCCAGTATAAACATGATACAAGAACTTGCCCAATTCAGCTATCACATCACCTCGATTAACTGGATGATCATAGTGCTTACATTGATAAATATCGCAATCACGTTTTGCAATGTCATAATAAGCAATCACATCTACACCTCCATCACCGGCTCCTCCTAATCTGAAGACATCCTCGTATTTCTTCTCCTTCCCTTCTTTCAGGCACCAATAAGCCCATGAGGCCACCAGTTCTTCATAGGTATCCTCATCCATCGTCTTCAGAATATCCTTATCTATCCTATGCTCATTAAAAAGAGTAGCGCCTTCCAGTCCACGTTTGCTTTCAGGCTTCTTCAGTATCTCTGTTGTTATTGGCATACATACTTTCCTAAATTTCTTTATTCCATCGCTCTTCCCGCGTCATAATTAAGAATCCTGCATATCACTATCAGGTCTCCAATTCTTTACAATATTCCTTACCGCTTCCTCACTGGCTTCATGGAAGTTGGCTACAATACCGTCATCATCTTCTTTAGTAACCTTAAACGTCTCTTCGTGAGTGCTCCACAGAAACTGTACAAATGTTATACTCATTCCAACCAACAACTTGGCATGTCTTGAATCGATACCCTCGAAATCAGCAGTTCTCCCATGTCCTGTGCCATATTCATTTCGAATCTCAGCGATGGGAACAACTATGCCCTTCAGACTGCCATATATCTGTTTAAGGCTTCCCGCAATTGGGCTATTGCTATCAACTTCATTAGGCATCACATCGAGGGTGCTAAATACCTGATTGACCAATTGCTGAAAAGTCCAGTCTTTATTTATCGTTTTATTGCGCACTTTAAGTATGGTACGACAGCAACTTTCCACCAGTTCCTTTGCCTTGCCAATTGCTTCTGCCGGGTAAGTATCTTGATTATCCAGCATCAGCCTTATTTGCTGGGTCATATAGACTGTTGAAAAGGACTCCTCTACAGACTTCGCTATCTCCGCATTGGGTTCAGTTTTCTTATATTTGTCAATTATTCCCTTGCAGTTATGGTATAATCTACGGTATGAACCAGATGAATACAAGCCAAATGAGTCTGATTGCTGGGTTTCAGACTCGAATTGGTTATATTGTGTCTCGTAGTAAGTCAACAAGTCTGACAGCAATTTGAAAGCATCATCTTCGTTAGCCTCATCAATGAATGCAATCAATGACTTTCCTTTGGAGAGTCCGTACTTTTGACATACAGCCACTCCAACACTGTCCAAAGTAAAAGCATCAAAATCAGCAGTTGAAAAGTCCAAGACATAACCACCTCGGTTGAACAGCTTTACCAATGCCCCTTTTTCAATGTTAGTCATCATATTGTCTCCTCACTGGTATTGATTTACTCGTTTATACCTCCCCCCTAACGCAAGAAGCTTATTGAACATCTTTAGGCGTTGACCTTCCAGCGCACCTGCGTTCATGAGCTTCTTTTGCGGCCCATCTTTTATCTCGCTGATTGCTCTTTGTAGATTACTTAGTTGGCGCAAGCTACTTGTAGAATACCAGACAGCTATTGCATCAGGATGTTCTATTATTCGTCTATATTTTTTTGCCTTACCCAGAATTGTTTTTAGGGTTTCCTGTAATTGTTCTTTAGGGATATAGACTGTCTTGCCGTCTGTTATCAGTTTTGCTAATGGATTTGCATCTGCACCCAGAGCATTGCGTCCGCTCAAAGCTGCTTCTAATAGTACAGTCCCTGTTCCGCAGAACGGATCAAGCACTGTTCCATTTGCAGGACAAAGGGTATCAGTAGCAAAGAAAAAATATGGAATATTAGCCAACAATTTGGCTGGATATGAATGGATTAGATGAGTGAAACGCTCAGCCTTCTTCAGTTCAGGCACAAGCGCACGGAAATTGACAGAGATTGGATATCCATCCTTCTGAAATGAAAGATAGTAGTCTTCCAGTATTTTCTTAATATCCGTTTGCTTCTTGCCAGTCATCGTTAATTCATTTCACCATCGTCACTATAACCCCAGCCAGCACCGCAATGAATATACTCATCAGCGTACCGGCAAGCACATACTCCGTCTTTGTGGTTTCCTTATCCCCAAACCTGATAATTGATTTTGCGGCAATCAACAGCCCTATGGCATCATAACGCTGAAGCAACACAAACACCAGTATCAACCAACGCTCAATATCGCCAATCAACGCACCAGCATTAAATCCGCTCGACTTTTCCTCTGGCATATTTACGCTGTAGTGCTTTAACATCAACTTGATAAAGATATTCGCAGGCTTCCAGCATACTAGTATGGCAATGGCAAGCGCAACATACTTGGCAGGAATATCAAACGGCATGTTCCAATCATTCTTAGAGCACCACATCCATGACACACCAGCCACCACCGCAATATGTAGCAGCTGATCCAGCGTAAACCATGTCACATTATCCTCACGATACGACTTCCACATATCTATTGCAAAATGTGTCGCCCCAATTATCAAGGCACACAGCCAGAACTCACAGTCCAATGATACCAGCCAAGCTAGGGCAAACACAATTACGGCATGGTAGTAGTGATACATACTGCCCCACCTCTTATCTCTTTTTTGTTTGCACGATTTTGATGTCTGTAACGCAAAGTCAGCTATCAAATGCGCCAACAAAAGGCATAAAAACAAACCTACCCACATATATTCTTGTACATTAATTCTTCATAATCCCTAATGGCCGTATTGACCAGTCCCCATTGAGCATTTGTTGACCTCGTATTCACCGACGACTGATAAATACCAAGTTTCTCACTAATTTCTATCTCTCTATAGCCCAACAGTTTGTAGAATACCACCTCAGCCTGTTTAGCCGAATATGAATCAACAATATTACTCAACAAAGCTATATACGAATCCAGTAAATTACTGAATGATTCAGGAGCATCCATTATCTGGAAAGCTGTAAACACGTTTCCCTTCCCACTGATCACATCCAGATTCCTGCCAGACATATAGATAGCAGCACCATCAATAATGTCGTTATTCTTATCAGCATATTTGATATCACCGACTCCTATCGAAAACCTGATTCCAAACCTCAGCAACTCCTCGTCACAATCCATACCGCTTACCTGCATTTTAACAAATAGCTTAATTAGAATGGCAATCCTAAGCGCAGACCTATATTCAGGGACAAAGCACTCAATACTATCTCCCCTGACAATTCGGGCCCAAAAACCACGATAGTCTTTCTCTAAATCATCTAGCAAATCTCTCAACCTCTTGCGTAGAGTAATCAAATCAACTGTAGTTAACGAGGTTGAATGTACTACATCAGCAGAAATTGTTGCTACCATACACTTATACATTTAATCGACCACAAAGATATCTAATATATTCTAGATAAAAGCACAATATCGATGTTTTTTTAGATATTTTTGCATTATCAATGATTTCCCTAGGTTCCAACCTATGAATTAGTGTCCAAGAAATGTACTATTATGCAGTGACAAGAACCTCCCATGTCACTGCCTTTCTCTTCGTGCTCAAAGTACTCTTTTCAAGATGTGGAAAGTCACATCAGTGAGTAGTGGTGTAAGTCAGTACGGTTCGTTAAGAGCTTGTTCTTAAAAGAACTGGAGTGAGTTATAACACGTAGGATTACGGAGTAAGCCTCCACATCTTGAAAAGGATTTTCCGTGTAAATCCGTTAAATCCGTGGTCAAATAAAATATTTTCAAGTCTTTAGCTTTACTGACTTCTGTCGCGACTCAGCCAAACAAGCAAGCTTGATGGCGTTCGCTGCTCCAGAAGTTCGTGCTTTTCGATGTTTTCGGAATTAAAAGATTCGTGTTTATCCGTGGTATTGACTTTCCCTTCGGGTCGTCGAGCTGAACCTTCGTGCAATTCGTGGTCTTCCTTCTTACATCAGACTTCTTACATCTTCCTTCTTCCTTCGTTAAGTTGATTACCAATGAGAATTAAGTTAAATAAAAAATTATCTAAGTTAATTACGCTCCCTTTTGAATCTGTTCCGAAATGTTAACAACGCCACGTGTAAACTTTGCCTTTTCTACACGTCGACTTTGTCTTTTCCACGTGTGGTGTAGTTTCCTGATTTAGGTTGACTACCTTATTGCTTACCCCTGAAATTAGTAGACTCTGTTAAACGTTAAAACTTTTTTTTGTTGACTATCATTCCTAAACTCTGCGGAAAGTTGACGGATGAAGTCTTAACCCTGATTT
>JAFXTC010000032.1 GCA_017525235.1 Bacteroidaceae bacterium | reverse complement strand
CCTCTAACCTCTAACCTCTAACCAATAAATAATAACCGTTTTGTAAAAACATTAATTAAAATAAAAATAATATGCAGCAATACAGTGGACTTTTAATGATTGTGGCTCTTTTTGCCATCATGTATTTCTTTATGATTCGGCCTCAGCAGAAAAAGCAGAAGGAGATTCAGAACTTCCGTAACAGTATTACCGTAGGACAGGCAGTCGTGACAGCTGGTGGTATCTATGGCGTAGTAAAGCAGATAAACGAGGATGACAATACATTGATGTTGGAGGTTGCCAACGGCGTCCGCATCAAGGTGGACCGTAACTCGATATATGCTCAGGCTCAACCTGCCCAGTAAGCTTTAAGGCCCCACTTCTGTTTTAACCAAAGTCTGCACCATGAGATATGGACTCGTAAAGATATGGGCAAGGACAAGAAGCATTCTCTTTGGCAAGAAAAGCCATGAGTTCTTTGTCTTCCTCTTTTTCTTTTTCGTGTCCGCCGGTTTCTGGTTATTGCAGACGCTCAATGAGACATTTGAAACGGAAATCTCCGTTCCCTTGGAGCTGAAGAATGTTCCTGACAATGTTCATATCACAACGGGGCTACCCCCTCAGGTGAATATCACAGTCAGGGAAAGAGGAACAACGATATTGCATTTTTACCGTTATTCGGTGCAGAATGCTTTAGAGGTGGACTTCGGAAAATATGATACGGGTCTTACCAATGGCAGAGTGCAGGTTCCTACGGCAGATGTGCAACGGTTGATACAGAAGCAGCTGGGAGGGACAAGTCATATTATCTCTGTGCGTCCGGATACGCTAGAGTATTACTATAACAGAGGTGTCTCCAAAAGACTTCCTGTGAAGGTTTGCGGGAGTATAACAGCCTCACCTCAGAATTACATACAAGCCATGAAACTGTCAGAGGACAGCGTAATGGTATATGCTCCCAATAACGTACTTGATACTATGCAATACGCTTATACGCAGGCGATTAGCTTGGCGAATCTGAAAGAGAATGTTACACATGATGTGTCATTCCTGCGTATGAAGGGAGTTGAGTATGAACCCAGTAAAGTGCAGATGACAACATACGTGGGTTACTATGCAGAAAAGACGGTAGAGGTTCCTATCATTGGACTGAACTTCCCTGGCGACAAGGAGTTACGTACTTTTCCGTCAAAGGCAAAGGTGACATTCAGAGTGGAGTCTGGACTGTATCAGAGAATAACGGCAGAGAACTTCGTGCTGGCTATTACTTATGAGGAGTTGTTGCAAAACCCATCCGACAAGTATCGTCTGCATTTGAAGTCGTTGCCAGAAGGTGTTACCAATGCCCGCATCTCCCCTCGTGAAGTGGATTATCTGATAGAATTGCTTGAAATGGAGGGAGAGGGTCAATAGACCCAAAAGAGAGCGTATGGTGATATTGGGAATCACAGGCGGAATAGGAAGCGGAAAGAGTTACATTTCTTCTTTGCTGCGGGAGCGGTTGAATGTGCCCGTCTATGATTGTGATACTGAAGCAAAACGTCTGATTGCAGAAGAAAAGGATGTCAGGCAGAAGTTGACGGAATTGGTGGGAGCAGATATATATAAGGAAGGTGTGTTACAGAAGAGCATCCTGGCAGATTACCTTTTTGCCAATCAGCAAAACGCTCAGAAGGTGAATGATATTGTTCATCCGGCAGTCAGAAAAGACATCTGTAAGTGGGCGAAACAACAAGCGGCAGAGGTGGCAGCCATAGAAAGCGCCATACTATATGAAAGCGGGTTTGATGCCATTGTAGACAAGGTACTCTTTATAGATGCCCCTTTGGAGTTGCGCATACAGCGGGCTATGAAGCGCGATGGCAGTACACGCCAACAGATTGAGGCTCGTATAAACATGCAGCAGGCTGAGGAACAACGTGAGAAGGCCGACTATGTAATAAATAACGGAGACGAGGACAATGTTGCTTTGCTAGCAACTTTACAAAAGATATTGATAAAGATAACTGCCAAGTAGGCAGAGAGATTAGAAACGATAATATTAATTCAATATAAGGAAAAAAGATATGTTAGAAAAGATTTTGGCAATTTCCGGCAAGCCCGGTTTGTATAAGTTGGTGTCGCGTGGAAACAATAGCCTTATTGTGGAAACACTGGATGCCCAGAAGAAACGTATGCCTGTGTTCGGTGCCGACAAGGTTATCTCGTTGGCAGACATCGCTATGTATACCGACGAGGAAGAGGTTCCCTTGCGTCGTGTCTTTAAGAACATTCAGGAGAAGGAAGGCGGAAAGACGCTTACCCTTGACTATAAGAAGGCCAGCAAGGAAGAACTGGCAGCCTTTATGGGCGAGGCCCTTCCCAACTACGACCGCGACCGTGTCTATCCAGCCGACATGAAGAAACTGGCTCAGTGGTACAACATACTCGTTGAGAATGGCGTAACCGACTTTGAAGAGCCTGCTACAGAAACAACAGCAGAATAAATATTAACCCAAAATACTAGAAGAATGCGACTGCTTTATGCAGCGCTGCTAAGTTGGTGCTCTTTAACCTTGGGAGCGCAGACAATAGCAGAGCAATACCATGAATTGCTTGATAAATCCAAGGAGGTTTATCAGCAAGCTGTAGGAAGAGATGTTGAGATTATCCCAGTTTCCTGGGACCAACTGAGTAGTAATGCCAGCGATTGGCAGGAAGGTCAGTACATAGAGTATCTGGTGGATGACGATCCCTCTACCTTCTGGCATAGCGACTGGCATAACCAAGTGCATGAAACGCATTACATACAAATCGACTTCGATGAACCCATAGGGGGAGACATCGGCTTGTATGTGGTTCGTCGTCGCACAGAAGCAAACCATGTGACGCTGATGGGTGTCCTGGGTAGTAATGACTTGGAGCAATGGGATGATTTGGGCGAAATAGAACTGGGCAATGCAAGTTCTGGGCAGGAATACACCTCGGACCCAGTATCCTTAGGTGATAAAACATACACATCGTTGCGTTTCACCATATTAGCTAACACGAATGGTAACATATTTGGACATTTTGCCGAGTTCCATCCAGCTCGCGTAACAGTATACGGTCCTTCTTATATTGCTGATTTGGGCTTCACTGCCACATATCTGAAGAAGCTGATAGAGGAAGGTGAAGAGTTGTCGGATTATGAGATTACAAGCGATAAATTGCAGGAGTTGCAGGAAGCCTATGATACTTTCTGCGTAGAACTTGAAAATTTGAAGAATGGCGGACCTCCATCTTACATGAAACAACTTACCAATCTGCCTTCTCTATACATCAATACATTTGATGGTTCTCCGATCGATAGCAAGACGACGTATAAATATGCCAAGTTGTGGCGTATACAAGACGGAGAGATGGAGTTTATCGATTCTTTGCAGATTCGCGGTCGTGGTAACAGCACATGGAGCGTGCCAAAGAAACCTTATCGTATAAAGTTCAAGAACAAGGAGAAGTTCCTGGGCAAAGGTTATGCCAATGCACGTAACTGGACCTTGTTGGCCAACTGTGTCGACAAGACGCTCATCCGTAATGCGGTAGCCAGTTTTATTGGTAAGCAACTGGGGCAGGTATATGTTCCTGCGGCCAACTTTGTTGATGTAACTCTGAATGGAACCTTCATTGGTAACTACCAGATAAGTGACCATATTGATATTCGTAAGCACCGCATTAACATTGTGGAGCAGGATGAGATTCCTACCGAAGACTCTGACATATCTGGCGGTTATTTCATGGAGATGGGCTCGCCTGGCGGCAGTCAGGAAATAAACTTCAGAACAAACAACTGGGTGACTATTGGTGTTAAGTCGCCTGACGAGGATGTGATGCAGTACGAGCAGCTTGAATATATCAGAGATTATATGAACAATGTGGAGGCTCATATCTTCTCTGAAGATTTCGACGACCCGGAAAATGGATACCGTCCACTCTTTGACAGCCTTGCCCTTGCATCATGGTACCTGACGGTAGAGTACACTGCCAACTGCGATGGCTTGTATAGCATCTATTGCTATAAGGAGCAGGCCGATGACCATTTGTATATGGGGCCCATTTGGGATTACGACATAGCCTTTAACAACTGCCACCGTTTGGGTGAGATGACTTACAAGTTGATGATAGATGCCGGATATAGCAGCAACGAAAGGCAATGGTTTAGAAGAATGTACAACGACCCTTGGTTCCTTAACTTGATAGGACGCAGGTGGCACAAGGCTGTTCTGGAGGAGAATCTGGTAGAGAAGACACTGGCCTTTGTGGACAGTCTGGCTGCCGTGATAGATGAGAGCCAGCGACTTAACTTCATGGTTTGGCCCATAGACCAGCGAACCTGGGATGAGTTGCAGTTGTTCAGTACCTATCAGGAGGGTATAGACTATATGAAGAGCTTCCTGGTGGATCATGCCACCTACCTATCATCAGTATTCCCCAATCCAGATGGTATAGAGCCTCCTCAACCAGAGGCTACCAATCCTATGGGAATCGACAAGGACTACTATTATTATATATATAATGTAGGAGTGGATCATCCTGTGGATATTTGTGACGGAGGAGATTTTGTGGGTACATGGAGCATGGATGCTGACAGGTATATGACTCAGCAATGGGAAATCCAACCCGTAACAGCTGATTATTACCGTCTGGTGTGCCGCGAGAGTAATTTGGCTATTACCGATATGGCCGACGGTTCTTCCGGCAGTTATGTCACCGGTTCGCAGTTGCAGGTACAGCCTATTGACGAGAAGAACAAACGTCAGTTATGGCGCTTTGTTAAGGCTGGTGACAATTGGGCTATAGAGAATCGGGAAACCAATCTGGCTTGGAATAATTCCAATTCAGGGAGTGATAACGGTAACCCAGTTATCAGCTGGACCAACAATGCAGACAATGCATCAAAGCCGACACGTCAGTGGTATATCGAGAAGGCTGATGAAAATGTCGAGGTTGGAATCGCTTCTATGTGGAAGGAAGATTTCGACTACCGCATTACGATGGATAGCAGTAAACAGATTCACATTAGAATTCCCAACGGTGTGGAGAATGTACAAGGTACTATTGGCCTGTATGACTTAAACGGTCGTATGGTAGCCTCGGGTAGTGTTACGGAGGCTGTTAATGCTTCCATGCTTCCAAGTGGTGTTTACCTTGTTAAGTGGACAGTAAACGGACACAGTCGTTCACGCAAGGTAAAGTTATAAGATAAAGCTTTCAAGAGATATATGTGCGAATGCTTCTGTTTTAGTGATTAGAACAGAAGCATTCCTGTTATTCCACAAAGCAAGATGATGGTTATGGGATTCGTCCTGTAAACACGATGTGCTATCATGGCAAAGCAGAACATAGCTACGCTTATCCAGAACTGCCAGGGCGTTTCAGACATGTTGCCAAAGTTTTCCTCGTTCATAAGTAACAAGGCGGCAGCAGCCAACAGTCCCACAACAGCAGGGCGTAGCCCCATGAAGGTGCTTTCAACAGCGCTGTGGTTCTTGTATTTCATCAGGAACTTGCTGATGATGAGCATGAGCACAAAGCTGGGGAAGACAACGGCAAAGGTGGCTATGAAGCTGCCAAGGATGCCCCAAGCGGGATCATATCCGGCATTTAGCATTGCTGTATATCCAACGTATGTGGCGCTGTTGATACCGATTGGACCGGGTGTACTCTGACTGATGGCGACAATATCCGTGAACTGTCCCATCGTCATCCAGTGCTGGTGTGTAACCACCTCAGTCTGAATCATAGATATCATGGCATAGCCTCCACCGAACCCAAAAAGTCCGATGAGGAAAAACGTCCAGAATAACCTTAATATCAGTACTACCATGATAATTTTTGTTTACCGTTTACTGTTTTTTCGCTAACCGCTAACCACTAATCGCTAACCCAACTCCCCCTAAAGGGGCTGGGGGCTAATCCCTCAGGTACTGCCCATAGGCATAGCCTCCCAATCCCGCAATTAATATAATGTATATAGGACTGACGCCTAAAAGCCAGATGGCGAAGGTGGCAAAGATGGGAATCCAAACATTATAGCGGTTTATCTTTGCACTCTTGGCCATACGGAATACAGGAGCAGCGATGAGGGCTACTACTGCAGGGCGCAGGCCTTTGAAGAACTTCTCCACCCATGGATTATCCCTGAACTGCAGGAAGGCAAAGGCTATGAGCAAGATGATAAGGAAAGAGGGCAGGCAGGCACCTAAGGTACTAAAGAAAGCACCCCATACGCCTCGCTGCTTGTAACCGATGAAGATGCTGATGTTCACGGCAAAGATGCCGGGGCAACTTTGGGCCACAGCTATCAGGTCGACCAGTTCCTCGTGACCGACCCAATGCTTTTCGTCTACCACCTTCTTCTCAATGAGCGGTATCATGGCGTAGCCACCGCCAAAGGTGAAAAGCCCTATCTGAAGGAATGTCTTAAAGAGATCAAACATTCTTCTCAACCCACTTTCTTGCGTTAACAAAAGCTTCAATCCAAGGTGTCACCTGATCCGTTGCTTTGCGGTCAGCAGGATAATATCCGCACTGCCAGGGGAAGAAAGCACGCTCTAAGTGAGGCATCATTGCCAAATGGCGACCATCAGTGCTGCAGATACCTGCTGTTGAGTAATCGCTTCCGTTGGGGTTGGCAGGGTAAACATCGTAGCTGTACTTCAGCACAATATTGTAATCTTCTTCCTTGCCAGGCAGAGAGAACTTTCCTTCTCCGTGAGCTACCCAGATGCCCAGTTTGCTACCGATCAGGCTTTCCATCAGTACGCTTTTATTGGGCTGGACGGTCAAGCCAAGGAAGTTAGATTCAAACTTGTGGCTGTCGTTGTGTAACATGCGGGCTTTGTTCTCAGGTCTGTTGCTGCCTACGAGACCCAGCTCCACCATCAACTGGCAACCATTGCAAACACCCAGGGAGAGCGTATCCTTACGAGCATAGAAGCGGTCGAGGGCTTCCTTAGCCTTGGGGTTATACAGGAAGGCACCAGCCCATCCCTTGGCGCTACCCAGAACATCGCTGTTTGAGAAGCCGCCACAGAAGACAATGAAGTTGATGTCGTCCAATGTCTCACGACCCGTGATAAGGTCGGTCATCATAACATCTTTCACGTCAAAGCCTGCCAGATAGAGCATGTATGCCATCTCGCGCTCACCGTTGGTGCCCTTCTCACGTATGATGGCAGCACGGAAACCGCTCTTCTCGCGACGGTCGGGGTTGAGGCCAAACTGGCTCAGTTTGCCTGTGAAGCCAGGCAGGATGTTCCACTGCAGAGGTTGTTGCTTGTAGTTCTGGAAACGCTCTGCAGCCTTGCCGTTGAAACTCTGCTTCTGATCAAGCAAGAAGCTGCTTTTGTACCAAACATCACGCAGTGCATCAATGTCGAAATTCAGCGTCTGACCATTCTTCTGGATAGCAAGGGTACGACCCTTGGCAGGCTCACCGATATTTACATATCCCACGCCCTCGTCCTCCAGGAACTTCTTCACCTGAGTACGGTTCTCGTTGGCCACCTGGATAACAACGCCAGGGTTCTCGGCAAAGAGAATCTTTGTCAAGTCATCTGTCTTAATCTTATCCAAGTTGATGTTCAGACCACCCTGGGTATTGGCAAATGTCATCTCTAACAGGGTAGTGATAAGACCTCCGGCGCTGATATCGTGACCAGCCAGGATGAGGCCTTTCTGAATCAATGTCTGAATGGCATTGAAGCAGTCGCGGAAATATTCGCTGTTCTTAACTGTAGGAACATCGCTGCCCACCTTATTATGAATCTGAGCAAAGGCAGAGCCGCCCAGACGAAGTTCATCGAACGAGAAATCAACATGGAAGAGGGTAGAAGGTACATTCTGAACAACGGGCGATACCACCTTCTTGATGTCGCTCACCTGACCACCGCTGGTAACGATCACGGTACCCGGGGAGATAATCTTCTCGCCGTTGGGGTACTTCTGCGTCATACTCAACGAGTCCTTACCTGTAGGCACGTTAATCTGCAACTCGCAGCAGAAATCAGACAGCGCCTTAACAGCTGTATAGAGACGGGCATCCTCACCTTCCTGAGCACGGCATGGCCACATCCAGTTGGCGCTGAGGCTTACACTGTCCAAGCCCTCCTCCAATGGAGCCCATACAATATTCGTCAGAGACTCGGCAACAGAAAGCACGGAACCAGCAGCAGGGTCGGCCAAAGCAGCCTGTGGTGCATGTCCCAATGCTGTAGCAATACCTTTTTCGCCACGATAGTCGAGGGCTACCACGCCACAGTCGGAAAGGGGCAACTGCAACTCGCCCTGACATTGCTGACGGGCAACCTTACCTGTTACGGAGCGGTCAACCTTGTTGGTCAGCCAGTCTTTGCAGGCAACAGCCTCAAGCTGGAGAACTTTTTCTAATTGACAATTGATAATTGATAATTGATAATTATTATCTTCATCATACTCTACATTCTCATACTTGCGCTCAACAGTCTTGTCGCGCATGATGGTCTTGGGAGAGTGACCGAACATCTGACTTACCTCCAGGTCGAAGGGACGAACACCGTCGCCCTGCTCAAAGCTGAAGTGAGCATCGCCTGTTGTCTCACCAACCACATATAGCGGAGCACGTTCGCGCTCGGCAATCTGACGAACATGGTCGATGTGCTTCTCATCAATGAGCAAGCCCATACGCTCCTGACTCTCGTTAGCGATAATTTCCTTGGCCGAAAGGGTGGGGTCGCCGATTGGCAGTTTGGTCATATCAATATGTCCGCCACATTCCTCTACCAGCTCGCTCAGACAGTTTACATGTCCGGCGCTTCCATGGTCGTGAATGCTGACAACGGGATTAACCTCCTCTTCACAAAGAGAGCGTACAAGATTGTAGGCACGTTTCTGCATCTCGGGGTTGGCACGCTGAACGGCATTCAGCTCGATGCCGCTGCTGTAACGACCTGTTTCTACTGATGATACAGAGCCGCCACCCAGACCGATGCGGTAGTTGTCACCACCCACAACAACCACCTTGTTGCCCTTTTGGGGAGTACCTTTCAGACAGTCACGCTTGGTGCCGTAACCCACGCCACCAGCTAACATGATAACCTTATCGTATGCGTACTTCTCGTCCTTCTCCTGATGCTCAAAGGTCAGCACAGATCCACAGATCAGTGGCTGGCCGAACTTGTTACCGAAGTCGCTGGCACCATTAGAAGCCTTGATAAGAATCTGCTCGGGTGTCTGGTACAACCAGTCGCGAACGGGCAGAATCTTCTCCCACTCGCGCTCCTCCTGAGTGCGGGGATAACTTGTCATGTAAACAGCAGTACCTGCAATAGGCCATGAGCCTACACCACCGCCCATACGGTCGCGAATCTCACCACCGGTACCTGTTGAGGCACCATTGAAAGGCTCCACCGTTGTGGGGAAGTTGTGCGTCTCAGCCTTTATGCTGATAACACTCTCGATATTGCGGATAACGAAGTAGTCGCTCGTACTGTGCTCCTGTGGTGCAAACTGCTCCACAACGGGTCCCTGGGCAAACGCTACATTATCTTTATAGGCGGAGATAATCTTGTGGGGATTCTCCTGCGTAGTCTTCTTGATCATCTTAAAGAGGCTGCTCTCCTTCTCTTCGCCGTCGATGATGAAAGTGCCGCCGAAAATTTTGTGGCGACAGTGTTCACTGTTAATCTGGGCAAAGCCGAACACCTCGCTGTCAGTAAGCTTGCGGCCCAACTGCTTCTCTACGTCGTGCAGGTATTCAATTTCCTCAGGAGAAAGGGCAAGACCCTCCTGCTCGTTGTACTCCTCCAGATTCTCAATGCTCTGGATGGGGGCAGGCTTCATGTTGATGGTGAAAATCTCCTGGTCGAGGCCCTTGTACATACGTTGCAGCATAGGGTCGTAATCAGCCTTCTCGTCAGCAACGGGGTAATATTCCTCGATGCGCTGGATGCCCTTGATGGCCATATTCTGTGTAATCTCTACCGCATTGGTACTCCAGGGCGTAATCATTTCACGACGGGGACCAATGAAGAATCCGCTCAGCGTCTCGCCCTCAAGTACGGTAGCTCCGCCATAGAGCCAACACAGTTTGTCAATATCTTCGCTTGTAAATTTGTGGTCACAGGCAGTTGCAATGATGCTCTGCTGTGGCGTCTTAAAGAATGTAATTGCCATGTCTTAAGATAGGTTTTTTAATTTGGCGACAAAGGTACAAAAAAGTGAGCGGATAACAAAATAAACACCTATTTTATTTTATAGGTTTTTTGTAGCCGTAATAAGACCGATAATAATATGGTTTGAGATTATATTAAGTGATCATATTAAACAAAACGATGTGCAGAGAAATGCCCCTGCACATCGTTCTTATAATATAAAATAGGTATTGCAATTAATCTTCCCAACCTAGGGCGCTAGCGCCAAGAACGGCAGCGTTAGCGTTCATCAGGCCGGAAACAAGGAACTTGGCCTTGTCCTTGAAGATCTTCAGCACTGCATTGTCGTAAGCTTCCTTGATGGGCTTCATAATCAGATCGCCTGCCTTGCAGAGACCGCCGAAGAAGATGAATGCTTCAGGACTTGAGAAGGCTGCGAAATCGGCACAAGCCTCACCCAGCATCTTACCTGTGAACTGGAAAATCTCGTTGGCAACCTCATCGCCCTTGCTGGCAGCGATGCTTACATCGAGAGACTCAATCTCCTCGATTGGCTTTTCGCGCAGCAGAGAAGGACGGTCTGTGGTACTCAGAATCTCGCGGGCTGTACGTGCAACACCTGTGGCAGAGCAGTAAGCCTCTAAGCATCCTGTACGGCCACAGCCACAAGGACGACCGTTTGCGGTGCGATCCATGATAACATGACCCAGCTCGCCAGCGAAACCATCGCTTCCATATACCAGCTGTCCATTGATAACAATACCGCTACCTACACCAGTTCCCAGCGTGATAACGATAAAGTTCTTCATACCACGAGCAGCGCCATAAGCCATCTCGCCCATAGCGGCAGCGTTAGCATCGTTAGTCAGTTTAACAGGAATGCCAGTCTTGTCTCTGAACATATCAGCCAAGGGTACAACGCCGTCATGAGCCCAGGGAAGATTGGGGGCGAACTCGATGGTGCCGTTGTAGTAGTTACCGTTGGGAGCACCAATACCTATGCCCTGAACCTGTTCTGCGCCGCCAATCTGGGCAAGCAGAGGCTTCAGACATTCAACACCGGCCTCAACAAACTCCTCGGCTGTCTTGTACTGCTGAGTCTTGATAGAGTTCTCGCCTACTACTTCTCCACGAGCGTTAACTACTCCGAAAACGGTGTTTGTACCACCCAGGTCAACACCAATCACATAAGGTTTTACTTTGTCCATAAAGTTGTGAGTATATAAGTTTATAAGTTTTTTGAGTTTATAAGTTTACGACAAAGGTAGGCATTTTCTGTCGAGAAACACAATTTTTAAGATGAAAATCTATGAAAAGTCAATAAAATGTACGAAATTTGCAGCGTTATATGATGTTCGTACATTCAGTAGATGTTATAGACCTGATGCTGAGAGGCCTGATAATCGGAATTATCGCAAGTGCTCCGATGGGTCCGATAGGTATTCTGGTTGTGCAGCGTACCCTAAAAAAAGGACGCTTGTATGGTTTCGCAACGGGAGTTGGTGCTGCCATAAGTGATATAGTATATGCTATTATCACAGGTTTAGGTATGGGATTGGTTCTGGATTTCATCGAGAAGCCTTCCACCATGCTTTATTTACGACTTGTGGGTAGTGTAATGCTTTTTTTCTTTGGATTGTGGATGTTTAAGTCGAAACCTGCCACGCCGCATGCTCCAAGCGGGAAACTGGGCACAGTTACTCATAATGGCGTTACAGGTTTTCTGTTAACGCTCAGCAATCCCTTGATTGTTTTCCTGTTTGTGGCGCTTTTTGCCCGCCTTAATTTTGTGGTTCCTAATCATCTTTGGGAACAGACATTGGGCTATGCTGCAATTTTTGGCGGTTCCTTGTTATGGTGGGCTTGCCTGACAAGCGCCCTCAGAACCATGAAGGCTCGTCTGCAGATGGAGACAATCAATATCTTCAACCGTTTATTGGGTGCGTTGGTTATGGCTGTCTCAGGAATAGGTTTTATTTTGACTCTCATGGGTAAATTATGATAGTAGCTCAGAAACTCAGAAAGCAGAATATCTCTGCCTACATTATATATATGTTCCAGGTTGAGGATATTATCCGTGCATACGGACTTGACGTGGACCGTATCTGTGATGAGTATCTGCCGAGGTTCCAGTATACAAAAGAGCAGATTGCCGATCAGCGCGACTGGTATGCAGGCCTGATAAGGATGATGCAGGAAGAGGGTGTTCAGGAAAGCGGACATGTGCAGGTGGTTAAGAACACCTTGCTGCTGATGGCTGACCGTCATCAGGAACTATTGGCCGACCCCAAGCAACCCTTCTACAGCGCAGCTTATTACAAAGCATTGCCTTACATTGTGGAGCTGAGGAGTAAGGGCATGAACAAGGAGAAGAACGAGATAGAGAACTGTGTGGATGCCCTGTATGGCGCAACAGTACTGAAGATGCAAGGGCGCGAGCTCTCAGATCAGACAAAGCAAGCTTTACAGCCCATCAGTCATCTGCTGGAGATGCTGAGCAAACTGTATAAGAATGAAGAGTGAAAAGTGAAGAATGAAGATGTAAATACTCCTCTCCTTAACAGGGAGGGGCGGGGGGTGAGTCCGATCAATTTTCAATTAGATAAATGAACGCAGAAATAGAAAGAAGAAGAACGTTTGCCATTATCTCGCATCCTGATGCGGGTAAGACAACCCTTACCGAGAAGCTGTTGCTTTTTGGAGGTCAGATTCAGGTGGCAGGCGCTGTAAAAAGCAATAAAATAAAGAAAACGGCTACCAGCGACTGGATGGAGATAGAGAAACAACGTGGTATCTCTGTCACAACCAGTGTGATGGAGTTTGATTATGAGGGATATAAAGTTAATATCCTGGATACGCCTGGTCACCAGGACTTTGCCGAAGATACCTTCCGCACTCTGACCGCTGTTGACAGTGCTATCATCGTGGTGGATGGAGCCAAGGGCGTGGAGGCACAGACACGTAAGTTGATGACTGTGTGTCGTATGCGTAAGACACCTGTGATTATCTTTGTAAACAAGATGGACCGTGAGGGAAAAGACCCCTTCGATTTGCTGGATGAACTGGAAGAGGAACTGAAGATTAAGGTTCGTCCGCTGAGCTGGCCTATCAATCAGGGCATGCGCTTCAAGGGTGTATATAACATCTATGAGCAGAACCTGAACCTGTTTACGCCAAACAAACAAAAGGTAACGGAGAAGTTTAGCGTGGAGCTCGATTCCGCCGAGCTCGACAATGCTGTAGGTGCCGAAGATGCTGAGAAACTGCGTGAAGACTTGGAGATGATAGAGGGCGTTTACCCAACTGTAGATGAAGTGATAGGAACATCAGAAAATGGAACCTCTGCTTATCTGGAAGCGGAGGTGGCTCCTGTATTTTTCGGTTCTGCACTTAATAACTTTGGTGTTCAGGAATTGTTGGACTGTTTTGTGAAGATAGCTCCCTATCCTCGTCCGACAAAGGCCGAGGAGCGTGAGGTGACACCAGATGAAGACAAATTCACGGGCTTTATCTTTAAGATAACGGCTAACATTGACCCTAACCATCGCAGTTGTATTGCTTTCTGCAAGGTCTGCTCTGGTAAGTTTGTCCGTAATGCTCCTTATCTGCATGTTCGCAATGGCAAGACCGTTCGTTTCAGCAGTCCCACCCAATTTATGGCTCAGCGCAAAGAGACCATTGATGAGGCTTGGCCGGGAGATATTGTCGGTTTGCCTGATAATGGAATCTTTAAGATAGGTGATACGCTGACGGAAGGTGAGTTGTTACATTTCCGCGGACTTCCTTCTTTCTCGCCCGAGATGTTTAAGTACATTGAGAATGCTGACCCGATGAAAACCAAGCAGTTGGAGAAGGGTATCAGTCAGTTGATGGACGAGGGCGTGGCTCAGCTTTTTGTCAACCAGTTCAACAACCGTAAGATTATCGGAACGGTAGGTCAGTTGCAGTTCGAGGTCATTAAGTATCGTTTGGAAAACGAATATAATGCCAAGTGCCGCTGGGAACCTGTTAGTCTGTATAAGGCTTGCTGGATAGAATGCGAACCTGGCTATGAAAACGAGATGGAACAATTCAAGAAGCGTAAGTACCAATATATGGCAAAGGATCGTGAAGGTAGAGATGTGTTTCTTGCCGATAGCGGTTACGTGCTCACGATGGCTCAGCAGGACTTTGAACATATAAAGTTCCATTTTACAAGCGAGTTTTAAAGCACAGAAATAATGAATTGCGATATAGACATAAAGAATGCTGTTGAGGTGTTGCGTAAGGGTGGCGTTATCCTTTATCCTACAGATACCATCTGGGGGATAGGGTGTGATGCGACAAACCCTGATGCAGTACGCCGTGTCTACGAGATAAAGAAACGCGAGGACAGCAAGGCACTTATCTGTCTGGTGGATAGTGCCGACCGTATGCAACGCTATTTCCGAAACGTACCTGATGTGGCTTGGGACTTGGTAGATTATGCCACCAAACCCTTGACGTTGATTCTGGATAATGCAGTAAACATCGCTCCCAACCTTTTGGCTGAGGACGGTAGTCTGGGCATCCGGGTAACACATGAGGAGTTCAGCAAGCAGATGTGTTACAGGTTTCAGAAGGCGGTGGTAAGTACCAGTGCCAATATAAGTGGCGAGCCTTCGCCCCAGAACTTCTACGATATCTCGGATGAGATAAAGAATCAGGTAGATTATATTGTCAGCTTCCGTAGGGGAGAAAAGACAAAGGCGCAACCCAGTCAGATTATTAAGCTGACAAAGGACGGCGAGGTAAAGATTATAAGAGCATAAAGATGAAAAAGAGAAGCAGGGATATGCTGGCTTATGTGCTGCGTTGGAAACGCAGACACCTGAACGACAATCAGTTTGTGCTTGTTGTCAGTTTCTTTGTTGGTATCTTTACTGCTTGCGCAGGAATTCTCCTGAAGTGGCTTATTGGTCAAATAGAACATCTTCTGACTCAGAGTTTTGTTATTTCAACGGCTAACTGGCTGTACCTTGTATATCCCATTATAGGTATATGGCTTACTATGCTCTTTATCCGTTATGTGGTACGTGATGATATCAGTCACGGAGTTACCAAGATTCTTTTTGCCATTGCGCGAAAGCAGAGTCAGATTAAACCCCATAACACATGGTCGTCTGTGGTGGCTAGTGCAATAACCATCGGTTTTGGCGGTAGTGTAGGAGCAGAGGCCCCAATTGTGCTTACGGGTAGTGCTATTGGAAGTTCGTTGGGTCAGATGTTCAGGTTGAGCAGTAAGCAGATGATGCTTCTTGTGGGATGTGGCGCGGCAGGTGCTGTTGCCGGCATCTTCAAGGCACCCATAGCGGGACTTGTCTTTGTGCTTGAGGTGCTGATGATAGACCTTACCATGACCAGCCTTCTTCCGTTGCTTGTCAGTTGTGTTACGGCAGCAGCCCTTACTTTTGCCGTTTCTGGAATAAATCCCATCTTTGAATTCCATCTTCAGGATGCCTTTACCGTTGAAAGACTTCCTGCCTATTTGGCCTTGGGTGGTTTTTGTGGTTTGGTTGCCCTTTATTTTACCAGAACCATGAATATGCTGGAGGGTGTTTTTCGGAAACTTCACGGACGCTATCGAAAGCTTGCTCTTGGAGCTGTGATGTTGAGTTTGCTTATTTATTTGTTCCCCTCGCTATATGGTGAAGGTTACGATCTTATTACTTTGCTCTTAAATGGTACAGGAGAGGCTGATTGGAATACGGCCATGGATCGTTCTCTGTTCTATGGTAGTAACTGTCTGTTGATATACCTGTTCTTAATCATCGTCTTTAAGGTGTTTGCCTCTACAGCCACCAATGGCGGTGGAGGATGTGGTGGAATCTTTGCTCCCAGTTTGTTCCTTGGCTGTATCTGTGGCTTTATTTTCTGCCGTTTGTGGAATATATACGATGTGTTAGGCTTCCAGATTCCTGAACGCAACTTTGCTATGTTGGGAATGTGCGGGCTTATGAGTGGTGTCATGCATGCTCCGCTTACAGGTATATTCCTGATTGCAGAGTTGACAGGTGGCTATCAACTCTTCATGCCTTTGATGGTGGTGTCTGTTATGGCTTATTTGACCATCAAAGCTTTCGAGCCTCATAGCATCTATGCCATGCGTCTTGCTCAGCGAGGCGAGTTGCTTACACACCATACTGACAAATCCATTCTCACCCTTATGAGTATGGATAGTGTCATCCAACATTATGATCAGGTGCTGTATCCTGATATGACCTTGGGTGATGTTGCCATTCAGGTCAGCAACAGCAAGAATCATGTCTTCCCAGTGGTGAACAAGCAAATGCAGTTTGTGGCAGCTGTGTATCTCGATGACATCCGTCATCTTATCTTCCGCTCTGAGCTATACAGGCAGTTTACGGTTGCCCAATTGATGAAGCAGCCAGAGGGAATACTCAAGGTAAATGATTCTATGGATGTTGTGGTGGCGACGTTCGACAGCACGCATGCCTGGACACTTCCTGTGGTTGATGACGAGGGCGTGTTTGTCGGCTTTATCCGTAAGAGTTCCGTGCTTACGGTATATCGTCAGCTTTTGGCAGATCTCTCTACTGATTAAAATCTTCCTCGCTCCATCTGATGTGGCTTCTTGCAATTATGCATAGCAATAGCATATAGGCCAGAGTAACTTGCCACCATGTGGGGTAAAGATTGGTTATAATTGAGTATGGAATATGTGTGGCTGTCTCAACAATCCATTCTTGCAGGCTTATGGCCATGCTAAGTAACCACGTGAAGCATCCGATGGGAATTAGCAGCACTATCAGCCCGATATAAATAATAATGGTGGTGAGTGGAATAAGTATCACGCTAACGATTGCACCCAACAGCGGAAGCGTGTGAAAATAGTAGATGCTCAAGGGCGCTGTTCCCAATTGGGCAACAACCGATAGCATCAGCATGTTTACAATAACATTCTGTGGGTTCACTATTCTTTTCAAAGGCAGGTAAAGTATGATGATAAACAATACGGCAAGAAAAGAAAGTTGAAAGCTAATTCCAAAGAGTGCGCTGGGGCTGAACAGCAGTATAGCTAAGGCGCTCAACGCAAGTATATGTAAAGGTGGGGTGTCGCTTTGTGCCAAGGTGGCAATGGTAGTTAAAGAGAACATAATGCAGGCTCTTACCAACGAGATGGGCATCCCGGCAATGAAGGCATACCCCCAAATAATAAGAAGAATGGGAGGAAGCCAGAACCATTTCCATTCGCTATAGCGGATGCGCCTGACAAAGAGCAGATACAAAATTCCGTATATGATGCCCAGATGCATGCCACTTAAGGCTAAAAGATGCGAAGCGCCCACCTGTGCATATTTCCTGCGTGTTTCTTTATCCAATCCAGATTTCTGTCCCAACAGTAAAGCAGAACTTAAGGATAGCGCCTTGTCTTCGAGCCCAGCATTATGCATCCGTTCTCTCATAGCTTCTTGCTGTTGCTGCGCCTTTTGGCAGACAACCTTATAATAATGGTTTTCGGATGTCATTTCCTTTTCCATCCCTATCCGTGCCATTCCCAATGTTATCCAAAAGGCAAAAAGCAAAGCGTTGGTAATGTGTGTCTTTTTCCATAACAATGTGCCTGTCAACAGAAAGGCTGCCGATGCAGATAATGCATATATAAAGAGACTGCTGGAGAGAAAACTCCCCAGCAGTATACCTGTTATATATAAGAGAGTGGCCCAAATTAAGGGCTGTCTTATGCTCATAAGGCGCTCAGTAATGCACAGGCATCGGAGGGGTTGGGAGCCTTGAAGATATAGTTCCCTGCAACCAGCACATCTGCACCGGCTTCTTTTAGTAGTTTGCCTGTTTCCTGGTTAACACCACCGTCAATCTCTATCAAGGCTTTGCTTCCTGTCTCATCAATCAGTTTGCGAAGTTCCTTTACTTTCTCTGTCGTATGAGGGATAAACTTCTGACCGCCGAATCCTGGGTTAACACCCATCAATAGTACCAAGTCAACATCTTTTATGATGTCTTGCAATACGCTAACTGGTGTAGCGGGGTTCAGGGTGACACCAGCCTTCATTCCGGCTTCATGAATCTGCCCTATTACGCGGTGCAGGTGAGTACATGCTTCGTAATGGACGTTCATTATGTAGGCACCCAACTCTTTCACTTCCTGTACAAACTTTTCGGGTTGTACAATCATCAAGTGCACATCAAGTGGTTTCTTGCATAGTTTTGCAACATGTTTCAATACAGGGAAGCCAAATGATATGTTGGGTACAAATACGCCATCCATGATGTCCAGGTGCAACCAGTCCGCAGTACTGCGGTTGAACCAATCCATTTCGCCTTTCAGGTCGGCAAAGTTAGCCGATAGTAGCGAGGGTGATACTATCATTTGGGTAAAGCTTGATGCTGGTTAAGAACTGAGGCCGATATGCGCGGGCAAATTGGCGAATGCGTGCTAAGACGGCAGCGCTTGGTTGTAAATAAGGTAGAGGTAAAGCTTGTTCCATAGGCGCGAATCAGTATGTTTATATTTGCTTGATGTCTTTACAAATAAAACGTACCGATTCGCAAAAATATTGTGTAAAATGTGTTATTTTTATCCAACCAAAGCGATATTGTATTGTTGCACCAGTCTGCGAAGGTTGATAAGTGCGTATCTCATGCGTCCTAAAGAGGTGTTGATGCTTACGCCGGTCTTTTCTGCAATCTCCTTGAAACTCAGATCCTCATAAAAACGCAAGAGGACAACTTCGCGCTGAACATCGGGTAAGTAATCCAGCATTTTTCGTATCCGGTCAGCATTTTGCCGTTCTATGATGTTTGTTTCAACAGCTCCTTCGCTCAAGCGAATGTCGTTGAGAATGTTGGGCGAGAAATTATCCTGAGTAACGATTTTCCCGGATTCTGTTTCGCGCGTAGTGTCAATGATAAAGTTATGGGCTATACGTATGAGCCAGGCACTAAATTTACCTGTAGACTGATATTTGTGTCCGCGAATAGCAATTATTGCACGTGTGAAGGTCTCCTGAAATATATCATTCGCCCGCTCCTCATCTTTTACAAGGAAGAGAATGTAGGAATATACATAATTCTGGTGACGCTGTAATAATTCGTCGAAAGCATTATCATTACCATTTTCATACAATTTTACCAACTCATAGTCGGTATTTGTACTAAGATTCTTCATTACGCTTGTTTTAAAAGTTTCTGTGTAATGTTTTCTCTATAGGCAAAGATGTTAAATTTTGTTTGTTTTCGATTTTATCGATGCAAAGGAAACACTTTTTAAGCAATCTGCCAAACTTTTTGCCATTTTTTTGCTAAAATGTCCATCCTTCTACATGTGCACCACGCAGGAAGTCTGTAATTGGCATACGTTTTTTGCCGGAAATCTGCACTTCTGTAAGGTAAAGGTAGCCATCGGGCAAAGCAACACGCAAGTATGTCTTGTTATCAGTTTGCAAAGTGGCTTCTTTTACGT
Organism: Bacteroidaceae bacterium; assembly: GCA_017525235.1. GTDB lineage: Bacteria > Bacteroidota > Bacteroidia > Bacteroidales > Bacteroidaceae > Physcousia. Next base: position 4,137 of record JAFXTC010000032.1, on the reverse strand, counting down.
CTGGCAATGCTGTTTCTTTTCTGGTCTTGAAGACTTTCATTATCACCTCTTTCCCATCCTGAGTGTGTAGCGTAGTCCAGGCAGCAGGGTAGGGACTCAGGCCTCTGACAAAATTGTAGACTTGTTCCGTGTTAGTCCATTTAATCTCACAAGTTTCCTTAAAGATTTTGGGGGCAGGGCGCAAAGGCTCATCCGTCATAAACTGCTCCTGATCTGTAGCTTCAGCTTTTCCTTCTGCTATCAGGTCAACAGTCTTTTGTACCAATTGGGCACCCTGCACCATCATGCGGTCATGAATATCCTCCAGGCAATCCTCTTCCCCTATGGGAATGCGCTCCTGTAGAATAATCCGACCCGTATCTATGTCTTCATCCAGAAAGAATGTGGTGATACCCGTTTCCTTGTCACCATTAATGATGGCCCAGTTGATAGGGGCTGCCCCCCTGTATTGAGGAAGCAGGGCAGCGTGCAAGTTGAAGGTCCCCAAGCGTGGCATTCCCCATACCACCTGGGGCAGCATCCTAAAGGCGACAACAATCTGCAAGTCGGCTTCAAGGTTGCGCAAAGCCGAAAGGAATTCTTCGTCTTTCAGTTTCTCCGGTTGCAGCACGGGGATGTTATGGTTAACGGCATATTGTTTAACGGGGCTCGATTGCAGCACATCATGATGTCTTCCAATCGCTTTGTCGGGCATAGTGACAACGCCCACTACGTTATATCCGTTGTCCACCAGTTTTGCTAACGAGGGAACGGCAAAGTCAGGTGTCCCCATAAACACAATTCTCAGGTCTTTCTGCATTGTCTTCTTGTTTTTGGATGACAAAATTACGATTTAGTGAGAGAAGAACAAAATAATTAATTGTTTTTTCTTCCGAACGTGAGTAATTTAGAGACTTTAGTCTCAAAGGTACAAACTAATTCTCAAACTTTTTGTATTTGCTGAAATAATGTGTACCTTTGCCAAGCAATTATACGGCAATGACGCAAGAGAATAGAGACATATTGTTGCGATTACTCCAGCAGCATAAGGCGCTGGGCATCTCTGATCAGATAGACTTCGACAAGTTCTATCTTTACTCCATTATTACGCACTCCACAGCTATTGAGGGCTCTACGGTGACGGAAGTTGAGGCACAGTTGTTGTTCGATGAAGGCATCACCAGCAGCAAGCGCACCATGTTGGAGCAGCAGATGAACCTCGACCTGAAAGTGGCTTACGACTATGGACGAGAGTGGATCAAGCAGCATGAGCCTATCACGACAGATTGGCTAGTCCTGCTGGCATCGAAGGTGATGGCTCGTACGGGAAGCGAGTACCATGTGATAGGTGGTGATTTCTCTGCTGCCAAGGGTGAGTTACGCAAATTGAACGTGACTGCCGGACTTGGTGGAAAGTCGTATATGTCATATCTTAAGGTACCTGCTCGCCTTGAAGCCTTCTGTGAAGAGTTGAACTATAGACGCAAAATTATTGACCCAACAGACATTGCTGCAGTTTATGATTTGAGTTTCTGGGCGCACTTCGAACTGGTGACCATTCACCCGTGGGCTGACGGAAACGGACGTACCTGCCGTTTGCTGATGAATCTATTACAATGGGAGTTTGATGTTTTACCCACCAAAGTGCTCAAAGAAGACAAGGCAGAATATATTCAATCTTTGATTGATACTAGAGAAAAAGAAGACCTCAACATCTTCCTCAATTGTATGGCCCGTCATCATTGCCAACATCTTCAGCATGATATTGACCAATATTTAAAGTCGATGTCAGAGGGAGATGTCCTAGAAAAGTCAAATCCAAAATCTGTGCAACTTACTGGACGTCAGGAGAAAATCGTGAAATTGTTGGTTGTGACAGGGAAATACAATGTCCTAGATGATGTCCTAGAAAATGTCCTAGAAACCTCTTCCTCTTTGGCTGCCAAATTGAGCGTTGATGCCCGTACAATCCGGCGTGATCTTGCCACTTTGCAAACTTTAGGTTACCTGCGTCATGTAGGTCCTGACAAAGGTGGTCGTTGGCAAATACTACAGACTCTCAAATAGGAGGTTTCTATGAGGTTTCTGTGAGGTCTCAAAACCGCGCCTCATGTCCTTTCCGCTCGATAACCAACGGCTTTCAGTCCCTGTTGTTGAGTAAGTATGTCTTTTCTTGAAAGTCAACTCTTTTTAGTCCATAATCACTTTTCCGCGTATCTTTTTATTGTCTCTTCTTGATGGCGCCAGTACTTCCCAAGGAGTACTCCAGTACTCCGGTTAAAGTACTCCAGTACTCCAGTTGAAGTACTCGAGTACTCTGGCAAGAGTACTCGAGCTCGCTCTGTAGTTCGCTGATTTAGGTTGTCAGTTCTTCTGCCTTGCGACTGGATAGAGTTAACTAATTATTAAACTACGACTGCTCTCTGTTGTCAGTCTTTTTGTTCTCGACTATTTGAGGTTTACTCTGTTGTCAATAGGCTTGGAGATGAATCTTATTGCCGATTATGTGCTACTAAGCATTATCCCACATCACCTCGTGTCATAACACCAGCAGAGTTCTTGGCTCTGTGTAGTTGTTCCTGCCCAATATAACCGTTTGAAACGCCAGTTTACAGGAATGCCCAGTTCCGTTTTATGAATGCAATAGAGTTCTGGAAACTGTTTGAGAAACAAGGAGGTCTATTGTATCAGTGATGACAACAAGCTGACGTGGGAATTCTTTGATATTTCCCGTATGCATGTGTCAACTTACAAGCCAACGTCACATCAAGCGCACGCCGTTGGTAACGCTCTGACAAACCCTGATGTGGCTTCACAAGACTAAGTTTTGGAGATTTTCTATTATATAATGTATTTTCTATTATATAATGTATTTTTTTAGTGATGGAAGGTTTTATTCTCAAAGAAAAAATGTAAATTTGTAGGCGATATAATACGGAAATATGGCTAAACGAAATATGATAACTGTAAAGGATGTAAATATTCGCACTATAAAAGTTGATGGCAAGGATTATCTTTGCATTACTGACATTGCCCGTCAGAAGAATGAGGCAGAGCCGAAAGATGTGGTTAAGAACTGGATGCGACAGAAAAACACCCTTTTTCTTTGCTTGTGTTAGAATAATCGTTATATTTGCAGCATCGTAGTTGCCCCGTAGAGGGTTAAATGTTTTATATGTATAGAATTTGGGCATTAATATTAGCGTTAGTAGGTTCGTCATTTTTTGCTTTTGCAATAGCTCCTTCTTCAAAGACCCAGAAACAAGATTTCTATTTGGTGCTTTATGAGAAGAGTGGTGTTACGGCCAAATACCGGTTTGATACGCATCCACGTATCAAATATAAAGATGGAGAATTTTGGATAATCTCTGATGAAGTAAAGATTGCTTACCCTGTAAATGACGTCCGCAAATTTGTCCTCAGCAAGGAGGAAAGCTCAGATGAAGACCCAGTTGGGGAATCGGATGTATATTTAGTGCTTTGGGAAAAGAATGGCTCAGTTGCCACCTATCATTTAAATACTCATCCTCGCATTAAATATAAGAATGGTAACTTCTGGGTAATCTCGGATGAGGTGGAGATTGTTTACCCCGAAAATGAAGTACGTAAGTTTACCCTTAGTAAGGCCGTGGATGATATTGTGGATGGTATAGAACGTTTGCCAGATACGGATGGGCAAAACCACAATTTCTCTTTTGACAAGGCTCGTCCTGGTTCTATTATAGACATCTATGATATAAATGGACGTAAGCTTGGCACATACACGATTGGTGCTGACGGAAACTTGACGTATTCGCTAGATAACCGTCCTGCAGGTATGTACCTTATTAAGACAGAAACAACGACAATAAAAATTATAAAGAAATGAACACGATGAATATGAAGCGTATCCTTTTGTGCCTCCTTATCGGCATCAGTTATCTTTTTGCCAACGCCCAGGGTGTGGTGGTTTACAAGAAGGATGGGACGAAGATAAAGGTTCCTTATGAACAATTAGATAGTATCTCTACGTATATCTCTGACGAAGAATCTATTTCTATTGTAGGTACATGGAAATATAGTTTTGACAGTGGTTACGTGTTGTTAACCTTCTCAGGAAATGCAACAAGCGGAACAGTAACATATACGGAATATGATAATGGCAGGACTGATGTATAT
>JAFXTC010000031.1 GCA_017525235.1 Bacteroidaceae bacterium | reverse complement strand
GAAGGCCCACAGCCGCTATTTCGGCATCACTGCCTACGAAAACATGACAGGCGCAAAGGTCAATCTGCAAGGTCAGGACGCGAACCTGCAACCGCTGAACGAGCCTCTAAGCGAGCCGTTCATCGTTACTCGCGGCAACAAACAACTCTACATTGTTCCTGGTGCCACCCACTGCGACCTCTACGATGGTGGTGAACAGAACTACATCCCCTTCGACCAGCTTGCTACATTCTTCCACGACAATTTGAAATGACCAACAACAGAATCATCCAGATAGACAGCGTTGATGCGTACAACAAACTGTATGGATGGGAGACGCTACACCCGTTGGTGACAGTGGTGAACCACGCCAATCCGATGGCCAGCGACCTGAACCACTCGCGACTGAACTATGGACTGTATGCGCTGTTCCTGAAGCAGGGCGACGGTTGCTCGATACGCTATGGACGCGAGAAGTACGACTATCAGGAGGGAACCGTGGTGAGCTTCAAGCCCGGTCAGGTGGTCGAGGTGGAATGGGACGAGAGCCGACCCATGCCGCCCTCACGCGGACTGCTGTTCCACCCAGATTTGCTCTACGGCACGCAACTCGCCCGCCGCATCAACGACTACACGTTCTTCGACTATGACCAGCGCGAGGCCCTGCACCTCTCGGAGCGCGAGCAGCACATGATAGTAGAACTGTTCGACAGAATCGAAGAGGAATTGCAGCACCCCATCGACCGCCACTCACAGACGCTCATCACCGATGCCATCGGCCTGCTCCTAGATTACTGCATGCGATACTACGACCGCCAGTTCATCACGCGACATAAGGTGAACAGCGAGGTATTCCTTGTATTCCAGAAACAGTTGAAGGAATACTTCGAGAACGGTCATCCAGAGCGAAACGGTCTGCCATCGGTAGCTTACTTTGCCGACAAAGCCTGTCTATCGCCCAACTACTTTGGTGACCTCATCAGCAAGGAGACGGGCATCACCTGCCAGCATCACATCCAGGATGCCGTCATCGATCGGTCGAAGCAGCTTCTGCTTGAAACAAAACTGCCCATTAGCGAGATTGCCTACCAGCTCGGCTTCGAGTATCCGCAGCACTTCTCGCGTCTCTTCAAGTCGCGGACAGGTATGACACCAAATGAGTACAGATTAACAGCATAACAATTATGAAGAAGATTATAATGATGTTGGCGGCACTCATGACTATGAGCCTGAGTGCATGCGCACAAGGAAAAAAAAAGGAGAGTAAGGAAATGAAAAAAGTATTAGTTGCCTATTTCTCGGCCACAGGTACAACTAAGGGTGTGGCCCAGCAGATGGCAGAAGTGACGGGTGGAACACTGCACGAAATCAAACCAGCACAGCCCTATACAGATGCTGACCTCGACTGGCGCGACAAGGAGAGCCGCTCGTCGGTGGAAATGAAGGACAAAACATCTCGCCCAGCCATTACCGAAAAGCTAAAGAGCATGCAGGACTATGATGTCATCTATGTCGGTTTCCCCATTTGGTGGTACACCTGCCCGACAATCATCAACACCTTCATGGAGGCATACGACTTCAAGGGTAAGACCGTTATCCCCTTCGCCACTTCTGGTGGTAGCAGCATCAAGAAGGCCTGCGAAGACCTGAAAGCCGCTTATCCTGATGTGAAATGGAAGGAAGGCAAGCTGTTGAACCGTGCATCAAAGAAAGATTTGGAGGATTGGGTGAAGAAACAGTAAACCATTCTCTTCCAAACAATATGTTGGGCTGTGTCATAATGCTGGCGCAGCCCTTTGTTTACTTCCCCTCCCTGTACTTCGTTGGTGTTACACCCGCAACTGCTGCGAAAGAAAAAAATAAAATAAAGAGGGGAAATCGCACCACTTTCCCAAAAAACTTCGTATATTTGTCCCCCAAAATTAGAAATAATATATTAAAAAATGAAAGAAAATCACATGATGTTGACGTGCGCCCGGGATTGCTCACGCTCAACAACGAGCTTGTTTTGCACACACTTAATTGTAGCCTTATTTTGCTGCGTAACGACCATGACGGTGCTGACCGCTTGTTCCAACAATGATGCCGACCTGATAAACTTAGGGCCAGACATACCTCCTACCGAGGAACCCACGGCCGATGCCCTCTCTGTGACCACCAATGAGTCGTATGTGCTCTATGGCGACTGGGAAGATGACTTTGGCAAGGCCTTGGGACGCCGTTTGCTGGGGAACAGCACGCCTCCTACCGATGCCGGATGTTATGTGATTACCCCATTGGCCGTTGAGAGGAATAGCATCTCTACGGATGAATGGAAACATATTGTGCGCCGTTGCATGTCAGGTGAGGCTTCGATTGTTCTTACGCAGTGTAGCTTTAAGGAATTCTACAACTTTGGCGAAGCTTACGTGATAGCCGTAATGAGTTTGGAACTCGACAATTACCAAGGCGATGTCACCCCCGAGGTTGCAGCCGAGGTCCGTGCCCGTGCAAAGCGTCAGGTGGCCAGTATGGTACACAATGCTTATGTAGCTGGCAATCATACCAGCGATGCCATGACTCGTAGCGCTGGAGTGAACGGTCAGCAAATGGACTGGGAGAACATCGACCAGTGGCCCGAGGAGAAGCAGCAGGCCATCATGTTTGATGCCTATGCTTTCTGTTCCAACAACGAGATTTATGTGCTCAATGCCGTGGTCGGCAGCAATGAGAAGGCCGAACAGCCTGATACTGACTATGAGTGGGGCCATAAGGCTGATGCCATCGCTGACTGGCTGAACCGTCAGGCCCAACGCGATTCCAGAACATCCAAAGCCCTGTCTGCTTTCCATAAATCCCTAACCCGTGCAGGAGAGAGTGCCAGCATCAGTGACCTGATGGATGCTCAAATCAAGGAATTTGTTTTTGACTACATGTATCCCAGACCTGGAGGAGATCCTACCGACGCTACGGCCTACTCTGCTATAAAGGTGCAATATCAGGCCTACAGTGCCTACGACTTCACCAATAACGTCGAGTACTACCAGGTCCGACAGAATGTCACGGTGATGAACGAGAAGATCTTCATGAAAACAGAAGACAACTGGACAGCACATGTACATACACCCGCCGAGCCTGGCGACTGGAATGCAAGGGGCGCCTGGATGAAAAGCATCGACATAAAGATGTGGCTCGAGGGCAATGGCACTAAATCCATTATGTCTGCCGGTCCTCTCAACGAGAACGGCACCAGTTCAGGCAGTTCATCGTCCGGTGGTGGTACAACTGAGACAACAGGAGGAAGTAATGGAATTTCTGTAGGAATAACAGGTGGAATGTCCAGCAAAAATCTCGTTATAACAGGAAATATAGGCTATACGCACACATGGACCTATTCTAATGCTGAAAGCACTACATGGAACACCAGCACGAATTGGAGCACAAAGGATCTTACTACAACCTTCACACAAGACAACGACTCTAACGCCACCGTGATATGGAATCACAAGGGCAATACACCGGCAGGCTCCGATCTCGCAAATCCGGACAATGTGAAGGCACTGCTGAGGAGCACATGTGTCACCGACGAACAGGCACTTTGGAAGGTTGACAACCCTTCGGGCACTTATACATTGAAAGCCTCCTTCTGCGTGGTAAGCGAAGCTTGTAAATTAACCTACCAAGTTTCAAGCAACACAGTCGAGTGGCCCAAAGATAGTAACTTTTTTGCCATAGATTTTGTTCTCGACACCCCCGACCGCTATAAGAGGTTGTGGAACAATGTCATCTACGACTACGGAACCACTCCGGAAGGCATGAGCCAAATAGAGTATACAAGTTATCTTGATGATTTTATCGAGAAGTCCTACGGCAACAATTCAGCAAACTTCTGCTGGGCAGGCTTATTTCTCTCTACTGAGGCTGCTCCCGACAGTTCAACCAATGCCCGTGCTGTATTCCAGACCTTCAAGAACAGCATCCAAGGCATGAAACAACAGCTAAAGTCAAAGGGAATCAGCGGGCAACTTACATTCGGTCTCAAGCCAGACGGCGTAGACGTGCAAGGTGAACCCTACGACCTGATTGACCAGATAACCATCAATCTCGACAGTTCAAATCCGTAAAAGAGGTCAAAAGCTATACTACATATCAATAAAAATCCTTCATACCATACGATATGGAGGATTTTTTTTCGTATATTTGCAACAGCATTTAGAAGATATTATGGATAGAAGTTCTCAAATCGTTCGCATCGGTTGGGTAGGCATGTTTCAACCCGTGATTACATTAATGCTGGTTATCGTAGCGATTTCAGCATCGGCACAGACAAAAAGGCAGCTGTTTGATTTCGGCTGGCAGTTTACTCACAATGGGAAGACACAGACCGTTGATCTGCCGCACGATTGGGACATCTTCGAAGGGCCCAACTCGGGCAAGGGTGCTACGGGCACTGGCGGCGGATGGTTCGAGGCTGGCAAGGGTGAGTATTGGAAAGAGTTTACAATTGATAATGGACAATTGACAATTGATAATTCTCTCGTTAAGCTACACTTCGAGGGCGTGTATCAGAAGGCTGAAGTCTATGTGAATGGCCAAAAGGCTGGGCAGCATCACTATGGCTACACGCCATTCACCGTGGATGTAACACCGTTCTTGAAAATGAAAAATTCAGAAAATGAAAAAATGAAGAACGAGGTTAACGAGGTCGTCGTGAAGGTGGACAATAGCGAACAGCCTAACTGTAGATGGTACTCTGGTTCCGGCATCTACCGCCACGTGTGGTTGGAGACCATGCCCACGCTGCACATTGCCGAGAATGGAGTCTTTGTTACCACACCAGAGGTGAGTTCCGACAAGGCAACAGTAAATGTAGAGGTAATGGTGCAGAATGAAAGCACAGCAGATCAGCAAGGTGTCGTTGAGGTTGAAGGTCAGCAGCAAGAAGTATCACTGAAAGCCGGTGAAAGCAAGACCGTCAGCTTTACCTACACCATCAACAATCCCAAACTCTGGTCACCCGAATCTCCATATCTTTATACAGCTGAAGTAAGTCTATCTAATCCCCTCGCCCAAGGGAGAGGGGTCGGGGGTGAGGCTGTTAAATTCGGCATCCGTTCCTTCTCGTTCGACGCTGAGAATGGCTTCGTGCTCAATGGAAAGAAGGTGCTTATCAACGGTGCCTGCGTACACCACGACGATGGTGTGTTGGGTGCCCGTGCCTTCGACGATGCCGAAATCCGCAAGGTGCGTCAGATGAAGGAGGCAGGCTTCAACCTCATCCGCACCAGCCATAATCCCACGACGCGCGCTTTCCTCGATGCCTGCGACTCGCTGGGTATGCTCGTCATCGACGAGGCCTTCGACGGCTGGCGCACACAGAAAAATCCCTACGACTATTCTACCGTAATCGACTCCTGCTTCCGACAGGATATCCATGCGATGGTGCTGCGCGACCGTAACCATCCGAGCATCATCTGCTGGAGCATCGGCAACGAGGTCATCGAGCGCAAGGACATCCGTGTGGTCCATACAGCCCGACAGATGAAGAAGGCCATCCACGAATATGATACGACACGCCCCGTTACCGAGGCCCTCTGTGCCTGGGACCGCGACTGGGAAATCTACGACCCGCATGCCGAAGTGCTCGACGTGGCGGGATATAACTACATGCTGTTCAAGCACGCCAGCGACCATGAACGCGACCCTAAGCGTGTTATCTGGCAGACAGAGAGCTATCCGCGTGATGCTTATATGAATTGGGCTACTGCTTATGTATTCCCCTACGTCGTAGGCGACATCGTGTGGACAGGTCTCGACTATCTAGGCGAGAGTGGCATAGGTCGTAACTACTATAAAGGTGAGCGCGAGGGCGAGTCATGGATTGAGGGTGGACAGCCCGAATGGCACGGCGCTCCCTGTGGAGACGTCGATATCACCGGCTGGCGCAAACCCATTAGCCACTATCGCGAAATGCTGTGGAAAGGCCTCACCCCCGACCCCTCCCGTAAGGGAGAGGAGAGTATATACCTATGTGTTCGCGAACCTAACGGCTACCACGGCGAGATTCACACTACAATGTGGAGTGTATGGCCCACATGGGAGTCGTGGACATGGCCCGGTTGGGAGGGAAAGCCCATTGAGGTGGAGATATATACCAAGGCACCGGAGGTAAAACTTTATCTGAACGACCGGCTTATCGGCACGACGCAGGTGAACCGCTCGACCGAGTTCAAGGCCGTCTTTACTGTGAACTATGAGCCAGGCACCCTGCGTGCAGAAGTATCTACTCCCCTCCTTAACAGGGAGGGGACGGGGTTGAGTCTCTTAACCGCCGGCAAACCAGCCCGTCTGCGCCTTATACCAGACCGAACCGTGATGCAAGCCGATGGTCAGTCGCTTACCTTTGTTAATGTCGAAGTCCTTGATAAGGAGGGTAGGCATGTGCCCGAAGCCGCCATCGAATGTGAAGCTACAGTCAAGGGAGCTGGTACGTTGTTAGCTTTCGCCTCTGCCGACCTGAAGGATACAGAGCCCTACACATCACCTCGTGTAAAAACGTGGAAGGGCCGCGCCCTCCTCGTTGTTCGCAGCACGCAGAAGAAAGGCTCCGTAAACGTGAGTATCAAGAGCTCATTGCCCACCGCCAGCCTAACACTGAAGAGCAAATAAAGATATGCAGCAATTTAATTATAACCGACAATCTGCGTTTTGAATAACAAGGTACGAATCACAGCCATTCGCCAGACGGTCTATGAAGACTTGATGGCACAGTATGAAAACCCAATTGAGCACACTTGCGATGTCAGGGAGGGCCAGCAGTGGGTTTCCATCAACGGACAGTGTCCCGAAGGTATGTGTCCGTCAGCATGGGAATCTATGAGGCCGTTTGTGGAGTCTCTGGCAAGGGGTGAGGGCAACTTCTATGACGGATGGATGAAGAACCCCATGAGTGCGATGATCAGCTGCAACGACGGCTTCCGTCCCTTCAGCTTCTATATTGAAAAGATATTTAACCAATAAGCTATGCAAGGAAACTTTTCTTACTACAACCCCACCAAACTGTATTTTGGTGATGAGTCTTTGAACTTCCTCAAGGACGAACTGAAGGGCTATGGCCCCGTGGTGCTGCTCAACTACGGTAGCGGCAGTGTGAAACGCAACGGTATCTACGATCAGGTCGTGGCTATCCTGAAAGAGGCAGGCAAGACCATCGTAGAGAATCCTGGTGTGATGACCAACCCCACGCTTGAGAAACTGAACGAGGGTGTGAAGATAGCCCGTGAGAATAAGATTGATTTAATTCTATCACTTGGCGGTGGCAGCGTGTGCGACTACTCGAAAGCGGTAGCAGCATCGGTCTATTACGACGGCGACTACTGGGATAAGTTCTGGTTGAAGCAGGAACAACCCGATGCCGACCAAAAGCTATTGCCCGTGGGCTGCATTCTGACGATGGCAGGAACAGGCTCGGAGATGAATGCCGGAACGGTGATTACCGATGCAGAGCACACATTCAAGGTGGGCCACGTGTTCGACAGCCGCCTGATGCCGAAGTTCTCTATTCTGAATCCGAAGTTCACGATGACTGTACCGGAGAACCAGATGAAGGCAGGCATCTACGACATCATGAACCACATCATGGAGCAGTATTTTTCTGATTTCGATGATAACACGAGCGATTATCTCGCCGAAGGCCTGATGCGCTCAGTCATCCATAGCAGTCGCATCGCCGTGAAGAATCCGCAGGACTACGAGGCTCGCTCTAACATCATGTGGACTGCCACGTGGGCACTGAACACCCTCATCGGTATGGGCAAGCAACAGGACTGGATGGTACACATGATAGGCCATAGCGTGGGAGCATGGACACATGCCCCTCACGGCTATGCTCTGGCCTCTGTTTCAATGGCGTATTATCGCAGGGCGATGCAGAACGGCCTGCGCAAGTTTGTGCGCTTCGCCAAGAATGTTTGGGACATCAGTGGCGACGGGCTGACAGATGAGCAGATAGCCGAAAAGGGACTGCAAGCCCAGAAGGACTGGATGCTGGAGATTGGTCTGCCACTGACTATCAGCGAGTTGGGTGCCACCAACGAGATGATTCCTGGCATCACCGAAACCACCGTCGTCTATCCCGCAGGCTATCTTGACTTGACGAAAGAAGACATCACGGAGATATTAAAGGAAAGCATGTAAACAATTGGGGTTGACTTCATCGACCCCAGCCCTTCCACGGGAAGCTTGACACCACAAAAAAAACCAAGCAACCGAAAGTAAACTTTCTTTTGTTTGGCTTTTTTCTGGTGTAGCCCGCTTGGGGTTCGAACCCAAGACCCCAACATTAAAAGTGTTGTGCTCTACCAGCTGAGCTAGCGGACCGACCTAAAACCTACTTCCGCAGGTGCAATTTTGAAAATTGCGGTGCAAAGGTACAATAAAAAGTGAAAAGTGAAAAGTGAAAAATTATTCTTTTCACATCACTTTTTTATTTTTCGGGCTCTTTTTCCTCCTCTTGTTCGACTTCCTTGAGCACAAATCGGCGATAATAAGAAAGCAACAGGGTGGTGAGCGGTAAGGCTATGATGAAACCGATAATACCCATCAGGCTTCCCCATACAGAAAGGCTAAGCAGAATGATTGCAGGGTTCAGTCCCATTACATGGCCCATGATACGGGGGGTAAGGTACATATCCTGAATGAGTTGAACAACGGCAAAAACGGCCAAGGCACATAGCATGATAATCCAGAAACTCTCGCCTGTCTCAGCTGCCTTAAGAATGGCTAACAGGATTGTGGGAATGAAACCAAAGAGCTGCATGTAAGGCACCAGGTTGAGGAAACCAATAAATAGCCCTAAACCGATGGCCATGGGGAAATCGATAATCAGAAATCCTATGCTGAAAAGAATACCCACGAGGAGAGCTATGAGTGACTGTCCGCGGAAATAGGAATTCATGCCGTTTTCTACATCCTGTGCCACCATGGAGGCAAATTTCCGCTTGCCGGCAGGAATAAGATTCACCCAATTCTGACTGATATTTTCATAATCTATCAGAATGAAAAACATGTATAGCAGTACCACAAACACGCCCAAGATGCTAAGGGCGACATTCACCGTTCCGGACACAAAACTCCAAGTCTGAATCATAACGGCTTGCATTGCATCGACAAAGGAGCTCTGCTGCATGAGGCCGACAAGGGTGTTCTCGTTGCTGAGATAGTTGATAACATTCTGAATGTAAGACGCCATATTGGTCTGGGTCATTACATCATTGAAATAAAGCGTTGTCAGTTCAGACATGTGTGTCATCTCCTTTATAATGGGAGGAACAATCAGCGCTATGAGTCCCGTCAGTACGGATATTACCAGTAGCATGGCAACAAAAATGCTGAGGATGCGGTTACGTAAACGCATCTTATACTGAATGAACCTGACAAGGGGGTAAATCAGGTAAGCCAGCAGCCACGCAACGAAGAAGGGTAGCAAAACGCCAGAAAGCGTGTTGAGTAACCATACGGCTCCTGCAGCAAGACAGATGAGGGTGATGCTGCGGATAAAGCTGTCGAAAGTAATTTTTTGTTCGAACATCGTTTTAAGTTGAATGAATTAAATTATAGCATTCGCGGCAAAGGGGCTCATATTCGTCCTTTTCGCCTAGCATTACCTGTTTCTCGCCTGCTACAATGCGGTGACTGACATAGGCAAGTGCTCCACAGCGCACACAGATGGCGTGAACCTTGGTAACCTCGTCGGCAATGGCACAGAGCTGAGGCATGGGGCCGAAAGGCTGGGCCTTGAAGTCAAGGTCGAGGCCTGCCACAATAACACGGATGCCACGCGAGGCAAGTTCGTTGCAAACCTCTACAATGTGCTCGTCGAAGAACTGGGCCTCATCAATTCCTACCACATCCGTATCATCTGCCAATAGCAGAATGCTGGCAGAGGAGTCGACAGGGGTTGACATAATGCTGTTGCCTTGATGGCTTACCACCTCCTCTTCGCTGTAGCGGACGTCAATGCTGGGTTTGAATATCTCTACACGCTGATGAGCGAACTGAGCTCGTTTAAGTCGGCGAATCAACTCCTCGGTCTTACCTGAGAACATGGAGCCGCAAACAACTTCCACGCGACCGCGCCTCATCATTTCTCCATTATGAGAGCCTACATCTTTCATTTGTTTCTTTTGGTTTGATTTTTCGCAAATATATACAATCTGTTCGAATTAGCCCCATAAAGGGGCTTAAAAATATTGAAATAATCAAAATAATTCGGCCTATTTATCCACAATAACGTTTTTTATGTATACATTTGCCCCAAATATACACATCAGGATGGGAACATTGTACTTGGTGCCTACACCTGTAGGAAATTTGGATGACATAACATACAGAGCGCTGAAGGTGTTGAAGGAGGCTGACCTGATTTTAGCCGAGGATACACGTACGAGCGGTGTGTTACTGAAGCATTTTGAAATAAAGAATGCTATGCTCTCTTACCATAAGTTCAATGAGCATCAGACGGTGGACCGTGTGGTGGAAAGACTGAAGGGCGGCGAAACAGTGGCTGTGGTGAGTGATGCTGGCACACCTGGTATCAGCGACCCGGGTTTCTTGGTAGCCCGTGAGGCAATAAAGGCAGGTATAGAGGTAATAACCCTGCCAGGGGCGACAGCTTTTGTGCCTGCATTGGTAAGCAGCGGTCTGCCTTGCGACAAGTTTTGCTTCGAGGGTTTCCTGCCTCAGAAGAAAGGCAGGCAGAGCCGACTGAATGCTTTAGCTGATGAGCCTCGCACCATCATCTTCTACGAGTCGCCTCACCGCATTGTAAAAACACTGGAGCAATTCAGAGAGGTATTTGGCCCTGAGAGACCCGTAAGCGTATGCCGTGAAATCAGTAAGATACACGAGGAAAGTGTCAGAGGTACGGTGGAAGAGGTGTTGGCTCATTTCAAAGCCAATGAACCCAGAGGTGAGTTTGTGATTGTATTGGGGGGCTGCAATAATTGAATCAATAACGAAAACGAAAACGAAAACGAAAACCAAAAAGACTTTAGGCGTTAGACTTTAGACTTTAGTTAACGAAAACGAAAACGAAAAAAGGTTAGCGGTTAGCGGTTAGCGATTAGCGAATGATAACGAAAACGAGAACGATAACGGTCAGAAAAAACGAAAACTTCTAAAACAAAAGATATGAAAAAGTTTGGATTTGTTACTGTAGTAACTTTATTGTTGATCTCATGTGGACAGGGGCAGCAAGTGAGTGAATCTGCCATCGAGCAGGAGCGTGATTCTCTGCAGAGAATTATCAATGAGAAAGATATGGAACTGAATGATATCATGGGTACTTTTGATGAGGTACAGGAGGGTATCAGACGCATCAATGAGGCTGAGGGACGTGTAACTGTTGCAGATGCAAGTCCTGAGAGTGCCAGCAACAAAGAGGTGATACGTGAGAATATGCAGTTCATACGCGAGGCAATGCAGCAGAACAAGGACATGATTGCCCAATTGAAAGAGAAGTTGCGTGCCAGTACCTTCAATGCCGAGAAACTGAAGAAGACTGTAGAAAACCTGCAGGCTCAGATGGAAGCACAGAACAAACGCATTCAGGAACTGGAGGCTACGTTGGCAGAGAAGGATGCTCAACTGGCTGCACAAGGCGAACAGATTAATGCCCTTAATGAGGATGTGAATGCCCTTACAGAAGAGAATAAGAGCAAGGCGGAGACTGTTGCTACACAAGAGAAACAGTTGAATACCGCATGGTTCGTATTTGGCACAAAGGCAGAACTGAAGGAACAGAAGATTCTTTCAAACGGTGATGTGCTGCGTGATGGAAACTTTAACAAGGACTATTTTACCCAGATTGATATTCGCTACGATAAGACAATTAAGTTTTATAGCAAGAGTGCTTCCATTCTCTCTAATCATCCCTCTGGCAGCTATCAGATGGTTAAGGATAGCAAGGGGTTGTATGAGTTGCACATCTCTGACCCAGTTAAATTCTGGAGTACAGGCAGGTATCTGGTAGTGCAGGTTAAATAAAGTGAAGAGTGAAGAATGAAGAGTGAAGAGTGAAAAGTGAAGAATGAAGAGTGAAGAATAGACCCCCCTGGCCCCCTTAGGGGGAGGGAAAGTTTAGAGCTGAGAGTTGAAGACAAGTAGAAGTAAACATTATAATTCAAGTCGGTCGTCTTTACCTTTTGAAGACGGCATGTCGGACGTAAAGTTCCACAATGTGGTGGAGACACGCCCGGAGAAGGCGATATTGGTAGGTCTTATCACGCCCGATCAGAATGAGCGTAAGACTAAAGAATATCTTGATGAACTGGAGTTCCTTGCCGAGACGGCAGGAGCAGAGACCATAAAACGTTTTACACAGCGCATGAATGGTCCCAGCAGCGTAACCTATCTGGGTATAGGTAAACTGCAGGAGATAAGAGCCTATATTGAAGCAGAGGAGGATGCTGAGCGTGAGGTGGACATGGTCATTTTCGATGACGAACTGAGTGCCAAGCAGTTGCGTAACATTGAAAACGAGTTGAAGGTGAAGGTACTGGACCGTACGTCTCTTATCCTTGACATCTTTGCTATGCGTGCTCAGACTGCCAATGCCAAAACGCAGGTTGAATTGGCGCAGTACCGCTACATGCTACCCCGCCTGCAACGTCTTTGGACACACCTTGAACGACAGGGTGGTGGTTCTGGAAGCGGAGGCGGAAAAGGCTCGGTTGGTTTGCGTGGACCAGGTGAGACTCAGTTGGAGATGGACCGTCGTATTATTCTGAACCGCATGAGTCTGCTCAAGCAGCGACTGGCTGACATTGACCGTCAGAAGACAACACAACGCAGCAACCGTGGCAGGATGATTCGTGTGGCGCTGGTGGGTTACACCAATGTGGGAAAGAGTACGCTGATGAACCTGCTTTCCAAAAGCGAGGTGTTTGCCGAGAACAAACTCTTTGCAACACTGGATACTACGGTTCGTAAAGTGATTGTAGACAATCTGCCTTTCCTGCTCTCGGATACAGTAGGATTCATTCGCAAGCTGCCTACTGATCTGGTGGATTCTTTCAAGAGCACGCTGGATGAGGTGCGTGAGGCCGATTTCCTCCTACACGTGGTGGATATCTCGCACCCTGATTTCGAAGACCAAATTAAGGTGGTGGAGAAGACTCTGTCTGATTTGGGTTGTGCCGATAAACCTTCGATGGTTATCTTTAACAAGATAGATGCCTATACATGGGAGGAGAAGGATGCCGACGACCTGACTCCGCCAACAGCAAAGAACGTGTCGCTGGACGAGTTGACTCGTACTTGGATGTCGCGTCTGAACGGCGACTGTCTGTTCATCTCGGCACAGGAGAAAACAAATCTAGAGACCATGAAACAGGTTCTTTATAATAAGGTAAGGGAACTGCATGTGCAGAAATACCCCTACAACGACTTTTTGTTTCAACATTACGAGGAGAGTTAGTCATTGAACATTGATAGTTGCGAGTACTATGAGAGACAAGTGTTGCTTGGTAATTATGGCATGGTTGCTTTTGACAACGAATCTTCATGCCACAGTGGCAGGAAAGAGCTATACAGAAGCTGATGATGGCGTGCGACCTGACAAGGAACTGTGGCAGCAGTTGGAGCAGCGACTATATGTGAGTTGGGCTTCACGCGATGTTCACTATGTAAAGACGGCTGTGCCTCAGTTGCGTGTGAGAACCGACACGATAGTCTATGCTTGGCGTGGGGAGCGTGTAGGCGTTGAAGCAGTGCTGTTTTCTCCTGTTGCTGTCAAGAAGCTTTCGTTACGTACTTCAGACTGGGTTGGCGAGAATGCCGTTATTCCTGCAGAGCAGTGTACTGCCCGCTTCCTTCGATATGTGCTAACTGATGAGTTTAAAACTTGCGGAACTCATCCCAGCGATTTGACACCATATCTGGTGCCGGATGTCATTGATCTGGAGAGTTCGCTTGCCCTGACCTCTTGCAGCACACGTCCTGTCTGGCTTACTTTAGAGGTGCCACGTGATGCACAACCGGGTCTGTATACCCTAACGTTGGACGTGCTGGATGCAGCTTCGCAGACAACCGTTGCACAACTGAATCTTCGCGTAAATATCCAAGATAAGCTTTTGCCACTGCCTAGTGAGCAGAGTTTTCATCTAGATTTCTGGCAGCAGCCCTATTCGGTGTCACGTTACGAAAATGTGGCCCGTTGGAGCGACAAGCACTTTGAACTGCTTCGTCCTTATATGGAACTGCTGGCCCGTGCAGGTGAGAGTGTGGTTTCTGCCATTCTTTTTTATGAGCCTTGGGGGAGCCAGAGCTATGATAAATTCGACCCGATGATAAAGACCACTAAGCGGCAAGATGGTACATGGAGCTACGATTATAGCATTTTTGACCGATGGGTGGAGTTCATGGCTTCCTGCGGGATAGACAAGCAGATAGACTGTTTCACGATGATACCTTGGGATATGACGTTCCGTTATTACGATGAAGCTCAAAAAAAAGAAGTTGCGCTAAAGACAACTACATCGGCTACCGATTACAAGGAACTATGGGGTGCTTTCCTCGTTTCTTTTGCTGCACATCTGCGCGAGAAAGGCTGGTTCGAGAAGACGCTCATCGCCATGGATGAACGCGATGTAACGAATATGTTGGAGGCCTATAATGTGGCGCAGGAGGCTGTTCCCGGATTCCGAATGGCATTGGCAGGACATTATCATAATGAATTGGTGGACAAGCTGGCCGATTATTGTATTTCTTTCTGGCAGACATTCTCCGCGACAGAGTTGGCAGCTCGCCGTGCGAAGGGATGGTATTCAACGACTTATACCTGCTGCTCCACCAAGAAACCCAATATCTTCACCAACAGTCTGCCTGCCGAAGCCGCCTTCCTGCCTATCTTTTCCGTGGCAAACGACTTCGATGGCTTCTTGCATTGGTCGTGGATGAACTGGCCAGAGAAACCGCTTACGGACAGTCGGTTTAAATACTTCGCGCCAGGCGACACCTACTGCATCTACCCGGGTCCGCGTAGTAGTGTTCGTTGGGAACGCTTCATAGAAGGTATCCAACAGACCGAGAAGATCCGGATTCTCCGTGAGGAATATAAACAGAACGGTGATACCAAAGCACTGTCGAAACTTAATAAGGCTGTAGAGGCCTTTCGTTCTAGTGTTATTACCTATATGGACCCAGCTTCTAGGCGGATTAATTATTTGGAGAGTGTGCTCAACAATGCTCCCGAGCCTCCTGCTGAAGATATTTTCGATTATTGCGAGGTGATGCTCGACGACGAAAAACGCGATGTTGCCATACAGAAACGTTGGCTTACCAGTGTTACAACAACCAATTGTCTGCAGAATCTGGATTACAATACCACGACACCAAGCACGACTGGTTATGTCTGTGTGGCTACTCCCATCGTGGTTGAAGCGGGTAAGACATTTAGGCTAAAAACTGTGGCAGCCCAGAACGATGATGACCTGCGGTGGTGCCGTCAGGTTATCTATGCCGACTGGAACTGTGACAGCATATTTGATTCCACAACATCAGAGAAGGTTGCCACATTGGGGAATGCCAAGAGCGAGAATACTGCGATACTGAACCACACCTTTTCTGTTCGTGTGCCTGCGAAAGCTACTTCCGGTCTCTCACGTTTGCGCATCTGCTTTGCCGACTCTTGGAAGGATGTACCGGCTCCCTGTGGCGAAATGTTTAAGGGTTTTGCCATGGACATCCCTATGCAGATTATAGACAAAGAAACTTCCCTGAATGCTGTTCTACAGCCTCAGCCAAAATGGGAAGGACAGACGCTACATCTGCCTTGGGCTGCACGTATGGCAGTCTATAATAGTGCCGGAGCCTTGGTAGACATGATACCACAGGCTTCGTCCTACAATACTGTCGGCTATCTGCCTGGTATCTATATCATAGAGGTTGTCAAAGCTGATGGCAATCGCTTGCAGTTCAAGTTTTCGAAATAGCCTCCTATGACTCTATGTGAGAAAGAATAGAATAAAATAAAATAAAAATACAACTGCCCAAGACCCTGCGAAGCAGTTCCCTCGCCCTTGACGGGAGAGGGTTAGGGAGAGGGTCCACATATATGGTTGATTTCAAGTATGCCCCAATGTTCCAGATGGGCGAGGACAAGACCGAGTATCGCCTCCTGACGAAGGAGGGGGTAAGCGTAAGCGAATTCGAGGGTCACAAGATTCTGAAGGTAAGCAAGGAAGCCTTGACCTTGTTGGCTCAGCAATGCTTCCACGATGTGGAGTTCATGCTGCGCCGCGAACACAACTTGCAGGTTGCCAAGGTGCTGAACGACCCCGAAGCAAGTGAGAACGATAAGTATGTGGCACTGCAGTTCCTTCGCAATGCCGATGTGGCAGCCAAGGGCATTCTGCCTTTCTGCCAGGATACAGGTACCGCTATCATTCATGGCGAGAAGGGTCAACAGGTTTGGACAGGTTTTGAGGATGAAGAAGCACTCTCCCGTGGTGTTTTCAACACCTTCACTCAGGACAACCTACGTTACTCCCAAAATGCACCGTTGAATATGTACGATGAGGTGAATACCAAGTGTAACCTGCCAGCCCAGATTGACATTGAAGCAGTGGAAGGTGCCGAGTATCGTTTCATCTGCGTAGCCAAGGGCGGTGGTTCTGCCAACAAAACCTATTTTTACCCCATGACAAAAGCGCTCATCCAAAACGAGAAGACATTGCTGCCATGGTTGGTTGAAGAGATGAAGCATCTGGGCACAGCAGCCTGTCCTCCCTATCACATCTGTTTCGTGATTGGCGGTACTAGCGCTGAGAAGAACCTGCTGACCGTGAAGCTTGGCTCCATCAAGTACTACGACAATCTGCCTACCACAGGCGATGAGACGGGTCGCGCTTTTCGTGACATCGACCTCGAAGAGAAGCTCTTGAAGGAAGCTCAGAAGATTGGCTTAGGTGCTCAGTTCGGAGGAAAATATTTGGCTCATGACATTCGCGTGATTCGTCTGCCTCGTCATGGTGCTTCTCTGCCCGTTGGTATGGGTGTCAGTTGCTCTGCCGACCGTAACATCAAGGCTAAGATCAACGAGGACGGTATATGGATTGAGAAAATGGATAGCAACCCAACAGAGTTGATTCCAGAGGAATTGCGTAATCCGGGCGAAGGTCCTAAGGGCATAGAGATAGATTTGAACAAGGGTATTGATGCAGTTCGTGCCGAACTGACCAAGTACCCCGTCAGCACTCGCGTAAATCTGAAGGGAACCATCATTGTAGCCCGTGATATTGCTCATGCTAAGTTAAAAGCTCGCTTAGATGCTGGTGAGGGTATGCCTCAGTACTTCAAGGATTATCCGGTACTGTATGCCGGCCCTGCCAAGACTCCTGCCGGTTATCCTTGCGGTTCTATGGGTCCCACAACGGCCAACCGTATGGACCCCTATGTAGATGAATTCCAGGCTAATGGTGCGTCTTTGGTAATGATTGCCAAGGGTAACCGCACACAACAGGTGACCGATGCCTGCAAGAAACACGGCGGTTTCTATCTTGGAACTATTGGTGGTGTGGCTGCTGTGCTGAGTCAGAGCAGCATTAAGAGCATTGAGTGTGTGGAATATCCTGAGTTGGGTATGGAAGCCATTTGGAAGATTGATGTAGAGGACTTCCCCGCCTTCATCCTTGTAGATGACAAGGGTAACGACTTCTTCCAGCAACTCAAGCCTTGGTGTCCGGCTTGCAAGTAATTGTAACAATAAAGCCCTCAGAAATGAGGGCTTTATTGTTATATATACAAAATGTATTTTACTTTCCTTCGTTGGCTATCTGCTCATCTACAGCCTTAATCTTCTGGGCCAAAAGTGAGAGTTCATCGCGAAGTTTCTCAACTTTCTTCTTCATGCTATCAACCAAGGTGTTGCCCTTCTTGCTGCTGCTAGAGAGGAATCCCAAGTTGTTCTCGTAAGTGTTCAGCTCGTCGCGCATACGTTCGTAAGCACGCATCATACGCTGACGTTCATTGCTGAGGCTGCCGCCTTCTTTCTCTATTTTCTGAGCTAGGTTGTTGCGGAAGTTGCTCAAGTGGCGCTTGGCCTGAGAGGCATTGAGGGCACCATAAATTTTGTCGCAAACCTCGCGATAGTCTTTGTAGAGCTTGTCCTTGTCGCGGAAAGGCACATGACCCACCTCGTTCCACTTTTTCTGCAATTCCTTTACCTGCTGCATTATTTCCTCGCCTCCCTTTTCGGCCAGTTCCTTCAGTTGCTCTATGATACCCAGTTTTTGCTCCTTGTTGGCATTCTGCTCATCGCGTACACCGGCTGTGGCCTGCTGGCGAGCTTCGAAGAACTGGTCGCAAGCACCCACAAAGCGCTTCCATAGCTCCTCGGAATACTTGTGGGGCACATTACCGATTTCCTTCCACTGCTTTTGCAGGTTGACGAGGATGTCTCCGGTGCTGCGCCACTCGGTGCTGTCCTTCAGCGACTCAGCTTTTTCTACCAATGCTTTCTTCTTGGCCAGGTTCTCGTTCAGGCTTTCCTTCAGATTCTGGAAGAACTGTGCCTTTTTCTCGAAGAAGGCGTCGCATCCTTTGCGGAAACGCTCGAAGATGGCGGTATTCATTTTTTGCGGTGCAAAACCGATGGTTTTCCAGGCGGCCTGCATTTCGATAATCTTCTTGGTTATCTCGTCCCATTCCGATGAAGTTTTCAGCTCATCTGTTGAGATGGCTTCCAACTGTTCGCACAACGCGGTCTTCTGTGCCAGATTCTCTTCTTCCTTTGCCTTGCGTGCCTCGAAGAAATCCTGATGACGCTTGTATATGGCTGTTGTTGCTGTCTTGAAGCGGTTCCATATTTCCTCGCGGAACTCACGGGCAACGGGACCGGTCTCTTTCCATTCCTGATTCAGGATAAGCATTTGGTTGTAGGCTGCAACTACTTCGGGAGCCTGTATGAGGGCCTCGGCCTCTTCGCACAAGCGGGTCTTGGCCTCAAGATTCTTGCGGAAGTCATAGTCGCGCAATTCATGGCCTAACTTCAGTAAATCATAGAACTGCTCTACGTATAACTGATAGTTTTTCCAAAGTTCGGTAGCGCGCTCGGCTGGAACCTGTTTAATCTCTTTCCATTCTGCTTGCAAGGCTTTGAATTCATCAAAGGTGCTGTTGGCTTCTTCCGGAGTGGAAGCCAATTGTTGAATGCGGTCGAGTATTTCAAGTTTCCTCTTCAGATTCTCTGCCTTCTGACGTTCCAATTCCTCTTGGGCTGCAGCCCTTCTGTCGCGAATCAACTGCATAGAAGCGCGGAACTCGGGTTCCAACGGATCGATCTGCGGCTCGAACTTTTCGGGTTCACCGCCGCCTTCGATAAAGGCTTTTCGAGCCTCTTGTATTTCTGTGTTGTGGAACTTATAGAAAAGTTGTTTCAGCAGGTCAAGTTCTTGCTTCTCAGCCAAGTCTTCGCTTTGTGCAATTTCCTTTACGCGGTTAACAACTTCTTCCTTTGTTGTGTACACAGGCACTGCGGGGTCGGCAGTTGTTTCGGGTTCTTCAACCGTTTCGGGTTCTTCAACTGTTTCAGGTTCTTCAACCGTTTCGGGTTCTTCAACTGTTTCGGGCACTGCAGGTGCTGCATTCATCTCTGTAATCTCAGAAGACTGCTCGGGGGCAGTAGTTACATTAGTCTCTAAAGAGTCCATCATTTATTAATTTAAGTGTTACCTTCTCCCATTTTTGGGAGTTGTGAAAAGCAAAATAAGGTAAAATATCCCTTATAACCTAAAAAAACGTGCTTTTTTTTCGGGAAAAGTAGATTAAATCCACGTTTTTCGTTTGAAATACCACCAGAAGAGCACCGTTACGCCTATTGAGAGGACTACAGCAAAGGGGAATCCCCACCATACTTGCTCCATTCCGTTAATAAGGTTCATGCCGAACAAACTGGCGATGAGTGTGGGAAACATCAGAATAATGCTGATACTGGTGAGCACTTTCATGACGCTACTTACATTATTATTAATAATGCTGGCATAGGTGTCCATAGTGGAGTCAAGAATGTTGGTATATATGTTGCAGGTTTCGCGAGCCTGACTCATCTCAATATTGACGTCCTCAATCATATCGGCATCCAACTCATCAACAGGCAGTTTGAATTTCAGTTTCGAGAGCAGGTTCTCATTTCCTCTGATAGATGTTACAAAGTAGGTGAGGCTGTCTTGGAGGCGGCTCAGTGCAATGATATCCGTATTGTTTACGTTGCGATCCAGATTGCGCTTAGCCTTGTCGATAAGCAGACTTATCTGTTTCAAGCGCTTCAGATACCAGACGGCGCTGCAGAGGAAGAGTCGGAAAATCATATCCACGGAGTCGGTGAAGCCCAGTCCGCGTTTCTGTTGATAACTCACGAAGTCTATCATCATGTTAGTCTCGAAGTTACACACCGTAATCAGTACATCGCCCTTCATAATAATACCCAAGGGGATGGTGGTGTAGGGGGTGCGGCTCTTCATTTCCTTCACGTAGGGGATACGCAGGATGATAAGAATCCATCCCTCGTCGATGTCGTAACGGGCACGCTCATCGGTATCGGCAATATCGGAAATATAATAGTCGGGGATTCCTAGTGTTTTCTCCAGAAAGTCAACATCTTCCTGTGTGGGGCATGTAACCTGAACCCAGCAATTGGGTTCCCATTTGTCGATGGTACGCAGACCATTCGTAGTGTTCCAGTATGTTTGCATCTTTCAGTACTCTGGCTTAAAAGGGTCCATAACAATGTTGCCTGCCGGGAGTTCCTTCAGATGCTCCGGGCGGCTACAAATTCAAATTCTCCGCGTGATAATCGTCCATTTTATTTGTTAGTTAAATGCTGTTTTGTTGTTTTCGGGTGCAAAGTTACGATATTTAATTGAAAGTTGAAAGTTGAAAGTTGAAAATTATTCAGTTGTTTTTGTTGTTTCATTGTTTTATTATTGTGTTATGCCGTTATTGGGGCCTAATTTTCAACTTTCAATTTTCAATTTTCAACTCTACACTGACCCGGCGGGTTAAGTCGACGAACTCTGCTACGCTTAATTGCTCAGGGCGTTTGTTAAATATCTCATCCTGCAGGAAGGCGGTATGGTCTATGGTAGGCAGGCCGGCTTTTGCACGTTCGGCATCCAACTCGCCCAAGAGCGGACGGATATTGTTGCGTAGCGTCTTGCGCCTTCGGTTGAAGGTGGTCTTCACTAGGCGTTTGAAGAGTCGCTCGTCGCACCCTAAGTCCTTGGTATCGTTACGGGTCATGCGGATGACGGCGCTCTTGACCTTTGGCGGCGGGTTGAAGACGTGCTCGTGAACGGTAAACAGATATTCTACATTGTACCAAGCCTGAATGAGCACGCTCAGGATGCCGTACGTCTTGTTGCCTGGAGAGGCAGTGATGCGCTCGGCTACTTCCTTCTGAATCATACCCGTGCAGCAGGGAATCAGCTCCTTGTTGTCAAGCATCTTAAAAAATATCTGGCTGGATATATTATAAGGATAGTTGCCCGTTAGAACAAAGGGGTTGCCCTGGAAGGTGCGTTCCAAGTGCATCTTTAGAAAGTCGTCTTCAATGATGTTCTCCTCTAGTGAGGGAAAGTGCTCGCGCAGGTAGGCCACCGACTCGAAATCTATCTCTACCACCTTCACCAGTCGGGGCTTCTGAACCAGAAATTGCGTCATTACTCCCATGCCGGGCCCAACCTCCAGTATGGGGATGTCGGGACAGGCATCCACCGTTTCGGCAATGTCGCGGGCGATACCCAAATCAGTCAAAAAGTGCTGTCCAAGAAACTTTTTTGGCTTAACGTTTCTCATACGTGCTGATATTTTTGTAATTTTGCTGCAAAGTTACGATAATAATTCATAATTCACAATTCATAATTCATAATTAGGAAGGTGAAAAAGATATTTTCCTCGACGGGTAAGATTGTTCTTCCATTAATCCTGGCAGCCGCCATTTTGTGGTGGATGTATCGCGGCATCCGCTGGGATGATGTGAAGCAAGCCCTTGAGAGCGAGATGTCCTGGACGTGGATGCTCCTCAGCTTCCCCTTCGGCATCATGGCACAGGTGTTTCGCGCCCTCCGCTGGAAGCAGGTGCTGGCTCCGTTGGGCGAGAAGCCCCGACTGCATACGTGCATTAATGCTGTCTTCGTCTCTTATGCCAGCAGCCTTGTTGTACCCCGAGTTGGTGAGATGCTACGCTGCGGCATCCTACGTCGCTGGGAGGGCACCAATTTTAGCCGGGGAATAGGAACGGTGGTTACAGAGCGAGTAATAGACAGCACCATGGTGATATTGTTGGCCTTGGTAACGGTAGCTTGCCAGATTCCAATCTTCATGAATTTCTTTTCCGAGACTGGTCTCTCTCTTCGTGGTTTTTTGGGTACTTTCACTACTGCAGGATGGTTGGTGACGGTAGTTTGCGGCATTCTCATCCTGTGCACAGTGGCTTTGTTGGTGTGGCGACTGAACTTCTTCTCTCGCACTCGGGCTGTGCTAACTGACTTGAAGGATGGTCTTTTCTCCGTCCGTCACGTGCAGAATCCCGTCTTGTTCCTCCTTTATTCTATAGGAATCTGGGCCAGCTACTACCTGCATTTCTACCTGACGTTCTACTGCTTCCAGTACACCGCCCAGCTGGGACCGATGGCCGCATTGGTAGCTTTTGTGGTAGGCTGCTTCGCTGTTTTGGTTCCCACACCCAACGGAGCCGGCCCTTGGCATTTTGCCGTTAAGACCGTGCTAGTTCTCTATGGTGTCAGTCAGATTGATGCAGCCCTCTTCGTTTTGGTAGTTCACACCATCCAAACACTCTTGGTTATAGCTTTGGGTCTGTATGGTGCCGCCGCCCTTTCTTTTACCAAGAAGAGGTAATAGAAATGCGCAAATAATTCCAAAACTATTTGCGTCTTGCCCTTACGTCGGTAATAATTGACAAAGCAACATACCACACGATGATGGCAGCAAAGCAGCTGGTGCTCAAAAGGAAGCAAGGAAGGCTGCCAAGCAGGAAAATGAACTTTACCTTGTTCTTTTCCCACGAGAGATCCTTGAACTTGAGGGCAAGCATGGGAACCTCGCATACCAATAACATGCAGAAAAGCAGCATGAATAGGAAAAGGAATACGGCGTTGAATTTCAGCGAAACCAGAAAAGCATGTTGCCCCAATACAAGAGAACCCCAGAACAGTGCGTTGGCAGGAGTGGGTAGGCCGATAAATCCCATTGTCTGTCGTTCATCCAAATTGAACTTGGCCAATCGCAACGCAGAGAAAGCTGCCATAATAAAAGCCGTATAGGGGATGAAACTCTTTAGTGGAGCAAGTAACTCGGGGTAATGTACCTCGTGAAACAGATAAAAGACAATAGTGCTGGGAGCCACGCCAAACGTCACCACATCGGCCAGCGAATCCAATTCCTTACCTATAGGGGACGAAACGCCAAGAGCACGAGCCGTCATACCATCGAAAAAATCAAAGACGGCACCCACCACAATCATTAGCACTGCCCATTGGTACTGCCCATAGAAAGCACAACCAGTGGCAATGCAGCCACTTATCAGGTTACAACATGTTATGGTGTTGGGAATATGTTTTTTCATAACTTGGCGATAATAGTTTCATTGCCCACAGTCTTATCGCCCAGCTTCACGCAGATTTCTGTTCCTAAGGGCAGGAAGAGGTCGACACGAGAACCGAACTTGATGAATCCCAAATGCTCGTCAACGAAGCAAGAGTCCCCCTCATGCGGATAGGTGACGATACGTCGGGCCATAGCACCGGCAATCTGTCGGGCAAGAATCTCTGTGCCGTCGGTCGTGGTAATAACAACTGTGCAACGCTCGTTCTCTTCGCTAGCCTTGGGCAGCCAAGCCTTATGGAAGTTGCCGTCGTAATGTTTAACCATCTTTATTGTGCCGTCTACAGGAACCCAGTTGGCATGCACATTAAAAAGGCTCATAAAGATGCTTACCATGATGCGCTTGTCGTGGAAATACTCAGTCTCTTCAACTTCCTCAACTACCACCACCTTGCCATCGGCTGGGGCAATGACAATACCTTCTGTGTCACCCTCAAAACAACGGATGGGGCACTGGAAGAAATTGGCAAGAATCAGGTAAACACAAATGCTAACTCCTGCAAAAAGGTAGAATGGGAATTGGTTGGAAATAAAGAAATGAAGAAATGCATTAACAGCTATCAGAAAAATAGCGCCAAACACCAACGTGCGAGTGCCTTCGTGGTGTAGCCTAATCTTCTTAATCTTCTTCAGTTTCTTAAGTCTATTTCCCATGGGGTTTGTTTACTTTGGTTACAAAGTTAGGGTAATTTTGTTATTTATCAAAAACTTTTGTGGTAATTTTAGACTTTTCTTCAACAAAAGGGCTTGCGAGACTTTGTGTTTCAGGGAAAAACACTATATTTGTACGGTTATTATTATACAGCAGGCAAAATGGAAGATTTTATACACTTACACGTTCACTCACAGTATTCTTTGCTTGATGGTCAGGCTTCTATTTCCAAGTTGGTGGAGAAGGCTATCGGTAACGGAATGCTTGGAATGGCGCTGACAGATCACGGAAATATGTTTGGCGTAAAAGACCTCTTCGATTGCTGCAATGCTGTTAATAAAGGAAGGAAAAAAGACGGTCTGGAGCCTTTTAAGCCAATCTTTGGCTGTGAAGTATATGTTGCAAGGCGCAAGAAAGAACAGATGACCGACCCAACTATTGACCGTAGTGGTAATCATCTGATACTCTTGGCAAAGAACTTGAACGGCTATAGGAATCTGATTAAACTGGTGTCCCGAGCATGGGTAGACGGATTCTACCATAAACCAAGAACCGACCACGATGATTTGGTACGCTTCCATGAGGATATTATCTGTTGCTCGGCCTGCATTGCCGGCGAAGTGCCATCCAAAATTCTGAAAGGTGATTTGGAAGGCGCACGCCAGTCGGCTAAATGGTTTAAAGGTGTCTTCGGCGACGATTACTATTTGGAGATGCAACGCCATGAGGTGAAAAATCCTAATGTGGCAGCAAACAGGGAGACTTTTCCTTTGCAGCAGATAGCAAATTCCGAACTGATAAAGATTGCACATGAGCTGAACATAAAACTCGTGTGCACTAACGATAGCCATTTCGTTAATGAGGATGATGCCGATGCACATGAGCGCTTGCTGTGCCTTTCTACTGGCAAGAAAATTTCTGAGCCTCACATGTTGTACACCAAGCAAGAATGGTTCAAGACTAAGGAGGAGATGAATGACCTTTTTTCAGATATTCCCGAGGCCCTCAGCAATACAGTAGAGATTCTGAATAAGGTGGAGACTTATGATCTGGAGTCAGATCCCATCATGCCCTTCTTCCCGATACCAGAGGAGTTTGGTACGGAGGAGCAGTGGCGGCAGAAGTTTACAGAAGAAGACTTGTTCAGGGAGTTTACCAGTGACGAAAATGGCGAGAACCCACTCCCCAAGGAAGAAGGTGAGAAGAAGATAAAGAAACTGGGAGGCTATGATAAATTATACAGGATTAAATTCGAGGCCGATTATTTAGGGAAACTTGCCTACGAAGGCGCTCACCGTATCTATGGCGACCCGTTAGACAAAGAGGTAGACGACCGTATTCGCTTTGAACTGCACATTATGAAAACGATGGGTTTCCCAGGCTACTTCCTTATTGTGCAGGACTTTATCAATTCTGCCCGCAAGGATTTGGATGTTTGGGTAGGACCGGGACGTGGCTCCGCGGCAGGTAGTGTGGTAGCCTATTGTTTGGGTATCACCAAACTGGACCCGCTGAAGTACGATTTGCTATTTGAGCGTTTCCTGAACCCTGACCGTATCTCGTTGCCAGATATTGATACAGATTTCGAGGATGACGGACGAGGTAAGGTGCTGCAATGGGTAATGGATAAGTATGGGCATGAGAATTGTGCACATATCATTACATACGGCACTATGGCCACCAAGAACAGCATTAAAGATGTGGCTCGTGTGGAGGATCTTCCTTTGGATAGGAGCAATGCACTTTGTAAAGCTATACCAGACCGTTTGCCCGAAGGCATGAAGATGAACCTGAAGAATGCCATCTCATGTACACCAGAGTTGCAGATAGCACAGTCTTCACCCGATTACCGTGAGGCAGACACAATAAAATATGCTCAGCAATTGGAGGGTCAGATTCGTGGAACAGGTATTCATGCCTGTGGATTTATTATTTGCCGTGACCCGATTTCAGATCACGTGCCAATCTCTACGGCTGACGACCCAGATTTTCCAGACCGTAAGACGGCTGTCACACAATATGACGGGCATGTTATAGAGAGTACTGGTCTGATTAAAATGGACTTCCTGGGGCTGAAAACACTCTCGGAGTTAAAGGAGGCCTGTAGGGTTATCAAGGAAGCGCACGGAGTTGATATAGACCTTGACCATATTCCGATTGACGATGAGTTAACATATCAATTGTATCAAAAGGGTTTGACGGTAGGAACCTTCCAATTTGAATCTGCCGGTATGCAGAAATACTTGAAAGAGCTTAAGCCAACCGTCTTCGAGGACCTTATTGCCATGAATGCCCTTTACCGACCTGGCCCTATGGATTATATTCCCTCGTTTATCAAACGCAAAAATGGAAACGAAGAGATTACGTATGATATTCCGGTTATGGAAAAGTACCTGAAGGATACATACGGCATTACCGTTTACCAAGAGCAAGTAATGTTGCTAAGTCGTCTGTTGGCAGGATTTACCAGAGGCCAGTCTGATGCGCTCCGTAAGGCCATGGGTAAGAAGAAGAAAGCTATTGTTGACGAGATGAAACCGCTTTTCATCAATGGTGGGAAAGAAAGAGGATATGACCCGGTTGTACTGGATAAGATTTGGAGCGATTGGGAGAAATTTGCATCTTATGCCTTTAATAAATCACATGCAGCATGTTATTCTTGGGTCGCATATCAGACGGCCTACTTAAAAGCACATTATCCTGCAGAATTCATGGCTGCCTTGTTAACGAGGAGAAAAGACGACATCAAAGAAATAACAAAGCTTCTGGATGAATGCCGAAACTTGAAGATTGAGGTATTAGGGCCTGATGTCAATGAGTCGCATGCTGATTTTGGTGTGAACGATAAGCAGCAAATTCGTTTCGGTCTGAATGGAATCAAAGGATTGGGTGAAGCTGCCGCTGCTGCTATCATCTCAGAACGTGAAAAGAACGGCAAGTACAAAGATATCTTTGATTTCGTAGAACGTGTTTCTATTTCTTCAGTCAAGAAATGCGGTATAGAATGCCTTGCTTTGAGTGGTGCCTTTGATACTTTCTCTAAACAGATAAGCCGAGAACAATTTATTGCTCCCAATGCAAAAGGTGAACTTTTTGTCGATTCTCTTACAAAATACGGCAACCAATATCAGCAAGCTCAGATGGAGGCACAGTTCTCACTTTTCGGCATGGAGGCTATCGACAAGCATCAACCTCCGATTCCTGTGACAGAAAGATGGAATGATTTGGAACGACTCAACAAAGAGCGTGAATTAGTGGGAATCTACCTCTCTGCACACCCATTGGATGAATATAGCGTAATACTCAATGGTATTTGCAATCTGCACATGGAACAGATGAACGACCTTACTCCATTCAAAGATACCGACGTAAGGTTGGGTGGCATTGTAACTGGACTAAAACGTCAAGGTATTACCAGGACAAACCAACCTTACGGAATAGTTATGGTGGAGGATTATACCGGTTCTGCAGAAATTGCTTTGTTCGGTAATGACTGGGCACAATGGAAGGGCTATCTCACACAGCCAGGCAATCTGGTATATATAACGGGGCGTGTTCAAGGCCGTCAGTATAATCAGGATATTTTGGAACTCAAGATAGGAAAGATAGAGTTCCTGCCTGATGTAAAGGATAAGCTTATCCATAGTATTACCATAATGATTGATTCCAGCAGGTTGGAAAGTGATGATGTGGCCGAGCTTTATAAACATATACGAGAGATGCAGCAACCTTCTAGTTTGAATAAGGGAAAGGGACAAGATGCTCCCTCTGTTGATGTAAAATGGAATATATGCGGAGGTGGAGATTCTGTCGTTTTGCATATGAAGTCTAAAACAAAGTGCTATCAAGTAAGCAAAAAACTGATGGATTTTCTTAATGCAACAGAATATCTGACTTATAAAATTAATTAACAGTTTAAATACATTATAATAAGGTATGGCACAGATTATCAACAGCAACAATTTTGAGGCGCTGGTAGCAACCGGCAAACCCATCGTTTTGGACTTTTGGGCTACATGGTGTGGTCCCTGCAGGCGTGTAGGCCCTATTATTGAGGCTTTGGCACAGGATTATGATGGGCAGGCCATCATAGGCAAATGTGATGTTGAAGAAGATGAGGAATTGGCTGTACGTTTTGGCGTACGCAATATTCCAACCGTATTCTTTATTAAAGGCGGTGAGGTAGTTGACAAGGTTGTAGGAGCTGCCGCACGTCCTGTTTATGAAGAGAAACTGAAAAGTTTGTTGTAAGAGACTATGGGAAATATTGAAGACGACTTTCTGGCTGATGCCGAGGATGACCGCTTGACGGTAGAGTTTATCAAAAACTATCTTCCACAAGAAGTAAAGGACAAGTTCACGGAAGACGACCTATACTACTTTTTGGATGTGATAGGTGAGTATTATGTTGATTTGCTTGAGAAGACGGATAACGATGACGAAGTGGACATCGATATTGACGACGTTGCAGCGTATATTGCCCAAAAAGCCAAGAAGGAGAAGATTGGCGACTTCGACCCCGAAGACCTCCGTTGGGTGGTTGACGGCGAACTGGAATACGGCGAGTCTTTAGAAAATTAAGCGTCTTTCTCCATCGGGCAACGCTTCGATGGTTATGTTCACCGTTTCTTCGGGAAGTACTTCCTCTATCAGTTCCGGCCATTCTATGAAACAGGGATGACCGCTGTAGAAGTATTCCTCGCATCCCATGTCGTAAGCTTCAGAAACCTTTTTTATTCGATAAAAATCAAAATGATATATGGGGCGGCCACTGGCTGCCTCATATTCGTTTACGATGGCAAAGGTGGGAGATGTAACGGTATCATTCACCCCTAACTCTTCGCATACAGCCTTTATAAAGGTTGTTTTGCCGGCTCCCATCTTACCGTAGAAGGCAAAGACAGTATGTTCGTCCATTCCTTCTACAAACTGTTTGGCAGCTTGCCTAATATCTTCTTCTTTAAATTTTATTTCCATCGTTATCTTTTCTTTCCACGCAGTGTGATGAGCGGAATCAGCATTTCCTCCATACTGATGCCTCCGTGCTGGAAGGTATCTTTATAATATTGAACGTAATAATTGTAGTTGTTGGGATAGGCAAAGAAATCATCACCTGTGGCAAAGATGTAGGTAGTGCTCAAATTAGGCCTAGGTAATCCCACCTGATGAGGCTCCTTAATTTCAAACACTTCTTTTTGGTTGTAGCTAAGGTTCTTTCCTAATTTGTAACGCAGGTTAGTGTTGGTATTCTTGTCGCCTATTACTTTTATAGGGTTATAACAGCGTATGCTTCCGTGGTCTG
Organism: Bacteroidaceae bacterium; assembly: GCA_017525235.1. Classification (GTDB taxonomy): domain Bacteria; phylum Bacteroidota; class Bacteroidia; order Bacteroidales; family Bacteroidaceae; genus Physcousia. The sequence goes on along the minus strand of JAFXTC010000031.1, from coordinate 117,995 downwards.
TTGTCAGTATAATGGTGTAATCACTTGAAGCCAGGGAACGGAAGAGATCACCTACAGGTGAGTGGCGAAACCAACTTTGAGTAATACTACGATAAGCAGCCTCGTTGCTGGCCAGTTCGCGAACCATCCTGCTTTCTGTTCGGGCATGGCTGAGCATATCAATAAAGTTCATTACTACCACATTCAGATCGTATCTCTGCAACTGTGGCATTTGTTGCACGAACTTCTCTGCTGCTTGTGAATCGTTGATTTTATGATAACTGAAGGTATTCTTGCGCCTGTAACGGTTAAATTGAGTTTGAACCAATGGTGCTTCGTTCAGATTTTTGCCCTCCTCGCTGTCTTCATCTACCCATAACTCAGGGAACATACGCTCTATGACATCAGGCATCAGACCGCTGAAGATGGCATTTCTTGCATATTGTGTAGCAGTAGGAAGAATGCTACAGTATAGGTCTTCTTCAATATTAAAGAGGTCGGCAATCTCATTATATAACATACGCCATTGATCGTAGCGGAAATTGTCTATCACCACCAGAAACACCTTCTCTCCGTTATTCAGATGCGGAAATACATTATGCTTAAAGATATCAGGGCTCATCACGGGGCGTTCGTCAGGTTGGCTCATCCACTTGGTATAGTTTTTACGGATGAACTTGGTAAATTCCCTGTTAGCTTCAGAGCGTTGCATACCCAACATCTCCTTCATGGCACTGTCCGTCTCTGACAGTTGCAGTTCCCAATATGTAAGGCGTTTGTAGACCTCAATCCACTCCTCAAGCGAGAGTGAGTCGTTAATCTGCATGCCAATTTTCCCAAAGTCTTGCTGATAAGCTGTTGTTTGTTGTTCTGTAACGATTTCCTTCTGATGAAGATTCTTTTTCAGTGTCAGCAGAATCTGTGTGGGGTTTACTGGCTTGATGAGATAATCAGCAATTTTGGCGCCAATAGCCTGTTCCATGATATTCTCTTCCTCACTTTTCGTAACCATCACCACAGGTGTGCTAGGTGTTTGCTCTTTTATTCGGCTCAGCGTTTCCAATCCGCTTAGGCCTGGCATATTTTCGTCCAGAAGAATAAGGTCAAAAACCTCTTCAGCACAACGGTCCAATGCATCATATCCGTTGCTTACTGTCTCCACCACATATCCTTTTTTTTCTAGATATAGGATGTGTGCTTTCAGTAGTTCGATCTCATCATCTACCCATAATAGTTTGTATGCAGCCATATTATATCAATTGTCAATTATCAGAATCCCCATGGGAAATCATCTTCTTCTTCAACCTCATCCTCTTCTTTCTTTTCTTCAGGAATATAATCATCGGGATCAATAATCTTAAGATCAGGCTCATCTATCTGAAGATCTTCGGGGATATCCATGGGTGCAAAAGTTTCTTCATAGAAAGTCTTATAGTCATCGAAACTGAAGTCTGTTCCTATCAATTTCAGATTGTCTTCCGAAATCAATAATGTTCTGATGCCCTCTAATAGCGTATTCATATGTTTGTCGGCATAAAGCGTCTGGGCATAAGAATGTACTTCGTCGTAAGAATGGAAGCCTTTCACGCACATCATGGTAATGCCCTGTTTCTCCAGAATTTCAATATCAAAGTTCCTTACCATGTACGAGGTAAAGTTATAACGGGCAATCTCAAAAAGGAGTTGGTTTTCATCCAGACTGTTGGTAGGGTAGGCTAGCACAAATACAAAGTTCCCGTAGCGGTCGTCCTTCAGTTCTGGCGCCACTTCTGTGCTGTCACCCGATGCTTGTCTGGTTCTTCGGCTCCAAATACTACTAGCATCATAGCGATCGTCCATCAGTAAACGCCCGTCAGCCAAGCCTTTTACAATAGCATTTGCTAATTCGGTAACCTCTTCTTTAGGATATTTCTGTACAACTTCTTTTAAAGTTACCAGGAAACTGTCGCGCTGCCCGCTGTAAAGTTGGCTCATGGCACGTATAAACATCATGCGTGCACGGTTGGGTCCTGTGGGGAAGTTTTCTGTACTGAACTGGTAGTTCTTTTCCACCTCATCGTAATCCGAGGCTTGATAAGCTGCATAAGATGCTGCGTAGACAGAATCTTCAACATGTTTGCCGTTGCGGGCAATCATGTCATAATTGGGATTGCCTACAAGTGCGGCCAGTTTTGTGTCTGCAAATTGTTCAAGCAACAACGCCCTGTAGTATGACGCTTTCTCTGTATCTCCTAATCTTCCATAAAGTAAAAACAGGTGGTAGTAGATGTTGTCTATTCCTTCGCGATTGGGGAAATCCGTAAGAACACGCTGCATAGTCTTCTCTGCCAAAAGCCAGTTTTCCAGTTTCTCTTGTTCAAGGATACCTGCATTGTAGAGACCATCGCTTAAAATGGCATTCGATTCCTCCATCTGTTCTTCTGTAAAAGGAATCTGTTTCAGATAGTATTCTCTGTGATGTGGATCGTTGGCAAGCGAATCTTTGCGAGCCTGTTCGGCAGAAACTGTAGAGTCTGAATCTAATGAACCATAGAGGCTGTCATCATCACCTCCGGTTTCTTCGCTGAGAGCCATATCTTCATTGCCAGTGGCAGCCGCATAAGAAGCCTTGTTGCTAATTTGCCAGAGGTCTTCGTTCTTGCGTTGACCCCATCTGCGTTGGAATTCTTCCAACCCCCTTTTTATGGTTGTGGCATTGTAGAAATACCAGTCGCCTTTCTGTTGACTCCCCATTTCTGCATTGCCAGTTACTGGGCGATTGGTTTGGGGGCGTTGGCCGTTGGCTGCTGGCCGTTGACCGTTAGCTGTTGTCCCGTTTTGTGCCGCTTTTTTTTCAGCTTCCTTTTCTTGTCTCTTCAGTTCTGCAATCACGCGATCTATGGCTTCCAAATATTCTGCTTCTGGCAGTTTTGCTAAAACCTGTAGGCTATCTTGCAATTTGATGGCACTTAGGTGAGGTTCCAATTCTGAGAGGATTTTGTTTCTCCGTTCAGCTTCTTTATATTCCTCATGTTCTTTGTCCAGAATGGCTACACATTCCTTGTAAGTGCGGGCCGCATCTATGTATTTCTCCATTTCCCAGTAGAGAGAACTTAGTTTTAGTAAGAGCATGGCCTTGTCAGGTCCGTTCTTGGTGCCGTCCTTAACCCCTTTCTCCCAGGCAGAAATACAATGAGTGGTATCGTTTACACCCATGTATATGTTACCCATGGCGTAATATACCTTGTCCAAATAGTCCTTGTTCTTATCGCTTTTTGCCATTCGTTTCAATAATGCAATCATCTGATTGAATTTGCTAGGAGGCATAACCTCTGTTTGCAAGATGCGGGCGCTGAAAGACATCTCGTATGGAGGATTGGCCCGTATTACTTTAGCATAGGACTTATAGGCGGCTTCATATTGACCAGTCTGTTGGAATAATTGTCCGAGCAGGAAGTTCAGGCGTGTCCTTTTCTTTTTCTGTTTAGTATCTTTGATTGTTTTTACTACGAAGGGGATGGCTTCCTCATAGTGGTCTGTTAAAATTAGATAGGCTGCCATCGTATTATTCATTTCCTTCTGACCTATGCGTGAGATACTGTCACGTTTCATTTTGTTTAGAACATCCTCGGCATCATAAGCCCAGTCTAATGCCACATAGCATCTGGCTAGTTTTGCTTTGGCAATGCTTGCAATGCCAGGTTGTGTGGAATACAACCGAATAATGTAATTGTATGTGCTGGCGGCCTCAATGAATTCACCCTTTTGGAACTGAGCCTCTGCCATCATCAGCCATGCGTGGTACAAGTATGGGTTAAATTCCTTTCTAGCTAAGAACTCCTTTTGCTTTGCGGTTTTTGTTTGTCCAGCATTAGTAGTAGGCCGTTTTTTGATGCTATGTACCTTTATGGCTTTTTCGCACTTTGTGATGGTAGTCTCATAGTTGCTTTTGCCAATGCCTGCTGTTGTTTTGTTGGTGCTGATGTACATGGGAAGCAGACGGTTATAATCGTCTTGATGTGATTTTATTTGAGCATCTTCTCCCTCCAGAAATGCAACCTCGCCATTGTATAACGTGTTAAAGCGAGCAGTCATAGCATGATAAAAGCGGGTAGTGGGCGTGTTTTTCTTGATGGAACAAGCAGAAACAACACATAACAACACGAGCATGAGTACCCCCATGCTTATGCTGTTCTTTGTGAATTTCCTCTTTTTCATGTATACTTAATAACGTGCGCGCGATAGAAATTATTGTGTTGTCTCTCTTCTTTTACCTTTTATCTTCTTACTTCAAATCTGTGGGGCCGAATTTATCCATGTCGCCATAGTCGAGATTTTCGCCGGCCATACCCCAGATGAAAATGTAGTTGCTGGTGCCAGCACCAGCATGGATGCTCCATTCTGGAGAAATGACTGCCTGCTCATTGTGTAACCAGATGGGGCGTGTTTCTTGAGGTTCACCCATAAAGTGGCAGACTGCCTGATTCTCAGGCACGTTAAAATAGAAATAGGCTTCCATTCTGCGAGAGTGAGTGTGAGCGGGCATTGTGTTCCACACGCTACCAGGTTTCAATTCCGTCATTCCCATCTGCAACTGACAGATTTGGTTGTCCATACTTTTTGCAACAATAAGCTGGTTGATAACACGAGCATTACTCTCCTCCATAGAACCGGCTTCTATATAACACCCCTTCTTGCGCAAATCCTCCAACGTTACCTTGCGAGTAGGATAAGACGTGTGAGCTGTAGCCGAATTGAAATAGAAGCGTGCTGGCTGGTTGGGATCGTTCGAAGCAAAATAAACCTCATGCTTGCCGCTTCCTATGTATAATGCCTCCTTGTATTTCAGCTCATAGGATTTTTCCTTACCGCCATCCTTGATGGTAACCGTACCGGTTCCGCCAACGTTGATAATGCCTATCTCGCGGCGCGACAAGAAATTAGGGGCCTTCAAATATTCAAAGGTCTCCAACTGCAAGGCCTTATCTTTCACAGGCATGGCACCACCTATTACAAAACGGTCGTGCAGAGTATAAACGATGTTTATCTCATCGGGAGAGAAAATCTTCTCAATAGCAAAAGCCTTACGAAGGCGATTGGTGTCGTACATGCGAGTATCCTCCGGATTTGTCGGATAGCGCAACTCATAATTTGTATGATTCTGTGCCATAAGCGTAGTGGATGCAATGAGCATACCAGTAATTAATGCTTTCTTCATATTTGTCATTCTTTATTTTTCACTTTTCACTTTTTCATTTTGCTTCCTATTCCAAATAAGCAGATATGCCATTACCAGACTGACGACAACGGGTGCAAACCTTATGCTTGCAAAGACATGATACCAGACCCAACACATGAGACTCGATGCAAAATCAAGGGCTGCACCGGCACTGAAGCCCTCTGGGATTTGTACAGAAGCATCTTCAGGATGCATAGCAGCCACAGAATTTGCCGCCATTGTGAAGGCATCTGCTATGTTTGTAACAAAGTATAGTCCACAGACCAGAGCAACTAATCCCACGAAAAAGGTTTTCACTACATTACCTTTTGTGATGGGGAGTACTACGGGGAAAAGGTAGAACATGCCTGCCAAAGAGGCCAAAGGCAGGAACTTATTACCAGGCAGCAACACAGACAGAAGCAAGACAACGGGGATGAGCAGCAAAGAAACAACCAGTGTGGTGGGATGACCAATTACTAAAGCTGGACTCATACCTATGTGCAATTTAACCTTGTCGCCAAACTTCATGGCTACCATCTTCTTGGTGGCATCAGAAATGGGGATGAGACCGTCTATGAACAGTCGGGTGATACGTGGGATAAGTTCCATTACAGCACCCATCTTCACACCCAGTACCAAGATGTCTTTCACGTCGTATCTTGCCAGTAAGCCTATACCACAACCAACTATCACACCAAGGAACAGCGGTTCGCCCAATATGCCGAACTTCTTCTTCATCCCTTCTGCGTCAATATCCAATTTGCTAAAACCAGGAATGAAGTCGAGCAGTTTATTTACAATAACGGCAAACGGGACAAATCCTTGACAGAAAGGCTGGGGGATAGAGATACCCTCCATTCCGTCGTAATACTTCTGAAAACCCTCTGCTGTACGATCGGCCATAATCAGTGTTAGTATGTAGCACAAAATGGCTGCGCTGAATCCAAGGGCCAGATTATCCGTAGTAAAATAGACAATGGAACCCAGGAAGGCAAAATGCCAGTAGTTCCACAAGTCAATGTTCACGGTACGTGTAGTACGTGTAAGCAGCATCAGCACGTTTATCGTAAGACATACAGGTATGATGAAAGCACCTACAGCCGTGTTGTATGCTACGGAAGCTGCAGCTGGCCAACCCATATCAAAGATACCTAACTGCAGATCGTATACACCCACAACGGTCTCCAAAGCAGGCCCCAACGTACTTGTCAGCAAGCCTGTTACAACAGAAAGGCCCACAAATCCTACGCCGACGTACAGACCTGATAGTAGTGCTTTTCCTGGCTTAATACGTAGTAGCAGTCCCAGCAACGTAAAGATGATGGGCATCATAACGGCTGCCCCCAGGCTTATAATATATGAGAACCAGGTTTCCATATTACTTAGGTTGTTTTCCAATGTAGGCTAATATACCTCCATCCACATACAGGATATGTCCATTCACAAAGTTCGAAGCATCAGAGGCAAGGAACACAACGGGCCCCTTCAAGTCCTCCGGCGTTCCCCATCGTGCTGCTGGCGTTTTTGAAACGATGAAGGAGTCAAACGGATGTCGACTTCCATCGGCCTGTGGCTCGCGCAGCGGTGCAGTCTGCGAAGTAGCTATGTAACCTGGTCCGATACCATTGCACTGGATATTATATTCACCATATTCCGATGCAATGTTTCGTGTTAGCATCTTCAGTCCGCCTTTGGCTGCCGCATATGCCGAAACTGTTTCGCGTCCCAATTCGCTCATCATAGAGCAGATGTTGATAATCTTGCCGTGACCCTTGCGTATCATACTGGGAATCACTGCTTTACATACAATAAAGGGAGCCGTAAGGTCGGTATCTACCACTAGCCGGAATTCTTCTAATTCCATCTCGTGCATGGGAATCCTGCGAATAATACCGGCGTTGTTTACCAGAATGTCCACAGTACCCACTTCCCTCTCTATTTTCTCAATCATTGCCTTTACTTGAGCCTCGTCGTTCACATCGCACACAAAGCCGTGTGCCTCAATACCTTTGGCAGCAAAAGCCTCCAACGCTTTGTCTACATGCTCTTGGTTGCGACTATTAAACACCACTTTGGCTCCTGCTTCTCCCAATGCCTCGGCCATCGAGAAGCCAATTCCGTGTGCCGCACCCGTTACCAGTGCCACCTTACCAGTTAATTTGAAATCAATCATATTGTTATTTGTTTAAAAGTCTAAAGCCTAAGGTCTAAAGTCTTCTTTCTCCCACAATCAGGAACACCTCATCTTTTACATCGTCAGGCAGGTTAACTTGTCTAAGTTGCAGACTACGCACCCATCCAGCCACCTCATCAGAGCGCATGGTGTACAGTATATTACGGAATTCCTCTGCCTCCTCAGCTGTGTATTCATCTCCATTACGACCTTTATAACGATCCAGTTCTTCATCATCGTAGTATTCTATCTGCTTGCTGATGGCAGCCAAAAGACTCTCTTTCTCGCATACCTCATGTTGCCCACAGCACTCCATGTCGACTGGGTTTATTATAGGTTCCTCTTTGGGAGTGTGCCTATAATGCCACCAACTGACGATGCCAGCCACAAAGCCTAGAACGGCGAGGGCTATTATCATGTAGAGAACTATCTGCATATCTTAAAACCAGCTTTTCCCAAATCTTCCCAGAAGGTGGGATAGCTTTTGCTTACCACCTCTGGATTGTTGATGCGCAGGCTTCCCCGCTTCATGGCACATGGTGCCAAGGCCATAGCCATACGGTGATCCTCGTATGTGTCAATAATAGGGTTATCTTGGGCAGGGCAACGCTCGCCTTCCCAATAGAGAATGCTGTCGTCCTGTTCCTTAATGACATATCCTAATTTGCGTAACTCCGTTTGTAATGCCGCCATGCGGTCAGTCTCTTTTATCTTAAGACTCTGTAAGCCAGTGAAGCGGAAAGGTATGCTAAGCATAGCGCAAGTAACCACCAATGTCTGTGCCAGATCGGGCTGGTTCACAAAATCGTAATCCATTCTTTGGCAAGCCTCTCCAACTCGTGTCAAACGTACGCATTCTAATCCTTCGGTATCTTTCACAAAAGACGTTACTATACCGAGGGGACGGAAGATGTCTGCGATGGCCGAGTCACCTTGTAGGCTCCTGCTAAAAAGACCTGGCAACACTATGGTTGGTGTATTATCCTCCGCCAGAGCTATCATCTCGTACCAATAGCTGCTGGCGCTCCAGTCGTTCTCTATTAAATAAGGTGTAGTTTGGTAGCCACCAGGCATTACCTTCAATTCTTCGGAAGAAATCCATTCCGCCTGAGCACCAAAGTCGCGCATAATACTCAGCGTCATTTCTATGTATGGTCGACTTACTATATCCCCTGTCAGCGTCAGACTGATTCCCTCTTCCAGAACAGGGCCTATCATCAGCAGGGCACTGATATACTGACTGCTTACATTGCCAGGCAGTTCTAATCGTCCGCCTTTATGGTTGCCGCCTGTGATGCATAGGGGAGGAAAACCTTCCTTGCCTGCATATTCCACTTGAGCGCCCAGTTGTCTGAGGGCATCTACCAAAATACCAATGGGACGGTGGCGCATACGCTCCGTTCCCGTTATGATATGTGTGCCAGGTGTCACACTCAGGTAAGCTGTTAGAAAGCGCATAGCCGTCCCAGCTGCCTTAATATCGATTGTGTCTGGCATTTGGGTAAGGGCGCGAACCATCACAAAGGTGTCGTCGCAATCTGAGATGTTTTTAAGCACCGTTCCAAACGAATCTTTCGTTATCTTTCCGCCATTTGCCAATGCATGTATAATAAGAGCCCTGTTACTGATGCTCTTGCTGGCCGGAAGAGTTATCTCAGCCTGCAGTCTTGAAGTAGGGAAAAGGGTTATGGCCATCCTTAATACTGCGTTTTACGTCAAATTTGAGTACAAAAGTATATAAAAATTTGCAAGTAACAAAAAAATGCCCTACCTTTGCAGCGCGATTAGGAGAAATCGTTAGGGAACGGGATGTAGCGCAGTTGGTAGCGCACACGTCTGGGGGGCGCGAGGTCGCAAGTTCGAGTCTTGTCATCCCGACCTGAGAAGAGAGAGAATCGAAAGATTCTCTCTCTTTCTTTTGCGGTTATAAAATGAGGTTGATTAATAGCCCTCTTCGTTTTTCTGTAGGAATTTTGCTGGTGTGGTTCCAACAATTTGTCGGAATGCGCGATGAAAATACTCACGGCTGCTGAAACCGCAGTGGTCAGCTATCGTCTCCATTGACCATTCAGGCCTTTCAATCAGTATGCGTTTAGCTTCTTCTATTCGGAGCGGTGTAACTAATCCAGCCAGGTTTTTATACTCTGACTGCCGTAGCCACTCTTGTAACTGTCTACGTGGAACTTTCATCTGTCGGGCCACCACGCTCAGTGTCAGATTGTGTTCTCTGTATGCATCACTCTTTATCCACTTTTCTATGGGCTTTTCTATTGCGGCATCATATTTTTCGTTTTTCGCTGTTATCTTTTCACTTGTTTCCGCTTCTTCCACTCTTGATATATCCTCGCTGACACCATAAGTGTAAAGACTGATTGTGCTGTAGGCGATACTGAAGAAATAAGCTACAGAAAAAAGCACTAATGTTTTACCTTCCATAAAGATGACCAGTGGAACAAAGAACGCGAGGAACGCCATGGTTCTCATGCTCCATCCCATCCATCCAAAGAGGTCGTGGCGTTCGCGGTCAAAGTACTCATCTACAGCCAACTCCAACTGTTTGTAGGCTTTGAACTGTAGGGAGAAGATGTAGCTCTGCATCACAACGTAGATAAGTGCTCCTGTATAATCAGCCATTCTGAGCAAAGGGGATTCCTGTCGGATGGGTACATCGTCCAGCAACATAGTCCCTATTAATAGCAAAGTCGATATAGCACAAAGCAAGCACACCGTCATCCATGTGCGGAGCGCTACTTTTCCGTGGTTTTGCATATACAAAATTGCCATACTACAACATAGTGTAGCAGGGGTAAACAATAGCAGGTTGCAGAACACCGCCTGAGTAATGCCCATCTGCCGGAACCCAAATATGTATTGCAGTAAAAACTGCACGGCTATTAGTCCTGTGCCGACAGCCATCAACCATCTTGCACGCGCAAAACTGTTCCTACGAATAGAGCGGTGGGGTACACATAACATGAGCATTACCGACAACATTAACATCGTCAGTACACCACTTATTTGCATCTCGCCAATAGTAATCATGTCGCGAAGGTACAACTTTTTCGCTGATTTTTGCCCCGATGGGGTATAAAATGTAAAAAAACTGCGTTCATTTCGCACCAAGTGAATTATTTTACAATATTCGGAGGTGGGAAAGATCCAAACATATTAGTTTATTTTTGGTTCTTAGCATCCCATGCTTTCACGATAGAAGTCCAACATATCAAGGATTTCTTCCTGTGTGGCGGTTTGGTTGATACGGATGTCGCCAATATCAGCCATAAGGGTAAAATTGATGATGCCTGACTGGTTTTTCTTGTCGTGCTGCATAAACTGATATAGGCGGTCGTACTGCTTGCAGTTGAAGGTGAAGACACCATATGTTTCCTTAATGAACTGCAGGGTCTGGCTAAGTTTGTCCTTGGGGAAGTTGAGCCGCTTGGCACTCAAATACAACTCGCAAACCAAGCCCCAGGCTACCGCATAGCCATGCAGAACGGTGCGGTTTTCTGCTAAAGCCAAACTCTCCAAGGCGTGCCCAGCTGTATGCCCCAAGTTCAAGGCTTTACGGATGCCTTTTTCTGTTGGGTCTTCTTCTACAATATGTTCCTTGATGGCAACACTTTTGGCTACCATTTGCTGAAGGTGGGGGTAGTCGATGTTATCTAAATCAAAGGTGATGAGTTCTGCCCAATTCTCTGTATTGCTGATGATGCCGTGTTTGAGCATTTCGGCATAACCGGAACGGATATTGTAATCATCCAAAGTGCGGAGGAACTCTGCACACAAGATAACTGTACTGGCGCAGTTAAAAACACCAATTTCGTTCTTCAGACCGCCAAAATTGATACCCGTCTTGCCGCCTACGCTGGCATCTACCATGCTTAATAAGGTTGTGGGGATATTGATGTACTGAATGCCTCGCTTGAAGGTGCTGGCAGCAAAGCCTCCAAGGTCTGTTACCATTCCGCCTCCCAAACAGATGAGCAGACTGTGACGGGTGGCGCCTCCCTGTTGCAGGGCTTCCCAAACGAAAGAGAGTGTTTGCAGGGTCTTGTTCTCATCGGTAGCACCAATGGTTATCATCTTCGCTTTCTGTAAGTAAGGAAAGTCCTTTATCACAGGCCAGCAAAGTCGAAACGTGGTGGTATCGGTAAGGACAAAAAGTTTATCGTTTGAACAGCGACTGATGGCTTGCTGCAAATCTTTTTGCAGGTTTTGGCTTATAACTACGTCTTGCTTCATCATCTTTTGTGATTTTGGGGACAAAAATACTACATATAATTGAGAATCGAGAATTGAGAATTGAGAATTATGTTGAAAAAGTAAAAAAAATGCTAACTTTGTCGCGACATAATTAAACCATATTATATAGGTTGGGTCTTAGATTTAGTTTTTAGGCTTTAGACGTTTATAATTTTGGATTTATTAATTTTGAATAGAGGTATTAATGAAGCGAACATTATTATATTTATTTGTGATGATTCTCTGCCCCTTGATGATGTTGGCACAGAAGGTAACAGTTAGTGGATTGATTATTGACGGCACTAATAACGAGGCATTACCTGGTGCCACAGTTGTGTTGCTTCATCCAAAGGACAGTACCCAGGCTACGGGTGCCCTGTCGGGAGAAGATGGTAAGTTCTCCTTGCCCGCCGTAAAGGCAGGAAGCTACATCATGCGTATATCGTATGTTGGTTATATGGCTCAATACAAGAATCTTACTTTGGGAAAGGGCAACAAGACGGTTAATTTGGGGACCTTTACTATGCAGGAAGATAGTAAGGTGCTGAAGGAGGCCGATGTTGTGGCTATGTTAGCACAGGTGGAAATGAAGGCTGATACTTTTGTGTATAATGCTGATGCTTTCAGACTACCAGAAGGGTCTGCCTTGGAGGAGTTGGTGAAGAAGTTGCCTGGAGCTGAGGTAGATGATGATGGCAACATAAAGATTAACGGAAAGAGCGTCACAAAGATTATGGTGGAGGGAAAAGAGTTTTTCCAGAACGACACGAAAATGGCGATGAAGAATTTGCCCAGCAAAATGATTAAGAAGCTGAAGGCATACGAGCGTAAAAGCGATTATAGTCGTATAACTGGCATTGATGATGGCGAAGAAGAAACAGTATTAGATCTTACTGTTCAGAAGGGCATGAAAGAAGGATGGGTTAGCAATGTAGACCTTGCATACGGAACGCCAACGGCCGAAAAAAACGCAGCGGAAGGTTTTAATTCAACCTATTCGTCCCTTCCTACCGATCTATACTCAATTAAGCTGAATGTTAACCGTTTTCTAGACCATTCGCAGTTTACGGTTATTTTCAGTCGTAATAACATAAATGATAACAGTTTCCCTGGCGGTGGTCGTGGCTGGGGCGGCTGGGGCGGTGGCGGAGGCATCACCACCAGCACAATGACAGGTGTAAATTTTGCTTGGGAGAATGGAAAACCCGATTATTCGGCAGGTCTTATTAAACTGGGTGGTAATGTAAGATATAGTCAACGTAACAGTATGTCAGATTCGCAATCTAATAGCGAAACCTTCCTTTCTGATACAAAAAGTACTTTCAACAACAACAAAAATCACAACGAGAATCGCAACTACAACCTGAATGCAAACTTCCGCTTTGAGTGGATGCCCGACTCATTGACCAACATACTGTTTCGTCCTAATTTCTCATATTCGAAGAGCGATAACTTCGGGAACAGTGAAAGTGCGACATTTAACAGCAGTCCATACAAGGCTGGACTGGTTGACCCACTGGAGCAATATGAGGAATTGGTAGACTGGGCAACGGGGACATCTGAAACTGTGGTGAACCATAACGAACGTTACAACTTTGGAGACTCAAAGAACACTAGTGTAGATGGTGAGTTGCAAGTTAATCGCCAGTTGTTTAAGCAGGGACGTAACATAACACTAAATCTGGGTGGTGAATATCAGACCAGTGAGAGTAATTCTTATAGTCGCTCTTTGGTTAGATATTTCCAGGAGAGTGCTCGTCAGCCTTTGACTGCAACCTACCAAAACACCATTGCTCCCTCTACCACCTACAGATATCAGGGAAGACTGAGCTATAGCGAACCCTTGTTGACAGGAGGAAATTTGCAAATTAGTTATCAGTTGCAACGCAGATTCCAAGACAGGGATCGCAGTATGATGACACAACCCACCTTGGCTGATGATATTCAAGATGCCCTCAATAATTACGGAGAGCTGACAAAGATAACAGCATTTAATCTGTATACCGGCCAAGTGGAGTTGAAGGACGGAAGCATTCATGACCTGAGTGAATACGGCATAGACCTGACCAACCTTGTTTTGGATAAGGTTAACAGCCAGTATGCAACATATAAAGAGTGGAACCATAATGCTAACCTGATGTATCGCTACACTGCCAAGTTCGAAAATCAGCAGGAGTTGCGTTTCAATGCGGGTGTCAGCTATCAGCCACAAAACACCCACATGGACTATCAGAAGGGTAACATAGATACCACCATAGTAAGAACAACCCAGAACTGGGCTCCACGTATTGATATTCGTTGGAAAATCAGTAACACCAGTCAATTACGTTTGCGTTATAACGGTCGTATGAATCAACCATCCATGACCGACCTGATAGAAACGGTGGATAGTAGCGACCCCCTGAACATCAGCACGGGTAATGCTGGATTGAAGAGTTCGTGGACAGACAACTTTAACCTTTTTTATAATGGGTACAATACAGAGGCCCAGCGTGGATGGTCTGTCAACCTGAATGGTGACATCAGCAGAAGGACTATAGAATCGAGTACCATTTATGATGAGCAGACAGGTGCCCGCTACACACGTCCCATGAACATAGACGGTAACTGGGCCATTCGTACATGGTTGATGTTTAATACAGCTATCGACAAGAAGAAGATGTGGAACTTCTCCACCAACACCAACATTGACTATAGCCATAATGTAGGATATATCAGTAGTAACATAGACGATGAGGCCCGTAAGTTTTTGACAAGTGCTCCTGATGGTGGAGTAGATATGAATGGCCTGTTCAGTTATGCGTATGATAACAATCTGTTGCAGAAGTCTACCACCAAGACCATGAACTTGCGCGAAACAATTCGCTTGAATGTTCGTGGTAATATAGGTGAAAGTGGCAGTTATGAGGTTGGCGTGAACGGTAGTGGAGCATACAGGCACGACAGAAACTCAATTCAGCGTAACGCCAATTTGGATACTTGGACGTTCAATTATGGCGGAAACGTCATCCTGAACATGCCTTGGGGAATGGCACTCAGTACAGATATTAGCGAGCAATGTCGCCGTGGTTATGAGGACGCCAACATGAATACTAATGAGCTAATATGGAATGCGCAACTTAGTCAGAGTTTCTTGAAGAATAATGCTGCAACTATCAGTGTACAATGGTACGATATCCTGAAAGAGCGTAGCAATATTAGTCGTAACATTTCTGCGACCATGCGTACCAATACTTGGACAAATGCCATTAATAGTTATGTAATGGTTCACTTTATTTACCGTTTAAATCTGTTAGGTAACAAGGAAACACGCGCTAATGGCGGTTTCGGCGGTGACCGAGGCGGTTGGGGTGGCGGTCGCGGAGGCTTCGGCGGTGGAGGCGGCTGGGGTGGCGGAAGATTCTAAGTCCGCTTACTTAAAAAAAGAAAAATTTACGCTTCCGTAGGCACGATGGTCTACGATGCGTGGATGCTGCGAAAAATCTTGTGTCTTTCCGTGCTCAAGAACGAAGAGTCCGTCTTCACGTAAAAGATGGCGTGAGAGTACAATATCGGGCAATTGCCCTAACTGAGGAAGCGCATATGGCGGGTCGGCAAAGATAAAGTCGAACTGCTCGTGACATTTGTTCAGGAAACGGAATACATCGGCACGAATAGGAAATGCGTTTAAGTCTTGCAGTTTATCCACAAACCCACAAATAAAGCTATAGTGCAGAGCATCAGCCTCGACGGAAACTACACGACCACAACCACGGCTGAGCAACTCTAGCGTAATGCTGCCTGTGCCAGAAAAGAGGTCGAGGGCGGTAGGTTCTTCTTCGAAATCAATATATCCTTGTAGGACATTAAACAGATTCTCTTTAGCAAAGTCTGTTGTGGGACGTGCCTTGAAGGTGCGTGGCACATCAAAATGGCGACCTTTGTATTTGCCGGTTATAACTCGCATACAGTGGTTCTCGGTATTAAGCGTTGTATTTGTTCCAACAGTCTTTGGCTGGCATTGTTAAGATGTAAAGGCTGTGTCTTTTCATTCATTTGAAGGTTTTTCCATACCCCCATGATATAATAGAGTCGATCAGCATCGTTGTCAACATTAAAAGTAGTGGCAAAATGCAGATGCTGCTCTTTTAAACAACACACAAGCATATTTTTTTGCGCAATCATGGTGTAGAAGTGTATATCAGGGTCTTGTTTTTTGCGATCGGCATTGGAAATGGTCTCTATTGCCCGTCCTTCAAGGCTGATAATTTCCACCTCGGGATATAAGGCCTGAACAGTTTGCAGCATCTGTTGGTTAACAGAGAAGAGTTCCACAACTTCCAAAGAAGGAAGTATCTGGTAGTGGACTTCAGTTTTGCTGACCTTTAGGGTGGGGAAGGTGAGATTATAAAGGGGAAATACTTCTTCGCGGCGGAAGTATTCCAAGGGAACACAAGTGCTAGGCGATAAGACTAATAACTCAACACTTTGAAATGTGTATTTTGTGAGGTTCGGATGCTTGAGGGCTTTCTCAAGCAATTGGTATAAGGGCACGCTACCATTTGCGGTTACATCTTCCTTCTGTACCAGAGAATTATCTGCAGTATATAGAATAGACAAAGAAAATCCATCCGAGAAGAGTCGGATGGATAATCTATATGTATTAAGCAGATTACTCCCAGTTACCTGCATTGTTGTTCCAGTTGTTACCGGCATCACCAATCCTCAGGCCAGGATATGCACCCTTGGCATCTGCTTCCTCTGCACGGTTGTAGATAAGGCGATTACCTTGTTTGCCCATACCCTTGAGGAAAGAACTGTCAGGAGCATTACACTCCATTACCATCTGGATAGCACCAGAACGTGTAGTATTGGGAACAGCAATAATCTCGAAGGTGTCACCGCCAGAGAAGGGAATGTAACGCATAGAGTCTGCAACAAAGCCTTCATAGTTGTACAGAGAGTCCTTTAGTGAAACCCAAACGGTATCGCGACGGAAGTTCTGCAATCCGTTGGCAATAATAGCTGCCTGGTCACCACTATTTACAATTTCTGCAGCCTTGGCTTCGGTAAGGCCGGCATCCATTTGCTTGTCGCTAAGCACACCTTGCTTCATGACTACGGGAAGTTTGCCTGTCTTAACAAATTGGATTAGCACTGACCAATCAGCACAATATTCACCATGTTGAGCCTTGTAGGCTTCTTCCGCACTACGGATTTCCATCAAACGAGCCTTTACAACGTCTTCGCGGGCAGTTACATCGGCATCAAAATCTTCTGTATCTTGGATGCTGCGCCATGTGATGAAGAGCAATCCTACTACACAAAGACCTAAAAATACATTAATTAGCTTCTTGTTCATGTCGTTATTTGTATTTTATTTTGTATATTCGCATCGCAAAAATAAAAAATTTAATTCACATAAACGATAATTCGTGCTTTTTTTTCAAAAAGAATGATGATAAGTGATGATTTGTGTGGTCTAATAAGACAGAATTTCGCTCACGAACCAACGAAAGAGCAGGAAATGGTGATATGTAAGTGTGAAGAGTTCCTGCTTAACAGAAACACCAATACTCTCTTTCTGCTGAAGGGTTATGCCGGAACAGGAAAGACCTCACTTATCTCTGCTTTGGTGAAAACATTGTTACAGTTGAAACAGTCTGTCATGTTGCTGGCTCCTACGGGAAGAGCCGCTAAAGTGTTCTCTTCTTATGCTGATGCACCTGCTTTTACCATTCATAAACGGATTTACCGGCAGAAATCAATCATAGACATGAATAACTTTCAGGCTAATATCAACCTGAATAAACATACACTTTTTATTGTTGATGAGGCTTCCATGATTTCCAACGAGGGACTTTCTGGCTCCATGTTCGGGACGGGTCGTTTGTTGGATGATTTGATGCAGTATGTCTATTCTTGTGAAGGATGCCGTTTGATGTTGGTTGGTGATACGGCCCAGTTGCCTCCTGTAGGCGAAGAAGAGAGCCCGGCACTGAACAAGTATGATTTGGAAGGATACAATCTGGATGTTACAGAAGTTTGTCTGACAGAGGTGGTGAGGCAGGAACGGGAATCTGGAATTCTTTGGAATGCTACGCAGTTGAGGTGCGTGATGCAGGAGGAAGGTTTTTATGAGTTTCCCCGCTTGCGAACAAACTTCCCTGATGTTTGTGTGATGCCTGGCGACGAACTGATAGAGGCTTTAGAGGAAAGTTACCATCTTTGCGGTGTAGACCAGACCATTGTAGTAACACGCAGCAACAAGCGGGCTAATATATTTAATAATGGTATAAGGGCAAGGATATTGGACTACGAGGAAGAAATGTCGGGTAATGATTTAGTAATGGTGGCAAAGAATAACTACTATTGGACAGAGCTGGAAATCAAAATTCAAAATTCAGAATTCAAAAGGGATGGGAGTGAATGTTCGATGTCTTTTATTGCCAATGGCGATGTGGCTGTAGTAAAGCGATTTAGGAACGAACGCGAACTTTATGGCTTCCGTTTTGCCGATGCCACATTGCGGTTCCCCGATTATGACAACTTGGAATTGGACGTGACGGTTCTGTTGGATACCTTGCAAAGTGAAGCTCCAGCACTCACCCGTCAGCAGCAGGAACAACTCTTTAATGCCGTTTGGGAGGATTACCCAGAAATTAGAGACAAGCGAGAGCGGATGAAGCGTCTGCGTCAGGACCCTTATTACAATGCGCTACAGATAAAGTATGCCTATGCCGTAACTTGCCACAAGGCTCAAGGTGGGCAGTGGCAGCATGTCTATATCGACCAAGGCTACGTTACAGAGGATATGCTCACACCTGATTACTTCCGTTGGCTTTACACCGCTTTGACCCGCGCCACAGAGAAAGTATTCCTGGTAAACTGGCCGATTGGACAGATAGAATCATAAATCTTCGCCAGCAGGATGGTTATATTCGTTTTCAAAGGACATTACTATGGAATATTGACCAAAATCTTTCCTTATCATAAACCATACAGATTTTTTTCCTAGTTTTTCTAATGCGATTCCTTCTGTCTCGCGTTGGATGGCATCTTTAATTTTCTTCTCTAGTTTATCTGAAGGATGAACAATTTCTTCTTGAGTATATTCCTGTAAAAGTGATTCTTTTACCCTGTTCCTGTCCACACAAGATTCTGTTACAGGCTGTTCTAAACATTGGAAAAAAGAAGCTTTGTATGTTTTTTTATACACCGACATCTCGTAGCAAACGTCTTCGCCATCAAAAATCAGGTAATTAGATCCAATTAAATTGGCTGCAACATAATCTTGACTATTCAAGAATTGGCGGCAAAGTTGATTGTAACGAATCTTGATACCCTCCTTGTCGTAGGGCGTTTTGTCGTAAACCATAATGCGCCAAACCTTATTGTTGTTGGTCGTAATAAATAGCTGTACATCTCGTCCATCAAATTTACCTTCAAAGTAATCGTATGGGGAGTTGTAGGTGAACCCTTTTTCCATCAATTTTTTCTTCATCTCCGGCTTGTAGCCATCCACAGGAATACCGAGGAACTTTGTGACGTCTCTTTGTGCAGTTGCTGTCATTGAGACCAACACGAGCATGAGTAATAAAACCTTTTTCATACGCCTGTCGTTAATCTGTTATATAACGTAAATGTATGCAGTAAAAATTTGATTTTCATGATAATCACGGTGCAAAGATACGAATGTTTTGTTCAATAACAAGGGTTTGGGGTGCAAAAAGTTGTAAGGAAGCGGTTGATTTCTGCAGAAATCCCCGTTTCAAAAGTTTGGTGAGGAGGAATTATTGTGAGAATCGACGTTGAGCATTTAAATATATGATGCAAGCAAAAGCGCTCTCAAAGAGGGCGCTTTTGCTATAAAGTTTCTATTATCTAAAGACTAATTCAAAAGAATCTCAATGAGTTTCTCTACGGCGGCGTGGATACCTTCGGGGTTCTTCCCACCGGCTGTGGCAAAATGAGGCTGACCGCCGCCGCCACCCTGAATAAGCTTGGCAGCTTCGCGGATGTTCTTGCCGATATTTACTCCATCAGCCACAACGTTGTCTGATGCAGCGGCTGTGAGGAGAGGTTTGCCATCGGCAACGGAACCTACGACTATCAGGCTGTTCTCTACCTCGGAGCGAAGTTGGAAGGCGATATCCTTTACGAACTCGGCATTTAGGGTGGTATAAGCCCTTAACACGGTCACACCCTTTATCTCCTGTTTCTTTTCAACCATCTGCTTCTTTAGCTCGGCGGCCTTTTCGCGCATGGTGTCCTCTACCTGCTTCTTCAACTCTGCATTGTCATTGATGGCTTTGCGGATGGTTGCCATCAGGTCGGGTGCATTGTTAAAGAGGCTTCGGAGACCATTTAGCAGGTCTTGCTGCTTGTCCATTACCTCCTCTACAGCCTTACCGGTAATGGCCTCGATACGACGAACGCCAGCGGCAATACTGCTCTCTGAGATGATGCGAACCATACCTATGCAACCTGTGCTCTTAGCATGACAACCGCCACAGAACTCTACGCTGCTGCCGAACTGAACAACACGTACCTTGTCGCCGTATTTCTCACCGAAGAGTGCAATAGCACCCAACTTCTTGGCTTCTTCGATAGGTGTGTCACGGTACTCCTGCAAGGGAAGGTTCTCGCGGATGCGCTCGTTAACGAGGTGTTCTACCTCGCGAATCTGCTCGGGCGTTACCTTCTCGAAGTGTGAGAAGTCGAAACGCAGATAGTCGGGTGTTACCAGTGAACCCTTCTGCTCTACGTGGTTGCCCAGCACTTCCTTCAATGCTTCATCCAGTAAGTGAGTACAAGAGTGGTTAGCCTCGATGGCACGACGGCGGTCGACATCCACGCAAGCCATAAACTCAGCCTCGGGGTTGGTGGGGATGCGCTCCAGCAAGTGAATGCTTACACCGTTCTCCTTCTTTGTATCTAAAACCTTGATGGTCTCGTTCTCGCCTACCAGCACGCCGGTATCACCGACCTCACCACCCATCTCGCCGTAGAAGGGAGTCTGGTCGAGGATGGCTTCATACACAACGCCTTTCTTCTGCTTAACCTCGCGGTACTTCACGATATGGCAGCTGTATTCTGTATAGTCGTAGCCGACGAAAGTGGATATCTCGCCGTTTTCGCTCTGACTCTCAGAAACGATGTGCCAGTCGCCCATCTCCACCTGAGCAGCATTGCGGGCACGTGCTTTCTGCTTCTCCATTTCTACATTGAAGCCTGCTTCATCAACAGTCAGTCCATTCTCGCGGCAGATAAGTTCGGTTAGGTCGAGGGGGAATCCGTAGGTATCGAAAAGGGTGAAGGCCTTCTCACCGGCAATCTCTGACTTACCGGCAGCCTTGGTCTCCTTCATTACACCGTCGAGCAGTTTGATACCAGTCTCCAGAGTGCGCAGGAAACTGTCTTCCTCTTCCTTCATAACCTTGGTGATCAATTCGCGTTGAGCCTCCAGTTCGGGATAAGTAGCACCCATCTCTTGGATAAGAACAGGCAGCAGTCGGTACATAAAGGCCTCTTTCTGTCCCAAGAACGTATAGGCATATCGAACGGCACGACGCAGGATTCGGCGGATAACATAACCGGCTTTGGCATTACCGGGCAGCTGACCGTCGGCAATACTGAAAGCGATGGTGCGCAGATGGTCGGCAATAACGCGCATAGCAACATCCGTTTCTTCCTTGTCGCCATACTTGTAGCCGCTCAGGTCGCCGATAGCTTTGATAATAGGCTGGAACACATCGGTATCGTAGTTAGAGTGCTTGCCCTGGATAGCACGAACCAAACGCTCGAAGCCCATACCGGTATCAATAACGTTCATGCCAAGGGGCTCAAGATGGCCATCGGCCTTACGCTCGTACTGCATGAATACGATGTTCCAGATTTCGATAACCTGTGGGTCGTCCTTGTTCACCATCTCACGACCGGGCACCTTAGCTTTCTCCTCGGGGGTACGGCTGTCTAAATGAATCTCGGAACAAGGACCGCATGGACCGGTATCTCCCATCTCCCAGAAGTTGTCGTGCTTATTACCATTTATAATATGATCAGCAGGAACATGCTTCAGCCAGTAACCTGCCGCTTCGTCGTCGCGAACGAGGTTTTCTTCAGGTGAACCTTCGAATACGGTGACGTAAAGGTCCTTGGGATCAAGCTTTAGCACATCCACCAGATATTCCCATGCCATATCAATAGCACCTTCTTTGAAATAGTCGCCAAACGACCAGTTACCCAGCATTTCGAACATAGTGTGGTGGTAGGTGTCGTGGCCTACTTCTTCTAGATCGTTATGCTTACCGCTGACACGCAAGCACTTCTGGCTGTCGGCACGACGGCGTGGCTCCGGATCGCGAGTACCCAGAATGATGTCCTTCCATTGGTTCATGCCAGCATTGGTGAACATCAGTGTGGGATCGTCTTTCACAACCATGGGGGCAGAAGGTACAATCACATGTCCCTTTGACTCGAAGTATTTCTTGAACGAGTCTCTAATTTCGTTAGCTGTCATCATATTATTTGTTATTTTGACTTTTTCTTGTTTGCTTATTTTCCAATTTATGATGTATAATTCATCAAAAATTTTGCAAAGGTAATTTATTTTACCTATTTTTGCAAAGAATTTGATTACAAAAGGAAGTAATATCTACAATTATGCCCTACAATCCGAATAAAGAGCTGAAGAAGTTTTATTCAATAAGCGAAGTTGCTGCTAAATTTAATGTGGCAGAGTCTCTTTTGCGTTATTGGGAAAAAGAGTTCCCGAACATCAAGCCTAAGAAGACAGAAGGCAGAGGCGTGCGAAAGTACACCGTCGAGGATATTGCTGAAATTCAACTCGTTTACAACCTGTTGAAGGTAAGGGGTATGAAAATTGGTGCTGCTAAGCAAGTGTTGGCAAAGAACCATGAGGGGGCCAATAATACAGCAGTGTTGCTAGGCTACCTGCAATCCTTGCGTCAGGAGTTGGTAGAGATCAGTAACGAACTAAAGGATTTGTAATCAGAAGCGTTTAACGTCCTTTATTTCCTTTATTTTCTTGAGATTCTTACAGATAGACCGGATGTCGTTAACATCATGGACAGCCAGTTGAATCTCGGCTTTGAAGATTCCGTCTGTAGAGTCAATAATTAAGTTGTGAATATTCACATTCAGTTGCTGAGATAAGACGCCGGTTATTTGGTGTAGCACGCCAATGTGGTCTATACCCTCGACATGTAGGATGGCAGGGAAAGAGATTTGTTTGTGCGTGTCCCATTTGGCTGCAAGAATGTGATTGCCGTCGCTGGCTTTCAACTTTGAGGCAACTTCACATTGACGCTTGTGAATGGTGATGGTGCTGATTCCATCAAAATAGCCCAGCACATCGTCACCTGGAATGGGGTGGCATGATTGGCAGATAATATAATGGCTCATGTTTTCTTCGTTAAGGATTAATGGTTTCTTCTTATCAATCTTTAACGGAGTAACATTGATTTCTGAGTTTGTATTCTCAATGTTTTTTGTATGCTTTTTAAAGAAGGGAATGTAGCGTCCCCATCCTTTTTTGTTTGGTAACTTGTCAAGGATTGTAGCCTCGTCGTTATCGCCAAGATTGATGCGTTTCTCGCCAACAGCTACAAGAAGTTCTTCTCTTGTTTGCATGTTGTGAAGACGGCAGAGCTTATCAATGTTAATGCTATTGGGCTCTTTTTCTATCTTTTGGAAGAATTCATTCAGAAGTTCTTCACCCTCTTTTTGCTTTTCTCTGTCTTCGCGGCGTAGTATGGCCTGAATCTTGCCCTTTGCCTTTGCGGTAGTAGCAAACTGCATCCATTCGCGTTCCACCTTTTGGTTTTTGGATGTAAGAATTTCAACCTGGTCACCGCTTTGCAAGATGTGGCTGATAGGAACCAGATGATGGTTGACCTTTGCACCAATACAATGAGTCCCTAAAAAAGTGTGGATATTGAAAGCAAAGTCAAGCACGGTGCAGTTGGCAGGCATGGTTTTGAATTCGCCTTTTGGAGTAACGACAAAAATTTCACTGGCGTATAAATTGAGCTTGATGGCATCAAGGAAATCAATGGCATTGGGTTGCGGGTCATCAAGTATCTCCTTGATGGTAAGCAACCACCTGTCCAACTCGTTTTCGCTGTCCTCACTAGTCTTTCCGCCTTCTTTGTATTTCCAATGTGCGGCAAACCCTTGTTCTGCTTTATCATCCATACGGCGACTCCGGATTTGTACCTCCACCCATCGACCGGTCTTGCTCATGAGTGTAGTGTGAAGAGCCTGATAACCATTTGCCTTGGGATGTGATAGCCAGTCGCGTAGACGTTCTGGATGCGGCTTATAGATGCTGCTGGCGATGGCGTAAATCTGGAAGCATTCTGCAATCTCCTTACTGATGTCGTCGCAGTCAAAGATAATGCGTACAGCTAGGATGTCGTAAATCTCCTCAAATGTTACGTGTTTGTTTTGCATCTTGCTCCAGATGCTATAAGGAGCTTTGATACGTGCCTTTATCTCGTATTTTATTTTTGCCTCATCAAACTTTTCTCTAAGGGGAGCCGTAAACTGGTCGAAGATGGAAGTAAGGTGTTCCTTCATGCTAGCCAGTTTGGCTTTGATAGCGTGATATTCCTCAGGATGTTCGTAGCTAAAACTGAGGTCTTCCAACTCTTCTTTTATCTTGTTGAGGCCTAATCTGTTGGCCAAGGGAGCATAAATGTAGAGTGTTTCTCCTGCAATTTTATACTGCTTATTGGGCAATTGACTGCCCAGTGTCCTCATGTTGTGCAGTCGGTCGGATATTTTGATAAGGATAACACGGATGTCATCGCTCATGGTGAGTAGCAGTTTCTTGAACGACTCTGCCTGTGCAGAAGCCTTATCGCCGAAGATGCCACCGGAGATCTTGGTAAGGCCGTCTACAATTTGAGCAATCTTATCGCCAAAGATGTTGGCAATATCTTCTGCTGTGTAATCAGTATCTTCAACAACATCATGCAAGAGTGCGGCACAAATGCTTGTGCTGCCAAGCCCAATTTCTTCACACGCAATCTGGGCAACGGCAATGGGGTGCATAATGTAAGGCTCGCCAGAGAGTCTGCGAACACCCTTATGTGCTTCCTTGGCAAAGTTAAATGCTTTGTCAATGATCTCAACATGCTTTCGGTGTTTGGAATTAAGATACGTCTCAACAAGATGCTGATAAGCCTCGCTTACCATCTTCTCGTCTTCCAATTCTTTCTTGGCAACATCTTCCATATCTAAATCCTTTAACATTATAATATATATAATATGCCATTTAAGGCATTCTCAATTTTTGCCCCGCTCTGATGTTGGTTCCCTTAAGACCATTGGCACGTTGTATTGCCCCAACCGTTGTATGGTTGCGACGAGCAATTGCGCCTAGGGTGTCGCCTTTCCTCACAATTACAGAACCGGAAGAGGATTTGGTGCGACTGTTTTTCTTGTTGTTGCGCGTTCTTGTCGCACTGCTGTTCCTGTCATCGGTAATGGGAACTTCCTTGATGGCAGACATGTAAGTTGGTGTTACATAGATGGAGTCGCCGGCATCTATGAAGGCATTAATCTTATCGGAGGGCATGCAAAAGATGCAGTCGTGCGAATCTCCAGGAATAAGTGTCGTGCGGTATTGGGGATTGAGTGCCCTCAATTCTTCTATGCTGATGTCGCATGTGGCGGCAATCTGTTCCATTCTGACGTTCTTGTTTAGCAGAAGCGTATCTGTTGCCTGGGGAAGTGTGGTGCCTACGGGGCAGATGTTATGGTCGCAGTAATAGTTCATCACGTAATTGGCGGCGATGAAAGCTGGCACATAGCCTCTGGTTTCTGCGGGCAAGTACTGATATATGCCCCAGAAATCCTTCTTGCCGCCAGAGCGTCGTATGGCTTTGCTAACGTTGCCTGGACCGCAATTGTAAGCGGCAATGGCAAGAGACCAGTCGCCAAAGATGTCATAAAGATCCTTCAACATGTGCGCTGCGGCATAACTTGCCTTAATGGGGTCTTTGCGCTCGTCGATAAGGCTGGTAACCTCAAGACCATATTTCTTTGCTGTTCCTATCATGAACTGCCAAAGTCCAACGGCTCCTGCTCTGCTCACAGCATTGGGATGGAGGGCACTTTCTATGATAGGGAGATTGCGTAGTTCCAAGGGGACCTGATAACTCTCAAGCGCTTCTTCAAAGATGGGATTATAGAAGTTGCAAGCCCCCAGCATGATGCTTACCGATGGACGCAGACGCTCACAATAACGGTCTATGTATTTGCGTACTATCTCGTTATATGGCATTTCAATTACGTTGGGTAGGCGGCTAAGACGTTTAGCGTAGGTCTCGTCATCAAACTCGGGATTCACGCCTGTTGACAGACAGTTCTCCACGTTGGTCAGATAGTTCTTGGTCATCCAGTCGTTCAGAAGGCTGTCAAGTTCATACATCTGCATACCTTCTGGCAACAAAGTGTCGTCAGTGCCTATTGTATCTGCATATTCTTGTGCATAAGTGGCTACAGCCATTAATAATGCGCAACTGAATGTAAAAAGTCTTATTAATCTTATCTTCATGTTTTATCTTTATATTCTAATAGGATAGGACGACCTTAACACCGGGAACACTCTCTCTTCCATACGTTTTCTTGGGTAAGGTCTGAATAAAAGTGGGTTCTAGGTGCAGGCTTAGGTCTTTACTGATGTCAAAGGTCGAGAGCTCGGCATCTACATAAGCATCTATTACGGCTAGCAGGTATACTCCCACGAATGCAAAGATACTAAGATCGCGGTTTCTTCTGAAATAGTCTTTCTTGTGTTTGAATATACTCTTGAATCGTTCCTCTTTTCCTGAAATATCGTAACCTATGGGTAACATTTTCTCATAGCTCTTTGTGTTGGGGTCTGAGTCCATGATGTCCAAATACGCTTGGGAGTAGTCATGAAGCATCTGGGAGTTCCAAGTCAATGCATATACACATCCCAGAAATCCTCCATAAATGATGGGTAACTTCCAGTATTTGTGATTATAAATTTGTCCGCCCCCAGGAAATACAAGTCCTAGCCACATGGAACGGATGGGGTCCGGGACAAAGCGTTCCCGTTTCAGAGACGATTCTATCGATGCCTGGAGAAGGCTGTCGGAAACAGCAACCACACGTGCAGAGTCCTCCAGTACAATCCGCTCAACAGAGTCGGGAAGTACTATCTCCTGCTCTTGGGCCAGAAGGGTAAATGCTCCGCTGCACCATACGATGAAAAAGAGCAGAAGCGTTCTGAACGTGTATGATGTTTCCTGTATTCTCAACTTCTCAATTTGTCAATAATGGCAATGATACGTTCCAGTTCTTCTTCGTTAGCAAAGGGAATGGTGATTTTTCCCTTGCCCGTCTCGGCGCATGTAAGCTGTACTTTTGTCTGGAAGAATTTGCTCAGGCTGGTACGCAAAGCGCCGTATTCGCTGCTTAGGTTAGAACCTTTTTGGCGGATGCGCTTGCCTTCCTTGTTCTTCACGCTTCCGCCCTGGCTCAGTTCCTTTACCATTTCTTCTATCTTGCGAACACTGATTTTGTCTTTCTTAAACTCGTTGAAAACTTCCAACTGAGTTTTGGGGTCGTTCAAGGCTAAAAGAGCACGGGCATGTCCCATGTCTATAACTTTGTTCTTGAGCGCCATCTGAATGGGGGCTGGCAACTTCAACAAGCGCAGGTAGTTGGCTACGGTCGCACGGTTCTTACCTACCTTGTCGCTAAGCTGTTCCTGTGTAAGGTGATATTGTTCAATCAGATGTTGATAGGCTAATGCGATTTCCAGTGCTGTAAGGTCTTGGCGCTGAATGTTCTCCACCAACGCCATCTCCATCATATTCTCGTCGTCAACCGTTCTGATGTAAGCGGGAATATGGGTAAGTCCTGCACGCTGGCTCGCTCTCCAACGCCTTTCACCAGCGATGATGACATAAGTGCCGTCGCCCATATCGCGCAGCGTGATGGGCTGAATAATGCCTATTTGCCGAATGCTGTTGGCCAGTTCCTGTAGACTGTCGTCGTCAAAGTCTCGTCTGGGTTGGTTGGGATTGGGGTTAATCTTCTCAACGCTCACCTCGCAGATGTTAGATGATCCTGCCGTCTGAACCTCTGTATCTGTGTTCAACAAAGCATCAAGGCCTCTACCCAAAGCCTGCCCCTGATATTTCTTACGTATTGCCATCTTTCAATTCATTTTAAAACACTTACCATTCATTTTTTCTCTAACCAATACTCCCCTCGCCTTAGGAGAGGGGGTGGGGGTGAGGCTGTTAACCGCTAACCGAATTCTTCTCAATAATTTCTTCTGCCAACTTCAGATGAACCTTTGCCCCTACGGCATCTGCGTCGTATAAGATGGCGGGCATTCCATGACTGGGTGCCTCGCTCAGTTTTACGTTTCGCGGGATAACGGTCTTGAAGACCAGTTCGCGGAAATGACGTTTTACTTCCTCGTAGATCTGATTTGCCAAGCGCAAACGACTGTCGTACATCGTCAGCAGGAAACCTTCTATCTCAAGGGCGGGATTCATTCTCGACTTTACAATCTTTATGGTGTTCAGCAGTTTGCTGATTCCCTCCAATGCAAAATATTCACACTGTACAGGTATGATAACGCTATGGGCAGCAGTAAGCGCATTCACTGTGATGAGGCCCAAGCTGGGGCTGCAGTCGATAAGCAGGTAATCATATTCGCTTGCGATGGAAGCCAGCAGTTTTTTTAGCACCTGCTCCTGATGCTTTACGTTCAACAACTCTATTTCTGCTCCCACAAGGTTGATATGAGAAGGTATGATGTCCAATCCGTTAATGTCTGTGGTATAGATGACATCCCGGATGTCCATTTCCCCTAATAAAGCGTTGTATATAGAACCGTCAATCTTATTAACATCCACACCCAATCCGCTTGACGCATTGGCTTGCGGATCTGCGTCAATTAGCAAAACTTTCTTTTCCAAGGCTGCCAAGGAGGCTGCCAGGTTCATACAGGTGGTGGTTTTCCCTACGCCGCCTTTTTGGTTTGCTATAGCAATGATTTTGCTCATTTGTTTCTGTTTTCTATCCTAAATTAAATGCGAAGGTATGATTTTCTTTTGGAATATGGGGCAGAATTGTCACATTTTTATTACTTTTGCAAGCAAATGAACTGAAGATATGCAAAAACAGCCCTTGATATTAGTAACAAATGACGACGGATTGAATGCACAGGGTATTTCTGTACTTATCAAATGTATGCAGGAATTGGGGCAGGTTGTTGTGGTTGCACCGAATGGTGCACGGTCTGGCTCGGCCTGTTCTATAACCCCTATTGTGCCAGTCACCTTAAAGTTAGAGAGAGAGGAAGAAAACTTGTCAATTTACTCTTGTAGCGGAACGCCTGTTGATTGTGTGAAATTAGCGTACGAGAAGGTTGTTCACCGCAAGCCCGATTTAGTGGTTTCCGGTATTAATCATGGCGATAATGCAAGTGTCAGTCTGCATTATAGCGGTACAATGGGAGCTGTCTTGGAGGGGTGTATGAAAGGTATTCCGTCCATTGGTTATAGTTTGCGTACCCGTAAGCAGGAATGTGATTTTCGGCCTTACCTTCAAGTAGTAAAGGATGTCGCATCACATGTTCTTAAAAACGGACTTCCACAAGATGTATGCCTGAATGTAAACTTCCCGGAGGTTCCTGCCTTGAAGGGTGTCTCTGTTTGTAGAATGGCAAGGGGAATCTGGCAATCGGAATGGAAAGATACGGATGTCCCCGACGTATATCAGTTGACGGGCAATTTCACCAATCTGGAACCTGAAGCCGAAGACACAGATTATTGGGCTTTGGATCATGGTATGGCTTCCATTACCCCGCTGAGTTTAGATATGACAGATTATTCTTCTCTGGAAATACTGAAATCATTACAAAGATGAAGTATTACCTTATAGTAGGCGAGGCCAGTGGCGACCTTCATGCCAGTCATTTGATGGCAGCCTTGAAGGAAGAAGATGCGCAGGCGCAATTCCGCTTCTTCGGTGGCGACAAAATGTTGGCCCAAGGTGGCACTTTGGTTAGTCACTATAAGGATCTTGCCTATATGGGTTTCATGGATGTGGCTTTGCATTTACGCACTATTTTGAGGGGAATGAAAAAGTGCAAAGACGATATTGTTGCCTGGAACCCAGATGTAGTGATACTGGTGGATTATCCGGGCTTTAACCTAAAGATTGCCCGTTTCCTGCATGATAAAACGAAAATCCCCGTTTTTTATTATATCTCGCCAAAGATTTGGGCTTGGAAGGAGGGGCGTATCAAGGAAATCCGCAGGAATGTAAATGAAATGTTCAGTATTCTTCCGTTCGAGGTGGAGTTCTATGAACAGAAACATCACTATCCCATTCATTATGTGGGCAATCCAACGGTAGATGAGGTAGATGCTTTTTTAAAGGAGAATCCTGCGGACGAAGAAGGGTTCAGAAAAGCGGCAGGATTGGACAATCGGCCCATCATTGCCCTTTTAGCTGGGAGCCGTAAGCAGGAGATTCGCGACAATCTACCTCGTATGATTCTGGCAGCTTCTTCCCTTATTGCCGAATACCAATTGGTTCTGGCTGCTGCTCCAGGCATAGAAGACGATTATTATGAAAAGTGTATGCAAGAGGCGGATGTGAAAGTGTTACGCGGTCAGACGTACAACATTCTCCGATATGCTACTGCGGCTCTTGTCACCAGTGGAACGGCAACATTAGAGACGGCTCTTTTCCGTGTTCCTCAAGTAGTCTGCTATTATATGAAGGCGGGCCGTTTGGCTTCTTTTGCTCGTAGGTTGATGTTAAAGATTCCTTATATTTCGCTCGTAAATTTGATTGCTGACAAAGAAGTAGTTCCTGAACTTGTGGCGAATGAAATGACAGTTAAGACTACACGTCAGCATCTGCTGTCCATTCTTCCTGGTGGAGAAGCTAGAGAAAAGCAACTGGCAGGCTATGAACTGATGGCGCAGCGATTAGGTGAGCCAGGAGCGCCAAAACGGGCGGCACAGAAAATGCACTGCATTTTAGCTGGCAGTTAAAGGCAGTTAATAGTTGAGAAATCAAAAAAAACGGCCAATCAAATAATTTTCAATCATCAATTTCCAATTTTCAATTTTAATTCATATCTTTGCGGCAAACTAAAACAAAAATAACCTAAAACATATCATTATGAATAAAATTTTACGCTTTTTCTTCGTAGCCCTCTTAGGCTTTATTGGCACAAGTGTTGTTTTTGCCGATGACAAAACTGATGAGCTGACATGGGAAGGATTGGGGCTTGGTGGTACCAACTCCAACTATGCCCCATTTGAAGGCATATCATTTAATTCTCCTGCCATTTATGCTGGAACCGCATCATCTGGTACAGGTAAGTACATTCAGCTCCGTTCCAACAAGAGCGATGCTGGTATTGTCACCACAAAGTCAGGTGGTAAACTGAAGTCCGTTACCATTGCTTTTAATGCTGGTACCACAGACCGTGCCATTGATATTTATGGTAAGAACGAGCCTTACGAGGCTGGTCCTGATATGTATGATGCCGATAAGAAGGGTGAACTGATTGGTTCTATTGCTGCTAATGGCGAAT
Source organism: Bacteroidaceae bacterium (assembly GCA_017525235.1). Taxonomy (GTDB): domain Bacteria; phylum Bacteroidota; class Bacteroidia; order Bacteroidales; family Bacteroidaceae; genus Physcousia. Next base: position 86,786 of record JAFXTC010000031.1, on the reverse strand, counting down.
CTTTCACTGTGACACCCGAGGTTAGCTACAAGTATGTTGGTATGGTGGCTCATAGTGGTGCTATCTATATCGACAAGATAACTGTTGTTTGGGAAGAGCCCCAGGGAGATGTTAAAACAGAAACTGTAGTTGAACTCTCTGGCGACTATCTGACACGTTTTACTCCCGGTAAGGATGGTGATGAGACAAAACTTCCCACGGCTGTAGTAAAGGCTGGCGATGTTGCTGTGGAAGGTGCTGCTATTAAGTGGAGCCTGAAGATGGGCAGCAACTGGATTATGGGCGAAGAAGAGCCCAGCATTGGCGACGGCAAGGTTTATATCCCCAGTGGCAGCAGCGGCGACCTGACCCTGACCGCCAAATATGATGGTGATGATACTTATGAGGCAAGCGCAAAGAGTTATACCCTGAAGACTTACAAAGGCTTTATAAATATTCAGGATGTTCTGGAGCAGTTCCCCCAGGTAGGTGGCGATTCTTGGGCAACCAAGGAAGCAGAATGGAACAAGGGCTATCAGGCTTCTTACTGGCAGGTAGATATGCCTGAAGGTAGCGAGCCCAAGGGTAAGGAGGCTCTGGTAACATACGCCAACGGTTCTTATACTTATATCAAGGACGACTTCGGATCCCTTTTGCTTTATGGCAGCGGTTTAGGATATAAGACTGGTGATAAGATTTCTGGTGATTTGGGTAACGACCAGGGTTTTGGCGGAATTTATGGTACCATGAAGTCTTACAACGGTCTGTTGGAGTTGGCTGTAAATAAGGAGGACGTGGAGTTCGTTGTTAAGTCGAGCGGCAATCCCGTTGAGCCTAAGACCATCGCTTTAAAGGAATTGAACCAGACTAACATGAACGAGTATCTGCGGATTGAGAATGCCGAATTCGTTGCTGCTGACGGTAAGAACCTGACCTTCAAGGTAGGCGATGAGACGCTGGCTGTTTACAACCAATGGAACCTTAAAATTGATGACGAGGCAAATGGTCTGAAGGCTGGCACCAAGTACGATTTGGAAGGTATGGGTTGCATTTATTGGAAGAACCAGACCCTTACCAACCAGCTCTATCTTACCAAATTTGAGGAGAAGGCAAGCGGTGATACGGGCATCAAGAGCCTCAAACTGACCATTAGCCACGATGGTGAGGTGTTCACCAAGACAATCCCCGCTTCTGGCTGGCAGAACGTTGTTATAGAAGGGAAGACGACTTCTCTTAAGATTATGAAGGCAGAAGTTGAAACCAGCAAGCCAATGAAATACATAGGATTTGTCGGTACTATGTACGATGCTGAAGATGGTTGGCAAGATGATAAGGAGGCTTGGCGTACGGTTGATTTCCAGAAACAAGACAACGGCACTTGGGTCATTGATTTGGGTGAAGGAATGGAACTTGTAGAGAGTGAGTGGCTGATAAAGAACAAGACAAAGACCTTCGAGTTCTTCATTTATGCAGAGTACGAGGATGGCACTCCCATGCGTTACAACAACGGCGGAGAGGATAAAAACTATAAGGTAACCTTCTCTACCGGTGGCGATGATCCCAATGCTATAGGGAACGTTAACGCTAACGATAACGCTAACACGAAACTCTATAATTTGAGCGGTCAGCCTGTAACCCGCACTTACAGAGGTATAGTTATTCAGAATGCCAGAAAAGTCTTACGTTAAAGTCTAAGGCCGTTTCGGCGGAGTTTGACGATAACGAAAACGAAAACGATAACGAAAAAATCCCGTGCTTATTTCCATAGTACGGGATTTTTTTGTACCTTCGCACCCGAAATTATCCTAAAAACCAACCAATAATGAAAATTAAGACCGCTTTTTTACTCTTTTTTATTGCTATCACTGTCTCTGCGCAGACGGCAAAAATGGTAAAGGCTCGTAGTATCGAGGCTACACAAACCAATTACATTAATAATAAGGCTCCGCTGCCTGCCAATCCGTTCCTGAAACTTCCTGTCAATGCTATCACGCCTCGTGGTTGGGTAGGGGAAATCCTGCAACGACAGAAGAATGGCCTGAGCGGAAACCTGGGCGAGATTAGTGACTGGCTTGACAAGAAAGGCAATGCTTGGCTGGAACCAGGTGGCTCGCATGGTTGGGAGGAGGTTCCCTATTGGTTGCGCGGCTATAGCAACCTGGCTTATATCTTGGGTGATAAAGCCATGCTGGATGAGACCAAGTTTTGGATCGAGGCTATCATCAAGAGCGCTCAGCCTGATGGATACTTCGGACCAGTGAATGAGGACAAGAACGGACGCCGTGAGCTCTGGGCCAATATGCTTGCCTTACAGATTTTGCAAGATTATTACGATTATTGCGGCGATGAGCGCGTGCTCAGCGTTATGAAAGGTTATTTCCAATGGGAAATGCAATACCCCAAGGAAAAGTTCTTGCGCGATTACTGGGAGAACTCTCGTGGCGGCGATAACCTGTTGTCTGTTATATGGCTTTACAACCGTACTGGAGAGAGCTGGCTACTTGACCTTTGTCATAAGATTCACCAGTGCACTGCCAACTGGATGCAGGAGAGCGGTTTGCCCAATTGGCACAATGTGAATGTGGCAGAGTGCTTCCGCGAACCAGCCGAATATTTCCTCATTACCAAAGACCCTGCTGCCCTCAAAGCTACCTATAATAATTACAGCCTCATTCGTCGTATCTACGGACAGGTACCCGGAGGTATGTTCGGAAGTGATGAGAACTGCCGTCATGGTTATATCGATCCACGCCAGGGAACAGAAACCTGCGGCTTTGTGGAGCAGATGTTAAGCGATGAGATTTTGATGGCTCAAACGGGCGACCTGCTGTGGATGGAAAATCTGGAGGATGTGGCCTTCAACAGCTATCCTGCCAGCATGACCGAGGACATGCGTGCCCTGCGCTACTTGACCTGTCCCAACATGGTACAGAGCGACAGTCGAAACCACAATCCTGGTGTGGACAATAGTGGTCCTTTCTTTAGTATGAACCCTTTCAGCAGTCGTTGCTGCCAGCATAACCACGCTATGGGCTGGCCATACTACAGCCAGAACTTAGTCTTGGCAAGCGCCGATGGTGGTGCTGCCTGCCTTATCTATGCCGACTGCAAGGCTACACTAAAAGTGGCTGACGGCCAGACCGTAACCATCGATGAGCAGACACACTATCCCTTCTCTGAGGATATTTTGCTTACCATTGGCGGCCTAAAGAAAAATCAAACGGTCAGTTTCCCTCTTTACCTGCGCATCCCCACTTGGACAAAAGGTGCCCACGTAACGGTGAACGGCAAGACCATAGACTGTCAGATACACAGCGGATTGCTACAGATTCAGAACGAGTGGAAGAATGGCGACGAGGTAAAGCTCTTCTTCCCCATGCGTCTCACTAAGCGTGTTTGGGCGTTAAACAAGAATAGCGTAAGCATCAACTACGGCCCCATTACCATGAGCCTGCAGATTAAGGAGCGTTACGAGCAGAAAGACAGCCGTAAGACGGCCATCGGTGACTCGCATTGGCAGGAAGGTGCCGATGCCAGCAAGTGGCCCACCTTCGAGATTTATGCCGATAGTCCTTGGAACTATGCTTTGGTGGAGAACCTGCACGGTATGAAGATAGAGAAGCGCCCTTGGCCTGAAAACAACTATCCGTTTAACCACGAGAATGCCCCCATTCGCATCAAGGCCAAGGGTGCTCGTGTGGAGGGTTGGGAGCAGGATGCCACCGGCCTTTGTCAGATTCTGCCCGATGTCCGTGCCAAGCGTGGTAAGGTAGAGGAGATTACCCTTATCCCCATGGGAGCAGCAAGGTTGAGAATCTCGGCGTTTCCGCCGATGAGATAAAATCGGAGTAATCAGAGTATTCAGAAAATTCAGAATAATCAGAAATAAATTAAAACCCAATGAGAAAACAAATTTTATCCGCTTGCTTGTTTGCTGCGACAATGGCTTTCGCACAGACTGCAGAGTTCTTTAAGCCATACGCCAGCACAGACCTGCGTCTGCCTTCTGTGCCTTTGGTAGTAAATGACCCTTATTTTTCTATTTGGTCGCCCTACGATAAGTTGACCGATGGAACCACTCGTCACTGGACTAACGACGAGAAGCCCATTCTGGGACTCCTGCGTGTTGACGGCACAGCTTATCGCTTTATGGGTGCTGAGCAGACCTATGTGCTCTCTTCTGTTGCTCCCATGTCCGACGAGGAGCGTTGGGAAGGTAAGGTAACCCATCAGACACCTGCCGACGGTTGGCAAAAGGAGGGTTTCAACGATGCTGAATGGCGCACCGAAAAGGCTGCTTGGGGTACCGAAGGCGAGAATATCAGCAATCGTCGCTTTGGTCGTGCAGAGAGTGATATCTATATCCGTCGTGAGGTGGAGCTGACAGCACAGCAGTTGCAGGAGGATTTGTACGTGAAGTATTCGCACGATGATGTATTCGAGCTTTATATCAATGGCACCAAGGTGGCCGATACAGGCGAGACTTGGGTCAATAATGTGGTGCTGCATCTTGATGGCGACCTGAAGAACCTCCTCCATGCCGGCAAGAACATTATCTCCGCTCACTGCCACAACACAACGGGTGGTGCGTATGTCGACTTCGGCCTGTTCAAGAACATCAAGCCCAAGGGTGCCAACATCCTGGTGGCTGAGCAGAAGAGCGTAGATGTATTGGCTACCAATACCTATTATACTTTTGCCTGTGGTCCTGTAGAGTTGGATGTTGTTTTCACCGCTCCCATGCTGATTGACGACTACGACCTCATCTCTATTCCCGTCAACTATATTTCTTATCAGGTTCGTGCCACCGATGGCAAGAAGCACGATGTTCAGGTGTACATCAGCGCCAATCCTTTGCAGGCTGTAAATACTAACACACAACCCACCATTACTACGATGGGTAACGAGAAGGGTGTGCAGTATGTTCGTACCGGTACCATCGAGCAACCCATTTTGGCTAAATCTGGTGACGGTATCTGCATCGACTGGGGTTACTTCTACATCCCCGCCATCAACGGTCGTGTTATGATGGGCGATGCTTCAGAGATTCAGAACAACTTTGTTGAAACAGGCCGCACCTTCCGTCAGGGCCAGCGCCCACAAGGCGGGCAGCGTCCTCAGGCTGGTCAGCGTGGCGGCTTCGGTCAGTGGAACCGCGGCATCATTGCTCGCAAGCCTGCCGAGATGCCAGTATTGGCTTACACCCACGACTTCGGCAGTGTAGAAACTGCCAGTAGCTTTATGATGATGGGTTACGATGAAATCGAAGACATCGAGTATTTCTACAATCGCTATAAGGGCTATTGGGCTCATGGTGGCAGCGTGACCATCTTTGATGCTTTCAAGAATATGCAGAACGGCTATGCTAACATCATGCAGCGCTGCCGTGCCTTCGATAAGATGATTTATGACGACGGCTTCAAGTCTGGTGGCAAGGAATATGCCGAAATTCTCTCAGGCTCTTACCGTCATGTGATGGCAGCCCATAAGCTCTTCCAGGATAAGGACGGCAACCTGCTGTGGTTCTCAAAGGAGAACAACTCTAACGGTTGCGTGAACACCGTTGACCTTACTTATCCTGAGGCTCCGTTGGTTCTTTGCTACAACCCTAACCTGCAAAAAGCCATGATGACCTCAATCTTCGATTATAGCAAGAGCGGCCGTTGGACTAAGCCCTTCGCTGCTCACGACCTGGGTCAGTACCCCTTGGCTAACAAGCAGGTATATGGTGGCGATATGCCATTGGAGGAGTCTGGTAACATGCTCACCTTGGCTGCAGAAATCTGCAAACTGGATGGCAATACGGCTTACGTGGATCCCTACTGGGATATGATGACCATTTGGGTTGATTATCTTGTGGAGAACGGCTTGCATCCTGCTAATCAGCTCTGTACCGACGACTTTGCCGGTCACTGGGCAGGTAACTGTAACTTGGCTCTGAAGGCCATCATGGGTATTGCCGGTTATGCCGAGATGGCAAAGATGAAGGGCCAGGATGATGTTTACCAGAAGTATAATGCCAAGGCCAAGGAGATGGCTGCTGCCTGGGAGAAGGAAACCAAGGTGGGCGACCATTACGAGTTGGCATATGGTGCCGGCAAGGACACTTGGAGTCAGAAATATAATATGGTATGGGATAAATTGTGGAATACTGGCGTTATCCCCAACGATGCCATGCAGACAGAAATCAAGTATTACCTGACCAAGCAGAACAAGTATGGTCTGCCTTTGGATTGCCGCAAGGATTACACCAAGAGCGACTGGATTATGTGGACCGCTGCTATGGCTCCCGATGCTGATACGTTCAAGAAGTTCGTCAGTCCCGTTTATAAGTACATCAACGAGACTCAGAGCCGTGTTCCCATCTCAGACTGGAGCGACACCAAGACTGGTTACATGACAGGCTTCAAGGCTCGCTCGGTAATCGGTGGTTACTGGTTCCGTGTGCTCATGGACAAGGTAAACCCTGCTCCTGAAGCTCCTGCCAAAGGAAAGAAAAAGCGTTAACTCCCACAAAGGGAAAATGTCAGCACAAATTTAAAACACTAGTCACCCATCAGGGCAAACAAGGTCTCACATTAAATTCCCCAACCGTAACAATCGTGCCAGGCTGAGCGTCTGACAACGGCTAAAGGACAGGTACACAACTTTGTGGTCCACAAAGTTGTGTACCAAAAATATTTTGTATAAAGACTACATTTTGGTTTTCGTTTTGGTTTTCGCTAATCAGCCTACATGCCTACATAAAAATGGCAATGAGCCCCGATAAATAAAGGGATTCGGGCAGTCGCAAGCCTACATAAAGCCTACATGATGCCTACATAAGCCTACATGATTTTGGGGCATTTTAGCTGTTAAACGGCTTCGAAGCTCGTTATAAGCAAGTTTCTGCGATGTTACAAGTCGTGAAATTCTCTAGAGAATTTTGTTGTATTCACGTTTCATTCCAACCGAAACTAAGTTACATTCCGAAAAATTCTCTAGAGAATTTATAAACAGTCAAGTGAAGTATCGTTTATAAGCAAGCGTAAAAGCAGCCAAAAACGCGTTTTTCGGCCATTTTTATGTAGGCATCATGTAGGCTTTATGTAGGCTTTATGTAGGCTCGAAGCAAAAGAGAACACGATAACCATCGGTGCTCAAGAGCAAAATTATGTAGGCATGTAGGCTGTTTCGTGTTTTTTTGATTTTTTTTTGTCAACCTAAACTGTTTTTTATGCGCAAAACTGTCAACTTGTTTAGTACACCTCAGTCATCCCCTTCCTGCTCGAAGATTTATAAGAGAATCCATATAAGCACCCTGACGGGCTGATGGGTTTTTGCTTTAGAGATTTAACGAACTTAAGTCGAATTGGAAAATAACATTCTGGTCAGTCAAACCTACCAGTACATTTTCCATGACCTCAGTCTGCAAAATGGGCTTGGTGAAGTGCATAAGCACATTACCAGCCAAATCAATAATCCAGTAATCCTTATCACAGAATATGACACGATGTGTAAGAGAAAGCGAGCGGTCTGTCTGGTAAACTCCGATACCGTTTTTCTTCTGTTTTTGCATCTCTTCAACAGTCAGCCTACGAGGAGTAAAGTATGCCTTGTCTGGTTCCTTTAGCAGCAACCGACAACACTAGAACTGATGCGACAAAAATAATAAGGCTTCTCCTCATATTATCTTTTACTTACCTTTATTTAACCATAACCTTTTTACCATTCTGAATATACAATCCTTTGGCTGGTTTACCAGAAAGGCGGCGACCAGAAAGGTCATAGATGTCATCATCATATTTTTCACTTTTCACTCTTTCACTTTTCACTTCAGCAATGCTGTTTGGATTGTCTTCTAGAACGATTTCCAACTTATCTCTTACGCCCTTTGTGGGACCTTGACCGTATGGGTCATCCCAGTTGACTTTCAGGTAGGCACGCAAGGCTCCTATCGTAGCTTTCCTCAGGTTGACATCGTCAACATGGCAGTCTGGCGTCTTGTCTATTATGTCAATATAGTAGCCTTCCTCGCAATTATATTCAGCATGGCTGTATGAACCGATGAATGATACACCTCCTACAGAAACACTAGCTTGGGTCAGTCCCTCCAAATCCAAGGTACTCAGGTCGATGCTGAAATCCTCACTTGGCACAATAATATAAGGTACTTTTGCTTTGGGTTGAGCTTCTTCCGTGAAGATAATCTTCCTATCCTCACATCTATCCAGTCTGTAGTATTTACCTTTGCTCGCATCTGGTTCTGTAGGCAGAATAATCGTCGCCATCTGATCTTTAGTATAGGATGCGAAAGCTTTAGGAGTAATTACTATCTCTTCGTCGCTTTCCTTGCTTTTCATTATTACACGGTCTATGCACAGATCCATAATGAAACCTTGCTGCTTAACCATCTTTACTGTTGTAGCCCCTTGCAGTCTTAGGGTAGGATAGCTATAATTAAGGTCCTTATAAGAGTAGGGGAACTCGAAATCCTCGAATACCATCAGTGTGTCAACCCTCTTACCGTCATACTCTATAGTAGATGTTTTTTTAGAAGTGACATCCTTCCCTTTAGCGGCATTGTCGTTGTAAGTAAGCTGGCAGATGAAGCTCATCTTGGAAATGGCAGAGATTGAGTCTACGTATGCCAAATCTAGGAAATTGGCATATGCAGTCTCTCCTTCGGCAATGGTTTTGTACCAATATGGTACCATAATCACATAGATATCATACTTTCCACTCATTACCTGAGCTGGCCGTTCTGTCCCAGTCTCATCGGAGTCACAGCGTGTGTTTCCTTGAAGTTTAATCTCTACGAATGAACTGATTAATGGGGCTGAAGGCGCAAGGTAATAGAAATTGTTGCAGCCAACACTTCCATACTTTTGGGCTATGTCGGAAAAAGTTTCATTGTCAAAAACTATGGATTTTGAATCACTTCCTACCTTATAATAGAATGAATTATTTTTGTCATAAAATACATCAGTATCAACCTCCACATCAATGTCAGGGTTATATACTTCTTTGGGTATGGATATCTCTGCATCCTGGTTTTGTCGGCCAAGTTGGAGATACATATTTAGGTCAGCATCCATGTTTGCATCAGCAAGCGAGTCAGGGTTGCTGATGTTATTATAGAATAATATACCCTCATCACCCTTCAGCTTGTCTATATATCTATCGGCATATTTGTATAACGGTGCCATCTTTTGTTTGGCTTGATCCCAATTATCGTTCAAACTGGCATTAGCCATAAGTGGCAAGAACATCAAAACAATAAGAAAGAAATACTTTTTCATATTTTTTTGTTAAGTTGTGTTATTATCAATATTTTGATTTCACCTGCAAAATTATGCAGTTTCTGTTTTGCCTCCAAATAAATCCACTCCCAAGTACTCCCAACTTTTGAAGAAAAAATAATAAACGGAGGGAAGATGGGTTGTAAGTCGTTGTATGCTAGGGAATTCGACACATAACCAGTTATTATATGTTAATGAGCATGTTTGAGAGTATTTGGGAGTGATGAAAAGGGGGAAAGGTGAAGTGATTCGTTTTTTGAATCCAAAATCCATCCATAAAAACTAAACCATCAACTCCGAAGAGTGATGGCTTGTATGCTTGGGGGCTTGAAATGCCCATTTCCATGATTTATCATTGTTTTATCTCCAATTTTCAATCATTAGCCCTTCCATGCGTTCGAAGTGCTTTAGGTTGGAGGTAACAAGTGTCATATTATGGTGTAGAGCCGTGGCTCCTATGAGCAGGTCGAACTGGTCAACACGCTGGCCAGTGTGCTCAAGTGAATAGCGAATCTCTCCATATTCCTTAAATGAAGAATAAACGGGAATAACTCGGAAAAGGCGCTGAACTTCGCGGATATCATCCAACTTGCGCTTCTTGTCGGTGGCCTTAGCCAGCCCAAAGTATAGTTCGGCCACGGTAATCTCTGAGATATAACAATTCTGGACACCAACCTCCATGAGGGTCTCACGAACGCGCCCTTCATTACGAAACATAGAGATGCAAGCGCATGTATCAAGCAAATACTGTACCATAGTAATTTACCAATTCTCAACATTTCTTGTGTTCTCAACATTCTCGTTGCGCAGCATATCAGCATATTCCTCTGTGGACATATCGCCACCCCAGTCGCTGGAGAAACGGGCAAAGATGTCCTTGGTCTCCCTCTTGGTTGTGACAGCCTTTTTCATGGACTTGAGAAGTTTGGAGATCAAGTCTAACTTATCCTCATTAGGCAACGTACCAAGAATATCCATATATACGTCGCTTGTTCTTAATGTTCCTATCATAATTGGCGTTTTTTGTATTTCCGTTTGCAAAGATACAAGGAATTGGGCGGAATTCAAAATAAAAGGTTTCCTTTTTTCTTCCGAAGGGGCAGCTATGCAGGAAAGTCAAAAAAAAGGCCTGCAAGATTGCTCCTGCTGGCCATTTTCCAGTATGCCTGTTACCCCTCTTATTAGGATGGTTTCTCCATTAAACAATTGCTAGGGTCTAAGGTCTTGCAACCTTTTTACCGTTCTGAATATACAATCCTTTGGCTGGTTTACCAGAAAGGCGGCGACCAGAAAGGTCATAGATGGCATCATCATATTTTTCACTTTCATTTTTCATTTCAGCAATGCTGTTTGGATTGTCTTCAAGAACAATTGCCTTCTTTCTTGTCACTCCCCTTGTGGGGCCTTGTCCGTATGGATCGTCCCAAGTTACTTTCAGATATGAACGTAGAGCACCTATTATAAATTGTTCTGAATTGTTTTCAGGAACTTTACAGTCTGGAGTGATATCTATAATATCAATGTAGTAATCCTCTTGGAAACTCAACTCCTCTCGGTGATATAAGCCAATAAATAAAACATCCTTAGTCGAAACCGTATCTCTTTGCAAACCGTCTATGTCTTCACTCAATTCAACACTAAAATCCTCGTTAGGTATAATAATATAAGGTACCCGTGCTTGTGGATTAATCTCCGCTGTGAAGATAATCTGGTTTTTTTCGCTTCTATCCAATTTGTAATATTTTCCTTTCTCCGCATCAGGTGTTGTTGGTAAAATTATTGTCGCCATTTGGTCTTTGGTAAAAGACACAAATTCTTTAGGTTCGCTGCCTTCATATCGCCGCCAAACACGTCCATCTGGATTATAATATGACATCCAGTTCTTTGCCAAAGCCATTTCCACCTGTTTGGTAGTCATTATGTTCTGTTCGTTTTCGTAGAAAATGACATGCAATCGGCCAAATAGCGATGGCAAACTCTCCACTAATGCGTCCATTGCTGCGCCTTTAATCTGATTTTGGAAACATTCTAGTCTTAAGAGTTGGGTATCTGATATATTAAGTTCTCTCAATTGGTTGTTTGAGCAAAACAAGCTAGAAAGTGATTCGCATCCTGACACATTGAGTGCTGACAACTTGTTGTTGGAGCAACTCAAACTTGTCAAAGAAGTACATCCTACGACATTAATCGAGGCAAGCTGATTGCCATCACATTGTAATTCTATTAACGCTGTATTCTGCGATACATCAAGCGAAGTTAGTTGGTTGTTTTTGCATTGTAGTCGTAATAATTGTGTACATTCAGATATATCCAATGTGGTCAATTGGTTATTGTTACATTCAAGCCTAAGTAGTTCGGTGAAATACTCTATTCCCTTTAGGTTTTGGATATTTTTATCGTTCACTTTGATTTTTTTGACAGTGACAATCTCTGCATCTGTCAGCACGCCATCATCTCCGTACTCTTGTGCAAGCAACCAACTGCGGAAGTTCTCATCTGGAAAGTTATACTCGTTAATCTCTATGCTTGCTGGTGTTAGTCCAACAAAGTTCCCAAAATTGCTCCAAGGTAATGTCGTTTTGTATTGTTCTATGGAACTTGCCGGAACATGTAACGTGGCAGAAGCAATATTGGAATCTTTAAACACATCTTTTCCTGTATTAGGAGCAATTCTTCGCGGGATATAGACATTCGTCAGTTTACCGCAACCTTCAAATGCAGAGATCCCAATGTATGTCACGTTCTTTGGGATTGTGACAGATTCCAAACTAGTATTAGAAAAAACTTTGTCACCTATTCTAGTTACACTCTTTGGTATGTTAATAGCCGTCAGATTGCTACAATTATTAAAAGTATAATTATAGATTGAGGTGAATCCTTCGGGAATGTTAACCGTTGAAAGGCTCGTACAATTTTGGAAGGCTGCGATTCCTATTCTTTCTACACTCTCTGGAATAACAATGGATTTCAAACTATTGCATCCATTGAAACATCCGTCTTCAATGCAGGATAGTGTTTTAGGAATAATAACAGACACCAAATCACTGCAGCCATAAAAAGCATCTTCTGCTATCTTGGTTAAACCTTCAGGGATTGTGACGGATATTAGACCGCGACACTCTTTAAAAGCACCTTTAGCAATTGCACAAGTTCCTTCAGTGATTGTAATATGAGTTTTCTCGGGCACGTTTCCTTTATATTTATAGGCAATTCTGCCTGCATAAACCAAGCCGTCAGGCTGATTATTATACCAAGGGGTTTCCTCGAAAACACTATAACTAATCCAAGTCACACTCCTAGGAATTGTGATGCTAGACAGATTGCGGCAGCCAGAAAAAGCTCGATAATCTATAGTCCTTACACCCTCAGAAATAATAACATTTTTCAGGTTGATACAGTCAATGAATGAACATTCGCCAATTACAGTTACACTACCAGGAATTGTAACAGAAGTCAATGCTGCATCACTATGGAACGAGAATGGGTTAAGGCTTGTCACGATGTATTCTTGACCCTCATAGTTCAAACTAGATGGGATAATCAGTTCGCCCACCCAAGTATTTCCGCGATATAATACAGCCTCATGAGTGTCTAGGTTAAGATTGTATTCTAATCCATCAATGGTAACATATTGAGCATTAACACCAAACAGTGCCCCTACTAAAAACAGAAACAGCAAAAGCAATAAATTTCTTTTCATATAGACTTTTTTGCATAAAACAATTTTTCGCTTGCAAAATTACAGGGTTTCTGTTTTGCTGCCAAATAATTTCACTCCCAAGTACTCCCAACTTTTGAAGAAAAAATAACAAACGGAGGGAAGATGGGTTGTAAGTCGTTGTATGTTAGGGAATTCGACACATAACCAGTTATTATATGTTAATGAGCATATTTGGGAGTGGTTGGGAGTAAATTTACTTGTTTGGTTTGCGAAAAACCCATAACTTTGCGGCAAAATCTATTTGAGAAGGTATAATTTTATGAAGATGATGGTAAAACGTAGGTTGTTATTTTTAGGAATCTGTATGCTTTCTTTGCTTTCTTGCAGGGAAGATTCTACGGAGCGCCATCTGTTATACAATATCGAACAGGTGTGGCAGCAATGCGAGACTTCACTGCCTATAGCCCGAATGCGTACAGAGTCGATGAGGGATTCTGTACAAAAGTCTTCAGCATTTGTGCAGCAGAAATACAACCTGCTGACCATTCGACTGCGCGACAAACGTAACCTCCTCCCATCCTCTCCTGACTCTGCCATGCAGGCAACAGTTTATTTTGAGAAACGGAAGGACGCTGTCGACAAAGAGCGTGCCTACTACTATCTGGGCAGTGCCTATCGCGACCTGAAGGATTATCCAAGAGCCGTTAACTGTTTTCTGAAAACCGTAGAGGCTGCAAGGCAAAGCAAAAATGCCGATACGCTTATATGGCAAAACGCCCTTTCGCAATTGGGGAACCTATATATGCTGCAACTCAATTACGAGGATGCGCTGAATGCTGCGTTACAATCCGTTGAATTGGCAAAGCAATCAGGGAAAAACGAGGTTTTTTATCTGACAGATGTGGCATCTGCGTATGAGCATCTGAACGACACGCTTCATTGTTTCTATTATTCTGAACAGGCATATCAGATTATCCGCGAAGAGAACTTTCCGTCCAAATACGGAAGGACATTGGCGTATATGCTGACCTTATACTCAAAATACAATCGTCAGGAAAAGACAGACACCTTGTTGCAGCACTTGTTGCAACTGCCAGAGAATCGGCGTCCTCACAACTATGAGCTGTGTCTTGCCAGATTTCACGAGGATGCAAACCATACCGACTCGGCAATCCTTCACTACAAGACATATATAGATAAGGTATATAGCATGTCGGGGAAATACGAGGCATCTGCCGGCCTGCAACGATGCTATCTGCAGAAGGGGGATTTCCGACAAGCAGCTCTGTGGGGAAGTCGCCTGTATGAAATCAACGACTCCATTATCGCCCAACGAGCCTTTGAGGAAACACAAAGAGCCAAGGATTCATATACCTATTATCGCAACATGGAGGAAGAGCAGGCCATCATGCTACGCGACGAACGCATCAAATTCATTTCGGCAGTAACGCTACTTGCCTTGTTGAGCATCGTCTTGGGAATGGTGGCATTCTATAACTTCAGGAAGAAAAGATTTGTGGAAGAGATCATCGATAAAGAGAAGATGCTGGAACAAAGGAATCTTATCAACAAGGAACTGACGCGCATAGCCCTGATGAACAACGCGACGGGGAAAGCGGAAGACGTTATTGCACACTTCCATGATATTGCCGCAGGCAGGTCGAGGCTAAAAGACGGCTCGTGGGAGGCACTTATGGCTGCGATAGAAACCTTGTATCCAGAATTCCTGGAGGCTGTACAAGGACGTATGCAAAGACAGATGCGCGAATCGCTACTTCATACAATATGCCTGCTGAAGATAGGTCTGAAACCTGTTCAGATATCCAGGGTGATGGATGCAAAGATACAAACAGTCTGGAACCGTGTGAAACGTGCCGAGGAAATCTGCGGCGACCTGCTGAGCGTCTGACAATAGCCAGAGGATAGGTACACAACTTTTTGGTCCAAAATTGTGGACAAAAAATATTTTGTATAACCAAAACTGTTTTTTATGCGCAAAACTGTCAACTTGTTTAGTACACTTCAGTCATTTATTCCTTATCTCCAAAGGCTGTACGCTCCTCTTCCTTCTCCTTCGTAGATTCTTACAAACAGCAGCGCTTATTCTGTTTGCTTTGCTTGCTTTTTAGGTTCTCTGCGTGTGTCCCAAAATGCTGCAATACGGATTGTATCATGATCAATGTAATAAACCATTTTACTCAACCCGTTGATGATGATGCTACGGTATGTTCTGGCTCGGTGGGCATAGAGTGGGTCAATTGTCCCAATATTCGGGCTGTGCATAAGCATTTGGGCAGTCTCATCAACCTCTTGCATAAACTCTTCTGTGTGTTTGTCCCCAAAGCGCCAACGAATATAGTCGGCAATTTTATCCTTCTCCTTTTCTGCCCTTGGATGCCAGATTATTTTCATACAGCTTCAGCCATTTCCTGTTTTTTCTCGTGTGCAAGTCTCTCTTTCCATTTTCGCATTACCTCCTCGTGAGGAATGCCTAGCCCTGCATCAAAATCGGCTTCTGCCTCGTCAAGCATGGCATCAACTTCTTGCATGGTGAAAGGCTTCAAAGAGTACTCTACTTCTTCCTTTTCAGCATACTCTGTCAATTGCTTAGCCAACCATATCATATTGGCTGGTGTCAGTGTGCCGTAGAGGTAATCTCGCAGGTTAGTCAATGTTGCTGTACTCATAATGCATTAATTCTTGTTTCCGTTTGCAAAGATACAATTAAGTGAGAGAAACACAAAAGAAAAGCTTATTTTTCTTTGTTTTTCCGAACGATAGTATCTTCGAGACGTAGTCTCACCTCATTCATAACCAATGAATTTATATTTCTTATTAAACAACAGCTAAGGTCTAAAGTCTAAGGCCTAACGTCAGAACCGATGCTATGATGATAAGTCTTTTTCTTTTCATGTTAAATCGTTTCCTGATTATATCGTTCGACGATGCTGTATTATTTCCCAGAATCAAACAGACTGTCAGTAATAACGAATTCGTATTCATATTTAAATGCTGTTCTCTTGCTAAACATTTTTATTATTTCATCTGTCTCCTTAAAACGTTTAGATTTTGTCGGTGTCTCAAGTATGATGAAGGGAATTTGCTTAACTAGCTTTTCGATTGACCTCTTGTTCCCAAAAACAGGAAAACCTATTTTTTCCCTCATACCAGCTTTTATTTCATATCTAATAGTATCATAACATAATGGATGATTTTGGGTCCTCAATCCTCCATGAGAAAAACTCACATGAACCGTTGAAGATGTTTGATTAATTATATCCACGTAGATTCGAGGAAAACTGCATGACCCCCAAACCAGACACGCGCCAAAGATTAATAACATCAATAAAAGATTTATTAATTTATTCTTCATATGCATTTAAATATTTATTTCTACACATATTCCTAACGCAAAATTAGCCATTTTTTTTATCCTTCCCCAATTTCCATTGTTAAATTATCGAATAAACGAGAAGTTTTAACTTACACGATAAATACATATTACGATTACACTTTAATCGCCACAGTATTTTTTTAAACAACTATTATTCTATCACCGATTACGTCCCGTCTCAAACCATTTTTTTACCCATTCGTGTCCATAACGATATGCTTCTTTTTCAAGAGCGCCACGACCAAATCCAGAAATCACATACTGACGACAAATACTCCCATAGAATCTCGCAACTCCATAAAACTCTATTTGCTGTAGATGTTTATTTTCGTGAGCTCGAGTATCATGAATCGACTCTATACTTTCTCCCTTTTCAACAGAGAAAACATGTCTTCCAAGAGTGACACCATCACCTCCTCTATTAAGTGTATTCATCACAAAACCTGTGATACCACCTTTCCTATATACTCCCTCAACACCGTAAGAAATGGGCTCATTATTTTCGTCAAGTGGTTGGTATGCGGCACCAAAGATGGCATTAACTAATACGGTTCTTGAAAAACCACTTATTGCACCACCTACAGCACCTTTCCATATTAATGATGGATCATTATGTACTAAAGCATTAATGGAGCCTGATGCGGAACCTGTTATCGCCCCTCTTAAAGTGTTAAAACCTATTTCAGAAACCACATTCTTGAAAAGGTTTGCCCCAACAGGCGAGTAAGTCGGCAACACTGCGCTGAAAGCTGCGCCAACAATCATGCTAGGGATATCTCCAAATGACAGCCCCTCTCCAAAAATGGTATTTGTAATAGTATTATTCACCATATTAGATAATAATCCATAGGTGAAATTATTACCAAATGAGCCCAATGAAGTTCCCAAAAGAGAAGTCCCTAACATAGACGTACCAACACTTAACGTCCCCGTTACGGCTCCCATTCCCATGGATTTAAAGAAATCACCAACGTTCCAGTCGCCCGTAATAGCAGCAGTGATAGAATATGTCGCTGCATTCATTGCTGCACCTATAATTATGGGAGCCAACCACCAGAATTCCCCATTCCTGTCAATATATCTATATGGGTTATTCCTTGCATAGATATAGGGGTTGTAATCTAAGGGACCGCCGTCTTCGTTCAGCAACGGGTCTGGACTGATGAAGCGTCCAAGATAAGGACTATACAAACGGGCATTGGCATTCAAGAGGCCAAACATCCACAAATCCTCATGCCCTGTGTATGTTCTGTAGAACGGAGCAATTAAGGGCTCCTCACCAGGCTGGCAGAAATGGATGGTGTCCCCCGTCAGATATGTTCTTACTCCCCAAGGGGAATACGAATACTGGTAATGCATACCCAGGGAGTTTTCATACAGCAATACGCTTCCCAGGTTATCCCTACTGATATGGTAGAGACTGGGACCGGTAAACTCGTGAATCTCCATCACAGCCGGTGGATTATAACATGGTTTAGATAATTTTCACACTCATATATACAAATACATTTGCAGAATTTTCGCTTAATTGTATTTTTGCACTATATTTGCAGTGTTTTTGTTTAATTAAAGGTTATGAGACGCCCAGAAATAGTAAAGAAAATAAGTAAAGCCATACGGCAAGTTGCTCCTTCAGCAACCGCTATTTTATATGGTTCTGAGGCTCGTGGCGATGCCAGAAAAGATAGCGACATAGATGTACTTATTCTGCTTGATGGCGACAATCGCGACCCGAAGCGTGAAGATGAACTGGCAGGCGAACTTTACAATATAGAATTAACCACAGGCATACTTATCAGTCCCATGATAATGCTTCGCAAACAATGGGAAACCCGTCCGTTTAAAACACCTTTCTATATCAATGTAATGAATGAAGGAGTTGAAATATGAATGAGACATTAGACAATCAAAGCCGTAAGTCCCTTATTGAATATAGGATAAACAGAGCCAACGAGACCGTAAAGGAAGCGGAGTTGTTAGCAAAAGAAGGGTACTACAATGCAGCCGCCAACCGATTGTATTATGCTTGCTTTTATTCAGCACAAGCATTACTTGTTGCAAATAATCTCACAACAGCAACCCATGCTGGTGTAAAAACAATGCTTGGACTTCACTTCGTCTCAAAGGGTATGCTGGAAAAGGAACATGGTAAAACCTTCAGCCGATTATTCGAAATCCGACATAGCGGAGATTATGACGACTTCGTTTATTGTGACAAAGAAATGATTGACGAATATACACCTAAGACAATTTCTTTCATTAATAAGATAACAGAACTGCTAAAAGAAGACTAAACTGCCTTATTCGTAATTTTAACAACGCATCTTAAAATACCGCAATCCCGAAAATCATCGGCATTCAGAGCAATTCAGGTTAGGTGTTTTTTCAATATCAGTAACCCTGATGGGTGCCTGATGGGTGATGGGTGTTTGCTTGTACGATGAATTTATCTATTTAGGGTACACTTCAATTCCTAATACTATTCATCTACAATATGAGCAACTTCAAACTTGAACCCTTTTAGGTTGTTCTCCTTTATAAGTCTCATCATTCGATTGGAGCAGAAGAACAGATGGTCTTGCCGAATTACCCCACGTCTTCCACCAATAGTCTGTTTACTTGCGAAAAAATCCAACCCGTTCAAGACAGAATCCGATTTAATATAAGCTTCAGTCAGAAGACACAATCCCATATTGTCTCCATTCGGACATTTATATATTTCAGGAGGAATTACCTTTTTTACCAGTGTCCCATCTGGCTGTACACCTTCCAAAGTATAGCCAGGAACTTTTCCTGATAAATCAAAAGGGGTCCGCCCGAATACGGTTTTCTTCGAGAAATCCAAATAGTACTGAGGACGTACCTGATAATAGTTCAATTTCTGACCTCGATTTGCAGAACTGATTACAGGTTCAAAGTCCATTCCCTTAAGATTATTGTCCCTAACCAAATTTACAAACCTTTCCGAAACCACCTTTTCATCTCCCCATGCAATAGTTACTGCCATATCCGCTTTAGGAATAGAACTTCTTTTCAGTTTCAGTGGCGACAGTTGCTTTGCTCCAGATCCGCAGATTGGACAAGCGGAACTTTCGTCATATATGGTTCCGCATTCTTCACCTGATGGCTCAAAATGGCGAGTCTGAAACATCTGAAACCACTCTGCATTATTTATTTCAGTTTCTGTGTAACTTCTCTTATATTCGAAGTAAGTAAAGAATAGATTATTTTTTTCACACGCCTTCTTCTGCAATTCTCCAATAGCATTAAAACGAGGGTCATTCTTATCTATTCTAACGACCTTAACTGAATCACCAAGGTTTGTACCTTCATCATCCCTGAACAGAAAATGAGCATATCTCATTATAATACGAAATTCGACAATCTCTTTCATATAGAAAATTATTATACAATATTATACAATGCAAATATACGAAATTTATTATTTATTACTTGTCCTTTTATTTGAAATTTATTGCGGAAGAGGGTATTTCATATATACTTTTTGCATAATGTCACGTCTAGCAGCATCTTCCAACATTATTCTAGTACCAAATGCATGATGACTTCTAAATTCGTTGGTTATCATCTGATGGTATGCCGCATCAATTTGAATTAATTTACCATTACGGGCTCCTCCCATATATATTGGCTCAACATGGTGCCATTGCATTTGTCCCGATGTACCTTAGGTGTATATAGTCCGTTGGTGACGGACTTCGAGTCCGAACGGGACGGACAAAGAGTCCGTAAGTGTCGGACTGAGAGTTCGCCTTCGACGGACTATTACCTTCCACGTAATCTCTTTATTTCGACACAGCCTCATCCTTAGTTTCTTCCTTATAATTCGAACTCGCCCTCGTAAAGGGATTTAGAGGGGCTCGAGAACTAAAGCCGATTTTTTCCTGTTATTTTTGTTGTTAAACAGAGAAAAGTTGTATCTTTGCGTCCAAAATATAATTAGGTATATAGTTTTTTGGGGTAATTACTATGAAAAAGAAGGCATTAACTGCTTTTGTTGTTGCAATGCTGGGTGCTTTACCCGGCTTTTCCAGTTCATTGGTTATTAATCTGACTGACGGCACAGAGATTGTATGCAGTCTTGCCAAAGAACCACAGATGTTGTTTGGCGAGAAGTCTATTACACTGACCTCTCTTGTTGGTGAAGTAGGACAGTGGAGTTTCTCCGATGTCGAGTCGTGGAAATTCTCTGATTGTCTGGATCAGGATGAGATAGATGCTATTGATAAGGTAAAGGCGGAAAAGCCTCAGATTAGGATTGAAGAAGGAAGAATCATCATTCATAATTCAAAATTCAAGGAGCAAAATTCGCAAGCTGCTGTTTATGACACGAATGGACGGTTAATGTTCTCTGTACAAGGTTCTGTGTTCAATGTGAATAAGTTACCCAAAGGAACTTATTTGCTTAAGGTGGACGAGAGTTGCATTAAGTTCAGTGTTGGACGTTAGTCTTTAGACCTTAGGGACAGAAATGAAAAGACTTACACAATTCCTCGCAGCCTTCTTGTTGTTTATTGTTCAATGTGTAATGTTCAATGAACTTAAGGCGCAGCCAAACGTTTATGTCAATGAGGCTGGCAGAACACGTATCATCAATAATGTTGACAAGATAGAATACGGAACAGACTCTGTGACTATCTGGAGCGCTTCAAATCCCTCAACTTTTAAGGTTGACGCTATCAGCCTGATGAGTCTCAAAGAAAAGGACTCTTGGCGTGCCAAGGTGATGCCAGAGAGATACCTTGCCGACTTTGATTATGATATTGCTTTCGAGGAAGCCGATAAGAGTCTGGTTACGGCAGAAAGCCCCACCCGTAAGGACGGGGAGTCCGACAATTATTACGATGATTTTGTGGAGCATAGCACTTGGAGCAAAACGGTGAACATTGCCTTTGATGGCGCAGATGTTAATGTGACAGGTGATACGGACTCTATCAACATAAGGAAGGATGGGGCACATCTGACAATTGAGACCTCTGCCGTAGGGATAAGATACATCATATCAGGAAGCAGTAATAATGCGAGTTTCAAGTTGTACAGCGAAAAAAAGGCATGCGTAGTGCTTAACGAGGTAGAACTGACCAATCCGCAAGGACCTGTAATCAACAGTCAGTTGAAAAAGCGACTATTCATTGACCTTGCCCCCAACACAATCAATACACTTACCGACGGTACCTCATACACCAAGGTGAAAGGTGAGGACCAGCGCGGATGTATCTTTGCCGAAGGTAAGATTTGTATCTCGGGTATTGGCCAATTATACGTGAATGGCAATAAGAAGTGTGGCATTGCTTCTGACGATTATGTGCATGTGCTGGGTGGCTTTGTACATGTTAATGCTCATGCCCCAAAGGGTAAGGCTGTTTATGGCAAGGACAATATCATTATAGGTGGTGGCGTTCTGCGTACCTTCACGGATGGAGCTGCTGGCAAAGGTCTTTCTTCTGATTCGCTATTGACCGTAACAGGCGGTGTGATAAAGTCCATTACCACCAGTGATGCTGTATGGGACGAGAATGAACAGGACTATAGCTCGTGCTGTGCGATAAAGAGTAACTGGGATATGAAAATCTCTGGAGGACAGATTTATTGTCTCTCGACCGGAACCGGTGGTAAGGGTATTAGTGCAGGTAATCTGGAGGTTGTGAACGAAAAGAAGATATATAATGGTGAACTGACCATTGCCAATGCTGACATCTATATCCGTACTGGTGGAAAACGTATTCCGGAAGTAAAGCACGGGAATGGTCACGGCGAAGCAACAGAGGTTGCCACATCGCCTAAGGGCATGAAGTCTGTTGGTAAAATGACAATTAATTCAGGTAACATATATGTCAGATGTTCCGGTGGAGCTGCTGCTGAGGGTATAGAATCAAAGAGGGTTATTGATATTAATGGCGGTAAGATACGCACCTACTGTGTTGATGATGGCATGAATGCTTCGGGCTGTAACATGAGAGGTGGCGATGTGCTGATATGCAGCACTGAGAACGATGGCTTTGATACCGGCTACCTGAATATGTATGATGGTATGTTATATACTATAGGTGGAGATATCGCTCAAATGGGTATGGACACAGACGGAAAGACTTTTCAGGTGACAGGTGGTGAGATTATTGCGCTGGGTGCACGTAACTGTCAGCCGAACAGAAAGACCACTATGCCCAATGTGTTGTGTTGGATACACAAGAATATAAGCGGCGTGGCCTTGGCTGATGCTGAGGGAAACATTATCAGAGCCATCCCCACCCCCAACACATATAACACGGTATGCGTGGTGTTTGCTAACGAGAAAATCGTTGTTGGAAACAGTTACAAGATATTAAGTTACGAACATTCATTCAACGACACCCCTGTAGTGGAGTATGAATTTAACGTAGAGAACATAGCTACCACGTTGGGGAGCAAGAAGTGAAAAATGACGAATATGAAACGACTTATATACTTTCTCTTAGCCCTGATAATGTTCATTGTTCAACCATCGATGTTCAGTGAACTCAAAGCTCAGCGTAATTGCGGACTCTGGTTGAACGAAGTGCCCTTGGTGGCCGATACAACAGCCAATAGTATTTATGCTACTATCGAGCCTCGTGTTGATTGTTCTCTGAAGGGAACATTGCGCTGGGATGAGAGTCGTTTTAGTGGTGTAACCCTCAACGATACTCCATTGGAAAATGGCAGGCGGGGTAATCTGGAACTTGCCGACTGGACAGCTAACGCCACCAATACACTTACCATTACCGATGGCGAGAGCAAGCAATGGAAACTTATCTTTAGTACACTCCCCTTTATTGTGATAGACTGTCCTCTGAACGAAGTCAGGAGTAATTACTCCATCAGCAAGGATAACGAAAACCATTATCGAAAATTTCCTGGTTATATGAGTGTCATCGATGCCCGATGCCGTACTAAGCTGAAGGATTCACAGGTAGAGGGTATGGCTTGCTTTGATACGGAAATAGGAATCCGACTGCGCGGACAGACCTCGGGCTCGTATCCCAAGAACAGCTTCAGCATTGAACTGAAAAAAGATGGCGAAAGTAACGAAGCTCATCTCCTTGGCTATCGAAAGGATGACGATTGGATTTTGGCTGCCGAATACGCTGATTACAGTCGTATGCGTAACCGTGTGCTGATGGATTTGTGGAACAGTGTTGATGATTTACCTTACGAGAAGGACAACCGATACCAGGGTAATGGCACTCAGGGTGAGTTTGTGGAGGTGTTTATGAATGGTGCCTATTATGGACTTTGTTGCTTCACTGATAAGATTGACCGAAAGAAACTGAATTTGAAGAAGACGAAAGAGGCTACAGAAACAACACCAGAGGTGAAACGAGGGATGTTGTGGAAAGCTATTTGGGAGTGCAGCGAAGCATACCTGTCAAGTTATAAAGAGTGGCCTACCAACGATTCCTTCCTTTGGCCCTATATATCATCGAAGAAATCATACGGATGGGAGCAGAAGTATCCCGATGATACTATTTCCCAAGCTTTCTTTGATCCTCTTTGCTATTTTATGGACTATCAGAACTCCAAGGAGTTCGTTGCAAACTGGAGAGATAAGTTGTATGAAGACAATGTCACTGATTACATTCTTTTTATACAGATATTCCGATTGATGGACAATCAAAAGAAGAACTATTACTTTAGCACACGAAATTGGGGGAAAGAACAGAAGTTCTTGTTCACGCTTTGGGACCTGGATGGATCTATCGGCCGTGCTGCAGGCGGTGGAATTATAGACACAACAGACACCAAGCAGATGGCATGGGGCGAGAAATTGGGATATCACCATACCATACATGTTTTCAAGAACAAGAAGTTACGTCCTGACGGCTATGCCACTATTATGAATAACCGCTGGCAATACCTCAAGACGCACCAATTGTCGCTCGAGAATATCAGGGCTGTGATGGAAAAGTACGCCACTCTGTTTGCTACTTCCGGTGCGTGGGAGAGAGAAAAGGCTCGCTGGCAATCAAGTTATAAGAATGAGATTAAGATTGCTGACACACCTCAGGAAGAAGTAGAATTCATGATGAACTTCCTGAAAATAAACTATACCATCTTTGATGAGGAAATGACGAAGGATTCATGGGCTCATGATGAGTATAACGAGGAAGAGTATATCAATGCCAAGACTCCTGCTGCCTTATATGTGATTGGCAATGATGTGGCATCCACTCACGAGGACAATACTGTTCTGTTACCGGGTAGTGTTCAGCAAGAGGATGCCGGCAGCATCACCAACATCAGCTATAATGACAGTCTTATGACTGTTGTTCGTGAGGATGATGAACATCAGTATCGTATCACCGATATAAAGGAGGTAAGGACAACGCATAAGGACATTTATACTACTCCTGCCTTTATCCCTGACAGCCTGAAACATTATTTTGACTTCGATACCCGCTATGCACCAGTGAATGTGAAACTCTCAACTTTCAACTCGGTTCCAGAGCCTGTCGAAGGACAACTTTCAACTTTTATGGTGCAACGTACTATTCAGGTTACTTTCGATGGGCAGGAAGTTCACGTGAATGGCAACTTGGAAGGGGTTTCTGTGGCAGTTGATAGCACAGCCGTTTCTATTGCAACAGAACTGGAGGGTGTGGAGATTTTGGTGAGTGGTCGTTCCGAGAAGGGTAAAATTACTATTGACAGTAAGAATCCCTGCATGGTAGCCGCTACCGAAGGAGGTACCATGCTTTGCAGCATCACAGCCAATTGCGACTTAATCATCAACACGCCCTATGCGTTGAATTTCTTTAATGATGAGTTCGATGGGAAGTGTATCTGTACATCTGGAGATGTTACCATTGAGGATGGTGCCCTCTACTTCATGATGACAAGCAGCGGAACCCTTACAGATGCCAGTTTCCTTACCAATCCGGAATTGGGCGCTCGTGCCGTGATGGCTAACAATATTAATATAAACAACGGAAAGGTATTTATCAAGACCATCGGTCATCATGGTGCTGTAGGACTTGCAGCTATCAAGAAGATATTCATTAATGGCGGCGATATCTATATTGCCACTTACGATGATCCCATCAAGGTAGGCTCTGCGGTGACAATAAACGGCGGCTTTACCTTTGCAACGAGCCTAACCAATGATGGCCTTGATTCCAAGGGTGACCTGCATGTCAATGGCGGCACCATAAGTACTTACAGTCCTGAGGGAGCAGAAGCTGCCTATGATGTGAACCATTTCTATTGCGACGGCGGAACGGTCATTGGTGTGGGTTATAAGAGTGAACGTCCGACGGGAAGCAAGTCAAAGCAAGCTTCCTTTCGCCTTGCCAAGAGCAAGGGTGTGAAGAGATATGTGAAGATTGTTGATGCAGAGGGTAATGAGGTGGCTATAATAGAAACACCTGCTTATCCCACACTTTCTGTCGTCTATTCTTCCTCTCTTCTCCAAAAGGATAGTACTTACACACTTCTTACTGGCGATACGCTGGATAGCTTACAAGAACTAACAATTGTTACGGCAGAATAGAAACACAGCCTCACTCTCCGCCCTCTCCCGTGGAGAGGGAGCCTAATCTTGAATTTTCTTAATCTCAGCTCCTGGATAATAGTGAGTGAGGATTTGCTGGTACGAATAGCCCTGATGACCCATTACGGCAGCTCCAATCTGACACATACCTACACCATGCCCCCAGCCTTTCCCGTTTAATACAAAGGTTTGAGGCACATTGTCTTGTATGTTTTCCAAGCTGACGGTAAAGGCACTGCTGAGCAGATGCGAGGTACTGAGAGTCTTGCGTATCAACAATTCCTTACCTATTATATAAGTGCGCTCTGTGCCTACAATGCTGAGACGGCTGATATGACCGGCCGGACCTGTCTCCAAAGGCTCTAAATTCAGAATATCGCCAAACTTCATACCTAAGTTACGCTCTATCAGTTCCCTGAGTCTTTCTTGTGTGAAACGTACCTGCCAACGGTAGAAGTTTTGGGTTTCTAAATCATAATCGTTCAGTACCTGTGAAAGAACTTCGCGGTCGGAAGTGTTGCAGAAGGGATCGACAACGCTACTGAGATAGGATTTGCGGATGTTCTGCCAGCAGTACTGGAACTCGTTGGTCTGTCCGCCACAGCATTTGCCAAAGCGGGCATCACAGATTTCACCATCAGCCATCAGCACTTGTCCGCGTGTCTCGTTAACAGCTTGCTGGACATTGGGATTGCAGGCTACGGTGATACCCTGATAGCGCTGGCAATGATCATCGGCACAGACATCAAAGAGATCGTGGTCCTCGCGATCCCACCAGCGGATGAGTTCTTCTTGGGTGGCTTTTGGGTTCTCGTGTGATTTATAGGTCTTTTGGGTTAGCTGGGCTAGGAGCCAGCTTCGACTTATTACTGCCGAAGCCTTCAGGAATTCCAACGAACAGGTGCTTTTCATCTCACTGCTGATAACACTGACCAGATAGTCCTCTAAGGACAGTTCGTTGATGACGACAATCTGACCCTCATGTATGATGAGGTGAAGGATGCCCGTAAAGACCTGCACCTGCTGACGCTCCCAATGAAACTGCTTGCCTATGGTAACGCCATATATACGAAAAGCCCCCTCCCCGCTCCCCCTTTTGGGGAGTGCTGTTATTTCATTGAATAGTTTCCCTTGCCACAGGATGCCATCAGGTTGGGCGGTAGCTGTTTGTTCACCCTCCACAACTACACCATTAATATAATAAGGTGTATCCAGACGGAAGTGTACCTCTGGGGTGGTAAGGATTCCAACACTAATTGTTGTCATAAATGAAAAATGAAAGAGTGAAAAGTGAAAAATATTAATAGCCTTAAACGCTAGACCTTAGGTATTAGCTCCCTCCCTCAAGGGAGGGGATGGGGGTGGGTCTTTTAAACTCGTTGAGTTTCAATGACACTTCTTTTAGAATGTTTGCCGCCAACTCTGGGGTTATCTTGCGGAAGTCTTGCTCTCGGGGGGTGATGAGCAATCCGCACATATCTAGCGCTCCGGGGCTTATCATCAGTTGCTCCTCGCCATGGGCAGAATAGCAGGCAGGTCGGTGCTTGGCACGGGGGAATACAAGGGTTATGACTTCTTCATCCTGTTCCCAACAGACAATGTTCATGCGTGGCTCTGTTTCACCTTCGTGCATGGGCAAGGCGTTATAGATTCTTTCAAAACATTCTTGTGCCTTTGTTATTTCTGCTGTGCGTATTACCAATACGGGACAGGCATAATCAGTTAGCAGGGAGATGCCTTTGGCAAAGGGCTTTAAGGTTGGCTCGTAAACACTTTTCCAATCGCGCTCCAAAGGGGCAATGCCACGACTGCCGGCCTGCAGATGCATGTGGTCGGGACAGGAGGCGCCACATATCGGGCCATTATAGAATACCATGTAATCAGGCATCTGCTGCGCCATTCTAAACAAATCCTGGAACCTACCCTTTATAGTTTGCGGTGTATGCTCACGAGTGGGGATGGTAAAGTGTTTGGGCAGAATGGGGAAGGGGTTCACCAACAATTGGTATTGCTGCATGACGGGCAGGGCATGTTGTTCGGCAGGACGGTTACAGTCGCAAAGGAAACAGGGACGTTTCTGCAAAGCCTGCTTGCTGACATCGGCTCCTGTGCTGACCATGCGGGCAGGGTTCCATTGGGCGGTGAGAAACCCCTCTCCGCCTCCCCCGAGGGGGAGTGTCTTTGTTTGCACACTGCTTAGAGCTTCGTAACGGGCAGCGGCTTCAGGCCAGTTTTTTTTTTCGTCTTGAAAGAAATTTTCTATCTCGGCAAGCGATGGTACCTGCTCTCTGCTTTTATTCAGTTGCTGACGAGCCAGAATTTCCAAGGTGCGCAGATGATCCTTATAGGTGTTGTTCTTGTTTATCTTGTCCTGACTAAGGGCAGCATCGCTATTTCCTTCCCAACGACGACAAAGATAAACCTCGTGGTACAGTCGTCCTATACGGAAACGCCTGCTTATCATTAGTCCCAGTGCATAGTCCTCGCCATAGCTGGTGTTGGGAATCTGCAATTTTCTGAGTACAGGCGTATAGAAAGCACGCGGGGCACCTAAGCCGTTGATGCGCAGGGCATTATTCCGACCGTTATCGGGTGTCCATTCCTTATGATCGATGAGTCCTGGAGGCAAGGTGTTTAGTTGGAAGTCGCACATGCGATAAGAGCCTATGACCATGGCTGCCTGCTGCTCGCGGAAGGCATCCACCATCTGCTGTAATGTGTTGGGTGAGCTATAGAGGTCATCGCTGTCGAGTTGCACCACAAAGCGTCCTACGTTAGGGTGATGCACGGCTGTGTTCCAACAGCCGCCAATGCCCAAATCGTTGCGCTCTGGGATGATGTGTATTAAGGAGCCTTCTCCATCTCGTAGGGGGAGTGGCTTGGCAATCTGCTTTATCTTTTCAGTTGTACCATCGGTGGAGTGATTGTCGATGACGATGACATTAAAGGGAAACGACGTTTCCTGCTCGAGGGCCGAGCGTATGGCATCTTCTATGGTGCGTTCGCGATTGCGGACGGGAATGATAACAGATGCCTCTACGGCAAACTCCCCTTCTGAAAAATCTATATCCTGGAAGGCCTCAGGAGCTAGATAGGCGCCAATGGCTTTCAAGTGTTCTGTGCAGGCTTGTTCCATCTCTATCTGACGGTCGCGATTGCGGGGGTCGACATAATCAAACTGCTTCTGTCCGCTTAGTCGGGTATCCTGCTCCACTTCGGTATAAAGAAACTCATCTGTATGAACGGGCAGCATGGTACGACTGACGAAAAGACGGAAATCGTATAAGGCGGCAAAGCGATAGCTGACCTTTTTGGCCTGCGCCACATAATCTCTAAGGGCGGAAGTTCGAATCAGCAGCAAAGAGCCCAACTGAAAATCATCGCGAACAGACCCCAGCTGGCAGTCAATTAGGGGCATCGTATCTCTTTTCCCATCTGGGGTCTGGATATAATGGTCGGCATACAACATCAGGGCATTGCTGTCTTCGGCAATGGTCAGCATACGTGTTAGGGCGTAATAGCCTAACTGTAGTGTATCGTACTTGGTGTACAGCAACAAGTAGGGTGCTGTGGCCCTTTCTGCTATCCAGCGTAAGGTCTCTATATTGCCGGGCCCCTCTTCGCGCAGGAAGTGAATGTCCTTAACTTGCTCTTCGGCTTTTAGTTGTTGCAGGGTGGCGGCAACTTGCTCGTCGCTCTGCCAGGGTATAAAACAATCAATCATAATGCGCAAAATTAGATAATTTTTTTTGTTTACCCAAAAAAAGAGAAATAATAAGTGTATATTTGCGCCATGAAAGTGTACATTTTCAATCCCGAGAACGATATGGCCCTTGCTGATGGTAATCCGGGCTATACGCCACCAGCTATCATCAGGCAGATGAGAGACGAACTTTATTGGTTTCCCAATTGGTGGGCAGAGGAAGGTGATATAGTTTGGAACGGAACGGATAAACTGCAGTTGAGCAAGGGTGATGAGATATGTCCCTGGGGGTGGAGTCCTGCCCTTATTCACCAGCTGCGTCAGGCAGGTGTGACAGATGAATTTCTTCCCACAGATGAGGAGATGGATCGCCTCCGTTGGCTCTCACACAGGCAAACGGCTGTGGAGGCTTTGGCTGCCTGCAAACGCGATGGTTTGATAGGTGATGCTTTGATGGGCGAATCTTATCTATGCAAGACTGAGATAGAAATAAAGAAGGTACTTGCTTCGACAAAAGGTGACGAATCCTTCTTGCTAAAAGCTCCCTGGAGTAGCAGCGGTAGGGGCTTGATGCTATGTGGCAGTCCCAATGCCAAAGGCTGGATAAAGAATACGCTGAAAGCACAGGGTTCTGTTGTGGTGGAGAAACTGTTGCAGAAAGTCGCAGACTTTGCTTTGGAGTTCTGGTGCGACGGACAAGGAGTAGTGGAATATCGTGGCCTTAGTCTTTTCTATACCAATGAAGGTGGCGCCTACCTGGGTAACTGGGTGGCTCCCGAGGGACAGAAGCTGCAATGGCTCATGCAATACGTAGACCCGCAGTTATTGGTGGAGATTCGTCATTGGTGGGAGGCATACCTGAAGAAGTTCCAGTACCGAGGCCCTGTGGGCGTTGACATGATGTTATGTCAGGGCGGCATTTGTCCGTGCATAGAGATAAACTGGCGCATGACAATGGGTTATATCTCCACTCTTCTTCCCGCCCAAGGCAAATACGGCCGTATGGTGGTGGAGTACATTTACGGGCATTATTCTGCTGAAGTGGAAGCGTTCAGTTGATTTTTACTTCGGTATCCACTCGTCGCGCCATTGGATAACGGGTTTACCATCTTCAAATTCTATAGGTAACCAAATGTAACGGGCGTTGATGGGATGCTGTGGACACCAGATGTCTGCCATGAAGATTGGTTGGGAGTTGAGAGGTAAAATATAAGTGCTTTGTCCCTCAAAGGTGAGTTCAGCCTTCGGACCGCGACAGGGGTTCGGGTGTTGTGTCCATGGTCCCCAAATGCTCGGAGCTGAAAACATGCGTGCTTTATTGGGAGCCCAACCCGTGCAACCTGAGGTAATCATCCAGTAGGTGCCGTTATGTTTAAAGATGGCAGGCGCTTCGTTCTGGCCGCCAGGAGCCACACGGGTGTAGCGGCCTGTGTGGTGTAGATAGTCGGCAGTAAGCTCGGCAATATGGAGCGTGAAGTTCTCTTCTGACGAGAAGATGTGATAAGCTTTACCGTCGTCATCTACATAAAGTGTCATATCACGCGCCATCTGACCTGTGCCGAAATCTCGTTTCAGATATTCGTCGAATTCCATAGGTGAACCCTCCACCGGCCATGTACCGGCATTGGCCCTTGAGGAATAGAGGAATTTATAAGGTCCTTCTGGACGATCAGCTACAGCCACACCATAGCGGGCAGCGCTGTATCCCTTACCTTTCAGTTCTAAGTGAAACCACATGCAGAACTTTTTTGTCACCGGGTTGTAAATGACTTTCGGGCGTTCCAGGATGCAGCCCCGCTCAATGTCGTTTCCTTGTTCATCACTCACGTTTAGTGCCACACCGCAGTTGCGCCAGTTTACAAGGTCCTCAGAAGCGTAACACATTACCCCCACCAATGCATTGCTGGTATGTTCCGACTTGTGCTCTCCAAACCAGTAATATGTGTCGCCGTATTTCATAACCCCGCCGCCGTGGGCATTAATATGGCGTCCGGCGTCGTCTCGCCACAGTTCGCCACTGCGAATAGCGCGCGGTTTTTTTTGCTGCTCGTTCCAATAGTTCACTACACGCTTAGCTTCGGCCTTCGTAATGTGAATCACTGAGCCATGCTTGGGTGATACGAAGTTTGGACCGTTTTGCCCGATGGTTAATTTCATCTTCCCTTCATTGAACCGGCCCAATGGTGTGAAGTTCTTGAAGTCGGAAGTCTCTACAAAACCAAAATTGTGAGGATTCACGCTGTAGATGTCGTACATCACCACCCACTTATTCTCGCCAATGCGCTTCCATACATTCGGAGCTTCGCAGCCACTACGCTCACCATCAATCTGTTCAGCGTGGTAATCGTCGAAGTGGTTGATGCGGTCACTAATCATATACTTTATACCACCTGGGCTCTCCTGCGACACGTAGGTCATAAAGTACCTGCCGTCGGGCATAGGACAGATGTCGGCATCCAGTACTTGAATCTTTTTGTCGGGATATTCAAACAGCAACTGCGGTTCCGTTTCTAATGTCGTGAACGCCTCATCAGCATAACTGTAGTAAAGCTCCGTCCGCCCTCCTGCATGTTGGCGAATAGTAAAATAGACCATCGGTTTTCCTACCTTCGGATCCCAAATAGTCTGTGGTGCCCACGCACAACCAATCTTGTCGAAGTGTTCGGGGAACAGTTTGTCAATACGTACCACGTGGTGTGTCCAGTGGATAAGGTCGTCTGAGGCCATGAGTACCAATCCTCGGTTATTGCCCCAACCATACATGTCGGGGCGCTCCCACTGAGTGGTGCGGATGCCTTTCTCGCGTCCGAAAACGTGCAGGTCGGTCATTGCAATGTAAAACTTACCATTTGGTGCCCGGTAGATATGCGGGTCGCGGATGCCATGTTGCTCGGCTATGCTGTCGCCCGAGATAATAGGCTCGCCGTTGTTCACTGCCGTAAATGTATAGCCATCATAGCTGATAGCCATGAACAGGGAATGTGTTGGGTCGCTGAAATAGGTAAAGAGATAGGCTCCCATGTCCTTCTCGCGCATCTGCCGTCCGTAACTGCCAAGGGTAAAAAGGCAGCATGCTATGATAATCAGTTGTTTCATATCTCCGTTTTGTTATTTCACATGGAAGTAGTCGAAGTCGGCATAACCTCCCGAAGTTGTCATACATTTCGGGTATAAAGGTAAGCAAAAAAAGATAATAATGACAAGAACTGGCAATAAAAAAGAGGTTAAATGAAAAAAAAGAGCCTCACAGTTTGTGAAACTCTTCTTTTGTTGGGCTACCCGGACTCGAACCAGGAAAGGCAGGACCAGAATCTGCAGTGTTACCATTACACCATAGCCCAATAGCCACGGGGGTAAACCCCTTTTGCGCTGCAAAGGTAGAGACTTTTTCCGAACTGACAAAACTTTCTGCCAAAAAAATATAAAAAATTTGCATTATCCCCTAACTCTCTGTACCTTTGTAGCCAATTAAAAATGACAAAGCAATTGAAGAAAGAAAAGAATCCCTTGGTAGAAGCTATCGTACAGGGAATGCAAGATAAGAAAGGTAAGAATATTGTTGTGGTGAACCTCTCGGATATACCTGACACCATTTGCAGGTATTTTGTGATTGCTACAGGTGGTTCACCCTCACAGATACAAGCTTTGGCCCGTAGCGTTGGCGACAAGGCCTTAGAGTTGGCACAACAGAAGCCTATGGCCGTGGATGGTCTGCAGCACTCCCAATGGGTGGCGATGGATTATGCCGATGTTATTGTGCACATTCTATTGCCGGAAGAACGTGCTTTCTATGATATAGAGCATCTGTGGGCTGACGCCCAATTGACGCAGGTGCCCGATCTGGATTAATGTAATTGTAAAGAACTATGAGCAAACAGAAGAAGCCCAAATATCCACAGTTCAGCCTTACTTGGCTGTACCTTGTTATTGCTGTTGTACTAGGGTTCCTTATTCTCAACGGAGGCAACGGCTCTTTGTTAGATGGGGGCTCTAAGGAGGTGACCTATAGTCAGTTCAAGGAGTACGTAAGGAAAGGCTATGCCAGTAAGATTGTGGTAAATAAGAAGGAAGGTACGCTGGTGATGTATGTGGAACCATCGCATTTGCGTGATGTGTTTCCTACCACCAGGATAAAGCCTGGTGCTACCAGTATTGTACAATCGCAATATCCTTCTAACGATAAGTTGGAGGATTTTGTAGAGCAGGAGCATGAGGCAGGTCATTTTAATGGTGATGTGAAGTATGAGAATGGTAACGATGCCATTTCTAACTTCTTGTGGAGCTTTGGCCCCCTTATCCTTATTGCGCTTTTCTGGATATTCATTATGCGTCGTATGGGAGGTGGAAGCGGCAACAGTGGTGGCGGTCCTATGGGTATCTTTAACGTTGGAAGAAGTCGTGCCCAGTTGGTGGACAAGGAAGAAGCCAGCAAGGTTACCTTTAAGGATGTGGCCGGTCAGGCTGGTGCCAAACAAGAAGTCCAGGAAATAGTGGAGTTTCTGAAGAATCCCAATAAATATACCGATTTGGGTGGTAAAATACCGAAGGGTGCATTGTTGGTAGGCCCTCCGGGGACGGGTAAGACTCTTTTGGCAAAAGCAGTGGCAGGTGAGGCCGATGTGCCCTTCTTCTCTATGTCGGGTAGCGACTTTGTGGAGATGTTTGTTGGTGTGGGGGCCAGTCGTGTCCGTGACCTCTTTCGTCAGGCAAAAGAGAAGGCGCCCTGTATCATTTTCATTGACGAGATTGATGCAGTAGGACGTGCACGTAGCAGGGGGCTTCAGATGGGTGCAAACGATGAACGCGAGAGCACGCTGAACCAGCTTCTTACTGAGATGGATGGCTTTGGTACTAACAGCGGTGTGATTATTTTGGCTGCAACCAACCGTGCTGACATTTTGGACAATGCGTTGCTACGTGCCGGCCGTTTTGACCGTCAGATACATGTGGATTTGCCTGATGTAAACGAACGTAAAGAAATCTTTCAGGTACATTTGCGTCCAGTGAAGACGGATGATTCTGTGGATATTGACTTTCTGGCACGTCAGACTCCAGGCTTCAGTGGGGCTGATATTGCCAATGTTTGCAATGAGGCTGCCCTGATAGCTGCCCGTAACAGCAAGACAACTGTGGGAAAGGACGATTTCTTGGCTGCTGTAGACCGCATCATAGGCGGTTTGGAGAAAAAGACAAAGGTGATGACGGCTGAGGAGAAACGTACTATAGCCCTTCATGAGGCTGGTCATGCCACCATCAGCTGGCTGCTTCAGTATGCCAACCCGCTAGTCAAGGTAACGATTGTTCCTCGTGGTCGTGCTTTGGGTGCTGCCTGGTACTTGCCCGAAGAGCGTCAGATAACCACACGTGAGCAGATGCTCGATGAGATGTGTGCCACTTTGGGTGGTCGTGCTGCCGAGGAACTTTTTACAGGGCATATCAGCAGCGGAGCCATGAATGATTTGGAACGCGTCACCAAGCAGGCATACAGCATGATAGCCTATATGGGAATGGCTGATGAGTTGCCCAACATCTGTTATTATAACAATCAGGAGTACAATTTCCAACGTCCTTATAGCGAGGCAACAGCTCAGCTCATAGACCAGGAGACGCAGAAGATGATTGCCCAACAGTATCAGCGTGCCAAGGATATTCTGAGCCAGCATACAGAGGGACATGCCCAATTGGCTCAGCTTCTTGTGGAACGTGAGGTTATCTTTGCCGAGGATGTGGAACGTATTTTTGGCCCACGCCCCTGGAGCAGTAGGACGGAAGAACTTCTTAACTCTGATTCTCAATGAAAAATCTCATCGTTCGCACCCTCACAGGTTTTATATATGTGGTGTTACTTGTTGGCTGCACTGTTTGTAGCCCAGTAACAGCTTTTTTCTTTTTCGGTTTTGTTGCTGCTGCCACACTTTATGAGTTTGGCACAGTCATGAATCATCATGCAGGTGCAAGTTTACCCCGTGCCATTAATTCGCTGGCAGGCTTTATTCTAGTTGCTGCCGTTTGGCTGTTCAGCATAGGTAGCGCTAACGCTTCGCACATGATAGCGCTTTGGGCCTTGCTCTTATTATATATATTATATATAATGGTAAGTGAGTTGTATAGGGGCAGTCAGGATTCCATCCGCAATTGGAGCCTTTCCCTAGCTTCACAGCTTTATGTGGCTTTGCCTTTTGCTCTGCTGCCCTTGCTTAGCATTAATAGGGACGATGAGGCTGGTAGGATGGTTTATACATGGATATATCCCCTTGCCCTTTTTATTTTCCTTTGGGTAAACGATACATTTGCCTATCTTTCGGGTCTTACTCTGCATAATTTTTTCCCTTGGAAACTTTTCCCTAGTGTATCCCCTAAGAAGACGTGGATTGGCAGCATAGGCGGTTGCATCTTTACCCTTTTGTCTGCTGTTGCCATTTGGTATTTGCAGCCTGGTACACTTAATCTGTTACAGTGGTTGGGCTTTGCTGCCGTTGTGGTTGTGAGCGGAACGTTTGGCGATTTGGTAGAGAGTCATCTCAAACGTCAGTTGGACATCAAAGACAGCAGTCATATCCTTCCTGGTCACGGAGGTTTGTTGGATAGGTTCGATAGCAGTCTGCTGGCCATTCCCGCGGTAACCGTGTATTTTATATTATTATAGGATATGAAGGGTTTTTCCTGTTTTCTCTTCCTTTGCCTGATGAATATTCTTTCCATTGGTGCCGAAACAGACAGGTTACCTGTGTTGAGGATTTCTTTCGATGGTAAGATAAAAAAAGGCATGGATTATGCAAACGGAACCATGCAACTTACTGACATAGACGGTGGGGTTTTGGAGTTGCCAGCCAAGTTTAAGACCCGTGGTGCTACTGCCAGTCATTATATGATGAAGCCCTCGCTGAACATGAAGTTGCGCACCCAGGATTATTCAGAGGAATTAGACTCTGCTCTTTTAGGTATGCGTTCTTGTTCGTCGTGGATTCTGGATGCAATGGCTATCGACCACATCTGTATGCGTAACAGAGTGGCATTTGATATCTGGAACGAGTTCTCTCGTCTGCCATATGAGACTCAATTCGACGGGCGAAACGGCACCGAGGGTCGCTTTCTTGAACTATATATCAATGACAAATACTACGGCATTTACCATCTTATGGACCGTATTAACCGCAAGCTCTTAGACCTGAAGAAAGTTCAGGAGAAGGAAGATGGTAGTGTTGTTATCCGTGGTGCCCTGTACAAGAGTGGCACCAATGACATCGCCAATCAGAATGAGCCGGGATATAACGAGGACTCTACTGCTTGCGTTA
Organism: Bacteroidaceae bacterium; assembly: GCA_017525235.1. Lineage (GTDB taxonomy): Bacteria > Bacteroidota > Bacteroidia > Bacteroidales > Bacteroidaceae > Physcousia. The sequence goes on along the minus strand of JAFXTC010000031.1, from coordinate 49,947 downwards.
TAGCTTGGCACGACGCATGGGAACTTACGTATCCCGACGAGTACGGCTGCTTTCAAGCTTGGGAACCTCTGCGCGACGCTATCTTAAGCGGGAAATCCAAGGATTATGTCAAGAAGTATTTCTATTTGGAGAATCTGGCCGATTATCATCTTCTTATCATGGCACTCTGCATTGCTGACAACTGGGGCAACAAGAACAAGTTCTTTAGTGTACGAAACATCACCAAGAACATAGACGACCCCGACCCAACGGAAGCCAGCCGTCGTCGGTTCGTTATGACTCCTTGGGACCTTGATACCAGTTTGGGAGGTAGTTATGATGGCTCATATTATGATGGAAACTATACCGTTTGGCCTATTACGGATGTCGCCAAGAACCCGCCTTATCCCATTTCCTATGTGAATGACGATGCCGAATATAAGACGATTCTCAAGCAGCGCTGGATTGAAGGTCGTCAAGGAGCTTTTTCTATCAACTCGGTATTTGGAAAATTGGAGAAATACCGCGATCTCTTCATCAAAAGTGGTGCCTGGAAGCGTATGACAGACTACTTTGAGGGGCAGAAGTCAAAACCTAAATACATCCTTGACCTTACCCACGAGATTTTTCTCATAGAGCAATGGTATGTGAACCGCTTTTTAGAGATGGATGATTATTTTGGTATCCCTAGAAGTCCAGAGTTGATAGATAATATTGAATCAATTCAAAGTAATCAACAATCCATAGACAACAGCCAAAGTTTTATTTATGACATCTATGGTCGCAGGGTCTCGCCCCAATTAAAGAAGGGGATTTATATTATAAATGATCGTAAGGTCGCAGTTAGATAAAACTGACTATTCAAATAGTTAGGTAAAAAGATGTTTGGCTTTTGGTCATACAGACTATTTGCAAAGAAGAGAGGCAAGGTTAACCCTGCCTCTCTTGTTATAGGTAATCTAAGATTACTTACTTAACTATAACCTTTTTGCCATTTACAATGTACAAGCCCTTCAGTGGTTTTTGTACCTTGCGACCTGAGAGATCATAGACTGAATCTGATTGAACATTGAGCCTTGAGCCTTGAACATTATCAATGCCATCCTCTTCATCATTCACGAAGCCGCAGAAGGTGGTATAATCACCATGCTCTACCTGCCAGTTGAGGATGGGCCAACCGTTACCGATGGTGCCATTGCTATTCCAATCTTCCCATGTGCTAACTATATTACAGATTTCCTGTTGGTTGCTGCCATTGTAGAAGGGGTAATTAATCTTTAAGATTGCACCGCCACCAATAAGACTGGTTGCTTCACTACCATTGGCCTTACCTGCAGAATAGCTCGCCTGGAAGTCATAATGTCCTTCAATTGCTCCAATCATATCACCAATTGTGCCGTTTCCAATAACAGCAGCATTCGTGTAACAGTTGGTGATGGTGGTATTACTCATAACCGTACCGATGAGGGCGCCGGCAGTGCCTTCTTCTGCCCCTACTTTACCAGTTACGTAAACACCGTTGATGGTAGTAGTGGGTTCATCCTCAGCCTCAGCATCACCTGTACGGCCTGCTAAACCACCTACACAGGAAGTACTGCCGCCATCTACTGTAATGTTCCATAGACCTAGATTCTGAACATTACCCACAAGAGCGCCGAAAAAGCCGGTCTCGTCGGTATTATCCTCGTTGGCAGAAACAGTCACGTTTTTAATGATATGCTTGTTTCCGTCCAGGCTTACGCGCTTGCTATAACCTTCAGAGAAACTGTTTCCGAAGAAATTGGCATTTAGTGGCCACCAACCCTTTCCGTACATGTTGATATCGTCCATCAACTTGAAGTAAGTTGTCTGTCCGCTTACCAACCGGTCTTGCATACTTTGCAGGTCAGCTGTGGTGGCAATCTGATAGGGATCAGTTTCTGTACCACGACCTTTGGTCTGCAACAGGGTGGCCTTCATGGTAGCATGGTTCATGTCGAACTCAATGAGGTACTTGCCGGCAGGAGAGATACGCCATGTACGGTCCAGCCCACGAACCAGACTATCAACCTTCTGCCCGCTTTCCAACATTAGATATTGTTCGCTGCTTCCATAACGGGCTTCTGTCCAGCTGCTACGGGTGGTGGTGCTGTAGTTGACCATATCCTCAGTGCTACGGCAAGCCATGATGCCGAATGAGCAGAAGGAGTTGGCATTGTCGAGTACCATATCCACAGTACCCACATACTTACCATTACCCACGTGCTGCAGGGGCCAGTGTTCGTTGTTCTTCCAACGATCTGTAGCACCGCCGCGGTTGGTGAGGGTTCCGGTTACGTATACCTGATTGTCCCAATTATATTTATCTTGCAACTGGCAGTCAACTGTACCTGCTTCGAGGTCGAGCACAATATTATAGGTTCCATTGAGAGCCTGCAGATCGGAACCGCCTTCTTGTATACCGAAGAAGTGGTTGGCAGGAGTCACAAAGCGGCGGTCGGCATCGTTACACTTATAGATGGTGTTGATGCGACGGAAGTAGAAGCCTGCACGTTGATAGCCCTGGATGCGGCGACTTCGGTCTTGCAGCGTGACATATCCTTCCCACTTGCCATCAGCATTCTGATATAGAGGATAGAGAGCACACATGCGATTGTAGTCCCATTCTCCATTCTCGGAATTCTCGTCGTAAAGGTCGCCCTGTACGTATATAACACCACCAAACTGAGAATCCTGCATCAGACTGTTGATTTTTTCTGTAACCTGCTCGTCTGTGAGACTTCCGTCTACGATAATTTCAGAGAGCTCGTTGTAAAGATTTGACATATAGGTGCGAAGTTCACTTTCGTCAAGTCCGTCAACCATATCGTTGGCATATTCGCTTAAGTCGGCCAATTGCTTGTAGAGTGCTATGCTAGGTTCTATAGCTTGGAACTCGTCGTTGATTTGGCTGATGAGTTTCAGTTGCTCTTCAGCATTGCCGCTGGTACGAATCTGTCCGATGTACTTATGGATATTATCGATATGAGCCTGACTCATGTAGCGTTCTTGATCGTATCGTTGGATTTCCAACAGTTCAAGTCTGGTTTCGTACTGCTCCATCATATCTTGTATGACCTGTTGGCTTGTGCCTTGATAGAAGAGTCGGAAGTTGCCCCATACTGTATGATTCTTGGCACGCCAAGGTGTTGCGTCGTTGCGAACTCCTAAGCGTAAGGTGCCATCAGTAACAACAGCGTATGCACTCTGCCTGTAGCGGTCGCCATTGAAGGCAAAACTAGCGGTGTAGGTGTTGTCGGGAATATATCCAATACCCTCCAGGAAGATATCTTTGCTTCCTGTTTCTTCACCATTGTGAGGAGCCGTGGGGTCGTCGGTGCTGTCATAGCGACAGTTCACGCCGTTGATGGCATTTGTCTCCTCTAAAGCATCAGCATAGACACTCATGATGGGTGTGTTATAATTGTTCAGGAAGAGTTTGGCGGGAATGGCATCGGTTCCGTCGTACAGTCCTTCCCGACCTGCACCGGGACGATGGTAGGCATTAGCACAGAGTTCGTAGATACCATTGGGGATGCCAGTTATTTGTTGAGCAATCTCGAAGGTGGAGTTGTAGCCAGCAGCTACGGGAAAGACATCAGTGAAACCGGCATTGTCCACGATATTGCCGTTACTGTTGTCATCTAACCTTACTGTCCATCCCTTCCAGTTGCCCTCGTTGAACTTCGGATTCACGATAATGGAAGTAATATCGATGCCCTCGGTGGGATGTGCAATGATGGCTTCTGTCAACAGGTTACGGGCGAATTCCTTCTCGGTCTCCAACTCCGCGATGCCTAACTGACGGTTCTCCTTGATGTAAAGATAGGTTCCGTTGGGGAACAGTTCAGATGGCTTCACTTCCTCTGTGATATAGGTCTCCAAACGGTCTGTTGCATCGCTTGGCGCAATAGCATCTTTTTGATCCTCCCACCACTCTATAATCTCTTCCACTACGGCGTAGTATGCCAAATAGGCAGGAACGCAAAGCTTAATCATATCCGGCAGGCGGGCAGCTTTGTCGGCGGCAACCATAATTTCTTCCTTCTCGGTAAGGTTATCAGCATTATTTATTACATCCTCGTATTCCTCCATCAGACTCACCTGACTCTCGAGACCGGAAATATCCTGTGCATCTTCCGTTATCTGCTGGGCAATAAGGGAGTATGCCTCGGCATCGTTGCCTATATACTCCAGGCGCAGACGGTCAATGGCTGTGTAGCAATCATTGTTCTGAATCTGGTTGCTGAAGCCAATGGTAACAGTGTCGGTAGTGACGGCGAAATAGAGATAGTTCCAGTATTTGCCTTTGCCGAAATATTTTGAGGTACCCGTTGCTGCAGAAGGAACGTATGTTTCGTCAAAAAGCATTGTTTCGCCTTGACCGTCGTTCAGTTTATAGAGTGATGCTTCGGCGGTGATGTCTTTCAAACGGACGCTGGTACGTAGCCCGTCTGTTTCGGCATAGACGTAAGAGTTGCGCTCCAAATCGTTGAAGTTCTTAGGGTCACCATATACATCCTCGTTTGTAAGGGATGCGGCACGACTGTAGCCTTGAACGCGCAAACGGTATACACCAGGCTGGAGGCCAGTAATGGGTTGGTAGGTGTTAAATGTCTTGTTAGTATACTCGGCAAGACCGCTCGTTACGTTGGGGGCAGCTCCTTCCCATCCGAAGTTGTCGACATTGAAGTCGGGGTTCTTGATACCTTTTACGAAGCCGTCGAAATCTGTATCCTCTTGACCGCAGACGATGCAAAAGCCATGACTGAACTCATGGTCGGGGATGACAACATCCTTGCTGTTGGAGTAGGTGACAGAAGAGGGATCTACTGTGCCATCGCAAAGCATCTTTCCCTTGGGATATACGATGCCGTGCCCGTTAGCGAACGGAACGGGTGTTGCATCCACCTCACTATTGTTATCCAGGTTTTGGAACCATGTGATGGTGGTTTGGTCGCCGTTCAGTTTATAGCAAAGTTCGCCAGACTCAATAATCTCAGAGTCTTCGATGATGATACCCTGCTCGCCTTGTGTGGCATAGATGTTTTTAAAGACACCGCTACCATGACGGACGAGCCACATATCGGCACGGTCGTTACCTGTTACATCGGCACACGACCAACAGTTGGATACTATTGGACTATTGCTGCCAGCCCACCCAACAAGAGCCGCACATTCGGTAGAACCTTCTATAACACCTGTTGAGAAACAGTTTTCTATAGTAAGACTGGTCTTACTGCCCGAATTTCCACCAAAGATACCTGCCGCCTGTTTGCTTGTGGTGTATACATTACCCATGTTGCCCAGGTTTCGAAGTGTTACAGACCCGCTCATCTGATTGGTTCCACCCACGAGGGCAGCGCATTCTCCAGCAGCGTTGATGGAGCAGGTTTCGTCTAGCAGCAGATTCTCAATGACAGCTCCGTTGCCAGGCTGCCCAATAAAACCTGTATAGTTGCCACCATTGATGTGAAGATTGCTAATCTTGTGTCCTTGTCCGTCGAAATGACCAGTGTATCTGGCACCATTGCTTCCAATAGGCATGAAAAGATCGGTGTACATATCCATATCTATATCAGCTGTCAATCGGACATCCCAGTTTCCGCAATTCTTTTCGTTAACCATGCGTGAGAGCCAATAGAGTTTGGAGGCGCTGTCAATGCAGCGGAATCCGTCTATTACCTCGGCATAGTCTAACTGAGGTGCATCGCAGTTGATGCAGAAACCGTCTTCGAACTCATGTGGAGGCAGGTCACCGCCATCAGTATTACTATAGCTAACAGAACCTAATGGTGTTCCGTCACAATTGAGCTCACCGTTAGCATATACTTTACCGTCTTCAATAAAATAAGGTACGGGCGTAGCATCGGTGCCGATCTTCTGATACCAAGAAATAACGGACTGGTCACCATTGAGCAGGTAGCAAAGTTCACCATCTTCTGCCGGGTTATCTGTTGTCCAGTCTTCATAAATGCCCTGACCGATTTCTTCCATACCACTGATGTCAAAGCAGTTGGTGAGAGTAAGGGTTCCTGGTTCATAGCGAATAAGATTACAAATGTAGCTGAACTTGCCTCCTGAATTGTCCATACCATTAATGATTCCAGCATTTACGCAGTTAATCATAGCGCTTCCGCCCATGTTAATCCAAGAGCAGAAAGCCGTAGCAGGTGATCCGGTAATCTCGCCGATGTTCAGGCAATTACTCATCTGAATGGAGGGATAAGCACTTAAACCTGCACCAACAATACCGCCAGTAGCACCTGTTCCAAGAACGGTAGCCTCATTAACACAGTTCTCGATGGTGAGGGGGATGGCAGCATTGGTCTGGACACCACCAATAAGACCGCCCACACGACCGTTACCACAAATCTCGCAGCTCTTGTCGATAACGAGGTTGCGAATAATGGTTCCGCCACGTACATAACCAAAGAAACCGACACCATCCTGAGGCATATTCAGAATCATGTTTTTGATGCGATGTCCTTGTCCGTCAAAGATACCATTGTATTTGTATGTAGTGTTGAGACCGATGGGAGAATGGGCATTTTCTATGCCGCCAAAGTCAATGTCGGCTGTAAGTTTGCCGTTGATAGTGGTTTGCCCAGCCTCGTTAACCATAGCAGTAAACCACTTGAGGTCAGCTACGCCGCCCAAAGGCAGGAAACCATCAGAATCGGGCGAAATATGGTCATGCAGTATATTCCCGCAAATAGTACACCAACCATCAACATCCTCGTGCTGGGGTGTGGGAGATGTGTCTTCGTTAGAGTAGGTCAATGAGCCGTCGATAACAGTACCGTCGCATCGTTTATTGCCAACACCGAATACCTCCTTATGAGTGTTAAAGGGAACAGGGAAGTTGTCTTCACCTAGAGTTTGATAGAAAACTGTGCTACCTGCACCTTTGTTCAGCAAATAACATAGTTCACCGGTTCCTAAGATGGAGGCGTTGATGTAGGTCGTCCCATTGGGGGCAGTACCACCATCTCCATCCTGTTCGTATGCAAAGCAGTTGGTGGTAGATGCTTTACTCTGCGGATTGCAGAAGCAGTAAGCATTTGGTTGTTCAGCCTCCATGATTGAGACGCTATTGCGGGCTTCAACAGAACCACTGGCATTTACCCATCCGCAGAAGCCCATGTTGTATGGGTCGGTTCCTGTGAATTTAACCGCCGAAACACAGTTGTTGATGCTAGTGCTGCCGTTCACGTAACCCATAAAGGCTGCGTTGGAAGCGTTATTTCCACAGTTGGAACTAATGGTTGTCAGCACTACTACGTTTTGGAACGTACCTGAGCCAGTACCGCCTAAAACAGCAGAGTTTTTGTACGTGGCATTAATGTATCCGTCCAAAATAAGGTTCTTTACGGTTCCCTTGAACTTTACGAACATAGCCGTCTGCTCACCAGGGAATTCGTAATTAACCGTGATGGTGTGGCCGGCGCCATCAAGAGTTCCTGTAAAATCATTTACGGTAGCCATTCTGAAATCGAGATCAGGAATATCTGCAGTCAGCTTAATATTCGTCCTCTCGTAGCCTGCAACCTTGGTCCATGCTTGTAGGTCGGCCTTGCTGCCAATCAGATACACTCCGCTTTCGTCTTTTGCCAACTCTTGTGCAAAGGTGTTTGCTCCAAAAAGCCAAATGCTGGCAAGAAGGAACACTTGAAGTAGTTTTGTTTTCATTGTTAATTTGTTTGAGTTAAAAAGTTTATAAGTTATTTAATCACGTATCTGAACTATGTTCGAACTTGCTTGCGTTCGTCAATATTTATACAAGATTATCATTGCCGTTACTTAACCGCAACCTTTTTGCCATTTTGTATGTAAAGACCTTTCTTTAATTGAGAGCTAACTCTTCGGCCTGCCAAATCATAGATCTCACATATTTCATAGTGCCTATAGGGCTTATCAGGCAGAAGGGTTTCTTGAATGCCGTCGACATCATCGGTATTAACTTCTATCTCCTCAATGCGGAAGTAATCAACACGGAACTTACCTGTCCGATCTGTCCCTGTAGCTAGTTTTCCATCCGTTTTTCTACAGCCAGAGCGAATACCGACGGTGAGGTCTTCACCTTCGGCTACTTTCACTAAAACGTAAAGTTCCTGCATGGCATTGCCAATGCCCACACCGTCGGTGTAGGATGCAAAAGAGGGGGTCTCACCTTGGGTGAGATTGTTTTCGTATGTGCGAGGGGTACTATAATACTGTACTTGGTCGTTCGCAAAAAGGCGTCCTTGACCTTCTAAACCTTTTTCGCTCCAGAAAAGACAACTAACGCGGTAAGTGGCTCCTGCTTTGATTTTCTCTGCGGGGATGGTCTGATAGAGGCAGAAGTCATCGGGGATGGGACGGTAGCCGCTGGGAGTGAATGCGCAATAGTTCTGGCCGTGCATGCCTTCACCTTTGCCGTAGATGCCCGAGGTGGCCATGGTGTAATTGCCAGTATAGGACATCTGCCATCCGTAAGGAACGGTGTTTAGTATATTCTTTCCTTCCGCCAAAACGTCGGCTTCTTTGTATTCAAAGTCAGGATTTACCAGCAACTCTTGGGTCAGTGAATCGGGGGCGGACGTAGGAAGGTCAGCTAAGCGACGAATGGTGAAGTGGTCCACCTTAAACCACCCTGTTTCGTCGGTCTGCGTTCCTGCATTGCTGATACAACTTGTTTTAATGCCCAGGCGCAAGTCTTCACCCTCTTGCACTTTCAGCACTACACGCATGGGATGCATAATGGTATGTGTTTCATATCCTGCTTTGTACCCAGCAAAGGTATTCACTTCATCATCTTTCAGAATCTGGTCGTAGTCATGCTTGTAGGCATAATACTGTACATGATTATTGGCAAAGAGACGACAAGATCCACGCTTTCCAGACTGAACCCAAAGCCAGCAACCTACCTCATAGATGCCTGGGGTTAGTTTGCTGGCAGGGATGGTCTGGTAGAGCTCACAGTCCTCAGGCATAGGTTTTGACTTTATCCAGCATAAGTTGCTGTCGTCTCCCTTTATAGATTCGTCTTTGTTGATGCCATAGGAGTTTCCGTTGAGAGTGCCCTTTAATGTCCAGCCGTAGGGAATACCACGACGGATACTGCCATCAGTGTTTGTAAGAACGTTATTGCCGCTTTTATATTGTTCAAAATCTGGGTTCACCATCAACATGGGAGCTAGGTTGTCATCATCTCCGGCATCCATCTGGCGATACAAAATCTGACTGACGACGATGGCAGGATTCATAGCATAAATACGCAGCTGGTAGTTCCTCTCAGTGGTAGCCTTATAGGTGAAGCGAGCTTCAGAATAACCATACATTACATTGTCGCTCCATCTGTTTGTCTCGGCACTGCACTTAATGCTTGTCGTTGTCAGGGATCCTGTTCCCATGGCCATTCCTACAACCAAATCGTTACTGGTGGTGATTGGGAAGGTCGGCAGGCAGCGAACAACAATCTGGTAGTTGCCCTTTTTTAGTGGAACGGAATATTCCAAATATGGGCCCTTGCTGCGAGCCGTGGTAGCCGTGTATTTGGTGTAGTCGATGGGCCAAACCGTCATGCTGCTGTCACTGACGCCCAGATTAGGAAGCAATTGCCAGTTGCCCCGACTATTCGTAAAAGCAGAGGCAGATATAAACGTCATATCATCTTGGAACATCTCGCCTTTTACATCGTTAACCTCTCTGCTCGTTGCAGCATATACAGGACCAAACTGGCTGGTTATGCTGGCATTGGGGCGCATGCTCATGATACCGTTCCATTTGCCACCAGCAATATTGGAGTTGAAGCGGTCGGTTAGGTAAACGATATTGTCGTAACTCGTACGTGAGAGGGCAGCATACAGCATACTGTTCAGATGGTCGCCCATGCCGGCATACCAGAAACTGAGGTTGGCACCTAAAAGTTTGATGTTCATGTCGGCGGTTGCCACGATGGGGTAGGTGAAGAGCTCGAAATAAGCATCTTGCAATCGAGTAGGAATGCTGGCTTCCAGATTCTGCACCCTACGGGTTAGAGCCTGATAGTCACGAATGCGCCGCTTCATTTCCTCGTGTGTAAAGACCACTTCACGTACTGTCTCTGGCTTGCTTTGCGCTGCCAGACGATAGTGTTCAAGACGGATATCAGCCATTTCGTCGGCCAAATCCTCGCCAAATGTCTTGGCTGCCCACCAACGACTGAACTTCCAAGCATTTTCAGGTGTCCAACTTTTAACATTCCAAGCTAGTTCCATGCAGAATTCAAACTCTACCTCTGCAGGCTTTATGTCCCCCACGTTAATCATCCAGAAGCGCTGCATGCCGTTCTCGTAGGCCTTGCAAAGCTCGTAACTTACTAGCGAAGGCGAGATCGTGCTTAGCCAAATGTAAGAACATGGATTACCCAAATAAGATAGGTGATAATAGATTCCATTGCCACCACTGCGCTTCTGTTCAGTAGCCGTGGGTAGTTGACGTATGTAGGCATAGTTGTCATCAACCCAACAGAGAGTCACATCGTCGGGAATTTTAAGACCCGCATTATACAGTGTGAGCGCCTCTTTATAAGGAATGTATATCTGCGGAATTTTTGTAGGGTCGCCACCTAGTGAATCAGTGATGATTTTACGCTGACATTCTATGATATCCTTCAGTCCTGCTAGCTGTGCCTCCTGCCCCTCGTAGCCCAACAGTGCCACATCTTGCAGACCACGCATACCTATGTCGTAAATGCCTTCATAGTCGCGGGCTTCACCAGCCCGCTTAGCCCAGTAGTCTGCCACACCCTCTGGGTTGTCTGCGAAGGTAAAGTTACTGCTGTTGTTGCCGCTCTTGAAGCGAGGCCACTCCCACAGATTGTCGCGTAGCATAGAATCGCCGCTACTCATTACCATACACCATTTTCTGATTAGTTCTTTGTTTTCCTCCATTGACCAAAAAGCCTTTGAACTGCCATGCTTGGCAGGCCATAGGCAGTTAGCACGCAGTCGCAGCAAAAGCTCCATTACCTTATCATATGTATTTGGGCCAATATTGTTGTAGCTGGCATCAATAGTCTTTTTTGCCCAAGGTAGCAGTGCCCAGTCTTCATCGTTGATAAAGAGTCCGCGGTATTTCACCGATGGGGCCTCTACTTCAGTGCGGTCTCCGCTTGCATAGATAGCACTCATGGGGGCGGGAGCTACATCGGCCCACCATATGTATGGTGAAACGCCAATACGCCGACTTATCTCAAACAATCCATAAGCCGTACCTCTTGGCGTGCCGCCTATGATGACCAAAGCTTCATCTATGCCATCAGCAGGATGCTTCACGAGTTGTTGGGTATAGGCTTCCCAGCGTCCCGTTATGCCTGTAGTATCGATTTTGCCAGCCTCCAACAGATTGTTAATGAGGGCAGAGCCACCCAGTGTTCCTGCGATAATGGGAAAGTCTCCGGTTTTCAGTTCATTTTGTAGTAGCAATGTTTTACCGGTTACCTCTTTTATATCTTGAATTACGCAGTTGGCTACGGTTGTTACTACAGCATCGTCTTTGCTGTCCACAACAAATACTGCATTTTTGTTGCTGCTGACTATCGGGAAACCTGCCGTACCTGTCTCAGAAAAGATGATATCAGCTTTTATTGCAGTTGCGCGAAGCAGGATTGTAGATAGCAATATACATTGCAATAAATACTGTTTTGTGATATGATTATTTTCCATTTTCTATGCATTTGTTTGCAAAAATAGCAAATTATTTTTTATATACGTGCAAAAATGTGCAAATTTTTTTTGCTGTTATTTGAAAAAACATGCAAAACGAAGGAGGGTGCATCGAAAATATACGATGTAGCCCCTTAGATAAAAGGTCGTTAGGGTCCCCCTTATGGAATCTGAATTTGTGTGGGACGGATATTTACTCCCTTTTTATGTGCATGATTCCTTTTTTTTATCTTTATCCTGCAAAAAAGTGTCGCCTATTATCTTGCATATAAAAATAATGTATAACTTTGCCCATCAGAAAACATGAATTGCACATGAATAACCTTTGAAGAAGATATGAAAAACAAAAGGCTTATATTTGGTGTTGTATTTGTGCTTTGTCTATTGCAGGCAAGAGCGCAGACATGGCTTACTGCAGGTCCTTATCTACAGGAATTGACCAACGATGGTGTAACCGTGGTGTTTGAGCATGGCGTTCCTTCATTGTCATGGATAGAGGTCAGGGAAAAGGGAAGTACAGAAACAACTAAATATTTTCAGACGGTAAATGGAAGGGTGAAGGTCTACAGCCAAGTGCTGACAACCAAGAATTCGGCTTTGCCGATTCAAAATTTTGCTATTCGTGCAGAAGGGCTGAAGCCTGGTGTAACATATGAATATCGTATAAGGGCCCATAAGATTCTGTCACAGAACTCTAATGGTGCTACAGGTAGTTTGACTTCTACGAATTCCTATACTTCTTCCTGGAATCAATTTACAACACAAGATCCCCATCAGACAGAACATCACATCTTTATTACCAGTGATATGCACAATAGGCCGGATACATTGGAGGCGTTGTTAAAGCATTTGGATTACAAGACGTGTGACCGTATTATCTATAACGGCGATATGACCAACTTTATGCAGTTTGGCGATCAGGAGCCATACAAAGGATTTGTAAACACCAGCGTGAACTTGTTTGCACAGAACAAACCGTTTGAGTATGTGCGTGGCAATCATGAGACACGTGGCAATATGTCCCGTCATTTTATGGATTACTTTCCACACAAAAGCGGAGAAATCTATAATGCCTATCGTTGGGGAAATCTGGAAATAATACTTTTGGATAGTGGAGAGGATAAAACAGATGATCATTCGGCATATCACGGAATGGCCACGTTTTACAGTTATCGCGAGGAGATGGCCCGTTGGTTCAAGGAACTTATACAGACAGAAGAGTTTAAGACAGCCAAATACCGTATTGTAATCTGTCATTTTACTATGTTGCAGAACAACGACAAGCCAACAGATGAGTTTGGAGGTGAACCCCAGCTTATCAGTCAAATTTTGCCATTGCTCAAGCAATGCGATGTTGATTTGCTCATCAGCGGCCATTATCATCCTAAGACTTATACCTATATGGGTAAAAACTATGAAGGTAAAGGTAACCAGTTTGAAGAGTATAACATAGGTAATCATAGTGCCATGAGAATAGACATCGCCGACGGTAATATTCATTTGAAGATAGTTTTTTCAAATGGTTATGTGCTGTTGGATAAGGTGGTAAAAGATGCCAAGGCAAGTAAAGAACTAGTTTATATAACCTTTGATGAAAATGGCTCTGTTCAACAACAGGCGATTATTCCCGATGGTTATTATATGATGGGTAATTTCTCGCAGGACGGAGCAGGATATCTTTATTCTTATGATACAGATGCGTTGCGCAGTGTGTATGGCAATGCCCTCGATTATAACAATCCGTACGGAAAGAACGGAGAACATGCTTATTTATACAGCACAAGTAGCACGGCAGCGAATCTGGCAAACAAAACGTATTACTTCAGTGCCGATACAGATGGAGGCTATATAATACAGAGTTGTTCGGGCGAGGCGTATTCTTATTTGGATATGGCTGGGTACGACCGTCATTTGGCCATACATAGTGCTAAACCCCAAAAGCGTTTCTTCTTGCATGGTGTAGATGAAACAGAACCTTACACAAAGGGGCAGTATGTAATGCAACAGGTTCAGGGAGCGGCACTTTTTACTTCTCTTGCTACAGAGATACCCAGTGTTGATGCCCTTCAGTCTCTCGCACTCCTTGATTCTGATAATGTGACACCTGCATTAACGATTCGAAAGGCTTTGGGAAAAGCCCGTGGTGCGCTGGCTCTTTATCCTAGTGGAGATAATCCTGGCCAGGTGTCGCCTTTGCTGAGTAGTACCTTAAGGGAGTGCATAGAAGATGCGCAGGCCCTGGTTGATGATAAGAATACTACGTCCCAGCAAGCAGATGATATAATTGAGCGTTTGCTACAGAGTGTTCAAGCTTACGAGGAGACTGCACCTGATGCTCTAAACCCGGTGACAGATGGTTATTATTGGCTGACAAGCGCTTATCGTGCCTTTGAACTCCGTCAAGGAAAACAAAAAGTGATGTGTGTTCAGGAAACCGACGGTCTGATGAGTCTCAGATGGAATAATGCTAGCATTAATGATGGCTCTACTGCCTTCCGAATTACACATGGTGGAGAGAATATGATTATGCAGGATTATATGGGAAGGTGGACGAGTCGTCAACGGTTTTGCTACGACACCGAGGGTATGTTCACTGTGGCCGATGCCGATATGCCCAATCTTCTTTTATCGGCAGATGATTCATGGGTTGGAGAGAAGGGGCTCTATGGCAAACCTGTTGAAGGTCCTGTCACGGCTCGCTCAGATAATTATCTGTATCCAGGTTACTGTTCTTCTTGGTTCTTGCAGCGTGCTTATCATCAGGTTGCTATTTCTACTTCTGGTTGGAATATTTTAAGTGTATCTTTCCCTGTCGAAGTGCCCGAAGGCGTTGAGGTTTACAGCGTTACAGAAAAGGAAGGGAAACTTTATCTGGTGCCTTATACACAGTCAATTATTCCTGCTTGTACAGCGGTGGTGCTGCATGCTGCCAAAGGTACTTATACATTCTGGAGCACCACCACAGAAACACCAGCTATAGAAGGTAATATCCTGGTGGCAAATTGCGAGGACCGTAAGGATATCGTGGCAGGAAGCATGGCATTGCTGAGAGTGAAGAACGGACAGGTAGGATTCCAGAAATCAACGTTGACGCAAATTGCTGCCGGTTCAGCATACATTCCTTATTATGAAGGACAAGAAGACTTTAGAATCTTGCAAGATGTGGAGGATGGAATTGTAAATGAAGGATTAAGAGTGAAGGATGAAGACCTTGATAACGCTATTTACGACATAAGCGGTCGTAAGGTAAATTCTCAATTAAAGAAGGGGATTATAATCGTCAACAATAAAAAGGTGCTAAAGAAATGAAAGCTATACGTAATTCCTTGTTTGTTTTTTTAGTAGCCCTGCTACCACTGAGTCTGCTGGCTGCTAACACATGTTTCAGGGGTGGACCCTATCTGCAAGAGCTCGCACATGATGGTGTTACGGTGGTGTTCGAGAACAAATTGCCAACCTTCTCATGGGTGGAAGTGCGAAAAAAAGGACAGGCCACGGTTACCAAATACTATCAGGAAGTTAAAGGCCAGTATCAAGCATACGATTTTATTCAAGCACCATCTGCTGCGTTGCCAGTTCAGAATTTTGTGATTCGTATCAGTGGTCTGGTTCCAAGTACGAGTTATGAGTATAGGATTATTTCCCAGAAGATAGACTTGATGAAGCCTTATAGCATGACATTCGGTACCACATATGAATCGGACTGGTATGAGTTCAGAACACCCAGTGATAAGGCTACGGCACATCGTTTACTTGTGCTGAGCGACCTGCACAATCGGCCCACCACACTGCAGAAATTCCTTGCGGCACTTGATTGTGAGACGGCAGATCATATTATTTATGCTGGCGACATGATGGACAATATGCAGGTTGAAAAGCCTATCAGCACGGCATTGAGGGCAGAGGAGCCTTATGCCTCATTCATCGATGTCAGCGCCCAGCTCTTTGCGACGAAGAAGGATTTCTGTATGTTGCGTGGCGACCATGAAACAAAAGGTGATGCAGCAGATTATTTCGAGAATTATTTCCCACATCAAAGCGGAAAGTTGTACAACGCTTATAGGTGGGGCGATTTAGAAATAGTTTTGTTAGACGGTGGGGAGGCTTTGCCTGATGATGACCCGACAACTCGCTCTACCATGCTGGCAGCCTATAATCCTTACAGGCAGCAAGAAGCTCGTTGGTTGGAAAAGCTTATTGAAACAGAAGAATATCAGTCGGCTCGGTATCGTATTGTGGTCAGTCATCTACCCATCCCCAATGAAACAGAAGATACACAGCAGGCAGGAGCAAAGTTTTTTGCCGATTTAATGATGCCCATCCTGAATAGGGCAAATGTTAACTTGCTCATCTGCGGTCATCTTCATCCTGAGACCTATACATTCACAGAGCCAACAGAGGGTGTACAATTCCCTACTCTTGTGCAGGGTTATAATTCTGGTTTACGTGTGGAGATAGAGGAGGGAAAAATCATCCTCAAGGTATTAGATGAGGACGGGACTGTCCTGCTTGAAAAGACGTTGTAAGGGGAAGTTATTTTCGATATTTCTCAGCATCCTTGTCTTCTAACATAGAAAGGTAGCTGGCATAGCGACTTTGTGCGATGCGATGTTCTTCTAATGCCTGAAGCACAGCGCAATGTGGTTCTGTCGTGTGGGTGCAGTCGGTGAAGCGGCATTCCTGGCCAATTTGAAATATTTCGCGGAAATAATGTGCCACCTCGGTGCGTTCCATATCAAAGGTGCCAAAACCTTTGATGCCGGGAGTATCAATTATGTAAGAGTTGAGCGTTGAGCGTTGAGCGTTGAAAGGTGGCAAACTGTACATTTCGGAGAAGGTGGTGGTGTGCATGCCTGTGTCATGTGTAGTGCTGATTTCTGCTGTTTTTGCATTAGCCTCAGGGATGAGACGGTTCAGCAGGGTTGTTTTTCCAACACCACTGTTGCCGCTGAGCAATGTGGTTTTACCTACCAGCGCCTGATGTATTTCATTTACTCCCTCACCCGTGGAAGCGCTGCAACGCAGGCAGGAGTATCCTATGGATTCGTATAATGTTATCAGGGCTTGCAGATAGCGATTCTCATCGTCTGTATAAATGTCGGTTTTGTTGAAAATTAATAAGACGGGTACACGGTAGGCTTCGGCACTGGCCAGAAAGCGGTCTATAAATGTGGTGCTGGTCTCTGGATGCGATACTGTAACGATAAGTGCCGCCATATCTACATTTGCTGCAATAATATGACTTTGCTTGCTGAGGTTGCTGGCCTTGCGGATAATGTAATTCTTGCGGTCCAGGATTTCTGTAATGAAAGCCCCCTCCTGACCTCCTCCAAAAGGAGAGGTAATGCTTACCCTGTCGCCAACAGCTACGGGATTAGTACTCCGAATGCCTTTTAGCCGAAAATTTCCTTTTACCTTACAATCAAAAAGCTGGCCGTCGTCTGTCTTGACAACGTACCAGCTTCCAGTATTTTTAATGACTAATCCTGTCAATGTTTGTTATAGTCTAACGTCTATACTAAACGGTCATGATTTCCTTTTCCTTGGCCGCCATCAAATCCTCAATTTGCTTGATGTACTTGTCGTGCATTTTCTGCAGTTTAGCCTCGGCATCTTTCTCGGCATCCTCAGCAAGGCCGTCTTTGATGCCTTTTTTCAGTTTCTCCAGAATGTCGCGACGGGCATTGCGGACACTAATCTTAGCCTGTTCTTCTTCCTTGCCACATTGCTTGACAAGCTGCTTACGGCGCTCTTCTGTCAAAGGGGGAATGTTCAGGCGGATAATCTCACCATTATTGTCAGGCATGATACCAACTTCACTGTCAATGATGGCTTTCTCAATAACCTTGAACATAGTCTTGTCCCAAGGCTTGATGGCAATGGTGCGAGCATCCGGAGTATTGATGGCTGCTACATTGTTCAAGGGAACAAGGCTCCCGTAGCTGTCTACGCGAATGCCGTCCAATATCTTTACGTTAGCCTTTCCTGCACGAATGCGTGCTAATGAATCATCCAGATACATTACGGCTTCTTCCATTTTTTCCTCGGCTAGTGCCAAAGTTTCCTTTACATCAATCATAATAGGTCCTTATTTACTTTGGTTCTTAATAACTTTGCTACAATCGTGAAGCAAAAGTATGTTTTTTATTTGAAAAAAACAAGTCGCAGGCAGTGGAAATGTATATTTTTTCCTATATTTGTGCCGATTATTGTACAATATGATGGAAATTGACGCTCGTATTAATGAATTGTTGCAACATTTGGAGCCCATAACATTGGAACAAATGTCAAGTATCCGTTTGATGAATCGTACGGACACGAAATTTGTTACCAGTAAGGAGAAACTAGCCCAATTGTTGGAGTTGGCACAAGGCAAGTATTACGCACAATTCAATAACGATAGCAAGATAGCCAATTACATGACTACTTACTGGGATACGGACAATCATCGCTTCTTTTTGGAGCACCATAATGGCAGAGCTCCGCGTCAGAAGGTGCGTGTACGCACTTACATGGATAGTGACTTAACCTTCTTGGAGGTGAAAACCAAGAACAATCATGGTCGTACAAAAAAGAAACGGGTAGAGGTGCCCGGTCAAGATATTGTCGTTCAGGGTGCGAATGGAGAGTTCGTAGAAGGTCTTGTTCATCAGGGACTCTGTGAAATGCATCCTACTGTACGCAACCAGTTCCACCGTATTACATTGGTGAATTATGGCAAGACAGAGCGCTTGACGATAGATTATGATGTACATTTTCACAATATAGAAACGGGCAACGATGCGGAAACGGGTCCTCTGGTAATCATTGAGTTGAAGCGCGATGGTAACGTGTACAGTCCTGTACTGGAGATTCTGCGAACATTGCGCATCAAGCCATCAGGTTTCAGTAAGTATTGCATAGGCAGTGTGATGACAAATAAAAACCTTAAAACGAACCTTTTTAAGCAGAAGATGGTTGTGCTGGGTAAACTGGCTAATACAAAGATTAATTAAAAACAACTAGCAAACAATATGGATTTCATTAACGACATTAACTATCAGTTGGGTAACCTTATCGGTTTGACACTTTTCGACCCCCAGCATTTCATTTCATTGGTGATGCGCTTCGTCATCAATTTGGCGGTAGTATGCATTATCGCACGTTGTTTCTATTTCCCTCGCAGCCAGCGTCGCGACTACATGTTCATCTTTATCCTGATGTCTGCCAGCATTTTCTTGTTGGTTTCCCTGATGGAGGGCGACGGTATGAATCTTGGTGCCGCAATGGGTTTGTTTGCCATCTTTGGCATCATGCGTTTCCGTACTGAGGCTGTGCCCATTCGCGAGATGACATACCTCTTTATGCTCATTGCCGTAAGTGTGGTAAATGCTTTGGGTAGAGCAGAATATCATCCAAAGGCAGATTATTGGGATGGCTTCGGACTGGTTACCATTATCTTTGTCAACTTAATTTTCATCGGTATGGCTTGGCTGTTCGAGAGCAGCAAGTTGGTCAGTACCTTGTGCAGCAAGTACATTAAGTACGATAATGTGGCACTGATAGCACCTGATAAGCGCGAGGAGCTGAAGGCTGATTTGGAGAAGCGTACCGGTTTGAAGATTCTGCGAATAGAAGTGGGTATGATAGACTATCTGAAGGACAGTTGTCTCATTCGCATCTATTACGATGAGCCACAGGATCGCGGCAACAGCATAGAAGGTGTAATGAAAATGCCCCGTTAATTATGAAACAGAAGATTCTCTTGATCGTTTTTTTGCTGATTCCCACTATGCTCAGTGCACAGTGGACCGATGAGTATGCCACTTGGGTTTCTCTGGGTGCAAAGAAGAACTTGGGCACCAAGTGGAGCTTAGGCCTGGAAGCAGAGTACCGTGCACAGGAGAATGCCAGATGGGCCGTTGGTGTGGATGCAGGCTATAAACTGAACAAACTCATCAAGTTTGGAGTCGGTTATACCTTATTATATAATAGGAAGTGTAAAAAAATGAAGGGCGACCCTGCTGTTGATGACGAATATAGCATCAGACCCGCATACGCTTATCCTCGCCACAGATTCATTGTTGAGGCAACAGCAGATAAGAGATTTTGGAAATGGCTGCGAATATCTTTGCGTGAACGTTATCAGCTAACCTATCGTCCTAGCTACAGTTTTGAAAGGACTATATATGAAAAATATATTGATGATGTAACATGGGAAGAAGGTATACGTGAAACAACAGAAACAGAACCAAAAGAGGCAAAGTCATCTCAGGTGCTCCGTAGCCGTCTAAAGTTTGAAGTCGACAAAAAACAATGGAAGTTCTCTCCTTTTATTTCTGCCGAGGCTTGCAACAGTGTGCGTGTGGGTGATCACATGTGTATAGACAAGGTAAGAACCGCCGTAGGAACAGGTTATAAACTGGATAAACATAACGAGTTTACCTTGGCATATGTGCTATCATTTGACTTTAATGAAGATGACGGGAAAGCTGACAACCGAATCCATGCAGTAAGCGTAGGCTATAATTATAAATTCTGATAACAACAAACTAACAAAGGTTATGAATATGAAGCATTTCTTGGTAGCCATTCTTTTAATGGCAAGCACTACAATGTGGGCAGACAAGTACAATTTCCTTACAGTATCATCTTCTGGCGAAGACTACATTTCGTTGCCTACTATTCAGAAGATTACTTTTGCTAATGGCAACTGTGTTGTCACTACCACAACAGGAGAGTATACTTATCCTTTGAGCGAGATTAAAAAGATGTATTTCTCTGTTGATGACCCCGATGCTATCGAGGCTCTTCCTCAGGAGGCAGAGAACTTGCAGTACAAAGATGGTAAACTGAGGGTCGATGGTGACGGCATGTTGCGCATCTACAGTGCCAACGGAGCTTTGGTTCAGATGGCTAATGTTAAGAAAGGCGCCAACATCAACATGAACAACTTAAAGTCGGGCCTGTACATTGTTAATATGGGCGACAAGACCATTAAGTTGACAAAGTAAAAACCATATTTAGATTTTTTTAAGGTGAAGAAGATATTTTCACTTCTTTTGTTCTTGGCTGTATGCGCTATTGCATCGGCTCAGGAGTATATGCGAATCTGGGAGAATGGCAGTAATACCAAGGTGCCCTTGTCTGAGGTTACGTATGCTGTAGGCGGCGCATCTTTTACGGCAGAGGGCGAGACGTACCAAACCAGTCAGGTTGACAGCATTACTTTTGTGCATGTCATTACTATAACATGGAATGGTGCTCTGGCAACTGTGGAGAAAGGCAATGTGCTGGGTGTTGACTGTTCAGTAGAAGGGGGCGATGTGGTTGTTAACAGCACCAACACACACAATGAGTTGGAGTTTGTACTGCAAGGTTCCAGCACCAATGGCTCGCTTACATATACTGGCAGCTATAAATGTAAGTTCTATCTGAATGAATTGCACCTTATCTCCCAAAAGGGCGCAGCATTGGATATTCTATGTGGAAAGCGTGTGGGGCTAATACTAAACGATGGTACAAACAACACGCTGGAAGATGCTGCTGACGGGTTACAGAAGGCCACCCTCTACTGCAAGGGACACTTGGAGATTGAAGGTGGTGGTAGTCTTACTGTGACAGGAAATGCCAAACATGGTATTTGTACAAAGGAATATTTGGAGTTGAAGAAATCAACGGGCAGCATTACTGTTAATGGAGCTGTCAGCGATGGTATCCATGCAGGTCAGTATTTCCTGATGAAGGGTGGTACAGTAGTCATTAGCGGACAGCAGGGTGATGGTATTCAGACAGAGATTCTGACGTTGGATGACGATGTCACTCCTAATCCGGATAAAGAATTCAACGGACAAATCTTTATTCAGGGTGGTTCAATCAATGTTACTGTTGCTGCTGACGATAAGAAAGGAATAAAGTCGGCCGATAAAATGACCATCAATGGTGGTACGTTCGATATCACGGCTTCAGGAAAAGGAAGCAAAGGTATCTCAGTAGCTAGGCATCTGCTAATTAATGAGGACTGCGAAACTACCCAAATACAGATTCGTGCTACAGGAGGTGTTTATGAAGACGAGGTTACGGATGACGAAACCCGTTGTATGGGAATCAAAGTTACTCAGAATATGGCTGTTACAGCTGGAAAGGTGATGATTTCTAACTCGGGTACTAAATCTCGTGGTATTAAGGTTGACGGTTTGTATTATGTTGGCCCAGATGCTACTGTAACTGCAAGGAATAATAAAGTTACTTCTACCGATACTATGCCGCCTATGGATTAAGAAGAAAAATCTTTTTAGAGAAGAAGCAATAAATGTTTAACTAATTAACCAATTAACAACGATGAAGAAGTTATTATTTATGGTAATGGCAGTTGCAGCCATTTCATTTGCATCTTGCTGTGATAAGTGCAAGAAGTCTGAAGGTTGTGCATGTGATACCTGCAAGTGCGAACCTTGTGAGTGTGGTCAGTGCAAATGCGACCCTTGCGAGTGTGATCCTTGTGAGTGCGCTCAGAAGGCTTGCGCTACCGAGACTTGTGAGAAGGAGTGCGAGAAAGCTTGTGAAAAAGAATGCGACAAGGCATGTGAGCAGACCGAAGAGGGGAAGAGCCTAGAGCAGACTGTAAAGGATGCTGCCAACGATGTTGTAGAGGCTGGTAAGTCTGAGGCTAGCAAGGCAATCGACAAGGGTGCTGAGGAAGCCAAGAAGCAGTTAGGCTTATAAATTTTTGTTTTGAATATTATGCCCAAGTGGGCATGCCAACTCAGGAATGAGCCCCGAAAGTTAGAAAAGCTTTCGGGGTTCACTTCGCAATGGTGGTTCCCTTGCTATATTAAACCAAAAACCAAACTACAAATAAGGTGACATGTAGTCTTATAAAACCATTAATTTGGTGTTAGAAAACTAGACACTTTTATCATGTGTCAAAAATAATTACCCTCCACGTGTGGTTTGTTGATTTTATAGCAAATATAATGGGGAACCTGTTGGTTCGCTAATGGTTTCTTCGTACTTTTGCAAAAAAAATAAAGGTATGAGAATGAGCGGAATAAATACATTAGGAATTGCTTTTAGCCTGTTCTTGGCATGTTGCGCAGTGAGTGCTCAGGGTTTGTTTACGCCACAAAAGAGCCCGGATGGCAGGTTATGTGTGATTATGCTTCAAGAAGAAGATGAGACGTTTCTTGCGATAAATAATCCCGACGGACAGGAACTTTTGCGTATTAGACTGGGCTTTAGCACCAGGGAGAACGACTTCTCCAAGGGGTTAAAACTGGTTTCTGTTTCGAAGCCACAATCTAAAAGAGAACAATATACCAATATTCATGGCAAGCAGAGGAGGATTAAGGCAAAGTATCGGCAGTCGGTCTTGTCTTTTGCAAATGCGGAAAACATACCGATGAAGGTGGAGGTGCGCTTGTTTAACGACGGACTTGCCTTTCGCTATCTGTTGGCTAACGAGGCGAAGAAACTGTTGGAGTTCACAGATGAACAGACAACCTATTATATACCGACAGAGAGCCATCGCTGGATTCAGAAGTTTGTTACCAGCTACGAGGGCGACTTCCCTTATCAGGAAAGGGGAGGAACCACAGGAGCGTGGAACTATCCAGCTCTGTTTGAGCACGATGGAACATTTATCCTGCTGACAGAGGCCAATGCTACACGTTGTTATTGTACCACACATCTTAATAATTCGGCAGATGCCAATCAGTACAAGGTGTCCTTTCCTTTTGCCTACGAGGGAAACGGTCAGGGTGCTGTGAATCCCGTTTGGAGCGACACTTGGGTGTCGCCATGGCATGTTGCTATTATGGGAGAACTGAAGGATGTGGTGCAGTCGACGTTGGTTGAGAACGTTTCTGATGCAACGGCAATGAAGGATTTGTCGTGGATAAAACCCGGTAGGGCGGCTTGGGTGTACTGGGCTTATAATCATGGTACAAAGGATTATCAGATTTGTCGTCAGTACGTCGATTTAGCTGCAGAGATGGGGTGGGAGTATGTGCTCTTCGACTGGGAGTGGGATCAGATGACCAACAGCGGTAAGTTGGAGGATGCTGTGGCTTATGCGCTATCCAAAGGCATTAAACCTTGGATGTGGTACAACTCTGGCGGTACTCATACGGGAGTACGTTCAACGCCGCTCGACCGTATGCTGACTCATGAGAACCGAGTGAAGGAGTTTACGTGGCTCAAAAGTCTGGGCGTGGTAGGCGTAAAGGTAGATTTCTTCGAGAGCGACAAACAACAGATGATAGCTTATTACCTTGATATCCTGGAGGATGCCGCAAAGTTTCAGATGATGGTCAACTTTCACGGTTGTACGCTGCCACGAGGTTGGAGTCGCACCTATCCTCATCTTATGTCGCAGGAGGCTGTCTATGGAGCGGAGCAATATAACAATGCACCGTATATGACGGATAATGGGGCACGCATCAATTGTCTGTTGCCTTATACCCGCAATGTTGTGGGACCAATGGATTATACACCTGTAGCCTTCACTCATTCGCAACATCAGCATAAGACATCCTATGCCCACGAACTGGCTCTCTCTGTAGCCTTTGAGTCGGGTGTTCAGCATTGGGCCGACCGTCCAGATGGTTTCCTGCAGTTACCTGATGAGGCTAAACATCACATGCAGACGGTGCCTGTGGTATGGGACGAGACACGCTTCGTTGCCGGCTATCCTGGAGAATCATTTGTTGTGGCTCGTAGAAGCGGTTCTATCTGGTATGTGGCAGGGCTCAATGGGCAGAATACGAGACAGGATTTCCAGTTCCTGTCCGACTTCCTTTCAAAAGGTACGCACGAAATGAAGGTTTTTGCCGATGGTGCTGATGAGACAACTTTTGCCATCAGTCACAGGAAGGTAAAAGCAACGGACGAGCTCTCGTTCTCCTGCCTGCCGCAAGGCGGATTCCTTTTGGTATTTGATTAGTTGTGAACGAGGGTCCCGATGTCCTCACCATTCAGCACCTTCTTCAAGTTGCCAAATATGTCCATATTGAAGACGTAGATAGGTAGGTTGTTCTGCATACACATGGCGGTAGCTGTGATATCCATCACCTTCAGACCACGGGCAATAACATCAGAGTAGGTTATATCATGGAACTTGGTTGCAGTAGCGTCTTTTTCAGGATCGGCAGTATAGATGCCGTCAACGCGAGTTCCCTTTAGCATAACATCAGCCTCAATCTCAATGCCACGCAGGGAAGAACCAGTGTCTGTGGTGAAGTAGGGACTTCCTGTTCCTGCACTCATGATAACCACCTCGCCGTTCTCCATAGCCTCGATAGCTTTCCATTTGTTGTAAAATTCGCCAATAGGCTCCATGCGTATGGCTGTAAGCACGCGATTCCTCTGACCGATAGCGCCTAAAGCGCTACTCAGGGCCAACGAGTTGATAACTGTAGCACACATTCCCATCTGGTCGCCTTTTACGCGGTCGAAACCTTTGCCGGCACCCGTAAGGCCTCGGAAGATGTTTCCTCCACCAATTACAATACCAATCTGCACACCCATTTCGGCGGTTTCCTTAATTTGCTGGGCATACTCGTTCAGACGTTTTACGTCGATTCCGTAACCTTGTTCACCCATCAGACTCTCGCCTGAAAGCTTAAGAAGAATTCTTTTAAATCTTGCCATATTGTTTTATATTATAAAGTTTACTTCCTTAAAGGCATAGCGCCTTTGTTCTTTGTTCTCACATTCTAGGAGCAGGTGACCTGTTGGCTCTACGTCAATGATACGAGCCAGGAAACTTCCTTTGTCATCTGCATAAGCGTGAAGTTCTCGCCAACGATAGAGGTGTTGCAGATAGTGGCTGTGAAGCGCAGAGAATTGCCGTTCATCCATCATATTATAATAATGTATAAAACGCTGCGTAATTTTGTCTAATACTTGGTCGCGTTCTTCCTCTCTTCCCAAAATCTGTGCTAGGGAGATGGGATTGGGTGCATCGCTGCGGAAGATGGTCTGGTTGATGTTTACCCCAACGCCTATAATAGAACGACGAACAAATTTCCCCCGTATGTCGTTCTCGATGAGCATGCCAACAGCTTTCTTGTCGCCAAAGTAGATGTCGTTGGGCCATTTTATCTGAAAGCCTTTTGTATAGTTGTTGAGCGCATCACAGATGGCCAGTGATGTAACCTCTGACAAGGTAAACGTCTGATTGGCAAGTAGCTGTTGAGGGTATGCTATGATGCTGAAGAGAAGGTTCTTGCCGCGCTCCGACTCCCACTTGTTGGTTCCTGCACCACGACCAGCCTCTTGAAATTCAGCAGTCACCAACGTGAGTTCCTTGCTCTCGTTGGCAGCTAACGACTTGGCGTATTCGTTGGTGGAATTAATGATGTCTAAAGCTATTCTCTTCATTCTTATCTATACCAAACAGGTGAACGAAAGGCATCCTTTATATGATTGATAACGTCTCCGTTACTGAGAACGGACATAATATCGAATCGGACGGGGAGATCGATACGATGATAACGAATGTAGGCATCTGCCGCCAAGACGGTATTACGGATTTTTGTTGGTGTTACTGCCTCTTCAGGATTGCCGTATTTGTTGCTTTTGCGGGCTTTTACTTCTACTACCACCAATGTCCCGTCTTTTTCGGCTACAATATCAAGTTCCTTACGACCGCTTTTCCAGTTGCGGTCCAGAATGGTATAGCCTTCTTTGACAAGGTAGTTTGTGGCTTTGTCTTCGCCCTCTATGCCAAATTCGTTGTGCGCAGCCATTTTTGATATCCTTTTATTCGGCAAAGTTACAAAATTTCTATAATTTTGCATGCAAACTCATAGAATAATCTTTATGGCGGATGATAATTTCTATATGAAGCAAGCACTCCAGGAAGCTAAATGTGCTTTCGAGGAAGACGAGATACCCGTAGGAGCTGTTATCGTTTGTAGAGACAGGATAATAGCTCGTGCACATAACCTTACAGAGCGACTGTCGGATGTTACGGCTCATGCCGAGATGCAAGCCATCACGGCTGCTTCTGAATATTTAGGAGGCAAGTATCTGACGGATTGTATATTATATGTAACAGTGGAGCCATGTGTTATGTGTGCCGGGGCTTTAGGATGGTCGCAGATAGGCAAGATTGTATATGGCGCAGATGATGAGAAACGTGGTTTTCGTCGATATGCTCCACAAACGCTGCACCCAAAGACGGAGGTCGTTTCGGGTGTGATGGGGGAAGAGTGCGCTGCGCTGATGAAGGAGTTCTTTCAAAGAAAGAGGTAGTTGTGTTAGACCTTAGATCCTAGTCTTTAAGCTTTAGCTAATTCACTAACTTGTAAACTCACCAGCCAACTTATAAATAATGTGAAAACGCTTGACGTTACGCAGAAAATGTATAACTTTGTACACTTTAACATTAAAACAAGAACAAATAAAACATACAACTATGGCAACTTCAATTAAGGATTTAGCACCCCAGATTATCTGGAAGAACTTTTATCTGCTTACTCAGGTTCCACGTCCCAGTGGTCATCTGCAGAAGATTCAGCAGTTTCTGCTTGACTGGGCAAAAGAACATGGCATTGAGGCTTTCAAGGACGGTGCAGAGAACATCGTAATGCGTAAGCCTGCAACTCCTGGTATGGAGGGACACAAGACAGCTGTCCTGCAGGCACACATGGATATGGTTCCACAGAAGACCGACGAGAGTACGCATAACTTTGAGACAGACCCCATAGAAACCTATATTGATGGCGATTGGGTAAAGGCCAAAGGGACTACGTTAGGTTCCGACGACGGAATGGGCGTGGCTGCTATTATGGCTGTGATGGAGAGCAAGGATTTGCAGCATGGTCCTCTGGAGGCATTGATTACTGCAGATGAGGAGAGTACCATGTATGGTGTGAATCATCTAGCTGCCGATACGTTGAAGGGTGATGTTTTGCTCAATATCGACAATGAGACAATGGGTGAGTTTGTCATTGGTTCGGCTGGCGGTGTAAACATCTCTGCTACCATGCAATATAAAGAGGTGATTCCAGAGGAAGGCGATATTGCCGTAAAGGTGATGTTGAAAGGTCTGCGTGGTGGTCATAGCGGTTTGGAAATCAACGAGGGGCGTGCTAATGCCAACAAGTTGATGGCACGTTTCGTTCGTCAGGCTATTGCTGATGATGAGGCTCGCCTGTGTTCTTGGAATGGTGGAAATATGCGCAACGCTATCCCTCGTACAGCTACTGTGGTACTGAGCATTCCTAAGGAGAATCTGGAAGATTTGAAGGATTTGGCTCAGTATTGCGAGCAAACCTTCCAGAACGAATTCCGTGGAGTTGAAGAAGGTATTTCATTGACAGTAGAAGCAACAGAGATGCCAGCAGGACAAGTTCCTTTGGAGATTCAAGATAATCTGGTAGATGCTATCATGGCTTGTCACGATGGTGTACTGCGTAACATTCCCAGTATTCCTGCCGTTGTGGAGACTAGTAGCAATTTGGGTATCATCAACATAGGTGCAGGCGAGGCAAGCATCCTAATCTTGGCTCGTTCTAGCAGCGAGACTATGATGGAATATATTCAGGAGATGCAGGAGTGCTGCTTCTCTATGGCTGGTATGAAGGTTGAGTACGGTGGTCAGTATGGCGCTTGGCAGCCCAACTTCGACAGTCCTATCGTAGCAACGATGGTGAAGGTTTACAAGGATATCTTTAATGAAGATGCCCGTGTGGAGGTTTGCCATGCTGGTTTGGAGTGCAGCATTATAGGTGGTGTTTATCCCAAGATGGATTTGGTAAGCTTTGGTCCTACACTGCGCAGCCCCCATACACCCGATGAGCGTTGTAACATTCCCAGCGTAGCTAAGTTTTGGGAGTTCCTGAAAGCGTTGCTTAAGGCAATTTAATCATTAGACCTTAGGCTTTAGACGTTAAACTTTAGTCAACTTTCAATTTTCAACTGAATAAATATGAAAGCAATAAGCACAACAAAGGCTCCTGCAGCCATCGGGCCATATAGTCAGGCTATAGAGGCAAATGGTTTTGTTTACGCGAGCGGTCAACTTCCTATCAATCCCGCTACAGGGCAGTTTCCTGAAGGTGGAATAAAGGAGCAGACACGTCAGTCATTAACGAATGCACAGAACATCCTTAAGGAGGCAGGCATCGACCTTTCTCATGTGGTGAAAACAACAGTATTCCTAAGTGATATTGCCAACTTTGCTCCCATGAACGAGATCTATGCAGAGTTCTTTACTGCACCTTTCCCTGCACGCAGCGCCGTTGCTGTAAAGGATTTACCCAAGGGAGCCTTGGTGGAAATAGAGGTGATAGCTGTAAAGTAAATTCATTAATTACATAAATTATCTGAAATGAAAACAACAAGATTCTTTTCTCTAATATTAATGGCGGCAGCCTGTCTTTCAGGCTATGCCCAGAAGGTTATTACTGCCCAGAGTCCTGACGGACAGACAAGCGTGAATGTTACGCTCTCTGATCGCATCTATTACGATGTAGTCAGTCATAATGAAACACTGCTGACGAAGAGCGTGATTGGTATGCAACTGTCTGATAAGACATTGGGTGCCAATCCTGTTCTGAAGAAAAAGAGCGTTCGTGCTATAAACGAGATCGTAAAACCTCTTCTGCCATTGAAGTACAGCGAGGTGGAGAATAACTACAACTTGCTTACCTTGGATATGAAGGGCGGCTACGCTGTAGATTTTCGTCTTTATAACGATGGTGTGGCATTCCGTATGAGAACTTCTCTCCCAGGCGAGATTGAGGTGATGCAGGAGAACACCGTTTTTCAGTTAGCAGACAATTGTGACCTAGTGCTGCAGCAGCCTGGCGGATTTAAAACAAGTTGCGAAGAGAACTACTCGTTTGTCAAGAGTAACGAATGGAAAAAGGAAGACAGAATGTCGGAACTGCCTGTACTTATCATGGGAAAGAACCAAAAGATATTGCTTAGCGAGTTCGACCTTGTCAGCTATCCCGGTCTTTTCCTCAAGGGTAATGCCGACAACAGTCTTTCTGCCATCCAACCTAAGAATCCTATAGAGTATGAGGATCAGGGCGACCGTAGTCACCGCATTCTGAAGGAGGCTGATTATATTGCCAAGACCAGCGGCACACGTACCTTCCCCTGGCGTTATATGCTTATCACGCAGGAAGATGGCCGTTTGGCAGAGAACACTATGCCGATGCGTTTGGCCCAGAAGTGTCAGATAGAGGATACTAGCTGGATTAAGCCCGGTCAGACTTGCTGGGATTGGCTGAATGGCATTCCTTACGGACCTGATGTAACCTTCGAAGGCGGCATCAATCTGGAAACCTATAAGTATTTTGTGGACTTTGCCTCTCGTAATGGTGTACCTTATATAATTATGGACGAGGGTTGGGCACTGGATACCCGCGACCCCTATCGTACCAATCCCAAGGTTAATCTGCCAGAGTTGATTCGTTATGCTAAGTCTAAGAATGTCGGCATTTGGGTTTGGTTGCCCTGGTTGACGGTTGAGCATCACATGGACCTCTTCAAAACGTTCGAGGAGTGGGGCATTGTGGGTACCAAGATTGACTTCATGGACCGTCAGGACCAGTGGATGATTGACTTCTATGACCGTGTGGCCAAGGAAGCTGCAGCACATCATGTTATGGTTGACTTCCACGGAGCTTTCCATCCTAGTGGTCTCGAATACCGTTATCCCAACATTCTTACTTACGAAGGTGTTCGTGGAATGGAATATAATGGAAGTTGCACACCTAAGAATACTATCTGGTTCCCCTTCTTGCGTAATGCAGTAGGACCTATGGACTATACGCCTGGTTCAATGCTTTGTTATCAGCCCGAAAACCATCATGGTAACCGTCCTATCTGTGCGGGTGTTGGTACCAAGGCGTACAATATGGCTGTCTTTGTACTCTTTGAGACCAATTTGCAGATGCTGATGGACAATCCCTGTCGTTACGACAAGTGGCCCGACTGCCGTGATTTCCTGACCAGCGTTCCTGTGAACTGGGATGAGACTCGCGTGCTGGCAGCTGAGGCCGGACAGTATATCGTTATGGCCAAGCGCAAGGGCCAGAAGTGGTTTGTTGGCGGTATTACCAACGACAAACAGCGCGAGTTGGATGTAACGCTGAGCGTTCTTCCTGAAGGAAAGAATATGCAGATGACCTCATTTGTGGATGGTGTCAATGCCAACCGTATGGCTATGGATTATCGTCAGGAGAAAGCCTCTGTTAATAAGAGCACCAAGCTCCACATCAAGATGGCTCGCAACGGTGGCTTTGCTGCGGTGATAGAATAAAAAGAATATGCGTCGTTTCCTATTTTTATTTCTCTTTCTGCCTGTAGTGGCTTGGGCGGGTAAGGATACGCCTGCCAAGAGATTGGTGTCTCTGCTTACTGAATGTAAGGAGCGTGAAGAATTGGTGCCAGATTCTTTCTTCTCTGACGTGTTGCTGTTGAAGCAGGAAATCAGGGAACAGAAAGATTCTGTTGCCAAGGCCATTTATAGTGCCACGTTGGCTCATCTGTTGATGCAGAACCAACATCTGTCGCAGAGATGGAATAGGGAAACGAAAAGTCATCCTGACAGCGTAAGGGAATGGAGTAGGGAGGAGTATATGCAGCATGCATCCGACCTCTACAAGTATGCCCTTCGGGATTTGGAACTTCTTCATCGTACACCTACCAAGAAGTGGATTCCTTTTGTTAACAGAGGTAAAGACGAGAAGGTGTATGGCAGTAGCATGCTTGCCGTTATCTGGCAAGCAATGTATAGTGATATCTATTATGAAAAGCGGAAAACGAATGGTCTTCCCTTATTTGGGACATTCATCAACTTCTACAAGGAGCATGGACTCAGAGAGGCAGCTTTCCGTCTGAGCATGGATTCTGTCCTTGAAATGAATATGGCAAAGCAGGAAGGTTATCTGCAGCAGCTCAAGAAAGAGTATCAGGATTTGAGTTCTTGCGACAGAGTATATACCGAACTAACACGTTTCAAGAACAAACCAGAGGAGTCCCGCCTGGTAATAGAGGAAGGCTTGCGTCAGTATCCCAATTCCGCCCTGCTTAAGAACTGGATTATTAATCAGGAAGCACCTTACTTGCAATGCAGAATAGGAACTTATATGTATCCCGATGCCGAGGAAGATGTTATTATTCAGGCCAAGAACCTACAGAATATAACCCTTACCACGTATCGCCTGCCTGATGATTTTCAGGAGGAGACAGAGGAGGAACTGCTAACAAGTGTGTTATGCAAAGGGAGGCTTGTCAAGGAAGATGTTCATATTTTTGCTAGTCATCCTGCTTATGAGGAATGGAAGGACACTTTCCGTCTGCGTGCGCCATCTGTAGGTATATATGCTGTGGTAATGCAAGGAAATACACGGGCTCGGCTGGAGCAGAAACCAGAGCCTCAAGTTCACTTATTTTATGTCTCTAAGCTACGTTATTTAGTGATACCTTTGCCTGGCAAGGTAGAGATTGCAGTAGTGGACTGTCAGAGCGGGAAACCTGTGCCCGGCGTTACTGTAAAGGCAATAAATATACGCAGGAATGACAACAAAAAGTCTTATACTGAATATATAACGGATGAACGAGGGGTTGCGGTGGTTCGTACTCTTCCGCAGAGAATCAAATTAAGTAAGGGTGAGGACTGCATGCTTCCTGAACTGCCATGCACTGCCTCATATCATGCCAGTTTTGGTAATTCCAAGGTTGAGAAGCAACAGGTACAGGTTTATACGGACCGTAGTATCTATCGTCCCGGTCAGACTATTTACGTTGGTGCTGTTGTCTATAACCAGAAGGGATGGGATGTCGCTGTCGGTGCAGGTTCTGGTCTCAGTCTTACCTTCAAGGATACAAAGGGCAATAATTTGGCAGAACATCAGCTAAAGACAGATGAATTTGGCGTTATCAGTGATTCGCTGGTATTGCCAAAAGACGCTGTTCCTGGTAATTATATCATAAAGGTTGGTGATGTACGTCAATATGTCCGTGTTGAGGAATATCGTCGGCCCACTTTTTCTGTCGAGATGGACTCCGCACCTGCCGTATCTCTCCCGGCAGATTCCATTCATGTGACGGGAAGAGCGATGACATATAGCGGTGTGCCTGTGGCAAATGCCCGGGTAACCGGAAGTGCGAAGTTCTATAGGGGATTTTGGTTGCTACGAAACAGACTTGATGATAGCCAGCTCCTTGATACCATTTATACGGATGCGGAGGGAAGGTTCACAATACCAGTTTCCTTGGCAAGAATTAAGGAGAATAATCTTCAAGACGCCAATCTTGTTCTGGAGGTAGATGTGCTGAATAAACAAGGAGAAACAGAACAGGCCTCTAAGACTATCCGTCTAAGTTCAAAAGCCTTTGGATTGCGCGGCAACATCAAGACGCGTCAGGATAAAGATATGCTGAGACCTTGGTCCTTTGAACTTTGTGCCAGTACGGGTGCCAAGATAGATGGCGATATTGTGTGCCGTCTTCTTGAGGGTAAAGAGGAAGAGAAGGCTCGTTTTGTGGTGCCGGCAAACAAGTCTGTGATTCCAGACGAACTAAAGACCGTGCCTTCTGGTGTTTACCGTTTGTTGGCCGAATACACTAATGGCAAGGACACAGCCCGTTATGAACAGTCTATTGACTTTTTCTCTCTTACTGATACGCATTTGGTCGGGGATAGAGTTTTAAGAATCTATACACCTTGTGATACCTTTGCTATTGATTGTCCTGCTAAGATTCAGATAGGAACCACGCTAAAGGAAGCTTGGATATTCCTCTCTATGATACATCACGATAAGGTGTTCCTTGATACCCTGATGGCTGTCAGTGATACGGCCTTTGTTTGGGAAGTGCCTTACAAAGAGGAATATGGCGATGGCATAAGTGTTCAGGCTGCCCTTTATCATCGTGGACTTGTTGCCGCATCAGTATCGTTACACCTTTCTTTGCCGGAGAAGAATCTTTACGGACATTGGGAAACTTTCCGTAATCGTGTTCGTCCTGGGCAGCAGGAGGAGTGGAAACTTTCTCTTCGTTGTGCCGACGGCACTCCAGCCAAAGCCAATGTGATGCTCAGTATGTTTGATGCTTCTTTAGATGCTATTCGGTCACACAGGATGAATTTTAGTGTGCTATATACCTATCACATTCCATGGGTTGGTCATACGGCTATGTCAGCGCATAACCAGAAGTCGCATTATTTCCATTTCCCCGTGCGTATGCTTAAAACAAAGGATTGGCAGTTTAGTTGCTTCAATCCTGAATATATCTATGATGTGTTCTCTCTGCAGAATTTTGTGCTTTCTGCTGCTCCCACATCTGCAGGTCTTAAAGGTGGCAGGACAATGCGCCTAAGGGGAATAGGAGAATCCGAAGAAGCAGATGATAGAGTCTATGAGATGGCTATGCCGATGTCTCGGGCTAAGACAGCCAAGGTTGAATCTCTTGCATTTAATTCTGTTGATGCACCATTACAGGGACAGATCGCAGGCTTGGATGTTGAAAGTCCCGAATTGCCGGAGAGTGCTATCCGAGGTACTAAGGATGGTGCTTTCTCTGAGTTGGCTTTCTTCCGTCCTATACTACGCACAGATGCTAATGGAGAGGTTAAGATTAGTTTCACCCTGCCTGAAAGTTTAACCAGTTGGCACCTTTTAGGATTTGCTCACGACAAGGATCTGTTTACTACTCAGATAGATGAAACTATAGTGGCACAGAAGGAACTGATGGCCGAACTGTATTTGCCTCGCTTCCTGCGTAGTGGCGATGAGGCTTCTTTCACCGCCAGCATCCGCAATATGTCTGAACGCATGCAGCAAGGTAAGGCTTTTTGCATCATTATGGATGCAGAAACAGAGAGGGTGCTTGCCCGCTTCCCTGTTCAGTTCCGCTTGGAGGCAAACAAAGATACCGTTTATACTTTCCCGTTTGGCTCTTTGGACAATTATACGGCTCTATTGATAAAATGGGTGGCAGAAGGAACGGATTATTCCGATGGAGAACAGCGTCAGATTCCTATTCTTTCTGATTTGGAGTCGGTGACAGAAACCCGTGCCTTTTCTATAAATAAGAAAGGTACAACGCTATTTAATCTGGAAAGCCTCTTTGCCAACAATCATCCCAGCGCTACCAATAGGAATTTAGTTGTTGAGTACACTGCACGTCCTGCGTGGTTAGCACTTAAGGCTTTGCCCTCATTGTTTACTCCTCATTGCAAGTGTGTGCTCTGCATCTCCTCTGCCTACTATGCAACCACTATGGCGCAGCATGTTTTGCGTCAGGTTCCTGAAGCCGATGCACTGATTGATTCTTTGCATTACGATGGCGTAATTTCTTTAGACTACCGCATGTCTTTGCTTTCCAGTCTTTCTGCCCTTCAGTTGTCAGACGGTTCCTTTACCTGGTTCCCTGGTATGAGGGGAAATACTTACCTTACTCGCGAGGTCGCTTTCCAGTTGGTTCGTCTTCATCATGTTGGTGTTGTTCCTGACGCGGCTTCTGTTGTTGCTGAACGTATTCTCAAGAAGGCGGTGGATTATCTGGCTAATGAGACGCACAAGCAAGTACAGTGGATGCAAAAGGAGAAAGACGGACAGATTGGACTTTCCATACTTCGTTATTTGTATATCCTTAGTCTCTCTGATATAGAACTTTCAGAGGATTATCAGAAAGATAAGGATTTCCTTGTAGAACTATTGTCACGGTCTTCAGAAGATAAGAAGGTTGGCATAGAAGAGGCAGCCCTTGCTTCTATTGTTTTGAAACGAAATGGTAAGGATAAGTTGGCTGAAAGGTATCTGAATGGCTTGGATAAGAAGCTTACGCATCCCGATGGCTATTACATCTCTTATATAAGCGGCAACTTTACCAGCATTGACCGCAAGGTACAGACGCATGTTCAGGTAATGGAAGCTTTCCGCGAGGTGAGACCGGCAGAGGAACAATCATTGCTGAATGGAATGACAGAATGGCTCTTACAGCAGAAGCGTACCCAGCAATGGGATGAGCCCGTTAAGACAGTGAATGCCATCTATGCTTTGTTGCAGAATGATTCGCAACCGTTGGCCAATGGAAATAGCGATGTGTTGAAGTTGGGCGACGGACAGAAAACGCATACCTTTGTAACGCCTCATACCTCTGTGGGTTATTTACGTGATAGCCTCAGTGTATCTGCTCCTAAGGAGTTGAGGGTCGAGAAGCATGGGCAAGGACTTTCCTGGGGTGCCGTCTATGCCACCTATCAGATGCCTTTGGATAGTGTGAGGGCCAGTTGGCAAGGATTCCATATTCGCAGGGATGTTTCTTCTCTGCAGCCCAAGATGGGCGATCGCCTGCATGTTCGCTATACCATAACAGCCGACCGCGACTATGAGTTTGTGCAGTTGACGGCTCCTCGTTCAGCAATTGCAGAGCCTGATGCCAGCCTGTCGGGTTACCGTTATCAGAATGCATTGGGATATTATCGTATGATTCACGACGACCGCACGGAATATTACTTCGATTGCATGCCAAAAGGTACCTATGTAATAGAGGAGGACTGGTTGATTTCTCGCACAGGTAATTATCAGATGGGGTCAACCATTATTCGCTGCCTTTATGCTCCCGAATACCAATCATTTTCTGCCTCTGACAGGGTGGTCGTCCAATAATTATTATGGAATATTGACAATAAAGTGCCATTTTATTTGGAGGGTATGCGAAAAAATCATTAACTTTGCATGTTAATTATTAAACTAAAAAAGACTTGAACTATTATACGATGAAAAAAATCACCTTTTTTGTTCTGACCTTAACTTCTTTAATTATTGCCAGTTGTACTGAGCAAATTGACACCTCGTCCAGATATGTATTCAAGGATGAGATAATTTCTGGTTACTTGGAGAAACATGAGCAATACAGTGAGTATGTTGAATTGCTAAAGATGGTACCGGTAAGTTCTCTTCCTGACGTGTCATCTGTATATCAATTGTTGTCGGCACGTGGAAACTATACAGTTTTTGCACCCACCAATGATGCCATCCAGCTTTATTTGGATTCTTTAGCAAGAATGGGACTTATTTCAGAGGGCTCATGGGATGCCTTTGAAGATAGTACAAAACTTGACTCCATTCGTCAGGTAATTGTTTACAACAGTATCATTGATGGAGGAGACGCAAATGGATATTTCGAGACAAACAGGTTCCCAGAGGCAACAACGGGCGATGCTGCAGAGATTGATGTTCCCAACATGAACGACAGAAAACTGGTTGTTATCCGTACAGAGGACCCTGACAGCATTCTCATTAACGACTGTATGATAGACCGAATAAACCATGACATATTGACAATCAATGGTGTTATTCATAGTATGCATGACGTGGTGGCGCCCAGTGGAAATTCCTTGGCTTCGCTGTTGAAGAAAATGGTCGACTCCAATCGTGGTGGTTATGTGGTGATGTCAAAGTTGATAGAAGCTTGTGGCTTACTGGCGCCCCTTGATAGTGTTAAAGATGAACTTTATGAGCATCTGTACATAACAAAGAAAATACCTGTGGAAAAATATGCTCCCGAAGAAGGTGGACGAACCTTTCACACTCCAGAGCATCGCTATTATGGCTTTACCATCTTTGCTGAGACAGATGAATTCTGGTCTCAAACTTTGGGAAAGCCCGTAGAAGAGATTTCTGTAGCCGATATATATGAATATCTGGATAACGAGGGAATCTATCCTTCTGCCAAGCGTGACAATAATTATGAAAGCGAGGATAATCTGCTTAATCAGTTTGTTACCTACCACATGTTGCCTATGCGTTTGCCATCAGACCGTTTGGTAAACCATTACAACGAGAGGGGCTTTACATTCAACACAAGAAATCCTACGATTGCCATCTACGAGTTTTATACTACCATGGGTAAGCGTCGTTTGCTGAAGACTTTCGAGAGTAAGGAGAGCAATGGAGTTTACCTGAACCGTTTCCCCAATCTGAATAATGGTCGTACTGGTGATTATCACGAGAACTCTTGCGATCCTCAGAACGTAGGTATAAAGGTAGGAGAACCAAATCTTCAGGGTGAGTACAATGTGCGCAATGGCATTATCTATCCTATAGATGAACTTCTCTATTACAGCGATAACACACGCGCTCAGATGATGCGCAGTCGTATACGCTGGGATGTTACTGCCATGTGGCCGGAGTTTATGAATAACAACATCCGAATGAACACCCTTAGCGCCAACACAGGGGATGATAAATACTTTAATGTTTATATTCCTACTGATGAGGCATTAGGTTTTCAGTACCTGAATGATGTGATAATTGGAAAAGATACGGAGTTTTATTATTGGACGGGACGTAACGCTAATTGGGCCAATATGCAAGGTGATGAGATGACTATTCGCGGTTTGTATGAGGTTACTATGCGTCTGCCGCCTGTTCCTGTACGTGGAACTTATGAGTTGCGGTTTGGCCAGCAGTGTGGTGGTACCATGCGTGGTATGGCTCAATTCTATTGGGGTAGTGATCTCGACAGACTGGCTGCAATGGGTATCCCTATCGATTTGCGACAGGGTGCGACAGGTATTAACGGAAAGAAGTTTGTTAAAAATGATATTGGTTGGGTTGAAGACGGAAAAGATCTAGACTATAATGCTGATGTTGACAAACGCATGCGTAACAACGACTTTATGAAGGGGTGTCAACAATATGTGGCTGGTAATCCTGGTAATAGTCAAACGATGCGTGAGAATCAGACCTGTTTGCGTAGAATCATGCTCCGTCAGACTATGGATCCAGATGTAACCTATTATATTAAGTTCAAGACGGTGATGGATGACCGTTCAAGATATTTCTACATGGATTATCTGGAGTATTGCGCCAAGGAGGTTTATGATAACCCTGCTGAGCAAGAAGACATCTGGTAATAAAGTTTAAAGTTGATAGTTTAAAGTTTAGAGATAGAAGAAAAGCGAGGAGAAATCCTCGCTTTCTTTTTATCTCAATTCTTTCTTCCCATCCTTTATATATATAAGGTGGGAAGTTGGAGTTGTAACCTTTCTGCCAGAAAGATCATAGGTCTCATAAGGCTTATAGGCCTCATTTGTCTTTCCGATTCCGTCCTCTTGAGAGAAAACGGTGAAGGATGGACCTTCTGCAAAGGTTGAGCCCGTATAAGCGGCATCTATCGTCTGTACGCCCCATTTGTAGGTTCCTGCAGTAGGTGGGTTGAATGTCCATGTCTTTTGACAACCTACACGTCCCATTCGGTTTATTTTACGTATTCCGTCTTTTTCTCCGCCAATGAAAGCAGGTGTGCTGTTCAGCAGGTTGCCTTCATTGTCTTGCACATATATCTCATAGGTATAGCAGGCTTTGGCTGTTTCTGGTGCTTCCCATGTGAAGGTTACAGATCCGTCGGCATTCACCTCTGCCTGACAGTTCTGTGGTGCATCGGGTCTTGAGGGAATGGCACCCAGATTGTAGCACAGAATGATATTGATGCCTTTGGGACAAAGATTCAGGTAATTGCCATCGGTGCAATTGCCAATTGCCACATAGTCCTTGCGTCCGTCTCCATTCCAGTCAGGAAAGATTATTGAGGCGCCTGTTACCCCAGGTATTACGACGCTTCTGTTCATTCGACCTTTACCGTTGTTTAGGTAGAGCTGTCCTGAACTAGTCTT
This sequence comes from Bacteroidaceae bacterium, assembly GCA_017525235.1. Taxonomy (GTDB): domain Bacteria; phylum Bacteroidota; class Bacteroidia; order Bacteroidales; family Bacteroidaceae; genus Physcousia. Next base: position 10,632 of record JAFXTC010000031.1, on the reverse strand, counting down.
GGCTGAACCTTTCAGCCCCCCCATGAAGATGTCGTACGTCCCGTCTCCATCCCAGTCTATAAGCCCAGTGGAATTGTTCACGCTGGCTTGTGTGTTGTAGGTGTCGGAAAGAAGTTCAGAGTTAGCAAGCTGGGAGAAGTCGGGCTTTGTCTGTTGCTTGTTGGCATAGATGCGCTGTCGTGTTGTCGTCTCGCCCGATGAACTCTCACCCAAGCCAGCCAGGTAGATGTCTATCCATCCGTCATTGTTCAGGTCGGCAAGTTGCAGCGTGCCGTTTGATTTCCTTTTGATGGGGCCTTCCGTATCTCCTAATCCCTGTCGAAGGAAACGTCCGTGTTGCAAAGTGTCGTTCAGATACACATCCGTAAAGCGGATTTGCCCTTCCACATTGTCCAGCACAGAGGATATCACGAAATCCTGATAGCCGTCGTTGTTCAGGTCGCCGGCCTGAATGATGGACTCTGAGAATTGCAGTTCCTGTTCGTATGGTTCCACGCAGAATTCTAACTCTGCGGGGTTTGTACTTTTGTTATGCAGGATTACGTTGTAGCATTCCTCGCCCAGATGGCCTGCACAGACGATATCCAAACGCCCGTCATTGTCAACGTCTATGATATCGGCACTACTGGGACCTCGCAGATTGAATGCACAGGGATTGCCATCCTTGTCTGTAAAGGATAGGGTGGGAGTTGTAAAGGTACCGCTGCCAGCCCCCATGAAGATGCCTTCCTGGCTGAAATCGGTATCAGCTTCTGTGTTGTTTTCAAAGGCAATGATGTCCATCTTGCCATCATTGTTCAAGTCGGCAGGAATGATGGATGGCGAATTGGCTACCTGGAAGAGGGGTTTTGTGCCTACCTTGTTCCACTTGTGTGTAGAGGAGAGGTAAAGCATGGCATATGTCATTCGTTTGCTTGTCAGTTCGTCCTCGGCGGAGTTCTGAACGTCATTGGCGTAACCACCGGCCACGATGTCTTGGTTGCCGTCATTGTTCAGATCTACGGTGACCGCTCCGCCGTTTTGAAAACCCCGCTCGCTGCTTATCAGTTCAGGGTTGTATGGAGCCGTTGTCGAGAGTGTGGGCCTGATGACGGGCTCGTTGCTCATGGTCAGGCGTGAACTAGTGGCTGTAACAGTACCTATGTACATCAGTCGGTTGCCCACTTTTTCTTTCGATTCATGGGCGTGAAATACAATTCGCAGGATACCTTCCTTGTCATAGAAGAGCGAATGGTGTCCGGTACCAACGAGGTCGTCAAACCTTCGCAGGATAGGGTTTCCTGCATATTTGCCCCATGTGCCTGTTGCAATATTGTTAGTGGAGGCAAATCCAACACCATAATCCTGCGAACGGTAGTCGTTGCCCGAATAGGTAAGGAAATAACGTTTGCCAATCTTTATCACATTGGGACCCTCGTTTACGCGTCCCATCTTGCTCTCCCAGTCTTGAGATACGGCAAAGCACTTGCGCATGGTTCCCACTTTTGGGGTGATATAGTCGTCTTCCAGTTCTGCTTGCCAGATGCAGTTGCCGTCGGTGAAACGGACAAAGAACACGTAGGCTTTGCCATTATCGTCGAAAAATACATGCGAGTCAATACACTTCTCGTCGCCTATCAGGTTCTCCATTTGATAAGAGCCTACTTGCTTAAAAGGCCCTTTTGGTGAATCGGCAGTTGCCGCAAACAGATGCTCGTTAGCCGAGAAATACATGATGTAATGACCGTTTTTGTGATACACCTCAGGTGCCCAGAACCATTGCTGTTCTGTGGTATTAGCCTTGTTTAGGGCTTGCCCCTCGTCTTTCCATGTACGCAGGTCATCTGAGGAATAGCACCTGATACCGCTGGCATCGTGTGTACCGTAGGCATAGTACTTGCCATCCTCCAGGAGGATGTAGGGGTCGGCTAGCGGAACTTGGCTAACTTCGCCTTCAGCCCTTACCATCGGTTTTGCCAGGAGCAGGCATAGCATAATTAGAAATAGCTGTCTCATTTTCAAAAGGTTTTTAATGTTTTGTCTCATTTCGACCTCAAAGGTAATACTTTTTTGGCAATTAGCATACAAAAAGCCTTCTTTTTCTGCATTCCTGACAATTAAAGAGAGGCAAGCCAGAACCAGGCTTACCTCTCTTTAACCAATTAATCTATTAACTTAACAACCAAACCTTTTATACTTATTGCTTCAGTGAAGTCGTTCTTCTTCCACGAGAGATTACGTGACCTTCTTCTGCGGGAGCAGGAGCAACCAAACTGTCAGTAACTATGCTGTCGGCTATGATTTCTTCACCATCGGCGCGAGTTGCAGGTGCATAGTATCTGCCCCAGTTGTTACGAGAACTGTATCCGTAGATGTTAACGTAAGGAGTCCAGTCATAATAATCAACAATCTTATACAGACGGAACGGGGTACCAGAGTTAGAGAAAACGCCCTTCAGGTAATCGTTAGTCATGTGATAGTCGCTGATACGGGTGTCTAACTCATAATCATACTCGTAGGTGAGGTAGATAACGCCGTTATTAACAGACCAGCGGAAGCGGTAGTACTGATACTCGTACGGCCCTTGAGCATAGTAGTCCACCTGCTTACCAATACCGTAGTTGGCGTATTCGTAGGCGGGGATGAAGGTGATGTACGTGTCGTAGCACTCGAAAGTATATTCACGACCATATCTGTCTACGTAATTGTAATACATGCCAAAGTCGCCCCTCCATTCTCCAGAAAGAACCATCGACTGATTTGTATCTTCTATGTTGCAAGATGAAAACATACCTGCTACTGCCATTATGCTGAGAGCCATGAAAAAGTAATGTAAGCGTTTCATATCTTTAGCGTTTATGAGTTAATAGTCTTATGAATTATCTCTGCTGCAAAGTTATGACTTACTTGAGGGGTAAAAAAGGGAAAAAGGAGAAAAGGGGATAGGATTTTCCCTAATGTGAAAAAAGAAATCCCCCTTAGCCGAAGCAAAGAGGGATATCCGAAAATTGCGAGTGAAAAGGAGTGCCCGGAACGGGACTCGAACCCGTACGACCGCAATGGTCAAGGGATTTTAAGTCCCTCGTGTCTACCAATTCCACCATCTGGGCAGCCTTAAGCGGGGACAAAATTACAACAAAAAGTGAAAAGTAAAAAGTGAAAAGTGAAAAATTTTCAGAAAAAGATGGGGAAAGTACCTTATCAGTTGCTTACAACAAGTACATTGTTTATATAGCTGACCCTATAACGGTAGAGTGCTCTGCCTGATTCTCCATTAGAAACAAAGCCTGTATTGTTAAGGTCGTATGTGCGTTTGCAACTGTTGCAAGTAGCCGTAGCGCCTTGTAGAGTAAGTCGCTTAGTGATGTTGTAGTCTTGATAGCAGTTTGAACAGGCAAGGTCAAAGCATACTACCTGGCTTTCCGTCTTTCCTATCTCCGCGATACTGGGAAGCCCCACAATGAGTCCGCTCAGTCCCAAATAGAACCCCGAGTAAGTTGCACTTGCGTTTATATTAATAACCGATGTGGCAGATGACCCCTTGAAGATGAACTGTTTACCGTCTGTTGAGGTGGTGATGGTGCAGAACTCGCCCCAGCTGTTGCAAGCCGTATGGAGTGCAGGAGCTTGATACGTGTTTTCAATCGTAAGGCGGGCTCGAAGGTTGGTATAAGTATAATCAGCTTTCTGACAGCCAATAATTGCCAAAAGGCAGCAGAAAAGAAATATTCGTTTCACCATCATAGTCAACATCTAACGTCTAAAGTCTAATTAACGTTGTTAATTGATTTTCGTTTTGGTTTTGGTTTTGGTTTTCGTTATTACCTAACGTCTAATAACGAAGCTTCTGCTTCTTCCATTTTCTCGAAGTTGAATCCTTTCCAGATAGTATCCATCAAAGCTGCAATCTGCTCTGTGCAGAGGTTCCCGATAGAACCCTCATGCGTATGGTGAACCTCCTTGCAAGGTGTAAACTTACCAGCCTCAATGTCCAAACCAACCTTCTTGTAGGCATCGCGGAAAGGCATACCTTCTGTTACCAGACGGTTCACTTCCTCCACAGAGAAGATGAGGTCGTAACGAGAATCCGACAGGATATTCTCGTTCACCTTTATTTTATTTATAATGTATGTGGTCATTTGCAGGCAGTCGCGCAGTTCCTGGAAAGCAGGCAGGAAAACCTCTTTGATAATCTGCAGGTCGCGGAAGTATCCGCTGGGCAGATTGTTCATGATGAGTGTTATCTGCTGTGGCAGACCTTGCAGTTTGTTGCACTTGGCGCGTGTAAGTTCGAAGACATCGGGGTTCTTCTTGTGCGGCATGATGCTGGAACCTGTGGTACAGTCGTTGGGCAGTTTTACAAAGGCAAAGTTCTGACTGCTGAACATGCAGGCATCAAAGGCCAGTTTACTGATGGTGCCCGCTATGCTGGCAAGAGCGAAGGCCACGTTGCGTTCAGTCTTACCTCTCCCCATCTGTGCATAGACCACGTTGTAGTTCATGGAGTCGAACCCAAGCAGTTCAGTGGTCATGGTACGGTTCAGGGGGAAGCTACTGCCATATCCCGCAGCAGAGCCTAAAGGGTTACGATTGGTCATGCGGAAAGCTGCCTGCAGGAACATCATATCATCCACCAGACTCTCAGCGTATGCACCAAACCAAAGGCCAAAGCTGCTGGGCATAGCCACCTGAAGATGCGTGTAGCCGGGCATGAGCACATTCTTGTAGCGCTCGCTTTGTGCCTGCAACTCCTTAAAGAGTTCCATAACATCAGAGGCAATGTCCTTCAGTTGACGGCGGATAAAAAGCTTTAGATCCACCAGCACCTGATCGTTTCTGCTGCGGCCCGAATGAATCTTCTTGCCAATGTCGCCCAATTTGCGAGTCAGCATCAGCTCTACCTGAGAATGAACATCCTCTATACCCTCCTCAATCACAAACTCACCCTTCTTAATCTGGGCATGAATGTTCCTGAGTTCAGCCAAGAGCTGCTTCAGTTCTTCGGTCTGCAACAGCCCGATACTCTCTAGCATGGTGATGTGAGCCATAGACCCCAACACATCGGCTTCTGCCAGATAGAGGTCCATCTCGCGGTCACGACCAATGGTAAACCGTTCTATCTTGTCTTGAATCTCAAATCCTTTGTCCCAAAGCTTTGCCATCTTTGTTATACATTAAACATTGCTCACTTTCAACTTATTAAACTGACTTTCAACTCTCAACTTTCAACTCTCAATATGGTATACTTGCCAGCATCTGTGCCAGTCCATCCACTCCCTGTTGCAACTTGTTGCCAATTACTTGCTTGATAAAGAAGTTCAGGTCGGCCTTAACAGTCAGTTTCATGGCACACTCCTGCTCTGTGGCAGGCAGCAACTGAATCCACATGTTGGCCAGAATGGGGGCACCCTCAAGGGCAAACTTGATGGTTTTGTTCTCCTCGCGCTCAATGATGCGCAGCGTGATATTGCCCATAGGGGATGAGCCGGAAACACTATCGGTATCGAACTGAAGTTCGCGCAGCTTCTCCAAGATGCTGTCTAACTGTTCAGGTGAAGCTTTATCGCCAGCCTGCTCCAGCATCTTTTCGCGAATCATGGGGTTATCCAGATTCTGCTGGATGACAGCAAGATTATTCAGGTCGGACAGTCGACCGTACACCCGCTCCACAGGGTAGTATATCTTCTTAACGTCACTTTTATATTCAGCCATCTTCTAAAATCTAAAGTCTAACGCCTAAAGTCTTTTTATCCATTCCAATGAGCAGGATCCTTGCGCCACTCGTGTAATACTTCTACTTCGTCTTCTGTGATGTAGCCAGTCTTAACAGCCTCTGCCACAACAGCCTCGTAGTTGGTCAGTGTGATGAGTTTAACCTTAGCATCTTCAAAAGCTTTCTCTGCAACGGGGAAGCCGTAAGTGTAGCTCGCTACCATACCGACCACCTCGCAACCATTGTTGCGGATAGCCTCAACAGCTTTCAGGCTGCTACCGCCAGTGCTGATAAGGTCCTCAACAACTACCACCTTCATACCAGGCTTCAGCTCACCTTCTATAAGGTTTTCCAGTCCGTGATCCTTTGGTTTGCTACGAACATAGACAAAGGGAAGGTTCAGCGCATCAGCTACCAAGGCACCCTGAGCAATGGCACCTGTGGCAACGCCTGCAATAGCGTCTACATCCTGGAAGTTCTCTAAAATAGTGCGTGTAAGCTCTATCTTAACAAAAGAACGCAGGTCGGTGTAAGAGAGTGTCTTGCGGTTGTCGCAATAGAAAGGACTCTTCCAACCGCTTGCCCAAGTGAAGGGATTGCTGGGCTGCAACTTTATAGCTTTAACTTTCAGCAGTTTCTCTGCAAAGATTGATTCCAATGTATTCATATTTTATTCCTTATTATATTTAGTGCCTTCTTTCGGGGTGCAAAGTTACGATTAAGTGAGCGAAAAGCAAAAGGAAAACCAGTTTTTCTTTTCTTTTCCGAACGAAAGTAACTTCGGCGATAGCCAAAGTTGTGCAAACTGAGCGGAATACAAAATAAATGATATTTATTTTTATTCCTGAGGTGCCTATTTTTAATTTTCTTTACTATTTTCCCGTACGGATGGGGATGAAGCGGAAGGCGGTAGGTTCGGGCTGCAGGGGCGTTTGACCTTTCTGATACCAATACACATGGCTGCGAGCGAAGTTGTCGAGCGTGGTTCGTGCATTGGCCTCATCGGTAGGTTGCCACTGGGTGCAGAAGATAGGGCGTCCGTAACGGTAGGCAAGGGCTTTTACCCATCCTGTCTGCGGTGCGCTCTGGTTGCTGCTGAAGGATATGACGTCGCTCAATTTCCATACGAGGAAACAGATGTCGGCGTTGGCTCCTCCCTCAAACTCCACCATGTTCCATCCTGCACGTCGTCCGTGAATCAAGGCATCATGATAATTGAAGTTAGCGGGGAAGGGCTTTGCCTTGATGAGGGGCGTGGCCATGACGGGCTGGTTGGGGAACTCATAGCGTGCATAACGGAAGAGGAGTTTTAGGAGGTCGGTCAGCTTGGCGGCATCCTGTTGCTCTTGTCCCGGATGATAATAGAGGTCCCATGCTTGTATGCGGATGTCGGTATAGTGCCTGCGGAGCACCTGTGCCTCGTAACGTGCCAGTTCCTCGTCTGTGGCACCCCGGGCTTCCTTGTCGTTAAGAAGAGTAGCGAGGATAGTGATGCCTTTTGTTTCGGCCATTGCAAGGAGGGCATCCATACGGGCAAAGAAGGCCTCGCTGTCTTTCTTGTATTCGGTAAAGGAGAAGGTGACGTTTAGGCTGTTGAAGCCTCTCTGTGCTTCGTGGCTGCCAAGCCAGCGGAGTGCTTCCTCCACGTTGTCGGCCGTCTTACCCTTCACGGGGCCGATGGCCATCCACCGCCAGGCGCGTGCACTTTCCCATTTGTCGGTGAACTCAGCTCCTATGTCGGTAGGCTCTCCGTTGGTGAACTTGTAGTTGCGCACGAGGGCTAAGTCGCGGTTGTCGATGGGTTCATCATCGGGGCGCAGGAGGTTGTGGAATTCCGCATCGTAGGGATCGTAGGTCGAGTTGTTCCATTTCACCTGCCAGTTGGCATCGTTCGAATAGAATCCCCACTGATAGAAATGGATGTTGTTGCGGGCAAAGACGGCAAATGTGCGGCTCAAACCGGAATTGTTCAGATGGGTGAGACATTCGGTACATACGATGGGGCGGTTGCCCAAGGTGCGCAGATAGTCGATGACAGACTGGACCTCCTTGCCTTGGTCGTCGCTGTTGCCTGCACATTGGTAGGAATGGAAGTTGTGAACGTCCATCATCTTTTCCACGCGGGCAGCAGTCTCGTAGAGGGGGCTCTTGGGGTTGATGATGTCGGGTCTCCAGAAGATGGATGAGGTGAGAGGCTGCGTGGGGTTCATTTCCTGTGCCCACTGCACCATGAGTTCTACACCCCGACAGCACCCTAGGAAGTAGTCGTCGCCTGCGGCTGCAAAGTTAGCGCCGCATCCTGGCTCGTTCCACAGATCCCATAGTACGATGCCCTTCTCCTTAGCCAGTGCGCCGATGACCTTCTGTGTGTATTCCTTCATCTCGCGCAGGGCTGCCTCGTCCGTACCCTTACTCTCCCAGAAAGCTTTTGGCTGAGGTACGCATACCACGGGACTGATGGTCATGCCGTACTTTTCGGCTATCCGACATGCTTTGGTAATGTTTGCGATGGCCTCTTCGGCACTCCCTCCGTACCACCATCGCAGGCTGTTATAGCCGAGCTCGGCTGCCTTGCGCATCACCTCCTCCTCTGTCATTCCAGGATAGGGCGGTGTGGGCGAATTGAAACCCTTGATGACTCCTGTCCTCTTCTCCCAGGCCCAAGCCTGTTTCTCTGTCCATTGCTTGCGGGCCCCGAGAGGAAGCATGCAGAGCAATGCTAAAATAACGGCTATCTTTCTCATGACTGCAATTATACATTTATCTGTTTGCAAAGATACAAAAAAAATCCCATTCAGCTTATGTTGTTAGGTGTTTCTGCGAAATGTTAAAAACGCCACGTGTAGACTTTGCAAAGTTCACGTGTAGACTTTGCCTTTTCCACGTGTAGCGTTTACCGATGCGACGCTTCATCTCCGCTACTATCAAACGTAGACAAAACATTGTCAAGCCGCTGACAGAGTTTTGTCAAAGCGTTGACAGAGCGATTAATGGTTATTGGTTAGAGGTTATTGGTTAGCGAGTGTTTTTGCATACGAGAAAATCTTCGAGCCCAAACCTCTAACTTTTGGGGGTCACTTCTACTTTATTCTCTGGGCATATAGATATCAAAAGATATATTCTTCTTCGTAAGCCTGAGTTGTATCAGCTTCCATAAACATCACGAAATAGACGGGCATATAAGTGACCTTGCCGTCTTGATAGACCTCGCGCTCGTTGGAAATGACTGTAGCCGCAAGGACATTGTACTCAGGAACTTTCAGAAGATTGTTGAGAGCACTGTGTTCGGTGTAGTCCTTGCCCGACTTGACTTCAATCGGGTGTGCACTCATCGCAGTGTGGTTGTCAACCAGATAGTCAACCTCGCCCTGCTTGCGGTTGTCGTAGTAGAAGAGCTTATGACCATGTGTGCGAAGTTCCTGGGCTACAACATTCTCATAGACGGAGCCAAGATTGATACTGCGAATGTCTTCGAGAACCGGACGGATGTTATTACGATAGAGTATGCCGGTAAGAAGGCCCACATCGTTCAGATAGAGCTTCAGCAGATTCTTTTGGAGTGACTCACTCAATGGGAAATGAGGGTTGGATATGGCATTAACGGCCAAGGAAATACCTGATGATATCAGGTACTCGAACTCTTCCTTGTACTGGTCGAAGCGGTCACCCTTCTTGCCACGGATGTTTTGAGCCACCACACGCTTCTTCTTGTTCTCCATCTGCGAGGGAATCATCTCGTAGATACGGCGTATGAGCAGCTTCTTGTTGTGCTCCATCTCGTACTTGGAAGCGTCGCTGGCATAAAGGCTACGGATGCCATCCTGCACCTCGCGTACCTTCACGATGTTATGCGTTTCAAGGTAGGTGTTGACGGCATCGGGCAGACCGCCTACCAGCAGGTAGCGGCGAAACAGGTCGAGCACATGGTTATGGTGCTCTTCTGAAAGGCTCTGGCGGTTCTCATATGACTTGCGCAGCATGTCAATAGCCTCAATGCCGAAGCCGTTGGCAATCAGGAACTCCTCGAAATCGAGTTGGAACATATCCTTGATAGTGATGCTGCCGACAGGGATGGAGGTGGTGTCTTTCAGGGTGATCCCCAACAGGCTGCCACTGGCGATATAGCGATAGCGGTTATCCTCGCGCAAGAACTTTAGCATGGTGAGATACTGCGGATAGTGCTGAATCTCGTCGAGGAACACCAAAGTATCATCGCGATTGTTGAGTTTGTCGCCTGCCACCATGCTAAGGGTCAGATAGAAATCTTCCTTCTTATGAATGTTCTTGAAGAGCTGTTCACCCTCATTATCCTCCACGAAGTTGATTTCCACGTAGTTCGGGTACAGACGTGTGCCCACCTCACGGATACTGAACGACTTGCCAATCTGACGGGCTCCCTCCAGTATCAGAATCTTGTTATTATCGGACTTCAGATAGTCCTCTATGTATGATGTAATCTTCCTGTACAGCATGGCCACTTACACTTTTCGATAACTTATACCAGTCAAAAACTACACTTTTCAATAAAATTTCATGCTGCAAAATTACACTTTTCAACAAAAATAATCAAATCTTCGGTAAAGAATCTTTAGGTAAATTCGAAAAATCCGTAAATCTTTGAATCATGAATCTTTAATCGTCAACCATAATTGCTATTATCTGTAACCAATTGGTTAGGTCCTGGGTTAGGTGTTAGGTTAGGTGTTTGGGCAACACCTAACCCAAAGAAAACGCGACAACCACCGATGTTCTGAAGCTGTTAGGTTAGGAGGTTAGGTGTTTCTGCGAAATGTTAAAAATGTGTCTTTCCCTGGAAAAAGTTGACTCATAAAAGTCAACATCATGAAGTATTATCGAACAGAAAAACAAAGACTTTATTACGACAAAGTGATAGCACTTTATCGTGACAAGCACATGGGATGGCAACGGATTTCTAAAAT
>JAFXTC010000030.1 GCA_017525235.1 Bacteroidaceae bacterium | reverse complement strand
GTTGCCTCTATAAGACCGCGCTTGGCATTCTCCAACTCGGCCTGGTCTTCAAAGTCCAGGCGGGTGTACCACAGGTTGTTCCTCTCGGCAGTAGCCTTGGTTGCCTTCTTGGGATCCATAGGATCATGTTCCGGATCCTCTTCTTCGGGTTCCTGAGCAGGACTCTCCTCAGTCTTGTAAAATACTAAACTGTCCATTTCGTTGGCGCGATAGGACTGACGCTGCCCGTTTTTGTAAAGGTAATAGCCTTGGGCTGAAACCTGCTGTGCCATGCCACACAGGCAAAGCAAGAAAAGGGTAAGATGTTTTTTCATCTGTTCTTTGATATTTTGAAGGTTTTACTTTCAGTTGTTACTAAATAGACACCCTTGTTCAGGGTTGCGGTAGAGAGGGTTGCCACGCCGCCGGCATTGGCCTTGACTGTCTGCAGACACTTGCCATCTGGGGTATAGAGGGCCAGTTGTTTGCATCCGTAGGCCGTTACCTGGCTGTCGGTGATACGAAATGTGTTGTCCGGTGTGGGTTGGATATCCGTTGCCTTTTCCTCGATGGCCATCTTCAGATAACCATCCAAGGGATAGAGCACGGTAACCTCGCCGGAAACCAGCTGTACATCTTCGCCCACAAACGTTACAATAGGCTTTTCTGCTAAATTAAACGCCGTGGTACCTTTCGTTTCATAAACAACTACACACATACATTTCTCATCTGCCCGCGCTACATCAGTCACGAGCATCAACACAAGCAGGAAGAATGCTCGTGCTGCATTACAAATAAATCTTTTTGAACTCATAGAATATTATCTTAAAAAGAATGTTTGTTAATCGCTCATATTCTGCAGGAATTCATCAGTAAAGACCTTCGTACCGCGAGGACCATATTCGCCTAACGCCAGGTCAGCTTGCATATGCTCAGGATCTTGACGTGAAGAAGTAACAGGATCTCCATAAGGTGTAATCGTCATTTTAGAAATTGAATGCTCCCAATTACTATTAGGCAGGATGTTACGGTACATAATGGTAATGCAGTTGCCAATTGGTGTTTCAGGACCAAAGTAAGAAGGACGTTCACGGTCCCAGACAATCAAGTGGATATATTGTCCTGCAGCCTTTGCATTGGCAACAGCCTGTTCAATTTCAGCCAATTTAGGATTCTGCTTTACGCAGAGAACAAAAGTAACCTTCTGACCATCGGGCACATTAGCCTGCGCATCATAGACTGAATAGTAAGAACGGGTATCCAACTGAGTTCCGAAACACATCGACCAGTAACGGCATGGTGCGTCCTTGTACTGCTCAACACTCTTAGGATATGGAGCGGGGATGAAACTCCAAGTCATTACCTGATTATCCTCGATGGCAGTACGGCAATAGAGGTAATCGGTAGCATTGTTAGGATAGAATCTGCCACGAGGAGCTAGCATGAAGGGAACATCAGTCTCACTATCGGACCAAAGGGGCTGGAGTGGATTAGGATCTCGCCACATATTACTGGTGCCACGCTTGGGAGCCATCACCTCCTTCATAGTGTTTATGTCATAGGCCTGAATAGAGGGCAACTCTACGCCACCATACTCATCAACACCCAAATACTCACGGATGATGAGACATGCTTTTTTGATGCTGGCACCCAATTTGATGATATTCTCGCTGGACAACTTGGCAATCTGCTCGTCTGTGGCGGTGGCGGGCACAATATAGACAGTAAAGGTATTCCTTGAATTTGAAGTCTGCACGAAAGGATTCACGCAACCAGCATCGGGTTTTATCTCATAGTCAGACATACCACTGATTACCTCACCGCCCTCGTCGTTGTAGGTACTGAAACTGAAATAACGGCAAGATGGAAACTCACCCGAGATTTTCAAGGCCAAGTTAGCCTCTACATTGTAGCTATACTCCCAGTAGTTTACATATAAATCAGGCAACTGTGGAACGGTAAAATCGGAACCCTTGGCTGTTGGTCCCCATTGCTCTTTAGGAGAAGGATTATGGATATCCGACTCATTGTTCTCGTTATCCGAGCATGCAGAAAACGAAATACATGCCATTGTAAATAATACAATAAAAAGATTTTTACTCATAATAGTTTTATTTATTTGTTGATTTAATTCTTCAATACTCCGTTAAGTTTTATATTTTTTTACAAAAAATATATTACAACCAATTAAAATCCAGTTTTTTATATGATAACAATTATTAACCTTTTGTTAAGAAATTTTATTATATAAAATAGTGGTTATGTCGCTGATTTTCAACAACTTTGAAGCGTACTAATCGTTAAAGTTTCATGACAAATTCAGCAGGCACAAACCGCTATATGGGACTTGCCCTGGAGGCTCTCCAGGCAACAAGTGCAAAGTTAAGGAAAAATTTCGTCAACGTGTTCATCGAGATTCTGTTTTTATACGTTTCCGTGAAAAAAATCAATTCCACCCAAATGGGCAAGTACGTCAGCCGCTGCGAGCAGACCTACCGCAACAACTTCACGAAGGATGTCGGAAGGGTCGCCTACAACACCCACCTTGTGCGGAAGGTGTTCACCGACCCGTCCGACATGCTTGCCATTGCTGTCGACCAGAGCCACATCACCAAGTCCGGCAAGTGCACGTGGGGTGTGGGCGGGTTCTGGTCGGGCTGCGACCAGTCTGTCATGCCCGGCCTCGAGATTACGGGCATCGGTGTCGTCAACGCCACGAGGCGCGAGTGCATGGCCCTCAGGGCGGTGCAGACGCCCGGCAAGGATTGGTTCAAGGAGCATCCCC
>JAFXTC010000029.1 GCA_017525235.1 Bacteroidaceae bacterium | reverse complement strand
TTCATAATTCATAATTATACAATAAGATGGCATTTCTATCCGTTATTATATCGTATGCAGTGGATAAACAGGATTCGTCAGGTAAAGATTCTGCTGGTGGTGGCCGCAATTGTATTGAGTGTGGCTTCGTTGGTGGTGTCAAATTTTCTTGTGCGTGACCTCAAACAAGAGGAACAGCGTAAGATGGAAATTTGGGCAGAAGCCATGCGTAGCCTGAACAATGCGGATGAGAATACCGACCTTACCCTTGTATGGACGGTCCTTAACAGCAACAACACTATTCCTGTTGTGGTGCTGAACAGCGATGGTAGCGTGCAGGACTATCGTAACATTCCACTTTCTGACCGTGAGCGCCAAACGGAAATGGAGGTGGTGAAAGCCAAATCGCAGCGTATGCGACAGTCGGGTAGGGTAATACGCATTAATATATCGTCTACAGAATACATGGAAATCTGTTACGACGATAGCCTCATTCTCTGGCGTCTGGCTTGGTGGCCATATGTGCAGTTGGGGATTGTGTTAATATTCGTGGTGGTAGCTATCTTTGCCCTTTTAAGCAGCAAAAAGGCAGAGCAAAATAAGGTATGGGTTGGACTTAGCAAAGAAACTGCCCATCAGTTGGGGACTCCCATTAGCAGCTTGATGGCTTGGCACGAAGTGTTGCGTGAGACTTATCCCGACGATGAACTGTTGCCCGAGATGGGTAAAGATGTGCAGCGTCTGCAGCGTATTGCCGAACGCTTCAGTAAGATTGGCTCACAGCCTGAGCCTAAGCCTGAGAGCCTGAATGATGTGGTGGAGCAGGTGGTTCAGTATATCAACCGCCGAACCAGCAACCGTGTGAGCATGGCATGTCATCTGCCGCAGACACCTCTTATCGTCAACATCTGTGCTCCGCTTTTTGAATGGGTGATAGAGAATCTGTGCAAAAATGCAATAGATGCCATGGACGGTAGCGGCAGTATTACCTTGGTAGCTCGTGAAGAGCCTAACTGTTTCTCCGTTGAGATAACAGATACTGGGAAGGGTATTCCCAAAAATCATTTTAGCACAGTTTTTACGCCAGGTTTTACTACAAAGAAGCGTGGATGGGGACTGGGACTTTCATTAGCTAAGAGAATTGTGGAAGAATATCATAATGGACGTATCTTTGTGAAGAATTCCGAAATTGGGAAAGGCACAACGTTCCGTATTGAACTCAAAAAACACTAATAGACCATTTTTTAGGTCAAATTCTTGCATCGTTATTTGTTTTTTTTGTAATTTTGCAGCCCGATGGAGAAACTGGATAGCTATAAAGTGGATCTGAAAGGCATGTCGGAAGGTACTGTGTCGTACAGATGGCATGTAGACGATGACTTCTTCTCCGCTGTTCAGGGTCCTGAAATTCAGCAAGGTCTGCTGGATGTCGCGTTACGGGTGAAGCGGACAGCCGGTGCTTATGAACTGAAGTTTCAGTTGGAAGGCTCGGTTAAAGTCTTATGCGACCGATGTTTGGATTGGATGGATTGCCCCATCAGTGCAGAGCACGTTTTACGTGCAAAACTGGGAAATGAGTTTGCCGATAATGGTGATTTGATTATTGTTCCTGAGGAAGAAGGCGTGTTGAATGTAGCATGGAATATCTACGAGTTCGCAGCTTTGGAAATTCCTTTGCGTCACGTTCATCCAGACGGAGCATGCAGCCAGCAGATGACGGCAGCTTTAGATTCTCTCACACCGGCAGAGGAAGATGAAAAACCAATAGATCCTCGCTGGAACGAATTAAAGAAAATATTAGATAACAATAAAAAATAAAACAAAATGGCACATCCTAAAAGAAGACAGTCCAAGACTAGAACCCTTAAGAGAAGAACTCATGATAAGGCTGTTGCTCCTGCATTGGCAGTATGTCCTAACTGCGGAGAGTTCCACATTTATCACACAGTATGCCCTGCATGCGGATACTATCGCGGTAAGGTTGCTATCGAGAAGGAAGCTTAATCTCATAAGGTAAAGAAATAAGCCGCTAAGGTCCTTTTAATTCGGGCTTATGCGGCTTTCTTTTTTATAGATAATAACGAAATCTGATGATGGAAGAAATAAATGCCGTTATAACTGGCGTTGGAGGATACGTTCCGGACTATATTTTGGACAATGAGGAAATGTCTACTATCGTAGATACCTCAGACGAATGGATTATGGAGCGTATAGGAGTAAAGACTCGTCATATTCTAAAGCCGGAGCAGGGCAGCGGGACCTCTTATATGATGACCCGTGCCGTGCAGCAGCTTCTGCGTAAGACTGGTGCTAATCCTGATAGCATAGAACTGGTGATTTGTGCAACCACAACGCCTGACTATCATTTTCCCTCTACGGCCTCGCTTGTGATTGGCAATTGTGGGTTGAAGAATGCCTTTGGCTTTGATATGGAGGCTGCTTGTGCAGGTTTTCTTTATGCTATGGAGGCCGGTGCCTCTTATATTCGTAGCGGTCGTTACAAGCGTATCGTAATCTGCGGTGGAGATCACATGAGCAGTATGACCAATTACGAAGACCGAAACACTTGTCCTATTTTTGGTGATGGAGCTGCTTGCGTTATGATGGAAGCAACGACAGAGAAGGTTGGTCTGATGGATGGATATTACAGAGTAGACGGTAAGGGATATCAAAACCTTCACATGGCAGCAGGCGGTTCAGCTAAGATGCCCAGCCATGAGACGGTAGATGCCCGCGAACATTTTGTCTATCAGGAAGGTCGTGCAGTTTATAAGCACGCTGTTCTGGATATGAGCAGTGCAGTGAAGACACTTGCAGACCGTAATGGGCTTAACAAAGACAACATTGCCTGGGTGATACCTCATCAGGCCAATATTAATATTGAAGTTTCTGTAGCTAAGCGTATTGGTGTAGAAGAAGACCATGTGATGGTAAATATTGACCACATGGCTAATACCTCGGGCGGAACCCTTCCCCTTTGCCTATGGGAGTACGAGCCACGACTTAAGAAAGGCGACAAGTTGGTGTTTACTGCCTTTGGTGCCGGTTTCACTTGGGGCGCCAGCTATATGATCTGGGGCTACGATGGTGCTGTTGAAGCTGCTAAAGAGCCTGCAGAATTCTATAAAGAAGGTAAGATAACTCGCGAAGAGTGGTATGCAAAGCGTAAAGCATAAAGCAGGATTTGTAAATATTGTAGGTAATCCCAATGTGGGCAAGAGCACGCTCATGAACCTCTTGGTGGGCGAGCGTATCAGTATTGCCACGTTCAAGGCTCAGACTACGCGTCACCGTATCATGGGTATTTTGAATACCCCAGAGATGCAAATCTGTTTCTCGGACACTCCTGGCGTGTTGAAGCCCAACTATAAGTTGCAAGAGCAGATGCTTCAGTTCAGCGAGAGTGCTCTGCAAGATGCAGATGTCCTACTGTATGTTACCGATATGGTGGAGACACCAGACAAGAATGCCGATTTTTTGGAGAAAGTGCAACGAATGACGGTTCCTGTGCTGGTGCTTATCAACAAAATTGATATCTCAGACCAGAAGGTCCTTACCCAAAAGGTGGAGGAATGGCATGAAGTCTTGCCCAAGGCCGAGATTATCCCCATCAGCGCTCTGCATAAATTCAACGTGGATGTTGTGCTTAAGCGTATTCAGGAGCTGCTGCCCGAGAGTCCTGCTTATTTTGATAAGGACCAGTGGACCGATAAGCCTGCCCGTTTCTTCGTGACTGAGATAATTCGCGAGAAGATTCTGCTCTATTACGACAAAGAGATACCCTACAGCGTAGAGGTGGTTGTTGAACAGTTTAAGGAGACCGATAAGAATATCCACATCAATGCCGTTATCTACGTAGAGCGCGACAGTCAGAAAGGCATCATCATAGGTCATCAGGGAGTTGCTTTAAAGCGCATAAGTACGGAAGCGCGCAAGAGTCTGGAGAAGTTCTTTGGCAAGAGCATTTATTTGGAAGTCTTTGTCAAGGTAGATAAGGATTGGCGTCAAAGTGAGCGGGCCATGAAGTCATATGGCTATCAGTTGGAGTAAGTACAATACAATTCAAATATGTATCAGGCAGGTCCTATAGGACTTGCCTTTTTTCTGCCATAATGAAGATTGTCAAAATATTTGGATAATTGATAAGTTCTTTATATTTTTGCACCATCAACCCAACAAGATGAGAGAGATATTATACGTGTTATGTGCCGTATTGACGGTTATAGGCCAGACTTTGACAGCAAAGGGTGAAACCATAGTCTTCACACCCCAATGGACAGCACAGGCGCAGTTTGCAGGTTATTATGTAGCGCAGGAGAAGGGATTCTATCGCGAGGCGGGTGTAAAGGTGCGTATCGAGCATTCATCTGCCACTCAACCCGCCATAAACCGTTTGCGCAACGATGAGTGTCAGGCCACAACGCTGCAACTCTGTCAGGCAATGGAACTAATAGACGGTGGAATATCGCTAGTGAATATTTTGCAGACGTCAATGAACAATGCCATGGTTATTGTTTCTGCTCGTGGCAAGGATCCGTTAACGCAAAGGGGGGCTAAGGTAGGCATCTGGAGTGTGGGTTTTGGGCAACTGGCGATGTGCATGAGCATTAAGGACCATCTGGACTATCAGTGGGTACACTTCGCCCAAAACGTTAACCTGTTTGTTGCTGGTGCCCTTGATGCTACCTTGGCTATGAGTTATAATGAATACTATCAGCTGATGCAAGCGGGTGTCGAGATGACGGCCCATAACGTCTATCGTTTTTGCGACCACGGCTATAACGTACAGGAAGATGGCGTGTATGTAACTCGTGACTATTACGAGAAGCACCGCGAGCAAGCCAAACGCTTTGCCAGAGCCAGCAGAAGGGGCTGGGAATGGGCCGCTGAGCATCCTGAGGAAGCACTGGACATTGTAATGAAGTACGTTGACAAAGATCATATAGCCACTAACCGTGCTATGCAACGACTGATGCTTACCGAAGTGCTGCGTCTGCAGGTAGACCGTGAGTCGAAGAAACGTGAGTTCCGCCTCCGTCCCGACATGGTGCAACTGGCCAGCCAGTTGATGGCGGAGAACAATATGCTGAGCAGAGAAGTGAAATACGAGGAGTTGGTGAGTGAAAAATGAAAGATGTCAAGAATATAATCCGAAGGAAGCTATCCGTAAGGGTCAGCCTGTGGGTAGTGCTCTTTGCTGCTATCATCTTTAACATAGCACTTGGATTCTTCTTCTATCAGGCTCGTGAGGCTGTTCGTCAGGAGGCTATCAACAGGGCTACACAAACGCTGGACAAGACATCGCTGTTTGTGGAAGGCATCCTGAACCGTGTGGAGGTAGCCACAGATATGACAGAATGGTTGGTACAAAGGCATCCCGATGTAGCTGACTCTATGTTCGTGTATAGCCGCGGCATGTTGCTGAACAACCCCGATTTCTACAACTGCTCGATAGCCTTTGAACCGTATTATTTCAAGGATAAAGGGCTTTACTTCTCGGCTTACTCGAAATACATTGGCGACAGCATACGCACCATACAGGGCGGTAGCGACAAGTATCAGTATTTCTATACCGACTGGTATCTGATGCCCACATTGCTGGACCATCCGTGCTGGACGGAGCCCTATATGGATCTGGACGCACCCACAAATACCAGCGAGATGGTTACCAGCTATTGCAAAGCCATGAAAGATGAGGAGGGTAAGATTATTGGCGTTATCAACACCAGCCTGTCTATCAGCTGGCTCTCGCAGACCATATCGGCCGTAAAGCCCTACCCTAATTCATATAGTATCATGATTGGCAGGGGCGGCACCTACTTTGTACATCCCGATAGCACAAAGATCACCCGCCAAACTATTTTCACCCATACCTTTGAAGAGCCAGACACAGCCCTCACCGCATTGGGACATGCCATGCAGCGTGGCGAGGAAGGTATAAAACTGATGCACATGGGCGGCCAGAAGTGTTATGTGTTCTACAAACCCTTGGGTAAGACGGGCTGTAGCATGGCCATTGTCTGCCCCGAGAGTGACATCTTTGGCGGTTTCGACCGCTTGCGCCAAAGCGTCAGAATCATTGTGTTGGTAGGACTTCTGCTTATGCTCTTCTTCTTCATCCGTATCATTACCTCCGAGTTGAGCCCCTTACACCGACTTGCTCAGGAGGCTAAGACCATAGCATCAGGACAGTTTGATACCAAGTTGCCCGAACTGCAGCGAATAGATGAGATAGGCCAACTGAGCAACTCGTTTGCAGATATGCAGCAATCACTGGTTAAATACATTGAAGAGCTAAAGAACACCACTGCCCAGAAAGCATCCATAGAGAGCGACCTGCGTATTGCCAGCAGCATACAGATGACCATGCTTCCCAAGAAATATCCGCCCTACCCCGAACGAGACGATATAAATATTTACGGGCAGCTTGTATCTGCCAAAGAGGTGGGCGGCGATCTCTTTGACTTCTTCATGCGCGACGAGAAGCTATTTTTCTGCATTGGCGATGTCTCCGGCAAGGGTGTGCCAGCCTCTTTGGTGATGGCCGTCACCCGAACGTTGTTCCGTGCTATAGCCGTTCATGAATCCTTGCCCGACCATATTGTTACGGATATGAATGAGACGATGTCGGCTAACAACGAATCAGATATGTTCGTCACGCTCTTTATTGGTGTTCTGGACATGCTGACAGGTCGTATGCGTTACTGCAATGCAGGCCATGATGCTCCTATATTAATAGGTAGCGGAGCCGGGCTGTTACCATGTGACTCAAATATCCCAGTAGGAGTCATGCAAGGTTGGAAGTATACACTACAGGAGACTACTATCGACCCATGGACTACCATCTTCCTCTATACCGATGGGTTGACAGAGGCAGAAGATAAAGATCACGCTCAGTTCCAGGAAAAACGTATCTTTGATGTGATATCTCATGTGCCAAATGAGCCTAAGCAGATTATAGAAGCTATGACCCAGGCCGTACACCAATTTGTAGGTGAGGCCGAACAGAGCGACGACCTGACCATGCTGGCTTTGCAATATAAACATCAGCAACAGGATATACGTTATCAGCGCAGTATGACCCTGCCTAATGACATACAGACGGTTCCCAAATTGTCTGAATTCGTTGAAAAGGTGTGCGAAGCGGCTGACATCGATATGGGCACGTGCATGCAGATGAACCTTGCTATTGAGGAGGCTGTTGTAAACGTAATGAACTATGCATACCCCAAGGGTGTCAAGGGTATGGTGAACATTGATGCTACCATCAGTGACAAGGGGCTGAAGTTTGTTATCAGCGACAACGGAGTGCCCTTCGACCCCACAGCCAAGGAAGATGTTGACACCTCGCTGTCGGCCGAGGAGCGCGGCATAGGCGGACTGGGCATTCACCTTATCCGCCAGATTATGGATAGTATCAACTATGAATATGTGGAAGGACGCAATGTGCTGACGCTATTGAAAAGGTTAAAGGTTAAAGATTAAAGATTAGAGATTAGAGGTTAAAGGTTAAAGGTTATGGGTTATTGAGGATTTTGTTTACCGTTTACAGTTTACCGTCTCCCCAAACGACCAAACGACCAAACGACCAATAGAGGAATTGAAGAAATATGTTTCTAGATCAAATTATTTTAGGACTTAGCATCAATGCTTGGATAACTATCTTGTCCATCATTGTCATATTCATTGTATTGGCGCGGTCAAGAGTTCCCGTTGAGATTGCTTTTCTGGGAGCCCTTACCCTGCTGCTGATTACAGGTGTGGTGACAGAGGAGGAAAGTTTAGCGGGATTCGGCAGCGAACCGGTAGTGATACATGCCTCCTACTTTGTGATTATTGCAGGACTATTGCATACCGGAGTGCTATACTGGCTCTCGAAGAACGTGCTGGGCGACCCCAGGAACTACAACAACGCCTTGCTGCGCCTGATGATTCCAACCAGCCTTCTGGCCGCAATCTTGAACTCCACTAACGTGGTGGTTATGTTCATTGATATTGTAAAGATATGGGCTAGGAAACTTAATATTGCTCCCTCTAAACTGCTGTTGCCTCTGAGCTACGGTGCTACGCTGGGAGGTATGTGTACGTTGCTGGGCGACTCATCGAACCTGATTATTGCAGGCCTCTATTTTAATGAAACCGGTGAGCAGATGAACTTGTTTGAGCCCTTGATACCAGGACTGATTCTTACCGTAGTGGGTATAATTATGGTTGTGTTGCTGCAAAGGTTCATCCCTCCACGTGAGACGGTAGATGAGTCGTTTGAAACCACCAGCGACTACACGGTGGAACTGTTGGTACCCACCGACAACCCCGCTGTGGGCGAGACCGTTGCTGATGCTGGCTTATACAATGTTAAGGGTGGTTCGCTGGTAGAGATTGTACGTTTCGACCGCGAGATTATAACGCCCGTACCCAAGGACGAGTGGATTCTGGGCGGCGACCGACTAATTTATGCCGGACAAATAAACGAGATTCTGGAACTGAAGCGTACACACGGTCTGGCTGCCGCCGACCATCACGTGTGGAGCATCAATGATATAGACACCAAACGTCGTATGCGTACGGCCTATGTGACCTTTGGCAGCGACCTCATAGGAATATCTATGGCAAATTGTGATTTCGAGGAGAAGAATAATGTAGCCCTCATAGCTGTAGCCCGACAGGGACGTCGTGTTAAAGGGCAGCCCAGAGAGATTCTCCTTGAGGCTGGTGATACGCTGCTATTGGAATGCCCGCCCAAGGGCGAAGAGCAGTTTGAGAGAGACACCCGACGCTCGCTCACCTTCTTCGACAGCCATTTTGTGCCTCAATTGGGTCCGAAGACTATCACCTCGGCTATCATCTTTGCCATGATGTTTGTGATTTCATCCTTCCACCTGATACCACTTATGGCAGCTACTATGCTGGCCGCTGGATTGATGATTCTTACTGGATGCTGCCGTATGACTGGCATCACCAAGTACATAGAGTGGGAGTTACTGATTGTGCTGGGTGTTACGGTGGTCTTCTCGACGGCTATCACCAAAACGGGTATTGCCGATAGCATTGCAGAAAATGTGCTGGATATGTGCGGCAGTAATCCCTATGTGGTGATGACTGTGATGTGTCTGCTGGCATCAATAGTAAGTGAATTGGTAAGTGACATGGGTGCTACAGCAATCTTCTTCCCCATTATGTATCAGCAAGCTGAGATTTTGGGATGCAACCCCATGCCATTCGCTATTTCGCTCATGCTGAGTGTGTCTATTAGCTTTGCCTCACCCATTGGCAGCGGTACTCACATGCTTATTTACGGCCCAGGCTCGTTCCGCTTTACGGACTTTGCCCGTCTGGGTATCTGCATGCACATTGTGCTGCTTACCATAGCCTTGATTGTAGTAAATCTTATTTATCCACTATATTTGTAGATTCAATTAACAATGAACAATTAATTACGGGAACGAAAACAAAACAAAAATATATAGAATATGAAAACAGAATTAAGAGAAGAAAACAACGATTTAGTGATGTATTTTGAGGGCCGCTTAGATACGGCTTCTGCTCCTGAAGCAGATCAGGCCGTAATACCCCTGAAGGAAAGCTCTGGCCATGACATCATTCTGGACTGCTCGAAACTGGACTACATCTCATCAGCAGGTCTGCGTATTTTCCTTAGCATCCTTAAGAGCGCTAAACCCAAAGGGGACCACGTGTACATTAGGGGCATCTCGAATGATATCCGTGCCGTATTTGCCATGACTGGCTTCATAAACCTCTTTGAGTTTAAATAGGAAGTTAAGAAGTTAAAGAAATTAAGGGAGAAATGGAGGAGTTCATATTTTTAGGCTTCGGCCTTGATGCCTGGATAACCATCGTCACGGTGCTAGGTATGTTCAGTATTTTGTTGTTCACCAAGTGGCGCTCAGACATAGTGTTCCTCGGAGCTATAGGCATTCTGTATGTCACTGGTGTACTCGATGCAAAAGAGGCCTTCTCGGGCTTTAGCGGGACATCTGTGGTAACGGTAGGTGTGTTGTTTGTGGTTGTAGCGGGACTGATGCATACAGGAGTACTGCATTATATGGTGAGGTATTTGCTGGGGCAGCCAAACAGCTATGCAAAAGCGGTAACGCGACTGATGTTGCCTGTTGCCTTTCTCAGTTCGTTTCTCAGCAACACCACCGTCGTAGCTCTCTTTGTGAAAATCGTCAAGATGTGGGCTAAGAAACTTGGAGTCTCGCCCTCTAAACTGCTTATCCCCCTCAGTTACGCTTCGGGTATGGGTGGTGTATGTACCCTCATCGGTACGCCGCCAAACCTGATTATAAGCGGACTTTACGAAGAGAATACAGGCCATGCCATGAACATTCTGGCCACCACTATTCCCGGACTATTCTGTCTGGCAATAGGCGTGCTGTCTATAATCGCCATGCGTAAGTTGTTGCCAGACCGCAAGGCACCTGAATCGGCATTTGAGTCGACAGGCGAGTACACCGTTGAACTGCAGGTACCATCGGACAATCCGTTCATTGGGCAGACACTGGGTGAGGCAGGTCTCTACCATATCAAAGGTGGCAGTCTGATAAAGATGTATCACTTTGATGATACCCCATTGCCTGTCACCGAGGACGAGCCCCTGATGGGCGGTGACCATCTGATATATGCCGGACAGATTGACGAGTTATATGAGATGACTGTGAAACATCAGTTGGTCTCCGCCGATCACCATGCCTTCTCTATTAATGAGAAAGATATGGAAGACCAAGTACGCACGGCATACGTTACCTTTGGCAGCAGCCTGATAGGCAGTACAATAGCCGACAGTGGGTTTGAGAAGAAAAACAACATGGTACTGGTGGCAGTATCCCGCCTGAGTGAACGTATTAAGGAAGCACCTCGCGATGTGGTTCTGCAGGCTGGTGACACGTTGCTGTTAGTATGCCCGAAGCATTTCGACCCAGACAGCTCAACCTTGAAGGATAAAATCCAGTTCTTCGACTCCGACGATGTGCCCAACATCGGATACGGCACACTCATCTCCACAGCCATTATGATAGCGATGGTGGTGGTATCGGCACTTGGCATCATGCCACTGTTACAATGTGCCTTCCTAGCCGCAGCAGCTATGCTCATCTGCCGTTGCTGCAATATGGAGCAGGCCATGCGTGCCGTCAACTGGGAGATTCTTATGGTCTTTGCCGGAAGTGCCGTCCTGGGTCTTGCCATTCAGAAAACCGGTATCGCCGAGTGGATGGCTAATGGTATCCTGAATGTCTGCGGCACCAATCCGTTTGTAGTGATGACTGCAATATGTTTCGTTGGCACCTTCATTACCGAGTTTATCTCTAACACAGCAGCAGGTGCCATGTTCTTCCCCATCATGTATCAGGCTGCCGAGAAGTTGGGCTACGAGCCATATCCGTTCCTTATAGCCTTGATGATAAGCGTTAGCAGCAGTTTCGCCACGCCTATTGGTTCGCCTACCCACATGCTGGTCT
The DNA here is from genome assembly GCA_017525235.1 of Bacteroidaceae bacterium. Taxonomy (GTDB): domain Bacteria; phylum Bacteroidota; class Bacteroidia; order Bacteroidales; family Bacteroidaceae; genus Physcousia. Next base: position 61,310 of record JAFXTC010000029.1, on the reverse strand, counting down.
ATGGTCCAGGCGGCTACCGATTCAGCGACTTTATGCGTATTGGTTTGCTGATGAATTTCATCATCTTGGCTGCGAACATCTTCATAGTGAACCTCGTATATCCATTGACGCCTTTGCAATAGATATAATAAATATATCTCCAAATTTAGTCGAGATTATTGTAACTTTGCGACAAAAGTCGCGAAGTTACTCCGTCTCGGCAAAAAAGAAACGCGTTTTTTTTGTTCTGCTCTCGACTTTTCGTACCTTTGCACACGAATTTGAAGTTATGAGCAACATAGTAGCTATAGTAGGACGCCCTAATGTGGGCAAGTCGACACTTTTTAACCGACTTACACAAACCCGTCACGCCATTGTGAGTGATGAGGCCGGTACTACGCGTGATCGCCAGTACGGTAAGTGCGAATGGGGGCAGAGAGAGTTTTCTGTGATTGATACAGGCGGATGGGTAGTAAACAGTGATGATATCTTTGAAGAGGAGATTCGTAAGCAGGTAACACTGGCCACAGACGAGGCTGATGTCATTCTCTTCCTGGTGGATATTCATAATGGAGTGACTGACCTTGACGAGGCTGTTGCAGGTATCCTTCGTCGTACCAAGAAGCCTGTTGTACTGGTTTGCAACAAGACGGATAATAACGAGACTTACCTCTCTGCCGAGTTCTATTCGCTGGGATTGGGTGATCCTCAGTGTATCTCGGCCGCTACAGGAAGCGGTACGGGTGATTTGCTGGACTTTGTTGTGAGCCTTTTCCCCAAGGAAAGCAATGAACTGCCGGATGAGAACATACCCCGCTTTGCTGTGGTGGGTCGCCCCAATGCAGGCAAGAGCTCGCTGATAAATGCTTTTGTCGGTGAGGATCGTAACATCGTTACGGATATTGCAGGGACCACTCGCGACAGCATCTATACCCGCTATGATAAGTTCGGGTTCGACTTCTATCTGGTGGATACTGCCGGAATCCGCAGAAAGAACAAGGTTACTGAAGATCTGGAGTTCTACAGCGTGATGCGTTCTATCCGTGCTATTGAGAACAGCGATGTCTGCATACTGATGATAGATGCTACACGCGGCATTGAGAGTCAGGATTTGAACATATTCCAGTTGATACAGAAGAACCAGAAGAGTCTGGTGGTGGTAGTAAACAAGTGGGATTTGGTTCCGGATAAGGACACAAAGGTGATGAAGACGATGGAAGATGCCATTCGCGACCGTATGGCTCCTTTTGTAGATTTCCCCATCATTTTTGCTTCGGCCCTAACCAAGCAGCGCATTTTTAAAGTGCTGGAAACTGCAAAAGACGTTTACGAGAACCGTTGTCGACGTGTTTCTACTGCCAAGCTCAACGAGGAGCTGCTTCCTTTGATAGAGGCTTATCCGCCTCCATCCATGAAGGGTAAGTATATCAAAATAAAATATTGTATGCAGGTGCCTGAGACATATGTGCCAACTTTTGTGTTCTATGCTAACCTGCCGCAATATGTGAAGGAACCTTATCGCCGTTTTCTTGAGAATAAAATTCGTGAACGTTGGAACTTTAACGGTACGCCCATAAATGTGTTCATCAGACAGAAGTAATAAAAAGCACTTCCCCAAAGGTGGAGCGGGATGGGGGCTTCTTTTTCTTGCATTCCTCTTCTTTGCTTGCACAAGTCACGAATTAGATACTTTTACCCATGAGAGTGTGCAGCATGCAGCCAAGCGTTACTATACCCTATTTGTTCAAGGAGAGACTAAACAGTTTGTGGAAGGAATGGCTGATGCTCAGACATTCTCAGAGGATTACAGTCGGCAAATGCAGGATGTTATTGCACAGGCGTCAAAAGAACTTGCCCGAAAGGGTGGAGTGGTACGCGTAGAAGCACTTTCAGACAGTCTTTATACTGTAGATTCTACGGCTTATGTTTTCTTGGATTTGGTCTTTGCCGATAGTGTTCATGAACAAGTGGGCTTGCCTATGGTATTCCAGAGGAGCAAGTGGAGGATGAAGTAAGTAAAAGTGAAGAGTGAAAACTGAATAACATCTAAAATAGATAATAAAATGATAAAGAGATTATTGGCTATTGTTATTGCTGTGCTTGCTAGTACGATGGGTGTCTATGCGCAGCAGATGCCTAACATTCCCCTTGACCCTGCAGTAAAGGTGGGTGTTTTGCCTAACGGTCTTACTTATTATATTCGCCATAACGAGTGGCCTGAGAAACGTGTTGATTTCTACATTGCCCAAAAGGTAGGATCCATTCAGGAGGAAGATAACCAGAGGGGATTGGCCCACTTTTTGGAGCACATGTGTTTTAATGGCACCACCCATTTTCCTGGTGATGCCTTGAAGCAGTATCTTGAGCGCATTGGTGTTAAATTTGGCGAAAACCTGAATGCCTACACTTCTTTCGATGAGACTGTATACAATATTAATAATGTAAATGTAGAGACTGCTGGTGCCATAGATTCTTGTCTGTTAATTCTGCACGACTGGAGTCACGACCTCCTGCTTGAGGATAAGGAAATAGACAAAGAGCGTGGTGTCATCAACGAGGAATGGCGTCTGCGCCGCTCTGCTATGATGCGTATGCAGGAGGCAGCTTTCAAGGATTTGTTCGTAGGTAGCCGTTATGCAGATCGCATGCCCATTGGTACTATGGATATTGTGATGAACTTTCCCTATGACGACTTACGTTCTTACTACCGTCGTTGGTATCGTCCCGATTTGCAGGGCCTTGTCATTGTGGGCGATGTAAACCCCGATGAAATAGAACAGAAGATAAAGGAAATCTTTGCCGATATTGCTCCAGCTCCAACCGATGCTGCCAAACGCGAGGTAATACCTGTTCCTGACAACGACGAGCCATTGATTTCTATCCAAAAGGATAAGGAGCAGACTGCCGCTTATGCGTTGCTTATGTTCAAACATGATGCTACCCCTCGCGAAATGAAGAGCACCATGCCATATCTTTTTCAGGAATATTTGTTGGGTGCAGTATCTGGCATGTTTGACGAGCGCTTGTCTGAACTCTCGCAGAAACCTGATTGTCCTTTCATGCAGGCTGGCATAGGTTTTGGCGAATATTTGGTGGCTAAGTCAAAAGAAAGCGTGATTGCCCAAATTGTAATGAAGGAAGGTCAGTACCTGCAGGGAATCGCAGCAGTTTACCGCGAGTTGCTTCGTGCCAAGCGTGGTGGTTTTACAGAGGCCGAGTATGAGCGTTACAAACAAGAGTATATATCGCGTCTGGATGCCCGGTACGAAGCTCGCGACAAAGTGCAGAATACCAGTTACGTAAATAATTATGTGCGTTATTTCCTGGATAATGAGCCTACGCCAGGTGTTGAGTGGGAACATCAGAATATGAAGACTATTATTCCCATGCTGCCTTTGGATGCCATCAACCAGGCTTTTCCGATGCTGATTACTGATAAGAATCGTGCCATTGCACTTTTCATGCCAGAAAAGGAAGACCTTCAGTATCCCACAAAAGAGGAAATCCTTAAAACCCTTGCCGATGTGGATGCAGAGGAAATCGAGGTCTTTAAAGAAGAAATAAATACAGACCCCTTGGTACCAAAGTTGAAGTCTAAGGCAAAGGTAAAGAGCATTACTGATGATGTGTTTGGTTCCAAACTGATAACCTTGAGCAACGGCATCAAGGTTCGCGTCAAGCAGACTGATTATTCACCTAATCAGATTTCTATGAAGGCTACCAGCTGGGGCGGAAGTAGCCTCTATCCCAATGAGGAATTCTATTGCTCAAGCAATGCAGATATGGTAAGTCTGGGTGGTTGGGGAACCTTCACTGCTACCCAGTTGAGCAAGAAACTCTCAGGTATTCAGGTTTCTGTTAATCCCTCTGTAAGTGATCGTGTGGAGAGTTTGGGTGGTGGTTGCGTGAAAAAAGACTTCGAGACCCTTCTGCAGCTTACTTATCTTTGCTTTACGGCTCCTCACCGTGACGATGAGGCATTTCAAAGCACTATGGCCCGTTTGCAAGATGCCTTGAAGAATCAGGACTTGAATCCTCAGACAGCTCTTAGTGATAGTATAGCAAGTGTTTTGTATAGTAACAATATTCGTGCTAAGCGCATGCGTACAGAGGATCTTGGAAAGATTTCCTACGATCGTATTTTGGACATCTATAAAGAGCGTTTTGCTAATGCGGCAGACTTTGACTTCTACTTTGTGGGTGACCTGAACGCAGATTCCGTTGCTCCTCTGTTGGCTAAGTATTTAGGGGCACTGCCTGTAAGCAAAAAGATGGAGCAGGCCAAGGTTATTGACCGTCGTCTTACCAAGGGTGAACGTACCTGCATTTTTGAGAAGGAACAGGATACGCCTAGCGCAACAGTAAACTTTGTATATCATGCTCCCCTTAAGGATAATTTACGCAATGATATCCTCGTTGATATGCTGGAGCAGTCCATGTCTATGCTGTATACAGAAACTGTTCGTGAGGACGAGGGCGGAGCCTATGGCGTACCTGTCAGTGCTTCTCTTTCTGATTATCCTGAGGAGATTGCCACCATCCGGATTAAGTTGCCTACAGCACCAGACAAACTGGAGCGTATGATGGAGGTGGTTTATAATGGTATAGAAAAGGTTTGCTCCGAAGGTCCTTCAGATGATTATTTGCAGAAGATAAAGGAATATTTAATTCGTTCACATGCAGAGAACCTGAAGAAGAACGGTTATTGGATGAATCAGATGATTAATCTTACCCGTTTCCATGTAGATTATGTAACGGGTTACGATGAAATGGTTCAGAGTATCACCACCTCAGACTTGAAGGAACTGGCTCAGAAGATTTTTAAGAGTGGTAACCGTTTGGTTGTAGGAATGAAGACTCCCCAGAAATAATCGTCACTAGCTATTAGCTTCCTTTACTTTGCGGAAGAGGTCGCTGGCAAAGATAAATGAGTTGAGTCGTTCGTTGGTGCTCGTCATAATCTGGTCTTTGTTGCCCTGCCATTCCATACGGCCCTCGCATATATAGATAATGTTCTCGCCAATACCCATCACGGAATTCATGTCGTGGGTATTGATGATGGTAGTCATTTTGTACTCCTCAGTGATGCTGTGGATGAGGTCGTCAATGACAAGGCTGGTCTTTGGGTCAAGGCCAGAGTTGGGCTCGTCGCAGAAAAGATACTTAGGATTTAGAGCAATGGCACGAGCAATAGCCACACGTTTCTGCATACCACCACTAATCTCGCCAGGGAACTTTTCTTCTGCACCAGCCAGGTTCACACGGTCCAGGCAAAATTTGGCACGGCGGATGCGGTCGACCTCGTTCTTGTCGGAGAACATGTCCAAGGGAAACTTTACATTATCAAGGACCGACATAGAGTCGAACAGGGCTGCACTTTGAAAAATCATGCCCATCTCTCTACGGATAAGCACTTTCTCGCGCTTGGTCATTTTAACAAAGTCGCGTCCGTCATACAGAATTTCTCCCTTGTCGGGCTCAAAAAGTCCCACAATGTTCTTCATCAGCACCGTCTTGCCGCTACCGCTCTGACCAATGATGAGGTTGGTCTTGCCCTCCTCGAAAACGGCGTTGATATCCTTAAGGACGTCTTTGTCCTCGAACGATTTGTATAGATGTTTGATTTCTATCATTGGTTATTGGTCATAGGTTATAAACTGACTCCTAACGCCTAAGGCTTAAGCCACTACGAGAGTAGGGGCGTAAGGAAGATATCGGCAAATAGAATGAGCATGCTGCTACGTACCACAGCATCAGTGCTGGCCTTTCCTACATCAAATGAGCCTCCTTCGACGGTATATCCGTAAAAGGAACTAACACTGGCAATAATGAAGGCAAAGACAAAACTTTTTATCATAGACATCCAGATGAACCATTGGCGGAAGTCATGTTGCAATCCAATGGTAAGGTCGTCAACAGAAACAATGCCCACCAAAGCACTGGCGTATGCACCGAGGAATCCGGCAGCCATACTGAAAACAACCAGACAAGGAATCATGGCCATAAGTCCCATAATCTTGGGCAGAATCAAAAAGGAAGCAGAGTTAACGCCCATAATCTCCAAGGCATCAATCTGCTGGGTCACTCGCATGGTGCCAATCTCGCTGGCAATGTTACTGCCCACCTTGCCTGATAGAATCAGACACATGATACTGCTGGAGAATTCCAGCACCATAATTTCACGTGTGGTATAACCTGTGGTGAAATTGGGCATCCAAGGGCTAGCTATGTTCAGTTTAATTTGTATGCAGATAACGGCACCAATAAAGAAAGATATAAGCAGTACTATGCCTATGGAGTCTACCCCAAGCTGTGTAAGTTCTTTTATGTATTGCTTCAAGAACATTCTCCACCTTTCAGGGATACTGAAAGTGCGCCCCATGAGCATGAGATAACGTCCGAAAGCGGACAGAAAATTGGTTATAAACATGAATTTCTCAACTTTTTGCATGCAAAAGTACCAAGAAAAGTTAAAAATGAAAAATGAAAAGTGAAAAATGAAAAGCGAAAAGACAAAAATGAGGGTAAAAGTGGTTTGAACTCCCTTTTTTTAGTACTTTTGCATTCAAAATGAACGAGAATGGAGAACGAAACAGATAAACTGGAATTAAGAAGCGAGGGGCTTGTCAAGATTTACGGCAAGCGTATGGTGGTGAACAATGTCACCTTTTGCGTTAAGCAGGGTGAGATTGTAGGCCTTCTTGGCCCCAACGGAGCTGGAAAGACCACTTCGTTCTATATGACTACTGGCCTTGTTCTTCCCAACGATGGACATATCTTTTTAGGCGGTCAGGAGATAACAAAACTTCCTGTATATCAGCGTGCTCGCTTGGGTATAGGCTATTTGGCCCAGGAGGCAAGCGTTTTCCGTAAGATGAGCGTGGAGGATAATATCATCAGTGTTTTGGAAATGACGGGTAAGCCAAGGGACTACCAGCGTGAAAAGTTGGAGAACCTGATAAGTGAATTTCATTTGGAGAAAGTACGTAAGAATCTGGGCGACCAGCTTTCGGGTGGTGAACGCAGACGTACTGAAATTGCTCGCTGTTTAGCCATTGACCCCAAATTTATTATGCTAGATGAGCCTTTTGCTGGCGTTGACCCCATTGCTGTAGAAGATATTCAGTATATTGTCTGGAAACTGAAACAACGCAATATTGGCGTACTGATAACCGACCACAACGTTGAAGAAACACTTTGTATAACAGACCGTGCCTACATGCTTTTTGAGGGACAGATTCTATTCAAGGGCCGACCTGACGAATTGGCTGCAAATCCCATTGTAAAAGAGAAGTATCTAACCAACAGTTTTGTGCTGAGAATGAAGGATTTTGAGGCAATGGACAGAGAGCGTAACTCCGCAGAATAGACGTTCTTATTATAAATAAGGTATGTTAACAGATAATTATGAATTCAGAATTATGAATTATAAATTATTTGTCGTACCTTTGCACCCAATTTTAGAAAGAGGTATAATTATTTAACAGATAAGCAATGAATATTTCATTCGAAAACGTAGACAAAGTGAGCGCCTTGCTCACACTGAAAGTAGAGAAAGCAGATTACGAGGAAAAAGTAGAAAAAGCACTGAAAGATTTCCGCAAAAAAGCAAATTTGCCAGGTTTCCGTCCCGGTCAGGTGCCCATGGGCTTATTGAAGAAGCGCTTCGGTACAGAAATTCTTGCAGAAGAGATAAATAAGATTTTGAGTCACGAACTCTATAAGTACATCCGTGAGCAGAAGGTTAACATCTTGGGTGAGCCTATGGCTAATGAGGAGAAAACTCCCGCTATCGACTTCGCTTCTCAAGAAGAGTTTACTTTTGCGTTTGACATTGCATTGGCTCCCGAGTTTGATGCCAAACTTTCAGCTAAGGATAAGTTGAGCTACTACACCATTAGCGTGGATGAGGCGATGGTAGACCAGCAGATTCAGGCATACTGCCAGCGTGGTGGTCAGTATCAGAAAGTTGACAGCTACCAGAATAACGACATGGTGAAGGGTCTTTTGGCTCAATTAGACAAGAAAGGTAACACCTTGGAAGGCGGCATTCAGGTAGAAAATGCTGTTATGCTACCCAATTACATGAAGAATGATGAAGAGAAGGCTAAGTTTGAGGGCGCTAAGGTTAACGACGTAATTGTACTAAATCCTCACAAGGCTTACAATGGTAGCGATGTTGAATTGGCAAGCTTGCTGAAGATTAGCAAGGAAGAGGCTGCTAACGTGAAGTCGGACTTCAGTTTCCAGGTTACAGAGATAACCCGCTTCGAGCCTGCAGCTCTTGATAAGACTCTCTTTGATCAGGTTTTGGGCGAGGGCATCGTTAAGAACGAGAAAGAGTTTCGTGCAAGAATAGCAGAAGACATGAAACAGAGTTTCGTGGCAGACAGCGACTATAAGTTCCTGCAGGATTTGCGTGCTTATCTAGTTAATCGAATTGGTGAATTGGAATATCCTGAGGCTATGCTCAAGCGCATTATGCAGAAAAACAATGCCGATAAGGATGACGCATATATTAATGAGAACTTCAAGGCCAGCTTAGATGAGTTGACTTGGCATCTTATCAAGGAGCAGCTTTCTGACCAATTTGAGTTGAAAGTGGAGCAGGCAGATGTACTGGAGACTGCCAAGGCTGCCACACGTATGCAGTTTGCTCAGTATGGTATGACAAATCTGCCTGATGACGTGCTGACAAACTATGCCAATGAGATGCTGAAGAATCAGCAGCAGGCAGAAGGCTTGGTAGCCCGTACTGTCGAGAATAAAATTGTTGCCAAGGCAAAAGAGACTGTTAAACTGACAGAAAAAGCTGTTTCGCTGGAGGAGTTCAACAAACTCTTTGAGAAAGAGAACAAGGCTGAAAAGCCCGCTAAGACGACCAAAACTGCAAAAAGCAAAAAGTAATCTGTCCTTGCGCGTGCGCATTTTAAATTAATGATAACAAAAATGAACAACGACTTTAAAAAATATGCTACCCGTCATTTGGGAGTTAATAGCATGGTATTGGATGATGTGATTAGCGCACAGAACCAATATCTTAATCCTTATATCTTGGAGGAACGTCAGTTGAATGTTACTCAGATGGATGTGTTCAGTCGTTTGATGATGGATCGTATCATTTTCCTTGGTACTCAGATTGACGATTATACTGCTAATACTTTACAGGCTCAGCTGTTGTATCTTGATAGCGTAGACCCTGGTAAGGATATTAGTATCTATATTAATAGTCCTGGTGGTAGTGTGTATGCTGGATTGGGAATTTATGATACTATGCAGTTTATCAGTAGTGATGTGGCTACTATCTGTACGGGTATGGCGGCAAGTATGTCTGCTGTGCTACTGGTGGCAGGTACTGAGGGCAAGCGCAGTGCATTGACACATAGTAGGGTGATGATTCATCAGCCAATGGGTGGTGCTCAGGGGCAGGCAAGCGATATCGAAATCACTGCGCGTGAAATCCTAAAGTTGAAAAAAGAGCTTTATACTATCATTGCTAATCATTCACATACCGACTTTGACAAGGTTTGGGCTGATAGTGATCGTGATTATTGGATGACAGCTCAGGAAGCTCAGGAGTACGGCATGATAGATCAAGTTTTGGCTAAGAAGCAATAAAGAATGGCTGTACATAAGACGGATAAATGTTCATTCTGCGGACGTCCCGAGGGAGAAGTTCCTTTGTTGCTGTCTGGAATCAATGGCTTCATCTGCAGTGATTGTGCCATGCAGGCATATCATATTGTGCAGGAGAATATGGGCGCCAAGTCTACTCATTCAAATGGTGATTTTGGTATGAGTGATGTTCCCAAACCTAAGCAGATTAAAGAATATCTTGACCAATATGTAATAGGACAGGACGATGCCAAACGTTATCTTTCAGTATCAGTATACAATCATTATAAAAGATTGGGTCAGCAGAAGAATGACGATGGCGTTGAGATAGAGAAAAGTAATGTTATTATGGTAGGTTCTACTGGTACGGGCAAAACCTTACTTGCAAGAACTATTGCCAACTTACTGAAAGTTCCTTTTACCATTGTGGATGCTACGGTATTTACTGAAGCTGGTTATGTGGGTGAGGATGTCGAGAGTATCTTGAGCCGTCTGCTTCAGGTTGCCAATTACGATGTTAATGCTGCAGAACGAGGCATAGTATTTATAGATGAAATAGATAAGATTGCCCGTAAAAGCGATAATCCGAGCATAACGCGTGATGTAAGTGGGGAGGGCGTGCAGCAAGGTTTGTTGAAATTGTTGGAAGGCGCCAAGGTAAATGTTCCACCCAAGGGCGGCAGAAAGCATCCTGACCAGGATTACATAGAAGTCGATACAAAAAATATTCTCTTTATCTGTGGTGGTGCTTTTGATGGTATAGAGAAGAAAATCGCTCAGCGCCTAAACACTCATGTGGTTGGATATAACAGTGTACAGCATCAACAGAAGATAGATTCCAAGAATCTGATGAAATACATAGTTCCACAGGATTTGAAGAGTTTTGGGCTTATTCCTGAGATTATTGGTCGTCTTCCTGTGCTTACCTATCTAAACCCACTTGACAGGAAGGCTCTGCGTAATATTCTTACGGAACCCAAGAATTCTCTGGTCAAGCAACAAGTGAAACTTTTCGAGATGGATGGCATAAAGTTGACGTATGAATCGGAAGCTCTGGAATATATGGTAGACAAGGCCGTGGAATACAAACTCGGTGCTAGAGGTTTGCGTAGTATTATGGAGGCCGTAATGATAGATGCACAATATGACGCGCCTTCCGGGAAGATGACAACATTTGTGGTGACCGCGGATTATGCGCGTAAACAGATAGAAAAGTCGCATCGCCTTATAGCGTAGAAGATGGAAAAATAAGAATAATGGAGGGAAGAGATAAAGTTCCTTCCATTTTTTTTGACGTTTAATATTAAAAATGTTGTCTTAAAACTTGCTTTGTATTGAAAAAATATTATAACTTTGTAAAGGAAAAATGGGAAAGTTTGTATGGAGAATTTGAATCTGACAGAACAACTGAAACATTACTTTGGCTTTGACTGCTTCAAAGGCGATCAGGAAGCCATTATTCGTAATGTTCTAGCTGGGCATGATACTTTTGTGTTAATGCCTACTGGAGGAGGAAAGTCTCTGTGCTACCAATTACCTGCCTTGCTGATGGAGGGAACGGCAATTGTTATATCTCCACTTATTGCATTGATGAAGAATCAGGTTGATGCCATTCGTCAGGTCAGTGAAGATGACGGCATTGCCCATTTCCTGAATTCTTCTCTTACTAAGACACAAATTGACATTGTCAAACGCGATGTGAAAGCAGGTAGGACGAAGTTGCTTTATGTGGCTCCAGAATCCTTGACAAAGGATGATAATGTCAGTTTTCTGACAAATGTAAAAATTTCATTCTATGCAGTGGACGAGGCACATTGTATATCGGAATGGGGACATGATTTCCGTCCTGAGTACAGACGTATACGTCCTATTGTAAATCAAATAGGTGAAGCCCCCGTTATTGCTTTAACTGCTACGGCAACAGACAAGGTTCGTGGTGATATAAAGAAGAATCTGGGAATGTTGGATGCTACGGAATTCAAGAGCTCGTTCAATCGTCCCAATTTGTATTACGAAGTTCGCCCGAAAACAAAGGATGTGGATAAAGACATCATTCGTTTTATCATGCAGCATAAAGGCAAGAGCGGCATTATTTATTGCTTAAGTCGTAAGAAGGTTGAAGAACTGGCAGAGGTCTTGCGTGCCAATCAAATTAATGCACGGGCATATCATGCGGGTATGGAATCGCAGGTCAGAAGTGAGACCCAAGACGATTTCCTTATGGAACGTTTGGATGTTATTGTGGCGACGATAGCCTTTGGTATGGGAATTGACAAACCAGACGTGCGTTTTGTGATTCACTATGATATACCAAAGAGTTTGGAGGGCTATTATCAGGAAACCGGACGTGCCGGGCGTGATGGTGGTGAAGGGTATTGCCTGACATTCTATTCTCCAAAGGATTTAAGAAAACTGGAGAAATTTATGGAAGGAAAGCCTGTTGCTGAACAGGATATCGGTCGGCAGTTGTTGCAGGAGACTTCTGCTTATGCAGAGACTTCTATATGCAGAAGGAAATTTCTTCTTCATTATTTTGGAGAAGAATATGAGTCTGATAATTGCGGCAATTGTGACAACTGCAGATTCCCTAAAGAAAAACAAGAGGCATCAGATGAACTCGTCTTGGCATTGAAGGTGATAGAGGCCATAAAGGAAAACTTTAAAGTGAATCATGTGGTTGATATTCTTGTAGGACGTGAAACGGAGGAGGTTGTGTCGCATAGGCATGAAGATTTAGAGTGCTTTGGCTGTGGTGATGAGCATGAAGCAAGTTTCTGGAATGCTGTTATTCGTCAGGGAATGATATCAGGCTACATTGAGAAAGAAGTTGAAAACTACGGTTTGTTGAGGGTTACAGAAGAGGGCAGACGATTCATGCGCAAGCCTGTTGAGTTCTGGATATCCAAAGACAATGAGTTTGATGAGTATGAAGAACCCTCTATGGGTGAATCTTCCGTTTTGGATGAAACGTTGTTTAGTATGCTAAAATCTTTACGGAAGAGCATTGCAGAAAAGAAGGGTGTGCCGCCCTATGTTATTTTCCAGGATCCTTCCTTGGAAGATATGGCTACGACTTATCCTATCTCAATAGAGGAACTAAAGAATATAAGAGGTGTCGGTGATGGTAAGGCTGTCCGATATGGTAAGGAATTTTGTGAACTGATTGCAAAATATTGTGAGGAGAACGAGATAGAGCGTTTGGAGGATTTGCGTGTCAGGACGTTGGCAAACAAGAGTAAGAATAAGGTTAGCATTATCGAAGGTATAGACAGAAAACTGGCTCTTGAAGATATTGCAAAGGCAAAGGGCCTTACCCTTGAAGAGCTGTTGGATGAAATAGAAACTATTGTATATAGTGGAACAAAACTGAACATCGACTATTATATCGAGGATGTAATGGACGAAGACGACATGCAGGATATCTATGACTACTTCATGGAGGAATCTGAAACAGATGACTTGGACGAAGCTTTGGATGCTTTGGGAGAAGACTACACAGAGATAGAAATCAGGCTGGTTCGTATCAAGTTCCTCTCCGAAATGGCTAATTAAGAAAATTTGGCACTTTTTGTGTCGGAATAATCAGTTTTTTTTTGTACTTTTGCACGCAATAAATTCTATTTGAGATATGGCATCATTTATTGCAGACAAGATTGTTATGGACGGTTTGACTTATGACGACGTCCTGTTGGTTCCCGCTTATTCCGAGGTTTTACCTCGTACTGTAGAGCTTTCAACTCATTTTTCCCGCAATATAGAGTTGAAGATTCCTTTTGTAACGGCTGCGATGGATACAGTTACGGAGGCTCCAATGGCAATTGCAATTGCCCGTGAAGGAGGTATTGGTGTAATACATAAAAATATGAGTATTGAGGAGCAGGCCCGTCAGGTTGCTATTGTAAAGCGTGCAGAGAATGGAATGATTTATGATCCTGTGACCATCCAGTTGGGCAGCACGGTAGCAGATGCGCTGGATTTGATGACAGAGTATCATATCGGTGGTATTCCTGTTGTGGACAACAAGCGTCATTTGGTGGGTATTGTTACTAATCGTGATTTGCGTTTCGAACAAAACTTAAGTCGCATGATTGAGGATGTGATGACATGCGAGAATCTTGTTACCACACATGTACAGACCGATTTGGTTGCTGCTGCTAAGATTTTGCAGGAAAATAAGATAGAGAAGCTTCCTGTTGTTGATGATGAAAATAAACTCATTGGTCTTATTACCTATAAGGATATCACCAAGGCTAAGGATAAACCAATGGCTTGCAAGGATAGTAAAGGCCGTTTGCGCGTTGCTGCAGGTGTAGGTGTTACCGCAGATACGCTTGATAGAATGAAGGCGCTGGTAGATGCTGGCGTAGATGCCATTATCATTGATACCGCACATGGTCACAGTAAGTTCGTGATTGAGAAACTTAAGGAAGCAAAGAAGAATTTCCCCGATGTTGATATTGTTGTTGGCAATGTGGCAACAGGTGAAGCAGCACGTATGCTTGTTGAAGCTGGTGCAGATGGCGTAAAGGTCGGTATTGGTCCAGGTAGTATTTGTACTACTCGTGTTGTTGCTGGAGTTGGTGTACCGCAGTTGAGTGCCGTATATGACGTTGCATGTGCCTTGAAGGATACAGGTGTGCCCCTTATTGCTGATGGCGGTTTACGCTATAGCGGCGATGTTGTTAAAGCTTTGGCAGCAGGTGGTTACAGCGTGATGATTGGTTCTTTGGTTGCTGGTACAGAAGAAAGTCCAGGTGATACTATTATTTATAACGGTCGTAAGTTCAAGAGCTACAGAGGAATGGGTTCCCTTGAGGCTATGGAATGTGGCAGCAAGGACCGTTACTTTCAGGCAGGTGTAAAGGATGTTAAGAAACTTGTTCCTGAAGGTATTGCCGGACGTGTCCCCTACAAGGGTACAGTACAAGAGGTCATCTACCAGTTGATTGGTGGATTGCGCAGTGGAATGGGATATTGTGGTGCAGGAACAATAGAGCAATTGCATGATGCCAAGTTTGTTCGTATAACCAGTGCTGGTGTGTTGGAAAGTCATCCGCATGATGTGACGATTACTAGTGAGGCTCCTAATTATAGTCGTCCTCAGTAGTTGTTTTTAATTAATAATTAACAATTAACAATGGATATGAAACGTATCTTTTTTTTGATTATTAATTCTTGGATTGTTTTTTCTGCTTTCGCTCAGGATGATCCTGTTGTGATGCATGTGAATGGACAACCAGTTCCTCGAAGTGAGTTCGAATACAATTTCAACAAGAATAATTCTGATGGTGTATTGGACAAGAAGAGTGTTGAAGAGTATGCTCAACTTTTTGTCAATTATAAGTTAAAGGTGTTTGCTGCGTTAGATAATCATCTGGATACCCTTTCAAGCTATCAAAAAGAGTTTCGTCAGTACCGCGATCAACAAATCCGACCTCTGCTAATTCCTCAGAATGCTATGGAAGAAGAGTGTCAGAAGTATTATGCGCAGATGCTGGCGAGTTTGCAAGGGAAGGAGCTTTTGCAACCTGCACATATCTTTTTACGTGTTCCTCAAACTTCGACAGAGGATGTGCAAACTGCAGCAAAGAATCGTATAGATTCTGTGTACCAAGAATTGAAAAATGGAGCAGACTTTGCAGAATTGGCAAAAAAGGTTTCTCAAGACCCAGGCTCGGCTGCCCGCGGGGGTATGCTTCCTTGGATAGGACCAAACCAGACACTGAAGGAGTTCGAGGATGTTGCCTACAAGTTGGAGGTGGGTCAGATTTCAGAGCCTTTCCTTTCTACGGTAGGATTCCATATTATAAAATTGATGGGCAAGAAGCCTTTAGAGAGTTATGACGAATTGAAGGCAAATATTCGTCGTTATCTGGAAAGTCAAGGTTTAGAGAATCAACTTGCAGCTCAGGTTTTGGATTCTATGGCACAGCACTCTTCTCCTCAAAAGACGGTAGAGGAAATACTTGATGAAGAAACAGAACGTCTCTGTGCCCAAGATAATGAACTGAAATATCTGGTACAGGAATATCACGATGGCCTGTTGCTTTTTGAGGAGTGTAGTAGAAGTGTATGGGAACCTGCTAGCAAGGATACTACAGGTTTGGTGTCTTATTTTAAAGCAAACAAGAAGAAATATGCTTGGAAGGAACCTCATTTCCGTGGCCTAGTTTATTATTGCAAAAACAACACTGACATAAAGGCTGTCAAAAAGTGTCTGAAAGGTGTTCCTGAGGATAAGTGGACAGTCAAGATACGTGAACAGTTTAACAAGGATAGTGTGATGGTGCGTATGGAGCGTCGTCTCTTCAAGAAGGGAGAGAATGCCAATGTTGATGTGTTGGCCCTGAAAGACAAGAAAGCAAAATTGAACCCACTGAAGGATTATCCATATGTTGCTGTTGTGGGAAAAGTTTTGAAAAAAGGTCCTGCAGACTGGACTGATGTAAGTAATCTGGTTGTAACGGATTACCAACGTATGCGTGAGGATGAGTACGTGGCAGCATTACGTAAGCGCTATCCTGTGGAGATTCATCAGGATGTTTTGAAAACCGTGAATAATCATTAATCTTTTTATGAAGATCTTCGGCAGATATATATGCATAATATGGCTATCCATCTATAATATCTCTTCTTTCGCACAGAACAATGTGATAGACGAAGTAGTATGGGTGGTAGGTGATGAAGCTATTCTAAAATCAGAGGTTGAGAAACTCCGCTTAGAGCTTGGTGGCTCTATCTCTGGTAATCCGTATTGTGTTATTCCTGAGCAGTTAGCGGTTCAGAAACTTTTTCTTCATCAAGCAGCCATAGATAGTATTGATGTGACGGATGCAGAGGTGAATATGTATGTTGAACCAGAGATTAATGAGAGAATTCTTTTGGCTGGGTCAAAAGAGAAACTGGAAGAATACATGAGAATGACGTTGACTCAGATTCGCGAGGAGTATTTTGAACTGTATAAGAATAAGATAACAGAGAAAAAAATGCGCGCGAAGTTAACTGAAGATGTAAAGGCAACTCCCGCAGAGGTTCGTCGGTATTTCAAAAATATTCCAGAGGATAGTTTGCCATTAATTCCAACACAAGTGGAAGTTCAGCTTTTGGTTCAGCAACCTCGTATTCATCAAGAAGAAATAGACCGGGTAAAAAACACACTTCGCGAATATACCGAACGTGTGAACTCAGGAACTACCTCATTCTCTACTTTGGCACGTTTGTACTCAGAGGATCCTGCATCTGCCCGTCAAGGTGGTGAGATGCCATATATGGGACGAGGTGAATTAGACCCGGGCTTTGCTAATGTTGCATTTAGTCTGTCTGATCCTGCTAAGGTTAGCAAGATTGCGCAGAGCGAGTTTGGCTTTCACATTATTCAGTTAATAGACAAACGTGGCGACAAGATAAAATGCAGGCATATTCTTAAACGCCCAGAAATCTTGCAGGAAGATGTCGATACGGCAATGGCTCATCTTGATTCTATCGCTGAGCATATTCGCGAGGAGAAGATTTCTTTTGAAGATGCTGTAAGGCTTGCTTCTGATGATAAGGATACGCGCAATAATCGTGGAATTCTGTCCAATATTAAAATTGAGGGTGGTGATCAAGTTACAACAACAAAATTTGAGATGGGAGAACTCTCTGCTCTTTCATCGGAATTAGCCCGTGTGGTTAACACAATGGAAGTAGGGGAAATCTCTAAGCCTTTCACAATGGTTAATAGTAAGGGCAAAACAGTTTGTGCTATTGTTAAGCTAAAGAGTCGCATTAATTCTCATAGGGCAAGCATATCAGAAGATTTTCAGGTTTTGAAGGCAGAGGTTGAAGAAAGTAAGAGCGAAAAGGTTATTCTTGATTGGATAAAGGAAAAACAGCGCACAACATATATTCGGATTAATCCCGATTGGCGCGATTGTGAGTTCCAATATCCTGGCTGGATTAAATAATGGATCGTCGTCTGTCTGTAATATGTACACTCATTTTGTTTGGTGTTTGCTTGTTACTTGCTGTTACCCCTGTCCGTAAAACTACGAATAACAACAGAAGAGCAACGTCAAGCAAAGATAGCCGTGTACATCTGTTACATGCTGACAAGTTATTCTATGATGAGCGGCTTCATCGGACAGCTCAGTTTTTGGTAGGAGATGTCAGATTTAGTCATGAGGGTACGCTTATGTATTGTGATAGTGCTCTTTTTTATGAGGCTTCAAATTCGTTTGATGCTTTTGGACATGTTCGAATGATACAGGGTGATACGCTCTCGCTTACAAGTGATGTGTTGTATTATAATGGTTTGGATAGATTGGCACGTGCCCGTTACAATGTCGTGTTGAAGCATTTAAAAACAATTCTTTATACGGATAGTCTTGATTATGACCGCCTTTATGACCTTGGATATTTTTTTGAGGGAGGACGTTTGTTAGATCAAGGAAACGAGTTGACGAGCGATTGGGGAGAATACCAGCCATCAACTCGCCAGGCGGTCTTTAATTATAATGTTAAGCTAGTTAATCCAGAGCCTCCCGAACCTCCTAAAACAGTTTTGATATCAGATACCTTATATTATAATACCATTACAGCCATTGCTCATGTTGTTGGCCCATCTAACATTGAGAATGGGGAGAGTCACATTTATTCAGAACTTGGTTATTACAATTCCAAAACGGATGAGTCATATATGCTTAACAGGAGTATTCTTGTCAATGAAGGAAAACACTTGGTAGGGGATAGCGTCGTATGGAATGGTGAAACAAAGATTGGTGAGGCTTTTGGAGACTTTGTTTATACTGATGACGAGAACAAGAATATGCTTACGGGTAATTATTGTTATTATGTTGACAGTATAGGATATTGCGAGGCATATGATAGTGCTATGGTAATTGACTTCTCTCAGAAAGACACTTTGTATGCTCATGCAGACACCTTCAAGGTATTTACATACTATATTGATACTGATAGTATGTATAGGGTTTTGCATGCATACAGACATGTGCGTGCATACAGAGAAGATGCTCAGGCGGTCTGCGATTCTATGGTCTATAATTCAAAGGATTCGTGTCTGGTAATGTATTATGACCCAATCCTTTGGCAAGAAGGGCAGCAGATGTTAGGTGAGGAGATAAGATATTTCTTTAACGACAGTACGTTGGATAGTGTACAGGTCTTGCGTCAGGCTTTGTCTGTAGAAAAGATTGACAGTATTCACTACAATCAGGTAGCTGGCCATGAAATGCATTTCTATTTTAAGGAAGGCAATATGTACCTTTCAACGACAATAGGTAATGTGTATTTCAATTATTATCCTTTTGACGAAGACAGCGTCATGGTAGAGATGAATCATACAGAAACCACTTTACTGAAACTGTTTGTTGAGAATCGCAAAGTAAACTATGTATGGATGCCAGCTGCTACGGGTACAATGTATCCTGTTCCATTGATACCGCCCGATGCCTTATATCTTTCAAATTTTGCGTGGTTTGATTATATTCGTCCTGTAGATAAAATGGACGTGTTTAATTGGCGAGGGAAGAAAGCCGGAAGTGAATTGAAAAAGAGTGTTCAGCGTGTAGCACCAAAACAGAAACTATCAGATATTAAGCAAGAATAAAAAAGTAAGGATATGGGAATGTTCAGCACCAGACAGCCTCGAAAGTTCAGACGAGTGAGCATTTATACTGATGAACGCAAGGAAAAGTTGCAGAAGTTAGTTGAGCAGGCTAAGCGTGAGAACGGTGAAATCTCACTCGATGACAACTCTTACCATACGGATAAATTTAAAGGCACCTTTATAAACTTTACGCCTCGTGCTCAGCGCTACAAGGAGAATGGCGCAAGAATAGGATGGCCTTTGGCTGTCATTCTTATTATTGTCTTGCTGATTATATGGAAATTTATAATGACGGGTACAAGATAAAGTATGGACATTATTCATCTTCTTCCAGATTCGGTTGCCAATCAGATCGCGGCTGGAGAGGTGGTTCAGCGCCCCTCGTCTGTTATCAAAGAACTAATGGAAAATGCTGTTGATGCTGGCGCATCAACGGTAGATGTCTTGGTTGTTGATGCTGGTCGGACATCAATTCAGGTAATAGATGATGGAAAGGGAATGAGTGAACAAGATGCCCGTATGGCTTTTGAACGTCATGCAACATCTAAAATTAGACAGGCAGAGGATTTGTTCTCTCTTCATACAATGGGCTTCAGGGGTGAAGCTCTTCCTTCTATTGCTGCTGTTGCTCAAGTACACCTTCTCACAAGAACTATAGAAAATGAGTTAGGTACGGATTTAACCATCGAGGGCTCCCATATTACTAGCCAAGAGGTTTGTTCTTGTCCCGTAGGTGCTAATTTTGAGGTTCGTAACCTTTTCTTTAATGTGCCAGCTCGTAGGAAGTTCTTGAAATCCAACCAATCGGAGCTTAACAATATCATTCAAGAGTTCGAACGCATCGTTTTGGTTAATCCAACTGTAAGTTTTACTTTCTCCCATAACGGCACGTTAATAACAAAACTTCCTGCCAGTAATCTCAGACAGCGTATAGTAAATGTATTTGGGAAGAAATTGAACGAGCAATTACTATCGGTAGATGTTGATACTACTCTTGCTCGCATCACTGGTTTTGTGGGTAAACCAGAAGCAGCACGCAAGAAAAATGCCAATCAGTATTTCTTTGTGAATGGTCGTTTCATGCGACATCCATATTTTCACAAGGCTGTTGTTGAGGCGTTTGCCCATCTTATTCCAGAGGGTGAGCAAATTCCATATTTTCTATATTTCGAGGTAGATCCTTCTAACATAGATGTCAACATCCATCCCACAAAGACGGAGATAAAATTCGAGAACGATTCGGCTATTTGGCAGATATTGGTAGCAGCCATCAAGGATTCGTTGGGTAAGTTCAATGCTGTACCCACTATTGATTTTGATGTTGAAGGGCGTCCTGATATTCCTGCTTTCGATTTCCACCGTGGTGCCGATGTCCACGCACCTCATGTTCAGGTTGATAGCAATTATAATCCGTTCCGCTTGGATCAAGGAAAACGTCAAAAGCAAGTACCTGTTGATTGGGAACAGTTATATGCAAATATTCAGAAAGCCGACTCTATTACAAATAATCACATTGAGGAGTCATCTGTAGAAACAGGGAACCTCTTTTCTGAGGAAAGGCAAGAGAACATAGAGGTGAGCAACAGTCATTTCCAGTATCGTGGTCAGTATATTCTTACTCCTGTTCAGACGGGATTGATGATAATAGATCAGCATAGGGCTCATCTCCGTATTCTTTATGAGAAGTTTTATAAGCAGATAGAAGGACAGAGAGCTTCCTCGCAGGGACTCCTCTTTCCTGAAATGTTGCAATTGTCTCCTTCAGACGCTGTCCTGTTTCAAGACATGACAGATGAATTGCTTTTGCTTGGATTTGATATTGAATCGTTGGGAGGTGGCAGTTTCTCTGTTAACGGCGTACCCTCTGATTTGGATGGTGTGAATCCATTATTAGTACTAACTCAAATGGTAGAGGCTATTAAGGAAAAAGAAACGGGGATGGAAAATGAATTGCAACACCGCATAGCCTTGGTAATGGCTCGTAATGCTGCTATTGTTGTGGGGCAATTTTTAACTAATCAAGAAATGGAGTCACTTTTAGGAGAACTCTTCCAGTGTCAGAATCCCAACCTTACGCCAACAGGAAAGGTGATTGTTTCTATCTTGGAACATGCCCAAATTGAGAAAATGTTTGGCCGCTGATGACTAAAAGAAAATGAATTAACAATAAAAATACAATGGAACCAAAAGAAAAGATTATTCTTACGGGCGACCGCCCAACCGGAAAACTTCACATTGGCCATTATGTTGGCTCTCTTCGCCGTAGGGTGGAGTTGCAAAATTCTGGTTTATACGATAAGATTTTTATCTTCGAGGCTGATGCTCAAGCGCTGACCGACAATATTGAGAACCCAGAGAAAGTTCGCCAGAATGTCATTGAGGTAGCCCTTGATTATTTGGCAGCAGGACTTGACCCATCAAAGAGTACCCTGTTTATTCAGAGTCAGATTCCAGAACTGTGTGAACTGTCATTCTATTTTATGGACATGGTAAGCGTTAGTCGTTTGCAACGTAACCCCACAGTAAAGACAGAGGTTCAAATGCGTGGTTTCAGTGGAGAGAGTATCCCTGTGGGTTTCTTTACATATCCAATCTCTCAGGCTGCTGATATTACCATGTTTAAGGCCACAACGGTTCCTGCAGGTGAAGATCAAGAACCTATGTTGGAGCAGTGTCGTGAGATAGTTCGTAAGTTCAATAACATTTATGGTGATACACTTATTGAGCCCAATATTTTGTTGCCCGAGAATGCTGCCTGTTTGCGCTTGCCTGGCACTGATGGAAAGGCTAAAATGAGCAAGAGTCTTGGAAACTGCATTTATCTCTCCGATTCTGCCGATGAGGTTAATAGAAAGGTAAAGAGCATGTATACAGACCCCACTCACCTTCAGGTTAACGACCCTGGACATCTTGAGGGTAATACGGTCTTTACCTATCTTGATGCTTTTGCAACAGATGAAATGGTTGCCGCTATGACAGCAGATTACCAAACGCTTCAGGAGATGAAGGACCATTATACACGTGGCGGCTTGGGTGACATGAAATGTAAAAAGTTGCTGATGAGTGTGTTGCAAGAGACTCTGGAGCCGATTCGCCAGCGTCGTGCTGAGTTTGAAAAGGACATTCCACAGGTATATGAAATTCTCAAGAAAGGATGTGAGGTGGCGCGTGAGGTTGCCTGCCAGACAATGGATGAGGTGCGTCGTGCAATGAAGATTAACTATTTCCAAGATTACACTCTGATTGAGGAGCAGTCTCGTCGTTTCGCATCTAAATAAAAATAATTAGGGAAATATTTTGCAAGTCCACAGAATTGTAATACCTTTGTTCCGCATTTCTTGAGAGGGCTTGTTTTGGGCGTTTAGCTCAGCTGGTTCAGAGCATCTGCCTTACAAGCAGAGGGTCGGCGGTTCGAATCCGTCAACGCCCACCACTTTTGCACAAATATATTTGAAGCACGTATTAGTTTTTCGCTATGGAATTAGATTTGTTGACAGCGATTTCCCCTATTGATGGTCGCTATCGTGGTAAAACAGAATCTTTGGCTGGTTATTTTTCTGAGTATGCTCTTATCCGTTATCGTGTAAGAGTTGAAATAGAGTATTTCATTACGCTTTGCGAGTTGCCTCTTCCTCAGCTAGCATCTTTTCCTCAAGATTTGTTTGCTCGTCTGAGAAACATCTATCAGAGTTTTTCTGAGCAGGATGCACAGCGTGTAAAGGATATAGAGAAGGTAACCAACCATGATGTCAAGGCTGTTGAGTACTTCATCAAGGAGCAGTTTGATGCTATTGGTGGATTGGAGCCTTACAAAGAGTTTATCCACTTCGGTCTTACTTCGCAAGATATTAATAATACCAGTGTACCATTGAGTGTTAAGGAGGCTCTTGAGCAGGTATACTACCCTTTGCTACAAGAGTTGATAGACCAACTTGCTACTTACGCTGAGGAGTGGAAGGATGTTCCTATGCTTGCCAAGACACACGGACAGCCTGCTAGTCCTACTCGTTTAGGCAAGGAAGTAATGGTGTTTGTGTATCGTTTGCAACGCCAGTTGGAAATGTTGCGTCAGAGTCCTATAACAGCAAAATTTGGCGGAGCAACAGGTAACTTTAATGCACATCATGTAGCTTATCCTCAGTATGATTGGCGTCAGTTCGGGGCCAAATTTGTTGCAGAGAAACTTGGTCTGGAACGTGAAGAGTATACCACCCAAATTAGTAATTATGACTGTTTAGGAGCTGTCTTTGATGCCATGAAGCGTATCAACACGATTATTATCGACCTTGATCGTGATTTCTGGCAGTACGTTTCTATGGAATATTTCCGCCAGAAAATAAAGGCTGGTGAAGTCGGCTCCAGTGCAATGCCTCATAAGGTTAACCCGATAGATTTTGAAAACAGCGAGGGTAATTTGGGCATTGCCAATGCTATTCTATTGCATTTGAGCCAAAAACTTCCCGTGAGTCGTTTACAACGTGACCTTACAGACAGCACCGTATTACGCAATGTAGGTGTTCCTGTGGGGCACATGCTCATTAGTATCAATAGCACACTTAAGGGCTTACGTAAGTTGGTCCTGAATAAGGAGGCTATCAATCGCGATCTGGATAATTGTTGGGCTGTTTGTGCCGAGGCTATCCAGACCATTCTTCGTCGTGAGGCTTATCCCCATCCTTATGAGGCTCTCAAGGCTCTTACCCGCACGGGCAGAGGTATTGATGAGGCAACAATAAAGAATTTTATTGAGGAACTTAACGTCAGTGAATCCGTGAAGGAAGAACTGCGTACCATAACCCCACATACATATATAGGTATTTAAGACACTTTTATTAGAAACACTTTTAAAAAGAAAAAAGACTTATGATTACAGAAGAAGAAAGTTGGAGAGAAAAATTCTCCGAGAAGAATGAGAGTGCAGGCCGTGATGGCTATCGCCCTCAGTATGGCAGTGAGAACAATCGTAATATTAGATACAATAGTCAGGGGCGTGTTATGCGTCCACGTATAAACCGACCAGCATTCAGTAGTAATTCAGAGGGGCAGGGAACCCGCTCATATCAGCCTCGTCCCCGTTATAATGCAGGTGGTGAAGGCGCTTACCAACCTCGACAACCACGAGAGGGAGGATATCAGCCTCGTCCCCGTTATAATGCAGGTGGTGAAGGCGGCTACCAACAACGTCCTCGTCGGGATGCAGGTTATCAGCCTCGTCAGCAGGGTGGCGGTTTTAATCGTCGTCCCCGTACAGCAGGCTATAATCCCAATGCTAAATATAGCATGAAAAAGCAAATAGAATACAAGGAGACTCACATAGATCCCGACGAACCAATCCGTCTGAACAAATTCCTGGCAAATGCTGGCGTATGTAGCCGTCGTGAGGCAGATAGCTTTATCGAGGCTGGCGTTGTGTCTGTTAACGGTCAGGTCGTAACAGAATTGGGTACCAAGGTTAAGCGCTCAGATGCTGTTCTCTTCCACGATCAGTTGGTTAGCATTGAGAAGAAAGTGTACATCCTGCTCAACAAACCCAAGGATTATGTTACTACCAGTGACGATCCCCAGAACCGCAAGACCGTTATGGACCTTGTAAAGGGTGCTTGTCGCGAGCGTATCTATCCTGTAGGACGTCTTGACCGTAATACTACTGGTGTACTTCTGCTTACTAATGACGGTGAGTTGGCAAGTAAACTTACTCATCCTCAGTTCATGAAGAAGAAGGTTTATCATGTTTATCTTAATAAAAACGTTACTGCGGCTGATATGCGTATGATTGCTGATGGCATTCAACTAGAAGATGGCGAGATACATGCAGATGCCATTGAATATGCTAGTGAGACCGACCGTAAGCAGGTAGGGATAGAGATTCACAGTGGTCGTAATCGTATTGTGCGTCGTATTTTCGAGAGTCTTGGTTATAAGGTTGTCAAACTAGACCGCGTATTCTTTGCTGGTCTTACGAAAAAGAATGTTCGCAGAGGTGACTGGCGTTTCCTCACAGAGCAGGAGGTTAACATGCTGCGCATGGGAGCGTTTGAGTAAGTTCATAATTCTCAATTCATAATTCAAATAATAGGTTATGAAACGTACAAAAGTAATTGACGCACTGAAGAGCACCGAATATGGGGCTGAAATATGTGTAAAGGGTTGGGTCCGCTCTAAGCGCGGTTCAAAGGGTATTTTCTTCATTGCTCTGAACGATGGTTCCACCATTAAGAATATACAGATTGTGGGCGATGAGTCCAATTTCCCCGAGGAGACTGTTAAGCGTATCACCACAGGTGCTTGCTTGAGTGTTGTGGGTAAACTTGTTGAGAGCCCGGCTGCCGGACAGGCCAGCGAGGTGCAGGCTACAACGATTGAGATTCTTGGCGACTGCGACAATACCTATCCTCTTCAGAAGAAAGGTGCCAGTTGGGAATTCCTTCGTACCGTAGCTCATCTGCGTCCCCGTACCAATACCTTTGGTGCTATCTTGCGTATCCGTCATAACATGGCAATGGCTATCCATACCTATTTCCACGAACACGGATACTTCTATTTCCATACCCCTCTCATTACCGCATCAGACTGTGAGGGTGCAGGAAACATGTTCCAGGTAACCACCAAGAACCTCTACGACCTTAAGAAGGACGAGAACGGAAAGATTATCTATGATGATGATTTCTTTGGCGAGCAGACATCGCTTACCGTAAGCGGTCAGCTCGAAGGCGAATTGGGGGCTACCGCATTGGGTGCCATCTATACTTTCGGCCCTACTTTCCGCGCTGAGAACAGCAATACTCCTCGCCATCTGGCTGAGTTCTGGATGATTGAGCCCGAGGTAGCTTTCCTTGATCAGGAGGAGTTGATGGATTTGGAAGAAGACTTCATCAAGTATTGCGTACGTTGGGCACTGGAAAACTGCAAGGATGATTTGGAGTTCCTTAATAAAATGATTGATAAGACCCTCATTGAACGTCTTGAAGGTGTTCTGAAGGAAGATTTTGTCCGTCTGCCATATACCGAGGGTATCAACATCCTGCAAGAAGCCATCAAGAACGGCAAGAAGTTCGAGTTCCCCTGCAACTGGGGTGACGATCTTGCCAGCGAACACGAGCGCTACTTGGTAGAGGAGCATTTCAAGAAGCCCGTCATCATGACAGACTATCCCACAGCCATCAAATCATTCTATATGAAACAGAATCAGGCCACAGCCGATGGTGGTTCTATTGGTTATCGTGGTTGCGTGGCTCCAGGTCCTACCATGCAGGGTACCGATGTGCTCTTCCCCTCTATAGGCGAGATTATCGGTGGTTCCGTCCGTGAGGAAAGTTACGATAAGCTGATGGCTGAGATAGAGCGTCGTGGAATGGATATGACTCACCTGTGGTGGTATCTTGATACCCGCAAGTACGGAAGTTGTCCACATGCTGGTTTCGGTCTCGGTTTCGAGCGTCTGATACTCTTCGTTACCGGCATGCAGAACATTCGCGACGTTATTCCTTTCCCACGTACTCCCAAGAACGCAGAGTTCTAAAAGAAATAGATCATATTATTCATAATAAAATTGCCCGCAATCTTCGTAGAATGTGAGATTGCGGGCAATTCTTTTATATTGTGCACTCTTTATCTAAATAGTTTCTGAGCCATTACATAAAGGCTTCTTCGCCATGTAAGGAATTCATGGGCAGTACCTTCCGAGATATAGCTCTCGGCATTGAGACCTGCCGTTTTCAGGTCGTCAACAGCTTTTCGGACGCGTTCGGGACCTTCCTTGCTACCACAACTAATGAAGATGTAGTCTACCTGAGTCTTGTCCTTAATCTCCTCTGGCGTGTAAATACCACCACTCAGAATGCCATAATGTCCGAAAGCTTCTGGGCGAGCCAACGTGATTGAATGTGTCTCCATTCCTCCCATCGAAAGGCCTGCCATAGCTCTGTTCTTCTTATCGGCCTTGGTGCGGAAATGACTGTCCACGTAAGGTACTAACTCGTCTACCAACACCTTCTGGAAATCTTCTGCAACCTTTCCACGGTCAAATGGACGTCCGAATACCACATCGTTGGTCATGCCGTAGGTCATTACTACGATAAAAGGCAAGGCCTTGCCATCTGCTATCAGGTTGTCCATAATAATGTTGGCCTTACCCTGAACGGGCCAACTGGTCTCATTCTCACCCCATCCGTGCTGTAGGTACAGCACAGGGTAACGTTGCTTCTGATTCTTTTCATAGCCGGCCGGCGTATAAACATAAGCTACACGCAGTTGATCACCCTGTATTTTGCTGGGGAAAAGTATCTTCTGTACATTTCCGTGCTCAATGTCTGTACGCTCGGTATAGAATGCGTCATCGTGAGCTGGCACTTCCACACCGCTCATCCAACGGGCACCGCCATAATAGCTGTTGGTGCCTGGATCTATTACTTGTGCACCATCGATAGATAAGGTATAGTAATGAAAGCCTTCGTCCTCGGGCAACAGCGTAGTACCCATCCAAAAGCCGTCCTTCTGCTTCTTAAGTACTGTGCCGCCCATACCGCCACCATGACCGGCTGAAGCGATGACATACTTGGCACCAGGAGCATTAACGCGGAAGCGAACATAACCCTGAGAGTTTACCTGAGGATATTCCTGACGAGGCTGACAAGTAGCAGAGGGCTTGAAATCCTCCTTAATATCGGGATTATCTGTTGAAGGAATGAAGTCGCGAATTACTTTGTATACGTTCTTAGGCTTATACTCGCGGTCAAAGGGTAGGGGATAGTTATTGACACCCAGCCATGAATCGCGGTCGCTCAGGTTCCAAAAAGTTACGCAGTCCACCTTGTCGGCGTGTTTGCGCAATACACGGAATATTGCAGCATATTGTGCCTCTTGCAACAGTTTCTGGTCGTTGGTAACCTGTACACCTTCATTGCGGCTAAAGCGTAACTGTCCGCCCATCTCCTGATTTACGCGGATATCCAGTTCTGTTACATGAATGTGGTCAACTATTTCGGCATACTTGCTCACTGCAGCTTCCATATCCTCTTCCGAGGGACCGTAGATATTGTAATGTCCCTGCATACCAATACCGTCAATTGGCACACCGGCAGCCTTCATGTCTTTTATCATCTTATAGATACGGTCGCGCTTCACAGGGTCGCACTCGTTATAGTCGTTGTAGAATAGCAGCGCATTGGGGTCGGCCTCGCGTGCAAATTCGAAAGCCTTACGGATAAACTCATCATTGCCACAAATCTTATAGAAGGTTGATTCGCGCAAAGGCTGGTCCTCTGCACCAGGTCTTCTTCCGCCATCAGTAATGCACTCATTGAAAACATCCCAGCAGTACACAACATCTTTATACCTGTTCATTACGGTATGAATATGTTCACGCATACGTTTAAAAAGCACCTCCTTTTTTACCAGATTATGTTTTTTGTCGTAAAACATCCACTCGCACATCTGATTATGCCACATCAGAGTATGTCCGCGTAGCTTTATGCCATTTTGACGGCAGAAGTTTGCAACGCGGTCGGCCTTCTCCCATGTCCATTTACCTTCTTCGGGATGTACCGAGACAGGCTTCATATCATTCTCTGCCGTTATACTATTGAACTCCCTTCTCACTAGGTCGCTTTGTTCTTCATTAGTAATATTTCGTTGGTTTACAGCCACTCCTATAAGGAAATAATCCTTATATGCTTCCTTAAGTTTTTTTTCGCTGTCCTGGGCGTTAGCTCCAGAAAATACAGCCAAAGCACATAGTGCAAGAAACAACATTTTCTTCATATTCATGATAATAATTATGGTTCTGTGAGCCCAAAGGTACAAATAAGTGAGAGAACAGCAAAAGAAAAGAATGTTTTTCTTTTCTGTTAGTGGATATATATAATGTATAGTGTCATTTTTTGTCATAAGGAAAGTGACATTTTGTCTTGTTGCATTTCTTTGGCATAGCTTTCGTTGTAGTGTATGTGGAAAAGATATTATTAAAACAAGAATAAAGACTATGAACGTAAAACCATTAGCAGACCGCGTGCTTATTGAGCCCGCACCCGCAGAGACAAAGACAGTAGGTGGTATCATCATCCCTGATACTGCCAAGGAGAAACCATTAAAGGGTACTATCGTTGCCGTTGGTAACGGAACTAAAGACGAGGAGATGGTCCTGAAAGTTGGAGACCAGGTTCTGTATGGCAAGTATGCCGGTACAGAACTGGAGTTGGATGGCATCAAGTATCTAATCATGCGTCAGAGTGATGTAGTGGCAATCTTAGGGTAAAAGCCCCCTCCTGACTCCCCCCAAAAGAGGATTGATTAATTCATAAAATACAGATTATAAACATCGAAAAGTGAGGGCAGAAGCAAAATCTTCATTCTTCACTCTTCATTCTTAATTTAAATAAAGTTATGGCTAAAGATATTAAATACAATATTGACGCTCGCGAACAGATGAAAAAGGGCGTTGACAGTTTGGCAAATGCCGTTAAGGTTACACTGGGTCCCAAGGGACGTAACGTTATCATTGAGAAAAAGTTTGGTGCTCCTCAGATTACCAAGGACGGTGTAACAGTTGCTAAGGAAGTGGAGTTGGCAGACCCCTTCCAGAATGCTGGTGCCCAGTTAGTAAAGAGTGTTGCCAGCAAGACTGGTGACGATGCAGGTGACGGAACTACAACAGCTACCGTACTGGCTCAGGCTATTGTACGCGAAGGTTTGAAGAACGTTGCTGCAGGTGCCAATCCTATGGACCTGAAGCGTGGTATCGACAAGGCTACCGCAGCTGTTGTGGCTAACATCAAGGAGCAAGCCGAGCAGGTAGGCAGCGACTATCAGAAGATAGAGCAGGTGGCTGCCGTAAGTGCCAACAACGATCCTGAAATTGGTAAGCTTCTAGCTGATGCCATGAAGAAGGTTAGCAAGGACGGCGTTATCACAATCGAGGAGGCTAAGGGCCGTGAGACTACCATTGGTGTGGTAGAAGGTATGCAGTTCGACCGTGGTTACCTTTCTGCTTATTTTGTTACCGATACAGAGAAAATGGAGTGTGTGATGGAGAACCCTTACATCCTTATCTATGACAAGAAGATCAGCAACCTGAAGGACTTCCTTCCCATCTTGGAGCCTGCCGTTCAGAGCGGCCGTCCTCTGTTGGTAATTGCCGAGGATGTTGAGAGCGAAGCTCTGACTACTCTGGTAGTAAACCGTCTGCGTACACAACTCAAGATTTGTGCTGTTAAGGCTCCTGGTTTTGGCGACCGTAGAAAGGCTATGCTACAGGATATCGCTACCTTGACAGGTGGTTTGGTAATTAGCGAAGATACAGGTCTGAAGCTGGAGCAGGCAACCATAGAGATGCTTGGTTCTTGCGACAAGGTAGTTGTGAGCAAGGATAATACCACCATCGTTAATGGCCATGGCGAAAGCGAGCTTATCAAGGATCGTGTTAACCAGATTAAAAACGAGATTAACAATACAACTAGCGATTACGACAGGGAGAAACTGCAGGAGCGTCTGGCTAAGCTCTCTGGTGGTGTAGCCGTGCTGTATGTAGGTGCTCCCAGCGAGGTTGAGATGAAGGAGAAAAAAGATCGTGTTGACGATGCCCTGTGTGCAACCCGTGCAGCCATCGAAGAAGGTATTATCCCTGGTGGTGGTGTTGCTTACATCCGCGCTCAGAAAGCTTTGGAGGGTATGACAGGCATTAATGCCGATGAGACAACAGGTATTCAGATTGTACGTCGTGCCATCGAGGAACCTCTGCGTCAGATTGTCGAGAATGCTGGCGAGGAAGCAAGCGTTGTTGTTAACAACGTTCGCAACGGCGAAGGTGACTATGGTTATAATGCCCGTGAGGACAAGTACGAAAATATGAAGGCTAGCGGTATTATTGATCCCGCTAAGGTTACCCGTGTAGCTTTGGAGAATGCGGCTTCTATTGCAGGTATGTTCCTGACAACAGAGTGCGTAATCTGCGAAGCTAAGGAAGATAAGCCTGAGATGCCTATGGGCGGTGCTCCTGGCATGGGTGGAATGGGCGGCATGATGTAATGTTTCTCACAGTAGACAGAAAGATTAGTCCTCAGCAATCGAAATAAGATTGCCGAGGGCTTTTTTTTATATTTTCTCTTGCTTTTCCGCTCACTTATTTGTACTTTTGTGCCAACTTTTGGACCATTATTAAAAACTATAATAGATAAAACTACCAATTTCAATGAAAAGTAAATTCTTATTTGTCGGCTTGCTCTTGAGTATGTCTGTAATGGCCGACAATCTTTCCAAGTATGTTGACCCTCGTATCGGAACTGGCGATCATGGTCATGTGTTTGTTGGCGCTAATGTTCCCTTTGGAATGGTAAATGCCGGACCTACTCAAATTGAACAGGGTTGGGACTGGTGTTCTGGTTATCACGAGAGTGGTAAGCAGATTATTGGTTTTGCACAGATGCACCTTAGTGGAACTGGTTGTGGCGACCTTGGTGATATCTCCCTGATGCCAGCTTATGGTGATGTTGAACACTCTCGCAAGGGATTGGCAAGTGACTACCGCCATGAGACGGAGGTTATGATTCCTGGCTATTATCGTGTATTGCTCGATCGTTTTTCCATTCAGGCCGAAGTAACGGCAACAGAGCGTGTGGCACTCTACCGTTTTACTTATCCTAAGGGCAGTAATAATGCACGTATTATCATCGACTTGGAGAATACCGTTGGCGATGATACCCGTGAGGCAAGAGCTATACGAATAGATGACTACACATTGATGGGATACCGTCGCAGCGCAGGATGGGCCTCAGACCAGATGGTATACTTCTGCATACGTTTTAGCCATCCCATGCATCACTGGCTTTCCAGTGGTCTGGATGCTAATTATGGTGAGGCAACTTTTGAAGTAGGTCCTGGCGATCAGATTCTGGCTAAGGTTGCTATTTCGCCCACCAGTGAGGCCAATGCTCTTATCAATATGAATGCCGAGATGCCTGACTTCAATTTTAATGCCATTGCTGATGCAGCCTGCCAGGCTTGGGATAAACAATTGGGGCGTATCCAGGCAACCTTCCGCACAGAGCGTGAGCGTACCATCTTCTATACTGCTATGTATCACTATATGGTAGCTCCTCAGATTTGGAACGATGTAACAGGCGACTATATGGGGTGCGACTTTAAGGTTCACCGCGGTGCTGACTTCACAAATCTTACGACATGGAGTCTTTGGGACACTTACCGTGCTGCACATCCCTTGGCAACTCTTATCATGCCCGACCGTATGCGCGATTATGCACATACCATGATGAATATGTATTATGAATGGGGCGAACTGCCCGTATGGCACTTGGTAAGCAACGATACTTATTGTATGGTGGGCGAACCGGGCGTTCCCGTTTTGGCTGACATCATCCTGAAGGGTGAATGCAACGACATTGATGCCGAGAAGATGTATGAAGCTATCAAGGCCAGTATGCTGCCCACAGAGTTTGCTAAGAACCGCCGTGTTCCCTTGCGTGGAAAAGATTATCTGGCTGAGCTAGGTTACCTGCCCTATGACGGTCGTGAAGGAGAGGTCGTAGGTAAGAGTATGGAGTACTATATTGCTGCTTGGGCTGCTGCTCAGGTTGCTGGCAAGTTGGGTCACAAAGAAGACAGTGTTCGTTTCTACAACATCAGCCAGGGTTACAGAAAACTTTGGGATGCACGCGTTAAGTGCATGCGAGCTTTGGATATGAAGGGTGAGTTCCGTCCTCTGCCTGAAAACTTTAACCCCAATCGTCAGACGCGCGACTATACTGAGGGTAATCCCTGGCAGTATACCTTCCTGGTGCCCCACGATGTAAAGGGGCTGGCTAATCTGATGGGGGGTGACAAGGCTTTGGCCGATCACTTGGATGCATTGTTGGCTGCTGATAGCGACCTTGGCGAGGGTGCAGCTCCAGATATCTCTGGTCTGGTTGGCCAGTATGCACATGGAAACGAGCCCAGTCATCACGTATTATATATGTATAACTATGTTGGTCAGCCACGTAAGACGCAGAAATGGGTTCGCTATGTGATGGATGAGCTTTACACTGACCAGCCTGCCGGTCTTTGCGGTAACGAGGATGTTGGTCAGATGTCTGCATGGTACATCCTTTCTGCTCTGGGGCTTTATCAGGTTGAACCTTGCGGTGGCGTTTATCAGTTGGGTTCTCCCATCGTAGAGGAGGCAGTCATTCCCGTTGGCGAAGACAAAACCTTTACCATCCGTACACATGGTGGCAGCAAAGAAGCTGTCTATGTTAAGAAATATGTGCTGAACGGCAAGCAGTTGAAAGGTACTACCATCACACACGACCAGATTATGGCTGGTGGCGTACTGGATGTTTATATGACAGCTAAATAATCGGAAAAATCAGATTACCCAAAATAATCAGAAATAACAATGAAAAGAATTCTTTTAACCATGTTGCTGGGCGCTCCCCTGGTTGCAAACAGCGCCAATTACTACGAGGCCCCTGCTAAAGCCAAGAAGCAGGAAGTGGCTGTACAGTCTACCATTAAGGACCTGCGTCCTGCTCCAGAGAAGCGCCTTTTCCGTAGCGAGGCTGTTGAGAAACAGATTCTGGACCTCAAGTCAAAGCTTACGGCTATTGATCCCAAGCTCTATTGGATGTTTGTAAACTGTTTCCCCAACACACTTGATACAACTGTTTGGTACAGCAAGGAGAGTGGAGATGATGATACTTTTGTCATCACAGGCGACATCGAGGCTATGTGGTTGCGCGACAGCGCTGCACAGGTATGGCCTTACCTTCGTTATGTGAACCAAGATGAACCTTTGCGTCACCTTATCCGTGGCGTCATCCGTCGTCAGTTGGACTGCATCCTTATAGACCCTTACGCCAATGCCTTCAATATCAAGGCTATCGAGAATGGTCATTGGATGTCTGACAATACCAAGATGAAGAAGGAACTGCACGAGCGTAAGTACGAGATTGATTCGCTCTGCTACCCCCTGCGTCTAGCATATGCCTATTGGCAGCAGACGGGTGATACCAGTATCTTCGACGAGAAGTGGATTAAAGCTATCCGTGAGATCCTGCATGTTTTCCAGGACCAGCAGAATTGGAACGGCCCCATCACCAATTATCGTTTTACCCGTAAGACGGAGGCATTGCACGACACACGTTCCAACAGAGGTTATGGTCATCCTGGCAAGCCTTGTGGACTGATAGCCAGCGCTTTCCGTCCTTCTGACGATAGTACCATCTTCCCATATCTGGTACCCAGCAACTTCTTTGCTGTTAGCGTATTGCGCAAGGCTGCCATCATCCTGAACGATGTAAACAAAGAGTACGGACTGGCCAGTGACTGCCGTCGTATGGCAACCCAGGTGGAAGAGGCTTTGCAGAAGTATGCGGTTGTAGAGCACCCCAAGTATGGTAAGATTTATGCTTTCGAGGTAGATGCTTATGGCTCAGCTCTTCTGATGGACGATTCCAATGCACCTAGCCTGCTCTGTCTGCCTTATCTGACTGATGTATCTATTGACGACCCCATCTACCAGAACACCCGTAAGTTTGTCTGGAGCGAGGATAATCCTTACTTCTTCAAGGGTAAAGCTGGCGAGGGAATCGGTGGTCCTCATTGTGGTCTGAACAAACCTTGGCCTATGAGTTTGGTAATGAAGGCCTTCACTACCAACGACCGTGCCGAGAAGGAATGGTGTGTACAGCAGATCTTGAAGACTGATGGCGATACAGGTTTCATGCACGAGTCTTTCAATAAGGACGATGCCAAGGACTTCACACGTTCTTGGTTTGCATGGGCCAACACCTTGTTTGGCGAGCTTATCGTTGATATGTATGCTCAGTAAATAATGTATATGATAAGAAAGAAACATACTTTATGGGGAGCCTTATCTTTAGGGCTCCTCATGGTTTTTACAGTAGGATGCAGTAACCAGTCGGAACAACAGGTACAAGAGGCAATGGACTTCTTGTATGCCAATATGCCGTTGCCCGACAGTGTGGACTATCCTCGTGAGTTCTGGGAAGCTAGCGTTAGGGCTACGCTAAAGGCTCGTCGTGAAATGCCTTGGGGTGAGAAGGTTCCTGAGCGCGAGTGGAAACATTTTGTGCTCCCGTTGCGTGTAAACAACGAGAACCTCGACTCAGCGCGAATTGTTTTCTATGAAATGCTCAAAGACCGTGTAAAGGATTTGAATATGTATGATGCAGTTCAGGAGGTGAACCATTGGTGTCATGAACATGTTACGTATGCTCCTTCTGACAGTCGTACCAAATCACCCCTTGTTACCATGCGTTCTGCTACGGGTCGTTGTGGTGAAGAGAGTACTTTCACTGTTGCCGCCCTTAGAGCTGTGGGTATTCCTGCCCGTCAGGTTTATACACCTCGTTGGGCACATACTGATGATAATCATGCTTGGGTGGAGGCATGGGTAAATGGTCGCTGGTATTTTTTAGGTGCCTGCGAACCACTTCCTGCATTGAATATGGGTTGGTTCAACGAACCTGCTTCACGTGGCATGCTCATGCATACCAAGGTTTTCGGCAACTATAATGGTCCTGAGGAAGTGGTAAGTAGAAACAACTGCTACACAGAGATTAACGTTACCTCTAACTATGCTGAGACTTCAACTGTCTTTGTTAAGGTCGTAGATGCCCAGGGTGCTCCGCTACAGGATGCAAAGGTTGATTTCCGCCTGTATAACTATGCAGAGTTTTATACGTTGGTTTCCAAGCAAACTGACGAAAACGGGAATGCCAGTTTAGGATGCGGCAAAGGCGACCTTGTTGTATGGGCCGGCAAAGATGGTTTGTTTGGTTTCGAGAAAGCCAGTGCAGACCAGATGGATACGGTAACGGTTGTTGTGGATAAGGACGACAGTTTTACGGGCTCGTTCGACTTCGACCTTGTTCCTCCTCCTTCCAAAGAGTATATTCCCGATCTTACTGATACGCAGATACGCAGGAACAGAGAACGTCTGCTGCGCGAAGACAGCCTTCGTAATGCCTATATGGAGCAGGCCTTCAGTAAGGAGGAGGGTTTGAAGACTGCCCGTCAGAACTGGTATGTGATAAAAGATTTCCAGTCACATAAGAATGGCAAGCAGGTAATTAGTACCTTGCGTCCGAAAGACCTTTGTGACGTCACTACAGAAGTTCTTTCTGACGCTACCGATAATACTCCGGCTTCTGCTTCTTCTCTTTGGCAACAATATGTGCTGGCACCTCGTATCAGCAACGAAATGCTTACCCCATACCGTCAGGTGTTGAATAAGGTGTTTGTCGGAAAAGATGCCGCAGCTATTGCCCAATGGGTGACAGACAGTGTCAACATTGATGATACACGCAATCCGCAGAAGCTTTGTATGAGCCCTGAGGGTGTTTATCGTCATCGTACTACAGATGCTCACAGCCGTGACATTTTCTTTGTGGCAGCCTGCCGCAGTGTAGGAATTGCTGCGCGTGTAGATGAGGTAACGGGTAAGGTACAATGGGCTGATGAAGAATCAACATGGCATGATGTGAACTTTGGTGAGGCTGTTCAGGAAAGTGCCCCTCAAGGAACCCTATACCTTACTTATAATGACTTTGCCATCAAGGAGAATCCATCTTACTATTCGCATTTCAGTTTGTCGCGTCTGCAAAACGGCACGCTTTCACTTCAGGAATTTCCGGAAGATGCAACCTGGAAAGATACTTTCTCCCAGGGAGTCCAGATGGATGCCGGACAATATCTTCTTGTTTCAGGTACCCGTATGGCAGACGGTAGCGTGTTGGCACATCTCGAGTTCTTTGGCCTGAAGGCCAATGCTTTACAGAAGCAAGTACTCAAATTGCGCGACAATGCCGATGAGTTGCGTGTGATTGGCAACTTCAATTGTGAAAATTATTTCACCAACTACAAGGGAGTCCATAAGACTTTGCTCGAGAGTACAGGGCGCGGCTATTATCTGGTAGCCTTGATTCGTGACAATCACGAACCCAGCGCACATATCTTGCATGAATGTGAGGAGGCCAACATCTACCTCTCTCAGTGGCCTCACAATTTTATGATGTTGTTCCCCTCATGGGAAGAGTTCCAGTCATTCCGCTCACACCGTAAGGATTTTGATGGACTTCCCGATAACTTCATCTTTGGTGTTGCCGACCCTGAGACCTTAGAGGCTATGCATATTCAGGAACTCACACATGGTAGTCAGGAATTGCCCATTCTAATAATGGCTGATACCTTCAATAGGGTGGTGTGGTTCCAGCAGGGATATACTATAGGTGTTGTAGATCAGATAATGAGTGTCATCCGACAGCTGACAATACACGAGAAATAGTCTCGTGCACCATAACGGCATCGGTATGACCGTTCTTCCTAAGGGAGCCATGGATTTCTGTGGCTCCCGTTTCTTTTATAATACGGGCTGCATTCTCAGGTGTTACACCGGCTCCAGGCATAATTCGCAAGATGCTTCCCCTAACGCCGCAGCCTTCCCTGGGTTCAAAAGTCTTGGTTTCTGCCACCAGTTCTCTCAGTAGGCCAATGCCTTCTTCGGCTTTTGCGGCTAATCCACTGGTTAGCAGACGGTCACACCCCAGGGAATAAATCTCCAGTAATGATTCCTTGGGATTCTTGCAGACATCAAAAGCACGGT
This sequence comes from Bacteroidaceae bacterium, assembly GCA_017525235.1. Classification (GTDB taxonomy): domain Bacteria; phylum Bacteroidota; class Bacteroidia; order Bacteroidales; family Bacteroidaceae; genus Physcousia. The sequence continues at coordinate 23,493 of JAFXTC010000029.1, read as the reverse complement.
GGAAAGTAATGTGCATCTTGTCACCGGCTGCTTCTACCATACGGTGGCAAGCTTGCAAATCTATATTGCCATTGGGTGTAAGTGCACCTATCACCACACCTTGGGCACCCAGTTTGCGAGCTATCTGTATGTCGTAAATCATACAATCCACCTCGTCCTCTGTATACACAAAGTTACCTTTCCGGGGACGGATAAGCACATGCGTCGTAATGCCGCTGTTCACAGCCATCTCTATCATGCCTGCCGATGGGGTCAGTCCGTCTACATCAAGGGCTTGGCACAACTCCACTCTGTGTGCTCCGCCGGCAATGGCAGCACGTAGACTTGGCAGGTCAGCACAACAAACTTCTAACTTAAAATCCATGCTCTTTGTTATTTTTCCTGCAAAATTAGCATTTTTATTTATATCTTTGCACAAAATTTGGAAAAATGGATACGAAAGAGATACAGATAAGGGATTTCAACTACCCGTTGCCTGACGAGCGGATAGCCAAATTCCCCCTTCCAGAGCGCGACAGTAGCAAACTGTTGGTGTATAATAGGGGAGAGGTATCGGAGGACACCTTCCGTTCCTTGCCTAGCTATCTGCCAAAAGGTGCCCTCATGGTTTTCAATAATACCAAGGTGATTCGTGCCCGCCTGCATTTCCGCAAGAGCAACCCCTCTCTAACTCCCTCGGGAGGGAGAAATGATGGTGTTCTTGGTGCGCTTATTGAAATCTTCCTTTTGGAGCCCGCTTCACCTGTCGAGTATCAAGAGAATTTCATTGCCACATCAGCATGTTCTTGGTACTGCTTGGTGGGTAACTCTAAGAAGTGGAAAGAGGGATTGCTCAGCGGCGAGTTTCGGATAAACGGGACTTCCTATATCATCACGGCAGAGCGTGTGGCGCCTCACGGCACCAGTTTCGAGATACGTTTCCAATGGGAAGGCAACTTTGCCTTTTCCGAGGTGTTGGAATCTTTGGGTGAACTGCCCATCCCACCTTATTTAAATAGAAAGACCGAGGAGAGCGACCTTCGCACCTACCAGACTGTCTATTCCAAGATTAAGGGCTCTGTGGCTGCACCAACGGCCGGGCTTCACTTCACAGAGCGTGTGCTGACCGATTTGGACAAACATGGTATAGAGCGCGAAGAACTGACCCTTCATGTAGGAGCCGGTACCTTCAAGCCTGTCAAGAGCGAGGAGATTGGCGATCACGAGATGCATACCGAGCATATTGCCGTCCGTTTGCAGACCATTCAGAAACTCATTGCTCACGAGGGTAAGGCCATCGCCGTCGGCACCACCAGTGTACGTACCCTCGAAAGCCTTTATTATATGGGCATCAAAGCCCGGCAGCTTATGGATGCAGGCAAGGACACCGGCGATGCCGAAGAACTGCACGTTGAACAGTGGATGCCTTACTCTCAACTCTCAACTCTCAATTCTCAACCCTCAACTGTGTCGGCATTGAAATCCCTAAGGGATTATCTAGGCCGTCACAAGTTGGATGTCTTACACAGCAGTACCCAGATTATCATTGCCCCAGGGTATCAGTTTCATATCGTGCAGATGATGGTTACCAATTTCCATCAGCCGCAGAGCACCTTGCTATTGTTGGTAAGTGCTTTTGTGCATGGCGACTGGCGAAAGATTTATGATTATGCCTTGGGGCACGATTTCCGTTTCCTCAGTTATGGCGACAGCTCACTTCTTATACCATGATAGCAGAAGGAAAAGATAACAGTCAGGAGTTGTTCCCCGTGGTGGATGAAGAAGGCAACATCCTTTCTGCTGCCACCAGAGGCGAGTGTCACAGCGGCAGTATGTTGCTGCACCCCGTTGTGCACCTTCATGTTTTTAATTCAGAGGGGCAGTTGTATCTTCAGAAACGTCCGGCATGGAAGGATATCCAACCAGACAAGTGGGATACAGCCGTAGGCGGACATGTAGATTTAGGCGAGAGCATTCAGCAAGCACTCCGTCGTGAAGTGCAAGAGGAGTTGGGAATCTCGGATTTTGAACCGCAGCAACTGCCTCATTATGTTTTTCAGTCTGATAGGGAACGCGAGCTTGTCTTTCCTTTCCGTACCGTCTATGATGGTGATATTAAGCCCAGTGCCGAGACCGACGGTGGCCGTTTCTGGTCTATCCCAGAGATAGAAGCCTCCTTAGGTAAGGGCATCTTCACCCCCAACTTCGAAAGCGAATACCAACGGGTAAAATCATTTCTCAAACTTTGAGACTGTTTTCGCGACTGGTAAAGACTACTTATGTAACTTGATTGTTACAGTTTCACTTTGAAAAGTTGGAAGGTCTTCGCTGGAATGGTGGGTGAGAGAGTGAGATTACCCTTCTCGGCATTGATGGCTGTAGTGCTGCTTTTTGGACTTATTACTTCGGGCTTTCCGGGCACATTTTCTGCATCATAGTTGCTGCAATCTAAGGTGACGACCTCGGCTGTAGTGGGGAAGCCCTTGAGCTTCAGACCCGTGATGTTGATGCTTGTGGTGCTGGCCTTCTCCTGAGTATTGATGACTTTCACGATGATTTCGTTCTTGTCCTTATCCATCACTGCGCTGGCAAAGACACCATCCTTCCCTTTCTCTACGGGATTGGCAACGGGTGTGCCGCCATTCAGGCTAATGGTGGTGGGCAGGACATTCGTACCGCGGTTGAGCATATAGAGTTGCTGTACATAATACGAGGCAGTGCGGGCGGTGCCGAGGTTATCGTACCAGATGAGGTCGGGGCGCCACTGCCAGCCTTCCATGTGGGCAAAGAGCGGTGCATAGGTAGCCATGTGAACGAGGTCGGCATTGCGCTCGATGTTGGTCATGAAAGCAGCTTCGTAAATGCTGGCACCTGCATGGTTGTATTTCTTGCCCCGGTCGTGGCAAGCCCATTCGCCGGCAAAGACACGTGGCCCGTCCTTGGTGTAGAACTCGCGGTCGCTGTAGCGGTTCATCCAGTCCTTGTACCACTGAATATCGCGATAGAAGTGCTCGTCTACCAGGTCGGCTTTCAGTTCACGCATCGCTTTCCATCCATTGCGGAAGTGGTCGTCCTCGGCATTGGGACCACTGGTACCGATGAGTTTGATTTCGGGATGCACCTTGCGAACCTCGGGAGCGATGATGGCCAGACGGTCGAAGAAAGGTTTCTCCCATTGCTCGTTGCCGATGGCCAGGAACTTCAGGTTGAAGGGCGCGGGATGCCCCATGTCGGCACGAAGCTTGGCCCATTGATTAGTGGTAGGATCTCCGTTGGCAAAGTCGATGAGGTCTATACAGTCGTCGATGAATTGCTGCAGGCCTTCCTTAGTGGCCGGTGCGTGAGCATCGTCATTGTTCTGGAACTGACAGGCCATACCTACGTTCACCACGGGCAGCGGCTCGGCACCAATCTCCTCAGCAAGTTGGAAGTATTCGAAGAAGCCGAGGCCATAGCTTTGGAAGTAATCGGGAAAGTAACGTTGGGTGAAGGTATAGTGCCAGCGGTTCTCGTTCAGCGGTCGGTTCTCCACAGGACCTACAGAGTTCTTCCATTGGTAACGGGTTGCCAACTCTGTTCCTTCCACAATGCAGCCGCCAGGGAAACGGAATACGCCCGGATGTAAATCTTCTAGCGTCTGTGCCACATCCATGCGCAACCCGTTCTCGTGACCTTTGTAAGTCTTCGCGGGGAAGAGGCTGATGTGCTCCAGGTCTGTTGTTACCTTGCCGTCGCCCCATATTCGCAGGTGAGCCTTAGCAAAGGTGCGTTTCGACTTAATGGTGGCAGTGTATTTCTTCCACTCTTTACCGCTTATGTCCAAGCCTACGTTGCCCAGTTTCTGGTCTTCCTCCATCGTGGCGTTATCCACTAGGTCAATCCAAATCTTGGCATTTCCGCCATCCGGCACACGAGCCCATACAGAGAAGCGGTATTCTTCGCCGCTTTTCACACCGATGCCGAAGAAGCCGTGGTTTTCAATCATCGAGTGTTTGTCGCGATGCCCCGAAGGTGCCAGTCGTACATAGTGAGGGTTGCGGTCGAAGGGACCGTCGTTCCTCAGCAACACTTGGCCTGATATGTCCCATCCTGTGAAGGGATTGGGGAACTCGAAACTGCGGTTCTTCACCAGTTCGGCATAGAGGCCGCCATCGGCAGCGTAGTTGATATCCTCGAAGAAGATGCCGTACATTGTCGGCTGGATGGGGGCACCAAGTTTCTTTGCGTTTACTGTGATAATATTTTCCTGTGCCCTGACAGTTGACAGTTGACAGCTGACAGATGACAGGTGAAAAGCGGGCAAACCAAATACGGCTGCGCTGAATAGTATGTTTCTTAGTTTCATGGGAATAGTATATGGTAGTTAGTTAATTACAGTGCGACTTCGACCTCCACCGGGCAGTGGTCGCTACCCATGATTTCTGTGTGAATCTTGGCACCTGTAACTTGGGGGAAAAGGCGGTTGCTGACTAGCCAGTAGTCGATGCGCCACCCTGTGTTCTTGGCTCTGGCTTGGAATCGATAGCTCCACCACGAATAAACATCCTTTACATCAGGATTCATCGTTCGCCAGGTATCTGTAAAGCCTGCAGCAAGGAGTTGTGTGAATTTCTCGCGCTCCTCATCCGTAAAGCCCGCATTCATGTGATTGGTCTTCGGGTTCTTCAGGTCGATCTCCTGATGTGCCACATTCATGTCACCGCAAACCAATACGGGTTTCTTGGCATCCAGCTGTAGCAGATAAGCTCGGAAATCGTCTTCCCACTTCATGCGGTAGTCGAGTCGTTTCAGCTCATCCTGGCTATTAGGTGTATAGACGCATACCATATAGAAGTCCTGCATCTCGAGCGTTATCACACGCCCTTCTGTATCATGCTCGGCAATACCTATGCCGTATGTTACATTCAGGGGTTGGTGTTTGGTAAAGACAGCTGTTCCCGAGTAGCCTTTCTTCTCGGCATAGTTCCAATAGGATTGGTATCCAGGGAACTGAAGGTCCAGTTGTCCCTCTTGCATCTTAGTCTCTTGCAGGCAGAAGAAGTCGGCATCCAGCCCTTCAAACACTTCCTTAAAGTTTTTTCCTACTACGGCTCTTAGGCCGTTCACATTCCAACTGATGAATTTCATAATATATCGATTTTATCTTTTCCCTTTTATCTTTTATCTCAGCACCTTATTCCATCCTCCTTTCTCAGGGGGAGCAATATAGATGTTTCCGCTGTGAGGTTTTGAGATGCGTTGGCCCTGCAGATTGTAGAATAGGGTGGGGGCAGATGCGCATTCGTAGGTCTCTGCCACTCCTGTCTCGCTGTCCTCAACGGTAAGGATGGATTTGGCAATATCGCTGGTGTCGAGCGTAAAGATGAATGTCTGTCCTTCCGTTATCTTGGATGTTGACCGCAACTGGATGTTGCCCTTCTCCGTTGTGGTATTGGTGATGGTAAACAGACGTCCGCCTATGGAGATGCGGTAAGTTCCGCGAGGCGTGAACTCACCGCCGTTGCCGAATCCGGCAGTGTATGTGTTGCTTCCCGAATGGTTGAGCGGTGTTTCTCCGATTTTCAGGTTGTCGTATGTCTTGCCCAGCAGGCATTCGTAAACGGTATTGCGCTCTGTTCCCTTGTTGTCGTCGTTGGCATATTCCCAATACATGGCACCTGCCAGTTTCTGTTTGACGATATACTGGCATTTTATCGTGAGCGAGCGGTCATCGTCGTAGCCATAGGCAAACTTGTTGCTGGTATCCGTTACGTAAGGAACTTTTGCCGTATCGTCCCAGTTGTCTTTCCACTTTCCGCTGGCAATGCCGTTCTTGATTTCCTGCAACGATATCTGGCTGCCAGAGCCGCTGTTACCATAGAAAGCCAAGCCCATAACCAACTTGCTGACGGGAATGCCCGCATTTTTGTGCTTCTGGATGGATTCTGACTGCACCAGCCAGCCGTTACCCACTTTTCCGCCCCGATACAAGGCTGAGTGATGGTTGGGTGGCCCCGACATATCATAGGTCATTACGTTTACGAAATCAAGGTATTGGATGCAGTTCTTAAAATCGTAATACCCAGGGTCGGCCGATGAGGCCATTGTCAGCAGCAGGTCGTTGCCCAGTGCATCGCGCAGGTCGCGCATCAGCAGCGTGTAGTTCTGCTTCTCGTCAGAGGGTGAAGTTTCGCCGCTGGAGTTGTTGCCGGGAAATTCCCAGTCGATATCTATGCCATCCAGATTATATTTTTCGCAGAAGGTGCGGCATGCTTTGGCAAAGGCCAGTCGCTTTTCCTCATCCTTTGCCATCGGCGAGAAGTTACCTCGTCCCCATCCACCTATTGAGAGCAGTACCTTCAGTTTGGGGTTCTTGCTCTTCAGGCGGACAAGCTGTTGCATACGTGAAACATTGTCGGCATATACGCTTTTCCCGTCGTTTCCCACACCCCCGAACGCATAGTTTATGTGTGTCATCACCATAGGATCTGGCGTTATCGATGTCCATGAGGTGACATAGGCAACAATCTTCTTTTCTGTATCTTGCTGTGCCGGCAATGGCAATGCAAAAACAGCGAGTAAGACGAATATGATGCTTTTCTTTATCATGTGTTGTTATTTACATAATGGTATTCAGCGCTACCTATGCCTATGTTATGCTCAAGGGTAAGTGTTCGGTGAACTGTCAAGTTGTACATTACATGGTCAGTTCCTTAATGAGGGGAATGACCACTTTACGCAGAACCTTCTCGTTCAGACGATGCTCGCCGTCGAAACGGATGACATGAGGGTAATGCTTGTGGAAGAGGTCGTATGTGTTTACCACCGTATCATGAATGCCAAAGAGTCCGTAGCAATGTTCACGGTCCCAGTCGGTGATATCTTTCCACTGTTGACGCTCCATCTGGTTGTGGTGCTGAATGATATCGCGAGTAATGCGGAAAGTCTTCTGCCCGTCCTTTCGTCCGTTGAAAAACTTATGTTCCCCTGTGCGCAAGGCATTGCTCATGGTCGACATGTTCAGGGCCGGGTTGATGCATATTCTCACAAATCCCCTCATCTGCTGCGCATACATACCGCCCATGCTGGTTCCAACAATAATGTTGGGTTGCTCCTCTTGGCAGAGTTGCTTCAGATAGGGTAGGGCCTCCACAGGGTCAACAGGGATATCGGGTGCTACCACCTGAAATTCGGGCAACAGGTTGCGCAGATGCTCCACCGTACCGCTGGCACCCGAGGAGCCAAAGCCATGAAAGTAAATCAGTTTCATTTTCTAAGGTTTAATCTTATTATATAATGTTTGGCGACTGATGCCTAGGAGGTCGGCTGCCTTTTTCATGTTGCCGTCGCATTTGTTCAGCACTTTTCGCACGTGCTCGCTTTCCAACTGATCCAAAGGAATAATTTCGCCCGCCTTATCGATGGCATCTTTTAGCACACGGATAAGCTCGTCGTTGTCCCAGGGCTTGGTCACGAAGTCGGCTGCACCATTCTTCAACGCGCGTACCGCTAATTTAACATCGGCGTATGCTGTGATTAGAACAATGGGAATATCAGGGAACTTACGGTGAATGGCCGAGAGCCACATCATACCCTCTTGGCCCGAGTTTACGCCAAGCGAGAAGTTCATGTCCAGCAGAATCGCGGAAGGATTCTCTTGCGCAATAATCACAAGGGCTTTCTCTGGTGAGTTGAGAGTTACTACACGTTCAAATGTGCCGGCTAAGCATATCTTCACAGCCGTCAGGATGGCAGGATTGTCGTCTATAACAAGTATTGTTCCGTATTTCATGGTACAAAAGTAATACTTTAATTGAAAATTGAAAATTGAAAGTTGAAAAATATTTCTTTTCGAGGAGGCTAGAAACCCTATAGTGTCAAATAATTGGACACAAGTGTGTCTAAAGTTTGGACAAACTGCAATTCTGAGTTGAAAGTTGAAAGTTGAAAGTTGAAAATTGCTTTACCTTTGCATCGTGATAATCACATTACGAAATCAGAAAACAAACAAATAACAACTTTCAACTTTCAATTATGAAGATGAAACTAACTTTTCACAACATTCGGATTGCATGGCGCAATCTTATGAAGTACAAGCTGCAGAACATCATAGCGGTGCTCTGCCTGGCAGTGGGAATGGTATGCTTCAGCATCGGCTTTCTTTTTACCCAAAGAGCATGGGAAAGTTTCTACAGAACCGACGGCGACCCCAAACGCCAAAGTGTACAACTCTACGACCAAAAGGGTGACAGCCTTGTGTGCGTGGGACCTGAAATCCTGAAGCGCATCAACGACAAACATCTCGGAAGTATCGAGTGCATCGATCTCAACTATGGTTGGCTTGGAACCATCGCCACCTTTTTTGATTTGCAGGGCGATTCGCATTCCGTCTCAACCCAAATCAACCTGATTACACCCGAATACCTCCACTATCTGGGGTTGCGGTCTGTCATCACGGGCAAGCGTATTCCCGTGCTGAAGCCTGGCGATCTGATTATGACAAAAGGCATGCTGGAGCGCACCTTCGGATTGGATGTGAATCCCATCGGCTATACCACGGACGAGTTGAAGCGGGACTGGAGGATTGGTACAACTCTGAAAGAATATCAGGTTGGCGACACCATCTATTACGACGATGATGTGGTTGTGGACACCACAGCCGCCTACGGCAAGATTATAGATGTGGTGGATACTGGTGACTGGATGCTGGCTATGGACAATCTGCTGGTGGTGACCAACCTGATGCAGGAGTTTTTGAATGCAGATAAGTGGCATCATTTCCGCCCCTATAAGAAGACTTTCTGTTTTATTTTGGCCAAAGGGAAAAAGCCAACAGATTTGTTAGGAGAGTTGCAGAATGCTTTCCCTGAATATGAAGTGCGGCTTGAAGGGCGCGACCGAGGAAACGGCGCGTTGGAATTCTCGCTCCTTATGATTGTTGCTAGCAGCATTCTGTTGATAGGATTGTTCGGCTTCTTGAAGATGCAAATTCAACTCTTCCGTTTGCGTCAGCGCGAGATGGGACTGCGGCAGTGTATGGGAGCACAACAGAGTCAACTTTTCAGTTTGATGATGTGGGAGGTTGCAATTGTATTCCTTTTTGTCACTCTGCTCACGTTGGGTCTTACCTACCTGTTGGCGTCCTATGCCATACCCATCATCCAGAATATTGCTTCAGGAAAATTCTTTAATTTTAATATGCCTCTGACTTACACAACTGAGTTGTGGATTTGTCTGGCTGTATTCCTGTTGACGATAGTTATAGCCTTACTGTCTATCCGACAGGTAGTGAAGAAGCCTCTGAGCGAAGTGGTGGGCAAGAGCCACAAAGCCTCCACTCGAGGGCGTACTTTGCTCATCGTCTTGCAGATGACGGTGTGTATCATTTTTCTGTTCATTGCCTTTGGTTTCGGCACTGATTTGTTCAACTCATCACAAATGCAGCCAAAAGTCACCAACACAGAGGCTTTCCGCAACTGCATCGTCTCGGATATGCACGAATGGAGAACCAGCGTATTGGATTCAATGGCATACTATCCACATGTTCAGAACTACACCAGCATCGTTACGTTACCTTTGTGCCAGTATCTAAAGGATGGAGAGACACCTCCAGGACGCCATTGGGAACAAACGGATGAGAACGGTCAGCGCTTCTACGTTTATCAGGCGGTTTTGACAGACGAGCACCTGTTTGAGATACTGGACCTTGAGGTTCAACCAACGGCTACCAAGGGGGAGATTGCCCTCAAGGATATGATTCCCATCTACGTTCCCACAGAGCGTGCCGCACAGTTGCGACAGAAACTTGGCGTGAAGGCACCCAAGTACCCCCAACATCGTATCATCGAGAAAGATAAAGAGGCAGAATGTGTGGGCTACTTCCAGGGAAAGTTGTTTACTTCTCTGATGTGGAACGATTTTCATCCTGTATTCTTCTATGTGACAGAACGGGGCTACTTCTCTGAAAGTTATCTGATTGACTTCCGTGTGCGAGAGGACTTTGTGAATGGCGATACAGGCTGGTCACTTCACCACTATGTTGTGGTTCAGGCCAAGCAGGGACAGTATGAAGAGGCTGTTAAAGAACTGAGCGAACGTTATCAGGAGCTGAGCCGCTACACCACTTCACGCCCCCCGTTGGACAACCTTTATGATGTCTGCTTCAAAGAACTTCGCATGTTAGAGTTGATACTACAGATAGTTGCCATCCTGACCGCCATAGCCGTTCTGTGCATTGTGCTGACACTCTTCTCCAGCGTGTCGCTGGATGTACGAGGACGTCAGAAGGAAGTTGCCATCCGCAAGGCGCATGGTGCCAGCCAATGGCAAATCATCTGGTTGTTCGGAAAGCATTACATCTATTGCCTGTTCATCAGCATCCTCGTTTCCTTGATTTTATGTGTTGCCTTTGCTTTGGCAATGGGAGATAAGATTGCCATTACAGATACAGACGACATGAAGGAATTCCTGCTCCCCATACCCTTCTCTATCCTTTTCATAGCCCTCGTCACCCTTCTGACCGTAGGGTACAAGATATACCGAGTTTCAAAATTAGATCCTGCAACAATAATTAAGAAGGAATGAGACGTTAGGCGTTAGACTTTAGTTGATTTTGAATTAAAATTTTTGAATACAATGATACAATTACAAAACATTAAGAAAGTTTTCCGTACGGAAGAGATTGATACCTGGGCTTTGCGCGAAGTAAGCCTGGAAGTTAAGAACGGCGAATTTGTCAGCATCATGGGTCCATCGGGTTGCGGCAAGACTACCTTATTAAATATAATGGGTCTGCTGGACACACCCACAGAAGGCACTTACTTGCTCGATGGCAAGGATGTGAGCCAACTCAGCGAACGCGAGCGCACCAATATCCGCAAGGGCGTAATAGGTTTTGTGTTCCAGAGCTTCAACCTGATAGACGAACTGAACGTGTATGAGAATGTGGAACTTCCCTTGCTCTATATGGGTGTTCCTGCCAAGGAGCGCAAGAAGCGAGTAGGGGAGATACTTGACCGTATGGCTATGTCGCATCGCCGCAAACATTTCCCCTGTCAGCTTTCAGGAGGTCAGCAGCAGCGTGTCGCCGTAGCTCGTGCCGTAGTTTCCAATCCCAAGATTATCCTGGCTGATGAACCCACAGGCAATCTGGACTCTAAGAACAGCAAGGAGGTGATGGATCTTCTGCTCCAGCTTCACGAGCAGGGCACCACCATCGTTATGGTTACGCACTCACAGCACAATGCCAGCTATGCTGACCGTATCATCAACCTCTTTGACGGTCAGATAGTGGAGCAAGCGGAGCTTTAGATTCTAGACTTTAGGCTTTAGACTCTAACCCTTGACTAATAATGTCTTAATATCTAAGAATATTCGTTAAGAAAACAAAATAATTAGAAAATTCTTGGGGCGTTTCTGTGGAAATCCCAAAGGAACGTCCTAACTTTGTGTCCACGCACACGAAAAATAGACGTTAAGCGTTAGACTTTAGGTATTAGTAAAAACAAACACAAATAAATAAGGTATGAAAAAGACACTCATCATCGCTTTGCTGGCACTCATCGTTGCAACAGGGCACTCAAAAGAAAAAACAGTTGTGTGGGAGAATCCCACCACAGAGTATGGAACCAGTTACGGAGACGGATACTTTAATGTTGCCCTTGACATTACCAAGGTGGAACTGAAGGAAAAAGAAACATTGGTGTATATGACTGTAATGCAGCGGTCGGATTACTCTGATTACTGGTATCAGTTCGCCAGTAAAACGTTCTTGAAAGTTGGCGACATACAGTATTTCCTCATTTCTGCCGATGGAACGGAACTGGACAAACATTGCCAAACAGGGAAGGATGGCAAGGCTGATGTCGTGCTTCATTTCCATCCGCTACCACAGGACACCAAGGTCTTCGACTTCTCTGAGGGTGATTTCAACGGAGCTTGGCAGATTTGGGGAATCAAGCCTGTAGAGGAACGTTGGAAGCAGTTATTCCCCTCGTATTGGTGCGACGATAAGGGCGATTGGAAGATTGCCTTCTTTGAGGATTGTGTCATCTACGACTGCCAGTTCTGGAACTACAGCAAATCAAAGGTGAACCCTAAGACGGGGGAGGCAGAGATTGTCATGAGTAACGGAAGCGACGAGCTGATAGTCAGTGTGGGCAAGGACAAGAAAGGTACTCGCACCATACAGATTGGCGACCAGAAGGCTTCGTACAATATGATAACAAGCCGCTTCATGCCCGACTACCCGCAAAAAGATACTCGCTCAGGCTTTGTGGATACCAACTATAAAGCTGATTCTGTAACCGTTGTGGGTTGGATAAAGGATATGCCTGAGAAGTATAAGAAAGAAAAGACTTTCGATCTCGACTACGAGAACATCTTCACAGATGAACAGGAGAGTGTTCATGCCGACTTGGACGAGCAGGGTCGTTTTACAGTTAAGTTCCCATTGCTGAACAGTTCGGAGTTCTTCTGCGACTGGTCGCGCTGCTTCATGCGGACGATGCTTGAGCCTGGAAAGACATACTTCCTGCTCTACGACTTCAAAGAAGGACGTCGTTACTTTATGGGAGACGACTGCCGCTTGCAGAACGAGCTCTTTAAGTTCCCTGTGGATTGGGAATCAATCCGCATGGAGAGGGGGGATTCTGATTTCGATAGATATATTGCCTCGTCTGACAGTCTAATAAAAGCACAGTACGCTAAGATTGACCAGCTGTGTACGGAGCACCCCACACTCTCCACTCGCTACAATCTGTATAGGAAGGGTAATACACTTTGGCAGCAGGCAGCCAATTTTGGTCAGGCACGCTTCAGAGGCAAAGACTATCAGTTCCCTGAAAACGCTCGCAAATATGCATACGACACTTTCTGGACAAAACTAGAAAAGCCCTACACATTACATCGCGAACTCAGACGTTTCTTGCGAGACTATCTTGGCGATGCGGTAGAACAGCGCAGCTATACTTTCAGTATGAGTAGTATGGATCATTTGAAAGAAATAGCAGCAAACGACGAAGAACTGGACTTGCTGATGTGTTGGAAGTCTTTTGTTGAAGAGGCCACTGCCCGCCTTAATGCAGCCTCCACAGAAGAAGAGAAAAAACGTATTGCAGAGGAGGAAAACACAAAGAATGCCGACCTTATAGAAAAGGTAGGGGGCATACTTAATGGTGCAAAAGCACAAAAATTATTTGAGGGGTATGCACTTTTATCCAAAATGAGAGACCAGGAGCACAGGCTGGATTCGCTGGGAGCCGACCCGTTCCTCAAAAGCCTTTGGATTTCTCAGCAGGTTTATGAAGAGATAGACCACGACCGCACTCCATTGCTCCCCGAAATATTGGATACGTTAAAAGCAATGATAAGCAATCCCATTGGCATTGAAATGGTAGAAAAGAAGAACGACCACTACCTGGCCATTGAAAATCGAGAATTTGATAAGCTGGTACTGAAGTCTTCTGACAATCTCAAAGATATCTCTGAGGGCGAAGCGCTGTTGAAAAAGATTGTTGAACCCTTCAAAGGGAAGTTCGTCTTGCTGGACATCTGGGGAACATGGTGCGGCCCCTGTAAGGAGGCTCTCTCGCATAGTCAGGAGGAATACGAACGACTGAAGGATTATGACATAGAGTTTCTATATCTTGCCAACGGCAGTCCGCAGCAAGCGTGGGAGAATGTGATTAAGGAATACAATGTTACCGGTGATAATGTTGCGCACTACAATTTGCCCAGCGAACAGCAGCAAGCCATCGAACGCTACATTGATATTGATGGTTATCCCACCTTCAAACTCATCGACCGTAACGGCAACCTGCTTGACTTGGAAGTAGATGCTCGCGATATCGATGACTTGGTTCGCTTATTGGATAAATTGAAATGATATTAGTTTGAGGTTTTAGTAATAATAAAGTTATTGGCGCCTAAGAAAGCTCCTGCGTTGCGAAACGTGGGGGCTTTCGTTTTGTTTGTGAACCATAAACAAATCCCCAAAATATTTGGTGGTAAACGGAATTAACGGTATCTTTGCACATAACAATAGAAAGTGGATAAAGCATTGATTCCTTACATTATTATAATATGTGTTATTGCCGCTATTGTTGCCATTGCGGCTATAGTGTATTGGTATCGGCACCAGTGCCTGCTTAGGGAGCGAGCTGAGATTATGCGCGATGCCATCAGGCATAGGGATTTCACATTCAGATTGCCTACACGGGGACTGTTCTTTGGCGAACGGGCGCTGCAAAATGTGCTGAACGATATGGGGCAGGAAATACAAAAGCTGGTGGCACATAGTGAGGTTGAATCGTGGCAGCGGCTGACACGTGTGCTGACGCACGAAATCATGAATGCCACTACACCCATACAGAGTATCAGTCAGGCATATCTGAAGAATCCAAACATTAAGGATTCACCCTACGAGGAGGGTATTCGGGCCATTCATGATACCAGTTCTGGGTTGGCCGCTTTTGTGGAAAGCTATCGCAAACTTACCCAGTTGCAGGAGCCTGTGATAGCCGATGTAAATATGTTGGAGTTCTGCAAGCGGATAGCCTCTCTTTACCCCGATTTACAGTGGAATATAGACATCCCTGCTGATTTTATCCTCTCAGCCGACGAAAGCCTATTGCGCCAAGTCTTCATAAATCTGACAAAGAATGCAATCGAGGCCACCGCAAAAACAATAGGCATAAGCAAAAGTTCCTCCCTCACGGAGGAGGGGTTAGGGGAGAGGCTGGGGCTGTCTTTTTCCAATGATGGTCACGTAATCCCCTTGGATGTAGCGCAGGAGATATTCATACCTTTCTTTACTACCAAACAAAGTGGTTCGGGTATAGGATTGTCTCTTTCGCGCCAGATACTGATGATGCAGGGCATGACATTAAGCCTCGCAGAGAATCCCCTACGAGGCTACAATGTTACTTTTCTGATTCAGAAGAACTGAATCTTACGGCTTCTGTATTTTAGAAGTTGAATTTGGTCATAAGCTGCACCTTGTGGTTGGTTACCCAGTGCAAGTCTGTTTCTGCCAGTCCGTTGTCGGCCTTTTGGTCTTTTCCGTACTGTGCCGATGTTATCTCGTATTCGGCACCCAGTTGGAATTTGCCCCACGTAAACAGAACAGTGGGGGAGAGGCGCCACAGACGGTTCATGGTGGCAAAGCTGTTCTTGCTGAAGTAGAAGCCCTGAATGTCGCCGTTTGCATTGGTGGCCAGAGCGTCCTTAGTACCGAAGTTACGCACGTAGCCTGCAAACAGAATACCCTTCACCTGCTTGCCGTAGGTCAGGGATATCCATGAAGACGAGTTACGCGTAGGGGTATATTCCCAAGAGCCGTCGTCGTTGATGCGCTTCACGCCATAGCCGCCGTTCAGATTCATGTGTTCGCCTGCCTGGGCAAATACCGTCTTGGCCTTCAGACTGAAATCCTTGTACTTGTATTGCAGGTACAGGAAGGGTGAGAAGGTGGTGATACGGTCGCTCACTTTCACGTCTACCTTGTTCCCCTGAGCGTCCTGTACAGTTCCTGTATGTCGGGGCGAGATACTCAAGATATCCACTCCGCCCCTCAGCAAGACATTTGTGTTAGGGTGGTACGAAAGACCCAGATAGGCTTCGGGCGTGCAGGCATACTTCAGGTAGTTGGCCGATGCGCCTTCAGGGCCGGCAGATGTGTACTGCATCTGCCAAAGTGCTGAGGCAGTCAGGGTGAAGTATTTACCCAGCCTTGCATCCATCTTTATCTGCGGGGTTCTGCTGAAGGGGTTAAAAGGTGCTCCCGTGTTAAGTGATATCACATCGGGCATGTCGGCAGCCAAGGGATGCCAAGCTTGTCCCAGTTGCAGGTCTACGCGTGCTAGGGCATTGCCATTCATACGCAGGCTGTCCCACGAAAGGGTCATGTAGGCCTGTCTTAGACGCAGTTGGGCGGTTCCTGTACTGCCTGTCAAGCCTGCATAGAAGTCGGCCTCTATCTTACCACCAAAGTTAGTCTTTCCCCAGTGATAATCCTTAATGTCCAGTCCCACGCGTGTTGTCAGCGACAGGAAACGCATGGTGGTCTGAGCGTTCAGATCCTCGCGTCGTACGCCGGAAACGGCAGCCTCAGCCTCTGTTTGGTTCCAATTGTTATCCTTGGGCAGATAGTTGAAAAGGTCACCTGTACCTGCTACGTTCTCGCGTGTATCCACAGAGAAGTAGTTACGCACAAAGCCGGAGAGTTTATAATGGTTGCTTATGTGTTCCTTTATTTTCTCACTTTTTTTGTCTTTCGCTTGCAGTGTCCCAACAGAGATGAATGCCAGCACGCAGCTGATAAGAAGTCTTTTCCTTGTCATTTTTTTACGCTTATGTACACAAAGATACTGAGTTTTTTGTGTTTAAGCAAATATAACATGTAGAAAAACTTTCGTTTCATATTATTTCTTATTTTTGCGAAGAAAAATAACCTGTTTAATACCTTATTGAACCATGAGACATACTCGTTTATTGGCCTTGATGTCCATCCTTATTGTTTTTTGTACTGCAAATGACTGTCTTGCACAGACACCTCGTACCCAAACCATTGCTCATCGTGGCGACTGGAAGCCGGAAGGCTCCGCCCAGAACTCTCGTGCCTCGCTGCAGCGGGCTCTTGATCTTGGCATCTTTGGTTCCGAGATTGATATTTGGCTTACCCGCGACGGACATATTATGGTCAATCACGACCGCACCTTTCAAGGTATTACTCCCGAGGATACTACCTATGCTGCCTGCAAGAAGATACGACTGAAGAACGGAGAGCGTATGCCGCAGTTGAAAGATCTGCTCAAGATTCTTAAGAAGAGCAAGAGCCCCACACGCCTGGTAGTGGAGGTCAAGAGCCATAGCCTTCCACAACGGAGTCGCGACTGTGCAGCCGCTGCCGTTGCCGCCATCCGTAAGTACGGACTGGAAGACCGTGTGCTCTATATTTCCTTTTCAATCGAGGCTTGTGAGACCCTCCACCAGTTGGCCCCTAAGGCTGATGTCGCCTATCTCTCCGGCAACCGTGCTCCCAAGGAGCTTCATGCAATGGGGATAACGGGTATCGACTATCATATCAAAGTCTTCCGCCAGCACCCTGAGTGGGTTTCAGAAGCTCATGCCCTGGGTATGAATGTCAATGTATGGACGGTTGATGAGGCCGAGGATATACGGGTCATGAAGCAACTGGGCGTTGACTACATCACTACCAACAAACCCACACTGTGCGAAGAGCCCGTTAACCAATAACTGTTCTCCCTCCCATTTGGAGGAGGGATGGGGAGAGGGGCGAAAAATCCCCCTGCATTTCTCAATGCAGAGGGATTGTGGCGCCAATCTGTTAACCTTAAAACTAACTATAAGCCAAATATTGTTATTACATTTTTTCCAGCAGTTGGGCTAAGCCTTCCAGGTCACGAGGATCGGCATTTACGTCTAGGACATTGCCGTCGCGGTCAATGAGCTTGTAAGTGGGGAAAGCGTTCACCTTGAGGAAATTCTCTATGGCACTCTGTTGTTCTCTTGGCAGATTGTAATGGACTACGTTGTCGCCCATTACATCGTATTCCTTGATTACGTTCTTCCATGATTCATCGCTGCTACCGTTGCACAGGTAGAGATAGACGAGGTCAAAGTCCTTCAGCCGCTCATATTCCTCCTGGCTGTGTGATAGGGCTTCCTTGCAAGGACCACACCATGTGCCCCAGATATCCAGCAGAATGATTTTCCCCTTGTAAGGCTCTATTATCTTACGCAGGAGCTGCTCACCATCACTCATGTTGGCCACATCCTCATTGGATTTGAGGTTCGCAGCCTTGGAGATGTCCTTTTGCTGTATGGCAAGGTACTTGTCGTTGAGCGTCTCGACAGCAGCGAAGGCTGACGGGATCTGTATTTCCTCCTTGGCAAAGGAAAGCACAGCGGGGTTGAGAGGGGAACGTGTGCCGTCAATCTGACCGTATAGCAGACAGGCGAGGCAGAGGTCGCGCAGTTGTCGGTCCGTGCCGATGGAATCCATGTAGTCCAAATCTCTCTGATAGCTATAGGTCTGCAGAAGGTCAGGGTATTTCTGAGCCAATGCAGAAACGGCTGCTACCAATGGACCTTCGTTAAACTGCTTGGCGATGCGCTGGCGGTCTTCATTCGTCTGGGCGGCATTGATTTCATCCATCACTTGCTCTAATGCTGTTTTGTATTGTTTCAGATTACTCTTCTCCTCGGCACTCAAGGTAAGCTTCCCCTCTTTTTCGTAGCGCATGAGAAGGTCTGAGACGTCGATATTTCCCTGGCTGTTCATAGCCTGCCTCAAGTAGCCAGCTTTACTGTCGACAAAATCGCGATAAAGCGTATAGGGCTTTGGCGCTTTCAGCCAGAATTCCTGGGTCACGTAGTCCATGTATCCCTGTGGCAATGTGGTGTAGAAACGTGCAGTCATCATCGAAGAGAACTGCAGGTTTTGGTGGTAGCCCTTTATATAATCCAGATAACGCTCTGAAAGGTTGGGATGGGCGCCGAGGAGCTGTCGCAATTCTTCGGTCTGCTTGTTCCTGATGCTGTCTGCTTGACTCCAGTGCACCATAGCATCAATCTTAACATCTTCTCCATGGTTTATTCTCACTTGATCCCATGAATGCGGGTATGTCAGCAGTTCGTTCTGCAGGCGCACGTCATCACCCATCCATAGCTTTTGTCCTGTCTTGAAGTCGTTCAGGAGGAAGTAGGTCTTACCGGGTTCCAGTACACTGCTTGCAGTAGTGCGGCCCCAGTCGACAAACACTTGTGAGGAGTTAAGCAGCGACATCTTGAAACAGAATCGCCCTAGGGAGTCCATTTTAGTATATTCGCCCTCTTCTTTTGTCTTGAAGAAGTCATCGAAGGCTACTGAGAACTCGTGACCTCCTTGCCAAGCCCAATCGGGCATGTCTTTTAGCCAGCCGACGATGGTCACGCTGTCCGTTGGGTTGTAACCGCTATCCACAAAGCCTTTTCTGCTGTCCTTGGTGGGATAGTCAGGCAGGGTGCTGGAGGTGATAACCTCATATTCCCCCTTCTTGCCGTCTATGACAATATTGCGCAGACCATGCTTCAGGTTTCCTACGTTAACGGTTACCTCTTTACCATTGTTCTCCAGAACAAAGGAGTACTTGTCGCCCTTCTGCTGCTTTTGTTTATAGTTCCAGAACTGGCAGTCGTAGATGGCAAGGCTGTCGAAGAAACCAATCTCCCAGTCGCCCGTTGCTGTATTGCGCCAGTTGCTGGAATAGAAGTTTTCTTCCCTTGCGTCCTTTGTCCTTGGGAGATTCTTGCGGATAGCCTTCTTGTCGAAGAATTGGGCAGCTGCACCGGGACTGATAACGCGGATGTCAATCAATGGGGGAACAACGGTATTGTCGCTCATGACATTCATCACATGATCATTTGCTCCGCCTCCCCAGGGATTACGGATGGCATAAAGGGCGCCCTTACGCTGCGGAGGAAGGAACGAATGGCCGTGTTTGGCTATCGTCTTGTGTCCGTCCAGTGGAATATCGGAATTCAGGAAACCACCATTTACCATCATGCCGTGTTCCAGACAAGTGTTTACCATACGCGCCAGATCCTTACTTTCCAGACGACCCGGCTGAATGCAGAAGCTCCGGCCATCGCCCGTAAACATAGGCGTAATCATCTCGGCATTACAGCCACTGATGGTGTTGATGTGATTATATACCTTAATCCACTTCATGGCTGCCTTCTCCATGATGGAAATCCAGTTGTAGCTGTCATCCTCTCCTACACAGAAGATAGGATAGCCGCCCTCCATGACAGGGAACCGGTTGCTAACACACACCATGATGGGACGGCCCTCAGGGTCGAACATATCCACTCGGAACGAATCTGCCGCCTCCTTGTGAATAATGGATTTGATAAAGTCCGGGTACAGGAAAGCCATATCAGCCAGCACCGACATAGCATTGCAATCGTCAACGCCCTTCTGGTGAACATCTGCCAATACGGGTTTTCCATGAGGGAAGAGGTTGATGTCGAATGCCTTTATCTGTTCGGTTGCTTCGTCAAAGACCTCCTTTGTGCTTTGCAGCCAAGCCTTGTCCTCGTTGGAAGGCTGAAGGTGGAACAGGAAATTCCTTCCCATGGGCGTCTGGCTGCTATAGGTAATGTCCGTGACAGCAGGCAGCAGGTCGTCCAACTTCCCGTTGCAGAAACCTGTCTTGCTTCCCACCGAGGCAGGCAACATAGAAAGCTCTGGCTGAGATTGCTGAACGAAAAAGGCACGCGTCAACCCATCATCACCTTGCGTCAGCAAGACTTCTCCATTACATTCAACTATTCTGAAGTGGTTATTCTCGTGTAACGGCTCCTTTAAGAGCAACATGGAATCTTGCAGGGTGCACTCGCGCTTGAAATCGCCAGTCATGGCATATTTCCACTCCAGGTGTGTAGAGTCGGTAAGCACCAGCTGTTCCACAGGCCTTGCCCCTGCGGGGTTTGTAGGGATAAAGCGTGAGAACCAATGGTTCTGAAACTCGCCAAACCGATACAATATCAGTGGCTTGCCAATAAACTCACTCCAATTTGTGGCGCTTGTGGTCAGCGAGAATGTAATCGCCAACAAGGCGATGATTAATGTTTTCTTCATTGTGTGTTTATTTGGCTTCTTGTTCTTCAGTTTTTACTACTTTTACATCGCGGATCTTGATATCTTCTGAGCAGTCTCGGGCAATGATGGTGATTTTAAACTTGCCGGCATCAACATGGGGGAGACTCTCCCAGTGGTAAACCCAGTCCTCTCCTTCCTGAGAGAAATGATACCAACTGTTTTCGTCTTCTCTGTCAAGATGGGGGAAGATGTAGCTGCCATCCAGTTTTTCCCATTCCATTTTGTTCAGGTGAAGGCCCGATTCTGAAGGGTGCAACACGGCTTCCTTCTCCTTCCCGCCATCCATATAGCTGAAGGTGTATGTGATTCCTGCATCGTAGCCTTCTGTCAGAGACATGAAGAGATATGCACCTTCCTCGGGCAGATTCACCTCTTTCTCAAATACGGCTGTATAGGTAAGGTCCCTGTATTTGTCTGTGTTAAGTCTGAAGGCATAGCGGGGAAGACCGGCAAAGCCTGTTCTGTTGTCAGCAAAGTCCTCATCAAGGTTGGTGTAGTCTTTCAACTCCCATCCAATGGACTTCAGTTCCTTTTGGCTTTGTTTGAACTCTATCTTATCTCTGCCGGTACGTTGCCATTCATCGGCCTTGATAGCAGTACCTATCGTGCAGGCAATACCCAGTCCTATAGCCATGAGCCATACTATAATAAGGGTAGAAAGGACAGAGGCACGTATCTTCTTGCCGCCACGCAGTAAACGTACGATACCATAGATGGGAAGCACTACTATTATAAGTCCGCAGATTAGTGCAGTAAGGAACAAAGGTTGGCAGGTGCTGACAAAGGCAGAGAATTCTGGGAAGAACTGCATGCCGCCCAATAAGCCTCCCACCATAGCCGTTCCAATTCCGGCAACAACGATAATGGCAAGAATTAGGCCAATGGCAAAAGAGATGATGGGGAATAGGATTATCACGCCTATGAAGACGAGCAGTACCTTCAGGCATCCGCTGGCACAACCGTTGTTGTTTGGTTGTACAACAGGCTGCTGGGATTCTTCCTTCACTTGCTGAGCCAGATTCTCGGGTGTGATTTCCTTGCCCTGCATACGCAAGCGGTCCTCAGGTGTAACAGCCATAGGAGCCAGGAGCCACAAAACAATATAGATAACGGGAATGATAAGGCCAATGCCAATACAACTTAGCAACAGTGTTCCTGCAACAGCACTGAGTCGCCATACCAGAGAGTCACCGGAATTGAAATAAGTAGCTGCTCCGGAGCATACACCACCCAGAATCTTGTCGTCAGTCCGACGGTAGAAATGATGTGTGTTTACATGCTCGCGTCCCCTGTCGTATGCATCGCGGGTAAACCTACCTGCTTCCTTTGTGAACTGCGAGAAGCTTTCCTTGAAGGTCCCGTCCTGTCCTTCGTTTATGGCTCCTTGACCCTCGCCACTGTCTTCAGCTATCTGTTCGGCATTGCCGATGGTATCAATGATTTCCTTCACTGTTTCGATGTTGATGGCAGTCATTCCAGCCTCGCGTCTCTGCCAAAGCAGTTCGGCTACACGATGCTCAATGTCGTCGGCAACTTCCTCGCCGCCTTTCTGACGACTGAAATAGCGTTGCATACTCTGCAGGTAGCTCTCCATGAGGTTGTAGGCATCCTCGTCAATATTATATAATGTTCCAAACAGGTTGATGCTGATATTCTTTTTCATTTTTCCTTAAGTTTTTATGTTAATTAATCCCTAATCTCTAATCCAAATTCACTGTTTAAGAAAATTTACTGTTCTTGAGATTTCTTCCCAACTGACATTCAACTGGGAAAGTGCTTCTTGTCCGTCTGTTGTCAGCTTATAATACTTACGAGGCGGTCCCTGCGTGCTCTCCTGCCATTCGTAGGCAAGGAGGCCATCGTTCTTCAGACGCGTCAGCAGTGGATAGAGCGTGCCCTCCATCACAATCATCTCAGCTTCGCGCAGACGTTGGATGATATCATTGGCATAGGCCGCCTGCTGCTTCAAGAGCAGGAGTATGCAGTACTCCAGCATTCCTTTGCGCATCTGCGATTTGGCATTTGTTACATCCATCGTTTTGTGTTTTACAATTTGACAGTTTACAATTACTTTGCTTAAGCGAGAGCAAAGGTATGCTAAATCTTAGTACCTTGCAATACATAGTACTGGAAAAGTTTATGGAAATAACATTAATTAACAAAGAGGAGGGCCTTCTGCTTTGTTAATTATGGGCTGTGTGGAAAGGCTTGACCATAGGTCAAGATAAAGAAGGAGGGGGATTGGCTTACTTTTTCTTTTTAAAGTAGTCATTGTATATCTTGATGCCAAAGACGATGCAGCTGCAAGTGCAGGTAACGAAGTTGGTAAGAAACAATGACCATAAGATGGTGGGCTGGTGAAGCAGTCCCTGTAGCATAAAGGCAAAGGCACCCACCGCCATCATCAGAAAGGTAGGTAATGCAATGCCATCCGTATTGCGAGTGCGAATGGTGGTGATAGCTTGAGGCAGATAACCCATTATCATGCCGATGGTGGCTACCCAACCACAAATCTCAAAAACGATTCCTTGTTCCATGATGAATAAGAATGTTAGCTTATTGGGGACAAAGATACGATGAAGCAAGGAAAAAAACAAGATTCTCTTGAGCTTTTTCGAGCATAAATATCTTTGGGGAACATAGTGCTATAAAATAAATAAGGTGAAGTTTTCTTGGGAAAACAGGAATAATCCGAAATTGTTTCGTATATTTGCCCCCAGAAGCATGTGTATAAATCCAATACCAAAATATAAGCTTATGAAAATTAAACTAACCCTAATGACATTGCTGCTCACGATGACCGTAGGGCTGTGGGCACAGAACACCACCCAACGACTGGTGGTGTGGCAGAAAAACGGCGAGAAGGTGTA
>JAFXTC010000028.1 GCA_017525235.1 Bacteroidaceae bacterium | reverse complement strand
ATTTAAATGGAGCTCGCGGGATACAGAACGAGCAGACTGACCTTGCTCTACTAATCTAATGGCTTCGAGTTTTTCTTCTAAACTGTATTTCCGTTTCATCTTGAACCCTTAAGTTGCGTCCAACTTTCTGGGTTCACTTCACTATCTGTCCTTGCATAGGTACGTTGGCTACTGGCGTGATGCTCGACGTTCACGGCCAGAAGAAAGGGCTGAACCTTATCTCTTATATTGCAGGTGACTTTGCCTCGGGAAAGGGTGGTATCGACCCTGTAGTGGAGGCTTGGATGAGCGAGCAGTCGGCTCTCGACAAGATGTACCAGATGCAAGAGGATGAGTGGCGTGCCAAGAAGCGGGCAGCGAAGAACAAGAAGGAGCAGCCCGAGGAACCGAAACTGCCCGTACGCTGCTTGACACTGAACAACACCGTTGCCAATCTGGCCGAGCGACTGGCCAATACGGAGGGCAAGCACGCCTTTTCGTTTACGCCCGAGGCCGATACGGTGGCGCAGAAGTGGAAATCGACGATGAGCGACTTTTCGGTAATGCTGCGCCAAAGCTACGACGGTACAAAATACGAGCGCGAGGCGCGTAGTGCTGATGCGGTGAACGTGCACATCGACAAGCTCCTTTGGAACGTATGCATGTGTGGAACCCCAGACGCGCTGTATCGTGTGGTAAACAACTACACCGACGGATTTCAGAGTCGTATCGCCGTTGCCCGCACGCCTGACAACACCTTTGCACCGCTTGAGGATAAGCCCTATGTGCTGACCGACCGTCAGCGCGACCGTATACAGCAGATAGCCCATCTGCTACCGCTGATGTACGGCGAGGTGGTGCTGCCGAAGTTGGAGGCAAAGGGCCGCGAATGGGTGGAGCGCATCCGACTGGAGACGATGAAGAACGACGACCGCACCCGTGCCCGTCAGCGCTTCCGCATCTGCGTGACAGCTCAGCGAATGACATGCTGCCTGATGCTTTGCAAGGTGTGCGAGACGTTGATTCAGAAGCACGGACTAACTGGTGCTGAGGCGCAGCTAAAACAACAGCCAGGGCTGTGGAAGGAGCTCCTGCTAAAAGCACAGTCACCCACGATGCTGGAGACCTACGACGTGATAGCCGACTCGCTGTTGGAGAACGCTCTCTACTTCTTCCGCGACCGCATAGAGAACGCCTTTATGAGTCGCGATTATGCAGGCGGTTTGAACGGTGAGCGCCAGAAGCGCGGCAAGAACGACTCTATCTTTGAGCGACTGGATATCCAGTTTACGTTCAAGCAAGCTATGCAACATTCCGTGGCAGTGAAAGGTGCTAACGTAAACCACAACACTGTTCGACAGATGCTGAAGAACTGGCGTAAACAAGGACTGGTGGTGCTGGAAGAAGACGGGAAGTATCGAAAGGTTAATGGTTAACGGTCAAAGTGGTCATGGTCATTTGGTCATTTTCGATTTTGAGAATTATGATTTATGAATTAAACAATAATCAGGAATGCTTTGTGCAGCTCTGGCTACGGCTGGAGCGCACAAGGCGCCTCCTCGGAGGTCAGTATAAGCGCTTCTGCATCCGCAACGTGTTGAAGGCGTGGTTCGATATTAAAGCTACCGACGATTTTATCTGGGAGGTCTGCCACCTGTGTGGGCAGGAAGGCTGGAACGAGCTGCCTCTGCCCAGTCTCTATCCGCGCAAACATCGTGAATTCTTGCGGGCTATATTAGCCGTCCGTCTGTGCATCAGCTATTGGAAGGTCAATCTGAAAGCCCTCGACGCAGCCTATAGCATTGCATTCCCTAACAGTACACCGATAAATGTGAATAAAAAAGGGTTAGCGGTTAGAGGTTAGCGAACGATAACGATAACGAAAACCAAAACGAAAGAATTATGGAACCAAGAGGAATAAGAAATTGTAATCCACTGAACATTCGCAAAAGCAAGGATCAGTGGCAAGGATTGAGAGTAGTGCAGGAGGATAAGGCCTTCTGCCAGTTTGAAAGTATGGAATTTGGGTGGCGAGCTGCGTTTGTGCTGCTCTGCCGCACCTACTACCTGAAATACAGGCTACAGACCATCAGGGCTATTATTACGCGCTGGGCGCCTCCGCAGGAGAATAATACGGAGGCATACATCCGCCATGTGGCTGAGCGCACAGGCATCTATGCCGACGAGCCGTTAGACCCGCCGTCGGAACACCCGACGCAATGGATGGCAATAGCGATGGCAATGGCTATAGTGGAGTGCGGTACGACGAACCTGTCGCCCTTCGCCATGTTAAAAGGTTTCTCACTGGCATTGCGCCAGTGAGAAACTTATTGGAAGGACAAAGGACAAAATACCCCCTTCCTTACCTATTTCACGACTTTCTTTCCGTTTTGAATGTAGATGCCCTTTGGTAATTGAGAATTGATTCTGCGACCACTGAGGTCATAAATTGCTGTGGCAGATTTTTCACTGTTCACGATACTCTTTTCTTTCTCAATTGAGCCGATTCCATCGGGGTTAGCGGGAGCAATCGGTTCCAAGGTGATACCCTCGAGCTTGAAGGCGTTGATGCCAAAGCTGGACTGGCCCGTAAGGTTGACGATGATACCCAAGGATACATCGGTATCTTCTGTCAGGGTGAAGCTGACCGTACCTTCCACTAGTTTGCACCATGCAATGGCCTTTTCCTCACATTCGGCATCGCTTATCATCTTCTTGCCCTCACAAACAACCAGTCGACTTGTCTGCATATCGTCTACATCTCCAGGTGTGATACTGAAGCAGTAGCGTCCTGCAGGAAGGGTAACGGCCTGCCACAAGCGATAGTCGAGTAACGGGGTGGCAAAGCCGCTCCACTGAGTCTCGAACTGGATGTCGTTGTGGTGGCTTGTGTCGATGTGGGCACCTGTTGTGATACCCCCCTTGACAATGGCATTGGCATCCTGCCACTTCGACTTGGCGGTCTTCATAGCCAATTTCAGGAAGCGGCTACTGTTGTTGGGATTGACCGTACCGGAAGCGGTAATGAAGGGGTTCTTATAATTAGTAAGGTATTGGGCAGAGATATCGCCATGCATCAGCGCCTCGGTATCAATGGTAAAGACACCCAGAGCCGAGTTCCAGGCATCGCCATCGGGACCGAACCCTATGCGCTGGGCATTGCAGGCATGAGAGGTGCGGTCAAGGACATCGCCTCCGTTCTGGTTGAAATCGTAATAAATAAGCAGGGCATCTGTGTTCTCTGCCTCCTGCACATTAGCGATATGCTGGTTACAGTATGCCTTTATCTGGTCGGCAGTGAGTGCTGCGCCCCACACACGTACCTCATCCATCTGTCCCTTGAAGCCATCGGTCTCGGCACCCACGGTGATGTTGCCTAAGACTGGCATGCGGGTAGCAAGCTTGGTGGTAGGACTGTTGTATAGCAAACCGTCGCGATAGAACTTGATAACACCGGCACTATAGGTAATGGCATAGTGATGCCACTCGCCTGTGACGACATAGCCCTCTGGCGAAGAAACCGTCCTGCTGCCCAGCACGACGCTGAGCATACCCTTGTTATCGACAGCCGTAGAGAAGTTGCCCTCTGAAGAGTGCAGGCTTACGCTACCCAGAGCTTGCTGGGGACGCATCCACCAATCGAGGGTAAGATCCTTTTGCTCCTCGGCAAACGGACAAGGTAACAGCAACTGCTCCGTACCTGTGAAGTTGAGACAAGAAACGGGATCGTCGTTGCTGACAATCAGATACCTGCCCATGGTTATGGTATTCTCGCCCAACTGGTTGGTAACATGCAAACTGACATCATAGACTCCGGGAGCGGTAGGAATAACGTATGGCGACTGCTCGCTAACGGTCAATGCTCTGCAGCCGTTGTTCAACTCCCACTGCCATGTGAGGGGACTGTAACGACTCTCATCGGTAAGTTGAATACCCTCGCCCAGCATGATGGCTGTCTGGGAAACATCGAAGCGGGCTGCCGGTGCCGACTCACGTACCGTAACCTGTTTGGTGACGCTATTGGAGCCGTATGGATTGGTAGCCGTAAGGGTTACCTGGAAGGTTCCTGTGGTGGGATACAAAGCTGTGGCATTGGTGCCTCCCAGCTGCTCGACCTCTGCCCCAGGCATGCTCCACAGATAGGTGCAGCCCGTACCCTCCGTACGATTGACAAAGCTAAACCTGTCGCCGGCGGGCAAGGTGTCGTTGAGAACCTCGAAGGCTGCCACAGGAGCTTCGCCATCAACAACGGTTATCTCCTTTTCGGCCGTCAGCGTACTGCCGTCGTCAAATGTGGCAGTACACATTATATTATATGTGCCAGCCTCAGCAAATGTGAAGGTGGGACTAATTCCTTTGAACGTTGAACTTTGACCATTGACCATTTGGGCCGACCATTGCCATGCTGTGGCGTTAAGGGATGTTTGGGCAGTGAGCTGGAAGGGGATGCCTGCCAGATGAGTGGTTTCATCCTCTGCAATGGTCAGGGTCGGAGTGGGTGCTGCACTGGTGAAGGGAGCCTCACTCTCCACTGCCTCCCAAGTGCCTATTGTCTGGAAACTGGCATGCTTGCCGCTACAATACTCACGAAGCAGGGTCTTACCCTCCACCTCGATGGTATCCATAGGAAGGTAAACCAACAAATCGGGTTGCAATGCCGGAGCAGCAATATGGACACGCATGTTGTTCTTTATCTCTGCCTGAGTGCGGGCTGTGCGCCATACACGAATTTCGTCCAAGCCGCCTATCCACCATTGGTTAGTGTCTGAGGTACGCCCAAACTGAAGGTTGCCAAAAGCAACAAGTCCCGAATAAGTCTTAGAGGTAATCTGTCCCTTTCTGACACCGTTGACATAAAGCGTGAGCACATTTCCATTAATAACAATGGCGATGTGATTCCATTTCTTGAGCGTAGAGAAGACGCCCGAGACGTTCAGACGGTCTGATCCGCTACTATCCCATCCTACAGAGAGAGTTCCGTTGCTACTGTTGTGGAAGAGGAACTTGCCCCATCCGGGTCCTACCTGATGCGTGTAGCTGACATTCTTGTCGTTGCGCATCCAGAACTCTATTGTGGCCTGCCCCAGCATTTCGGAAATGGCATTGGGGATGGTGATTCCACTCTCGTCGAGGTTGACGATATGATTGGCGCCCTGCTGAGGAGTTTGTAAGGTAACGGTATTAGAGGAAGCAGATTCCTGCCCATACTGCCCTGTCTGATATACCGCCCTTACGGTAAAGGATTCAGAAGCATCGCCATCTGGAGTATAAAAAGTCTTGTCTGCCGGCAGCTGTGCCACCAATCTGGTTCCCTGATATACATGATAACCTGTTAAGGTAAGGCTGGAAGTCTGGGGAGCCAACCATACCAGCACGCCGTCCACTATATCGAGATTGGTGGGAGGATAAAGCTGCTCAGCTGGTACAACGACGCTGATGAGAGTTTCCTTGCCTTTGTTCAAAATCTCTACATTCTGCTGGTCGAAAGGAATCTCCACACCATCGTTCTCCACCTCATAATTGATAATGGAGGCCTTGTAGATATGTCCGGTGCCGATAGCGCCTGTCTTGGTCTTTACGCTGAAGAAGTACTTGAGGGGCTTGGTACGATCGACAGAGAAGGTAAGGTCTGTAAGGTCGTAGCCAAACTCCATAGGTTCGTAATGAATACCATCCGCCCAACGACCCAGCATGGGAACTTCGGGAGCAGGATCGGCACCCAAGGTGTTGCCTGCATAGCGGAAATGCTCGAAGGGAATGGTCTTATCGGGCTTTGTAGCGTTCAGGTTCTCAGAAACACCGGCTGAGAGCAACATCTCGCTACGATGGCTGTAATCCATCAGCAACTTGATGGTGCGTAGCGGACGGTAATCCTGGCGGATGACGTATGCACCTGGTGTCCAGGTCCATGTATCGTTATCAACAGCAAAGCTATACTTATAGGGACAATAGATAAAACCCTTGTTCTCCCATCCAGCGCCCCACGAGTTGGCTATAATCCAGGCACCTACCTCGTCTTCGTCCACTTCGCCAATCTTGCCGTCCCCGTCGAGGTCGAACTCTATGCGGTCATCATATCCGCACACAGTAAGGGCATGGTTGAAGGTCTCGCCCCACTTCTCAACATACTTCATGCCTACAACCCCAGCAGCTTTGTTGGCAGCAGAGTTGGGTATGGCTGCCCATGTTCCGTAAGCAGCAACGCCAATACCGGCTACACCGCCTCCGTGCATGGTCTCATCGCCACTGTGGTTATAGAGCCATTCCTTGAGTTCCTGTCGACCCTCTGGGGTATTGGTAGGAGCAAGACTGAAATCATAGGCAGACTTGTTCCACATGGCACTGTACCACTTATCGTAGCCCTGCATCCAACCGTAATCGGGGTCGTCATGTGTCTGTGCTCCAAAGAGTCTGCTATAGGTACGTCCTCCGTATGTAGGCACATTGGGAATGCCTATTGCTTTTGCCATACCTTCTGTAGAACTGTTCTGATATGCCAACAGCCAAGTGAAATGCGAGGGGTACTGATTTTCGGGCAAAGAAGCGTCGGCATCTCGATAGCTGTTTATCTCGTGCGTGAACTGATAGCCCACACCTGCCGCCGAGCCACAGGAACCACCATCCTGATTAAAGATGGGGGGAAAGTACTTGTCCTGTCCGTTATAGACATACGGAGGCAGCTGCATTTTGGCTTTTCGGGCCTTGCGACGTGCTACATAATCAGCAGGCTGAGGCCTGGGTGTTACATCGTACTTGAGGTTGGGAAAGACACTACGGTCAATCTTCACTACCTTGCCGTCAGGCATTGTATAATCCTCTATCTGGGCCACAGCCTGCATGGCTGATGCCAAACCTACTATTAAAAACAGACTCTTTTTCATTGAACAAATAGACTTTAGGTGTTAGACCTTAGACTTTAGTCAATTGTGAAAAAAGGGAGCCTTTGGACTCGGCCAAAAACTCCCTTTTATATAGATTAGTCTTAAATTACTTTACCACAACCTTAACACCGTTCAGGATATACATACCCTTACCCATAGACTTCAGAGTGTTGAGGGTAGCATTGTTGCGGAGCAACTTACCGTCGAGGCTGTATACTGCACCAGGCTCGCTGATCTTCTTGAAGGTTGAAGAAATATCCTTCACACCGTCGATTATCTCACCAGCCTCATTAGCGCTCTGGCCCAGACAGATGCTGAAGTCATATTCGCCTTCGGGATCAACTTCGGGGCAAATATCGAGATTCAGAATTGCGCTGCAAGGAGTAACTGATACACCACCGTCAGAAGCAGGATGAGCCACATAGTTGTTATTGAAGTAAATCTCGTACTTCTTCAGTGAGAGTGTTTGGAGAGTACCAACAAGACCATTAATGGTATCACCCTTAACTACCAACTCGGGTGTGCCAGGCATGGTGAAGAGAACGGGCTCAATATCCTCTGCTTCTGCATCATAGATAGTAGTGTCGCCATAGATGTAGAGTGCAGGCTGACCAGCCTCGATAGTCTCGATAGCCTTCAAAGCCAGATAGGTTTCTGCATCTTCATCCTCACCAATAGTATACTGACCAACTGCGGTATATGCAAAGGCATCGTCGGGAGCATCAACAGGAGTAATGCTTACACTGTTACACCAGTCAGCAATACGACCGGGCTTGATGTCCTTGTAGAAGGTGAATGCCTCAGGATCAGCATAATTAATAGCTGCCTCGCGGATAACAAGACCTGAGTTAGAACCAGGAGTAGAAACATTCCATGTACAGAGTCTGCGGTTAGACTCGCCGGCATGCAGATAAGTGCAGTCACCACCACCAATGTTCGTACCATGCAACAAGCTTCTCTGATAGCCTGGAGCGCTGAAAGTGAAGAAGGTAGGAATGGTCTTCAGATAGAGCTCATTACTATTTCCACCATTAGCATTGATGAACAGACCGGTAGCCTTGTTCTGGATAGCGTAGGAAGCAGGAGCCTTGTCCAAACCGTCGGGCAGGATAGCCTTACCCTGAGAGGTGTTGAACTCAGACTGGTATGCCTTGTAACCCTTTGCTGCTGTAGCAAGATCCTCTGCGGTAACATCCTTGTAGACGATCTTGTTTGCTACTGTGTAAGCAGCCTGTAGCGTCTTAGCACTTGTGCTCAGTTCCTTATCAGCCTTTACAGTATAAATCTGGAACTCAGCAGCGTGGAAGTAAGTCCAAGTCTTATCATACTCGTCTGCACTTGCGGGTTCTGCGAAGGGATCCATTTCTGCGCTGACACCACCGCCTTGAAGAGAACGGCAAGTGTTGATGAAACGCAGATACTTGTATGAACCACCGAGGTCAATAGGCTGGCTGGAAACAACTTCGTTAGGAGTACCACCATAAGGAGTTTCCATATAACCGATATTGGTCCATTCCTCTGCATCATTGCTACCCACGATGTACATATGAACAATATGACCAAAGTCATTGTTTCGACGTGTAATTTCAACCTGAATCAGATCAGAAACGGGTTCGTCAAGAGCAACCTGCAGATAGGGAGGAGCAATAACATTCTTGTGCCAATCACTGTGCCAGAAAGTACTAGGCTTGCCGTCAATCAGATATTCGATGTGCTGACCCTCGGATGAGTCGCTTGCATTACTTGAGAGCTGAGAAGCCTTGGTAATAAGGGTATCAACACGTGAGTAGGTAGTGTTCAGATCAAGAGCCATACTCATGTTTTCCTTTACATCCTGGAAGGGAGGTACATAGTCAACTCCATCCAACTGCTGCTCAACGAAGCGGAATATGCTGACTTCCTTATCTTCCATCTCGTCTTCTGCCATGAAGTACAAGCGAGTGCTCTCGCGTACATCATTCTTAACATAAGCCTCGAGATGACTCTCCATAATAGGCTCATTATTATCATTGTATTCTCCAGTCTCTTCCTTTACCTCTTCACCAGCGGTAACAAAGTCACCAAACATATACTTCTGGTCCTCACGAAGACCGGTTGAATCGCAACCTTCCTTGCTGAATTCGTAAGCATCATACATTTCCTCTGTTGGGAACATGATACGATACCACTTGTCAGTCTTAATACCATTAGCCTTTTCCTTAACACTCTTAGCCATAGCCTTGAGCATTACAGCATATTTATGGTTCTGATCTGCCTTGTAACGACCTGCCTTGTTATAAGCCTCTACCTCGGCATAAAGATTATCATAAGCCTCAGCAATGTCCTTGTTTGTCCAATAGCCTGGCTCTGTGCCTTCTTCAACACCTTCAGTTACCTTAGCATAGGTGGCCAGTGCATTACGCAACTCGGTTGGGTCAACTACGCCGCCAGAGAACTCCTGGAAAGCAGCTAACAATGCATTATAGTCGTCCAAGGTAATCTTGTCATCTTCAATTGCACAGTTCTCGTTGTAGATTCTCTCCAAATTGGTAGCAACCTCGCCCATTGCAATAAACTGAGAATTGGGGTTCTCCTGTATTGTGTAGAACTGAATTTCAGATGCATGCCAGAATGAACGGAAGCTAGAGTTAACTTCGATAGCAAATAGACGTATATAAGGATAACCTTCCTCTACGGTGAACGGAACAGTATTCTCTTCACCCTTACCGGTGTGAGGAAGTGTCAAGGTGGCGATATGATCCCATTCATCATCCTCGTTCTTCAGGTTGTCAGTACCCAAAATCACAACCTTTGAAGGACGGTCATTGTCGGCACCTTCACGCTCGCGGAAATACAATCGGCAATCACCAACCATGTTCTCCATGTCTGAAATCTGGAGCCAGTGAACGTCGACAGTTACTTCTTCACCACTTGCATCAAGATATGTGTACGGCATAGGATCAACACCACCGTGCCAAGTAGTATGCCAGAATGTGGTTCCATCATTATCAATCAGGTTGCCAATGTTCGTACCTTCAGCTGAGTCACCGAATGTGTTGTCCATCTGGCTAGAAGCAGTAATCATCTTTGTTTGGATGGCATCCTTAGCTTTTGTAATAGCCTCAGCAACTTCCTCGCGAAGAGCTTTGTTCCTCTGTACCAAGATGTCGTGGTTCATGACAGCCTCGAAATCTTCAACGAGCTTTTCAACCTCTTCCTCAGATACGGGCTCAAGATACCACTCACTGGTCCACTTGTCGGTTGTTAAGCCACTTTCAGCGGGATAGGTTCTCACCCAGAACTGCAACTCCTGGTCAATACCAGAGTCGGTCTGATAATAACCTTGAGGAGAATTGCTATCCGAGACAGGAGTGCCGTGATTCTGCTGATGAACATAAGAACCACCTCTTGATTCACTGGCAAGACGGATAGCAAAGACATCTCTTATATCTTCTTCTACCTCGCCGTCCTTATTAGCAAATTGAACAAATTCCTCGCCTGCATAATCAAACATAAGGTGGGTAGCATCGTTCACATCTTTGGTCATGACGATATGATTCTCTGCTAAAGAAGACTTGCTGATGTAAGTACCCATACCAACATTCTGGATGAAAATGCTGTCACCGCTTTCGCTCTTGGAGAGCTTCCAAACGTAGTTAGCGAGATCTCTTCTTACTGTACCATATACACCCTTGTTCTCATGATCCTTATCGTATGAGGCTGCAATAGCCTTATCAACATAGCCGCTCTCATCGTATTTAGATACGTAGCGCTCAACAGTAAAGATACGGTAGTAACCGTCCGCCATTGTATAAGGAATCTCGCTGTCGAGAATCTGCTGCCACATAGAATCGACATCGGCCTTCATTTTGTCAGCCTGCTCTAGAGAAGGACATTCTGCTGGATCTCCTGTCCATTCACAGCCACCCTCCGTATCAAAATTCTCGGTAAGAGCATAAATCTCTTGCAGCATGTTAAAGAATTTATGCCAGGTTTCAACATCTGTACACTGACCAAAGCCATCACCAAGAGTCACACATGAAGGATTGTCTTCGTCTTCCCATAGTTGCTCATCATAGGTTGTAATGATGCCGTTAAGAATGTTAAAGACTTGAGAATAATACGAGGGTACTTCCAGCTCCCAAATGTACTGGGGATCATAACTATATCCAGCGGTAGCCCCTGTTTCCTCACTAATATTGACCGTCCAGAATGCACTACCTACATGGCTCCAACCACTTGTTGCCGGAGTACAATTGGTAGCACGAATGGCAAACTTCCCGTCTGCATTGAGGAAGAATACCTGAACCTCCCAAGTATCACGTCCGTCGCCATTTTGGTTAATGTGGTCGTCAGTGATAATGTCGTCAGTGTAACTGCTACTAGCAGGATTGCTGAAATAAGTACTACCATGTAGCTTAAAACCTGTCGGCTTAAAACCACCAGCAGTGTTTTCTATAAAGGTAAACAACCTACGATCATCCTCCCAATCTGTGATGAAGCCGTCATCACCCATGTAATACTTGACGCCATCGATTTCCGTCGTGATGTAATATTGACCACCAGCCCTGATGGCAGCAAGCGCGGCTTCATACTCTGCATCGGTCGGCTGTTCCTGTGCATACGCACCGCCCGACATAAACATTGTTGCTAATGGAAACAACAACATCCATAAAAATAAGTAACGTTTTCTCATTGCTAAAAAAAAGTTTTAAGGTTTGTATTACTTTGTATTATAATTGTGTCTAGTATCGCTTCTGTTAACTATTGTTAGTTGCGTATTAGTTCGGTTTAAGTACATTCTATTTTGCAAAGATAGTCTTTCCGCAGATACAATCTTGCAAAAAAGTAACAATAATTTCTTGTTGTTGACATTATTTAACACAAAACGCCGTATTTCCCCACCTTTTTCCTCTCACAAAGCCAAGTTTGGTGGTATCATGCGTCAATCTCTTTGATAAGCCTTCTGGCTTTTCCCCACTTATCTATCAGGAAAAGGACAAAGCGGATATCCACACCGATGCAACGCTGCAAGGAGCTATTGAAACTGATATCGCCCGACATAGCCTCCCAGTTACCGTCGAAGGCCAAACCAATAAGCTCACCCTTACCATTGAACATAGGACTGCCGGAGTTGCCGCCTGTGATATCGTTGTTAGAGATAAAGCATAGGTGCATGTCGCCCGTGTTCTTGTCGGCATAACGACCCCAATCGCCTCGCCGCATCAGGTTCACAATATCAGCCTCCAGTTCATAATCCTCAATCTCTGCCTGCTTGGCAGCCTTGTCCAAAAGGCTCTGGGCATTGGTATAGTACTGGAAATGCTGTCCCTGTGCCGTGTAGTCCTGAATGAATCCGTAAGAAAGACGCATAGTAAAGTTGGCATCGCTGTAATGAGGCGTCTCCTGATCCATCTCGAGCAATGCCTGAGTAAGCAAAAGCTCATTGTAACGGACAAGGCTGTTTACATCGGCATTGCCGCTGAGGAACTGGGTAAAGCCTGTCACCTCCTCAGCACAGCAAAGGGCAGGGTCAGTCTCGCGCAGTGTACTGTCTGCCAGGAGCTTGTCAAGACAGGAGATGTCCTTGCAGATAGTCTTACTGAAGAGGTCGTGTGCGTAGGCTGCACAATCGCCGTTATAGAGAGAGTCTATATCGTGGTAGAACTTTGGCCAGTACTTCTTATCCGTTACCTGCTCGCGATAGTTCTGCAAGAGAACAGCAGCGGTGGCCTCATCAAGGGCAGCGTCATAATCCTTGAAGAAGCGCTGCAAGTTCTCTCTGGTGGAAACAACCTGTGCAGAATCAACATCCTGCGGCATACGGTTGAGCTGGCTGGCAACACGCAGCATCTCTATACCCCTATTGAATGTTTCGCTAAAGAAACCCTGGGCATAGACATCGTTGCGGCGCTCTGTGTAGGCCTTTTCGAGATGTTCAAACATCTCGCCAAAGCGTTCTTTCAAGTCTTCCCGTCCAGAATACCAGTCTTTTACCTGCTGCTCCAACTTCTGTTTTTGGGCTATGACGCCAAGGTCGGCAATAGCCTTGTTCATACCTATGGAGTTCTTCCAATAGTTGCTACTGCCAGCCCATTTGCTGGAGTACTTGATGGCAACGGCACGGTCAGCATCCATGAACTTCTTCCATACCTCTTGCTTCTTGCCTCGCACCTGAATAACACTTACATTGCGGGCATTCACACGCTCATCTATTCCCCATGAGCTGAGATAACGGCTGGTACTGCCAGGATAACCTACCGTCATGCAATAGTCACCAGGCTGGTAGCCGTCGAGACTCACCTTGGCATAGCGTTTAGAGTGCAACGGTTTGTTCTTGGGACTGTAATCAGCAGGCTCGCCATTCTTGTCGGCATAGATACGGAAGACGCTAAAGTCGCACGTCTGACGAG
Organism: Bacteroidaceae bacterium; assembly: GCA_017525235.1. Classification (GTDB taxonomy): domain Bacteria; phylum Bacteroidota; class Bacteroidia; order Bacteroidales; family Bacteroidaceae; genus Physcousia. Next base: position 2,603 of record JAFXTC010000028.1, on the reverse strand, counting down.
GCCACATCCAGTTGTCTGTATCACCACCAAACTTACCCATCGTCTCGGTTCCTGTGAAGACCAGTCGGATGTCCCTATATACCTTATATATACTTACGTAGAAAGCATTGCCCCCATAGAAGGCTTTCAACTGGCAGTCAAGACCCGGATTAGCTTGCTCATATTCTTTCTCTACAGCATTGCAGATGCTGTCAATATGGTCTTTTCGTAAAATGCGCTTTTCCACATCGGGATTGGCAAGATAGATACTGTCCAAAGCAGCCAAAACACGAGGGCTACAGTCCTCTGTGCGCTGGAGGAAGCGGACAAAGAGTCCCTCTACGGGTCGTTCCTGCTTATAGGAACGGGCCACAAAGCCGTTCCTGAGGATGTCATCCCCTGGGGTTGAAAGTTTCTGGATGGAGCTATAGCCACAATGGTGGTTGGTGAATACCAGTCCGTTGGGACTTACCACAACGCCAGAGCAGAAGTCGCCAAAGTCGACTACAGCGTCCTTTAGGCTTACCCCATCAGGATTATAGAGTTCCTGAGGAGTGAGCTGCAGTCCCAGCTCTTTCATCACCTGCGCCGTCTTAGCGTCTATGTTGTTAAGCATCCACATGCCTTCATCTGCTTTCGCCTTTTCAACAAAAGCAAAAGCAGAAACCAATACTGTAATAATAATCTTTTTCATAATATATGATGTACTAAAGTCTAACGTCTAGAGCCTAAAGTCTATTTCTTCTTCGGTCTACGTCTTGCCCATCCCTCTTCTGGGTGCAAGAACTGCATCCAATCGGCTTTCTCGAACTTCTTGCCACGAGGTGCGGCATATCCCCGTTCTTCGCGAGAGGATTTGGGAGCTTTCCCTCTCTTCCCTTTCTTCTCCCCTCCCTTGGAGGGGCTGGGGGAGGCTTTTCCTCTACCCGCAGGCTCACTACGGTCTACTACCACACTACGACCTTTAATGGTCACACCATGTTTCATGGCCTTGATAACACGGTCGGCATCTGCATCACGGACCTCAACAAAGGCAAAGCTCTTCATAAGGTCGATACGGCCAATCTCCACCTTGTCGCCTTTAACATTGTTGTTTATCAAGCCCATTATCTCACGCGCGTACATTTTATCTATTTTACCCACATTCAGGAAAAGACGCGTATAACCCTCCTCTGGTGTATGACTACCTTTACGGCGAGAGCCTTTCCCCTCCCCTTGGGAAGGCTGAGAGGGGGCCTCCTCTATTTCGGGAGCATTGGCGTAATATTGCAAGAAACGACCAAATTCACGACTCAGCACACGCTTTATAAGATCCTCTTTGTCCAGCCAGGCCCAACGCTTCTGCACTTCGTCCATAAAGGGAGCTATCTCCTCTTCATCAACCTCCACACGCTCAATATCGTCTATCACATGATAAAGCTGCTTGTTGCAAATCTCTCTGGGTTCAGGTAAAGTCCCTTTCTCGAACTGCTTCTGTATGGCTTTCTCCACCAAGCGAATACGGCTCTTTTCCCTCAGGTTGATGATACAAAGACTCGTGCCCTTCTTTCCAGCTCGTCCCGTTCGTCCGCTTCGATGGGTATAGTTCTCCACATCATCAGGCATACCATAGTTGATAACATGTGTAAGGTCATCAACATCCAATCCTCTGGCTGCCACATCCGTGGCCACAAGAAGTTGTGTCCTATGCTTACGGAACTTCTGCATAGTCAGGTCGCGCTGCTGCTGGGAGAGGTCGCCATGTAAAGCATCGGCATTATAGCCGTCACGAATAAGGTTGTCTGCCACCTCCTGCGTTTCCATTCTGGTGCGGCAGAAGATGATGGCATAGATGCGCGGATAGAAGTCCACCAAACGTTTCAAGGCCAAGTACTTATCCTTGGCATGCACCATATAGTAGATGTGGTTGACGTGCTCAGCTCCCTCGTTACGGCTTCCCACCTGAATCTCTCGCTTTTCCTTCAGGTAGTTTTGGGCAATACGCTCAATCTCCTGGCTCATGGTTGCACTGAAGAGAAGGGTGCGATGGTCTTGTGGAACCCCTTCAAGAATGGCATTCACCTCTTCCTGGAAGCCCATAGAAAGCATCTCGTCAGCCTCGTCCAAAACCACATACCTGATCTGAGAAAGGTTGGCAGCGCCTCGCTTCATCAAATCCACTAATCTGCCAGGAGTGGCGACAATGATATCTACTCCTGCTTTCAGGGCACGAATCTGTGGTTCAATGTTGGCTCCACCATATACAGGCAAGATAGTAAGGTTTGGCAAATATTTGCTAAAACCCTCCATATCATCGGAAATCTGTATGCACAGTTCACGGGTGGGCGATAGGATAACAACCGTTGGTAATATCTTTTCGCTCTTAGAAAAGGATTTAATCAATTCCAGAATAGGCAAACCGTATGCTGCCGTCTTTCCTGTTCCTGTCTGGGCAAGGGCGACTAAATCGGCGCTTTCCTCTTTGTTTAACAAGAAAGGAATGACGGCTTCCTGAACTGGCATGGGATGCTCGTATCCTTGCTCCTCAATGGCTTGCAAAAGTTCTGTGCAAAGCCCTAATTCATTAAATGTTCTCATATTCGGGCGCAAAGTTACGAAATAACTTCCAATTTTCAATTTTCAAT
>JAFXTC010000007.1 GCA_017525235.1 Bacteroidaceae bacterium | reverse complement strand
TTATTCTCGTTTTGCTTGGCCATTTCATCGACACTTACCGTCGAGATAGCGCCTGTCAAGTCGGCTTTGCGCTGGGTGGTATAACCAGTTACCACAACCTCTTGCAATACCTCGGCATCATCTTTCAGTGTCACCTTCATACCTTGCTTTGCAGGTACTTCCAGTGTCTGATAACCAATGTACGAGATGACGAGGATAGCACCCTCGTTTACCTTCATCGTGAAGTTTCCGTCGAAGTCGGTAATTGTACCGTTCGTCGTACCCTTCTCCATCACTGTGGCACCAATGACCGTCTCGCCATGAGCGTCGACCACTGTACCACTAACCTCCGTTTGCGCGTACATTATAGTACTCATCAGCAGGAGCGTAAGACTCAGAAACAGTTTCTTTAGTTGTTCCATTGTTGACTTTTTAAATTTGTTAGTACTCATTTGAATTTTAAATTTTTACCGCAAAAATACTAACATATAAGCTAGTTTACTTAAAAAATTCGTTCGTTGACAAGCAAAAATGTTACATGAAACAATTGTTGACTATTAAGTCATATTTGTAAACTACAAGATAGCCAAAAAAGGGCAGATATTACTCTGCCCTTAAGTCTGTAGGATACTTTCCGAACTGTTTTTTGAAACAAGAAGAGAAATATCCAGGTGTTCCGAAGCCCACTTCGTAGGCTATTTCACCTACTGTTTTGGTGGTCGAAGTTAGCAAAGCGTAGGCTTGCTGTAGGCGCATCTGCCGTAACAGCTCTACGGGGGTTAAACCAGTAATAGCCTTCACCTTTCTATATAGTTGCACTCTGCTCAGCCCCATTTCCTCGCCTAGATCATCCATCTTCAGGTTAGGGTTCGACATGTTTTTGTGGATGGCTTCATTCAATTGTTCTGCAAAAAGCATATCTTGAGTCTTTGGTGGGGGCAGGTCATCAACAGGCTTCACAAAGATCTCCTGCAACTTACGACTGCTGGCATCAGTATAAAACAGGGTCTGCTCCTCGTTCAGTGCCTGCCGCTGACGGATAGCCCTTTTTCTCGTCCAATAGGCAAACAGCATCATGACAATGGCCAAAGCCAGTATAACGATAGTAACGATACTGGCAATAAGTATTTTGTGCTGCGTGTTATAGAGCACCAACGAGTCCTCCAGCTTGTCCTGTACGGTTATCAAGTCTCTATGCTGCTTCATCAGCTCTTTAGTTGTGGTAGAAATAGGCCATACATTCTCGCGCACCACCAATATGCCCTGCAGTGTATTTTCCTGTTTATAAGGTTTCCCGGTCAGTATGTCCAAAGCCAGCTTTACGATCTCAGCACCTCCCGTAGGATAGACATAGCTGGCTATCTGATGACCGAACTCCACATATTCAAGTCCTTCGCCCGGCATACCATCTATGCCCATAATCCTGACCTGTCCCTCCGTATGAGTCTCCACAACCGCCTTATAAACGCCTGTAGCCATGCCGTCGTTGTGGCAGAACACAATGTCGGGCAGACGTCCTGTCGCTATCTGCTCCTTCGCAATATGATAGGCACCTTCCGAACTCCAGTCGCTCGTCCGCCATACATAGTCCAGTTCGTCGTGCCCCTTCATGGCTTGCGAGAAACCCTCATGGCGCTCTTTTGCCGGAGAACTGCTCATCGTAGCCGTAATCTCCAGCACCAGCGGTCTGTGTCCTTGCGCAACCATGCCTTTGGCTACATCGACGGCATTAACGCCTACCGCATGCCCGGCCTCTACATTACTGCCTCCAATGAAGGCTGTATAGTTGCTGCCTTCCACCTTACGGTCGAAGCATATCACGGGTATACCCTGCTTTCTCACACGCGAGATGGCTTCTGCGATAGGTGCAGCCTCATTGGGTGCTACTACCAGCAGGTCGATGCCGCTATTCACCAGACTGTCTATTTGCTTCATTTGCCGTTCGGTATCATCGTATGCACAAGCTATTATTATCTTGGCGTTTTGTTCATACAGATGCTGAGCAGCCAACATCTCGCTGTTTACTTTTTCGCGCCATTGGCCAGGGCTGCACTGAGACACACCTATCTTATAAATCTTCTCTTCAGAGCAAGCAGCCAAAACCATCATAACCCCTACTATATATAATAAGGTGTAAAAGCCTCTACCAAAAAGCCATTTCTGATTCATATATGCTGTTTTTAATATCCTTTTTGCCTGCAAAGATAGGAAAAATAACAGAAACATACAAGTAAAAATGCAAAAACACGACTCTCACGAGCCGCGTTTTTTACCAAATTAACCTAAATCTACTCAATTACTAACTAAAAACCTAACTAACAATTAACTATAACAACCAGTATGAACCTTTATTTTCTGATGCAAAGGTACATTGTTTCTGCACTTCCGTCGATAAATAATGTTTCAAAGACTAACAAAAATCGTTCATTGCAACAAAAATGCATGCAATGAACGAAAATTGCTAGTCTTCTTACTCGTTTCTTTTCTTTGAGTCTATTTCAGTCTGTAGAAAATGCCTATCGTGCCATAGACGGGATAGAGCGTCTGCTCTACGGTCTTGAAGTCGCTGAAGAACAGGCTGCCCGCCGAGATGGGTTTCTTCATCCACTCTCCCATCATACCTGCCGACTGGGTGTTCAGGCAAACACCGCGCCCCTAATAATGTACTTGTTCATACCGTTTTTTATTTTCATGGCGCAAAGATAAGAAATTATATCGATAATCATCTATTTTTGGATAAAACAATTCAGCGCGACTCATCACGGGCCGCGCTGATTTACTTCAACTAACTTTTATCGATTAAAACCTAAATCTTAAATTGACATCAGATAATCGACGCTGTTCTTAGCAAGTTTCAGGATGTTATCCTGGCAAGAGTTGTTCTTGGGCTTAGCACTCTTATCGGGTGTGCCATCTTCGTTCTTCATTGAGAACTCGCAACCACCATTACCGATGCAGAGCACGGTACCTGCACCCTTCTGGAATCCTTCGGGAGCCTTTGGAGCACCCTTGGCCTCCCAAACGTTCAGCTGTGATACCCAGTTAACCTGGCTGTCCCATGTGCCGAGCGGATAGATTCCATATTCTTCGGTCAGAACGTTATAGCACTCCTCAGAGGTATTGTCCAAGCCTGTGAGTTTCGTTGGAATGTCGAAGAACAGACAGTTGTGATCCTCGGTAAATCCTGCACCCTTAAAGGCGATGGCTTTGAAGCAATTGTCGTTCAGCTTCTCAGTTGGGATGCCTGCATAGATCGCATGTGTGCTGAGATCCTTTGAGAAAGAGCCCGTGTTAAGACATACACCCATCTTCCAAACGTCGGGATTCCAACCACCGTAACCGCAACCGAAGGCATTGCTTACACCACGAAGGGTGGATGTGGCCATACGGTTGATTGTGCCGATGTAAGGCACGGCATGCTGCCAGAGCAACAGGTTGCCACCATTCTTTACATACTGCTCGATGCAAGGAGCTGCATTCTTAGCTACGTCGGAGAAGTTCCAGATATCATCGGCATTGCCGGTCTCGATGTCGCGCAACCAGAAGAGCATGCGATAATCCTCGATATCCTCTACCTTACTGATATTACC
>JAFXTC010000027.1 GCA_017525235.1 Bacteroidaceae bacterium | reverse complement strand
TACGTCCAGATAGTGGTTCGCCGTGTCGGGTGTCACCGTGTAGTACATCTCGTAGGTTGGGGATTCGCTCCCTTGAGCACAAACTGTCAGCCAACAGGCAGTACAGATTAAAATAAATAGTCTCTTCATGTTGTCGTTTTTGTCCAGACTATGGTAAAGAATAAGCCCCGCTACACGATGTGCAACGGGGCCATCTAATTCAGTTTAGCTTAGTCTGAGTGACTAATATCAAGTGAATTAAAATTCGTAATTAATACCAATACCTAACACATCGTTCTTACGGCTGTAAAGATCTGTCTTGTTACCCAATACTGTGGGAGTAACGACGGTGCGGTCCTGATAGATGGTGTGCATGTAACCGAGGTCGAAGCTTAGACCTTTCAGAGGCTTAACACGAACACCGAAGGCTATCATGTTGTTGGTGTTGTTGAAACTGAGGTCGGACATACCAGAATCGGAAATTCCATAAGAAGTGCGCTGCCAAGAGCCTGAAATGGTAAGGTATTTGCAGATGTCGTACTCGACACCAGTATTGATTTCCCATGTGTTGTTGTCGATTTCGCTGTCACCAGCCTTGTATGTTGGAATAATCTCATTACCGTCACCATCCTTAACACCCTTACGAACGGCCTTGTCGAAATAATAGTTCCAACCTGCCATCAGACGCAGGTTCTTGCAGGGAGACACCATAGCACCCATTGCTAAGATACCAGGGATGTCCTCACGAACCTTATAACCATCGCGGAACTTCTTGATAACAACGTTTTCCTGAGCCTGAGCATAAGGACTAAGTGTACTGGAGTTCTTGTAAACCATCTTGGTGGGAGCCTCGTACTTGGCAGCCAAATTCAAATATTCGTTCACCTTCCAGTCGATACCAACAATAGGAGTTACGCCCCAAGCCTTCTGGGTGCAATCAATAGTTATCTCGGGAGCTGTGCCAGAACCACCAGCTGTCTCATAGCTGACGTCACGGATATAGCCGTCATAGCCATTAGTACCGTAAACTACGCGCAAACCACCAAAAACAGAGAGGTTGGGAAGAATCTTGTAAGTGGCACCAAATTGAGCACCAATTATATAAGAATGACCCTCCATATTAGAATCCAAGGTGTAATATTTCAGATACTGACCGGGATTGGTATTGAAGGCATTCATACCATACAGTGCAGCAGGACCTGCAACAGCAGCCTGAGCCTGCTCCAAGCTCATTCCCTGAGCTATATATGCAGGGATAGCCTGCTGAGCATACTGTCCGGCAATATTGGTGATGATACTCTGAGCGATGGTGCTACCTACCAAAGCCTCGAAACTACCAAGACCATTGGGGAAAGAGCACTTACCACCACCACCACCGATAGCAATGTGAGCGTTCACACTCCACTTGTTGTGGTTGTAAGACGCAGACAAAGAGGGCACAATAGGTACCTTGGCCGTACCTTTGTACCTGTGAGTGGTCTGAGGATCAGCACCGTTGAGATTGAACAGAGGGAAAGATGTGGTGATATTGCGCTGCTGCCATACACTCATGTGGGTATACTGTAAATGCCAACCGTTAGCTAGGAAAGCTGTTCCAGCAGGGTTGGCATACATACCGGCAATGTCGATAATACCATTCTGAGACATTTGGCGCTCAAAAGAAGCGTTTTGATTGGAGTTTGTGTTCAGTCCACCTGCCAAAACAGAGGCAGAAAGGCACACTGAAAATGTTGAAATAAGTAACTTCTTCATTCTTTTTACCTTTGGTTTAACTTAAATTTCGGGTGCAAAGGTAACACGAGAAAATGAAGTGTGCAAATTTTTATAGAGAAAATGCACACAAAAACACAAAATGTGCAAGAAAAGATGATACAAATCAAGTGTTTTCAACCACAAACCACCTCGTTAATAGGTACATCATGCTCTTCGGACGGTACATCTGTCACGAACTGGAAAGGATAGCAGACACCTATCTTATAAGCCGAGGTTAAGAGGGGTAGCAAACGATCGTAGTACCCCTTTCCCCTACCCAAGCGATGACCGCTTGCATCGAATGCCATACCTGGGACAAGGGCAATATCAATCTCTCCATACTGCTCTGGGGGAAAAAGCGGCCCTATAGGTTCCATAATGTTATACGCGCCCATGCGCAAGGACTCTTCGCCCTGATAAAGGCGTAGTTCCAGTTCTTCGCCCACCACGACAGGCAATAGTACCGTACGCCCTGCTTGATGCGCCATCTGAATAAGCGGACGTACATCCACCTCGTCTGACAAAGGATAATAAAGCAGTATGGTATTGGCCACACTCCACTGACCACCATGAATAATACTGCCAACAACGGCTTCTGACATAGCCGCCAATTGTTCTGAACTATGCAAACTTTTCTGTTCGCGGATATAGTTGCGTAAATCAGCTTTCTCTTCCATAGAAAAGCCCCTCCCACGAAGGGAGGGGTTAAATGTAAAAGGTATTAAGATGTAAAATTATTTCTTGGCCTTAGCCTTAGCTTTCTCTTTCTCCTTGTCGTATTTCTCCCACAGTTTTTTCTTGGCAGCAAGCTCCTTCTGATTCTCTGTACTAGCCTTGGCCAGTTCCTCAGCTGCAGCCTCATCGGCAGCAGAAGCATAAGCATGACGGTAGCCATTGGCTACATTCCAATATCCACGTGTGAAATCGGGGAACTCGACAGCTGCACAGTTATTATCCATACTGATGGAACCCAACTCTGCCAGACAGCACCACTCTGCAAGGTCATAAACATCCATATCCAAAGGAAGACCATTCTGCAGGCAATATACCATACGGGCATCCATAATGAAATCCATACCCCCGTGACCACCTACCTGCTTAGCCATCTCGCCATATTTCTTAAGGATGGGATGCTGGTACTTATCGACCAAAGCCTTTTGCTGCTCAGGACTCATAAATGCATGAGTATCAAGCTTATCTACCTGAGGAATACCAGACTCCTTAACTGCGCCGCCATCAAGAGCGAAGTGTGCTTCGGGGTACTTGGTTGCATAACCCTTTACACCAATGAGTTTGTACAAACGGTTGTATGGCTGATAGGTCATTACATTGTGCTGAATCATCACCATCTTTCCATTCTCGGTACGCATCATCGTTGTAGTCTGATCACCGTTGCGGAAGTTAGCAGGCTCCTTGCCAGTCTTAGCCTTAACATACTCCTTACCATGTGCACTCTTGGTGTCCATAGCCACAAGTGTCTTGAAACGGTCGCCACGATGAATATCCAATGCCTGAGCTACCGGACCAAGGCCGTGCGTTGCGTAAAGGTCGCCACGGTTCTCCATGTTGTACTTCATACGCCAGCCCAACTTGTAGGGATCTGAACCGTCAGGATTTTTCCAATATGCATCCCAGAAAGGATCAAGGTTATGGATGTAGGCACCTTCGGCACTTACAATCTCACCAAAAACACCATGTTGTGCCATATTCAGGGCATTCATCTCATACCAATCGTAGCAACAGTTCTCGAGAATCATACAATGCTTACGTGTCTGCTCTGAAAGGTTGATAAGCTCCCAGCACTGTTCGAGGTTCATAGCACAGGGCACCTCAATAGCCGCATGTTTGCCATTCTGCATGGCACACTTGGCAACGGGGAAGTGATGGTCCCAGTCGGTAGCGATGTAAACAAGATCGACATCTGAACGTTTACAAATCTCCTCGTATCCCTTCTCGCCACTATAGATAGCTGCTGGGGGAAGACCTGCCTTACGCAAGTAATTCTGGCACTTCTCGGCACGAGCTTCTACGAAATCGCAAAGTGCTACAATCTGAACACCAGGGATATGTGTAAAACGCTCCACAGCACCAGGACCACGCATACCCAATCCCACAAATGCCACACGAACGGTAGACAGTTTAGGAGCTGTAAGTCCCAACACATGCTGCTGACCTGCAGGACGTTGGGGAGTGTCGATGATTATGGTTCCCTGTTGGAAATGATACTTGGTACTTGGGCTCAGACTTTGTGCCCATAAAGAAACACTGACAGCAAAAGCTGCAAATGTCAGTGAAAAAATTTGTTTAAGGTTCATCATATTATTATTTTGGGTTTGATTTGTGAGCAAAGATATAAAATTTTTTCGTGATAATAAGCACAATGAATGTAAATAATGCTTAAATTGCAACTTTCTACATGCTTGAATATCATTTTCTCATATAAATAATGTATATTTGCACTGCGTAATGTTAGCACATGGAGAAGAAAAGTCTTTTAGGTATGAACCTTGACGAACTGAAAGCCGCTGTTACAGAAACAGGGCTACCTGCTTTTGCCGCTAAACAAGTGGCACGATGGCTTTATGTGCAGCATGCAGGCTCCATTGACGAAATGACAAACATCTCGCTCAAAAATCGGGAGGCCCTGAAAGAACACTACATCATAGGATGTGCAGCACCCACCGACTGCCAATGCAGCACAGACGGAACAAAGAAATACCTCTTCCCCACCCGCGAAGGCCAGTTGGTGGAATCGGTCTACATTCCAGACAGCGACAGAGCCACCCTATGCGTAAGCAGCCAAGCCGGATGCAGGATGGGATGCCACTTCTGCATGACAGGCAGACAAGGATTCCAAGGGAACCTTTCGGTTACGGACATCTTGAATCAAATCCATTCCCTGCCGGAACGGGACACGCTAACCAATGTTGTCTTTATGGGGCAGGGCGAACCTTTGGATAATCTTGATGCAGTACTGCGTGCCACCCAACTGCTGACTGCAGATTACGGCTATGCCTGGAGTCCTAAACGCATCACCGTTTCAACTGTGGGAGTGCGCAAAGGATTGCTTCGTTTCCTAAAGGAAAGTGATTGCCATCTGGCCATCAGCCTGCATAACCCATTCCCCGAGGAACGACTTCAGATGATGCCTGCAGAGAAAGCATACAGCCTAAACGAGTTTCTGGCCGTGCTAAAACAATACGACTGGACGCATCAACGCCGACTAAGCTTTGAGTACATCGTCTTTGGCGGACTGAACGATTCGCCCCGCCATGCAAAAGAACTGGCAAAACTGCTGGGACCACTTGAATGCCGTGTAAACCTGATAAAATTCCATCAGATTCCCGACACGCCATACAAAGAAGCATCAGAAAGCACGATGGTATGGCTACGAGACTACCTGACCCAACATGGTGTGACGACAACCATTCGCGCCAGCAGAGGGCAAGATATTTTTGCAGCATGCGGACTGCTCCATAACAAGAAAACAACAGAAGCATGAAGAAATATAAGTTTTACCTATTGATGATACTGGCATGCTGCACACTTGCCAGCTGTACCAAGAATATGGTGTTACCCGTAGCCAGCGGAAGACCCTATGAGGTACTGGTGGTACTGGAAGATGAAATATGGGAAGCACCGGCAGGAAGAGCCCTGTTTGACATTCTGGACACTGACGTTCCTTGTCTGCCCCAAAGTGAACGGTCGTTCCATATTTCACACACAGACCCCAAGCACTACGACCAGTTGATGCAACTCTTCCGCAACATCATACTGGTAAACATTGACAAGACTCAATATAGCCAGACACGTATGCGCTTTGCTCGCGACAAATATGCCACAGAACAGATTGTGCTGACCATTAATACACCCAGTCAGGAGAGCTTGAAAGAGTTCTGTCAACAGCACAGGCAAGAAGTGGTGGATTTTTTGACACGCACAGAGATGAACCGTCTGATTAAGAGACTTGAGAAGAAATTCTCAAAAGCCACAGATGACCTTGCCTGGCTCATTTTCTCGTGTCACATCTATGCTCCTGATGAACTAAAGAGTTATAAGAAAGGTGAGCATTTCTTCTGGACCAGCAACAACACACCATCAGGTCTGGAGAACATCTGCATATACAGTTATGAATACGAAGGGCCAGAGACCTTCAACAAAGAATACATGATGCACAAGCGTGACTCGATAATGGAGAAAAACCTGCCTGGTGAGAAAGAAGGTATGTATATGCAGACCGATACGCTGTGTACCCTGGTCAAACCCATTGTGGTTCACAACGCATTTGCCATGGAGGCTCGAGGCCTGTGGTTCATGAAAAACGACTGCATGGGAGGGCCTTTTGTCAGCCATAGTAGAGTAGACACAGAAACCAACCGTGTAATTGTGGCAGAAGCCTTTGTATATGCACCCGAGAAAAAGAAACGCGACCTCGTAAGACGTCTTGAGGCATCACTCTATACATTACAATTGCCTCAGGAACAGAATTCTCCGATAGAAATCGGCATTGAGGAAGAAGAAAAGAGCACGAAATAAGATTATGGAAAAAATTAAGATAGGAATCACGCAAGGCAACCCTGACAGAACAGGATACAATCTCATTCTTACAGCCTTTGAAGAGCCTGTATCGCTGGAGTTGTGCCACCCAATCATATACGGCGACAAGGAAACAGCGATACAGCAGCGCAGAGTCTTGAACCTGACAACAAACTTCATCACCATAAACAACACAGATGAAGTACAAGACGGACGTCTGTCTCTGCTACAATGTGAGGAAAGTGAGCAGAAAGCGTTGGAAGATATTCAGGAAAGCAACATTGATGCACTGGTGATAACCCCAAAAGGAACCCCATTTCCCTGCCCTGCAGGCACAACGGAGATACTCATCAATGAAGATGTACGCTTGGCATTGGTAAACAAAGTGGACAAAAACACAATAGAAGCACTCCGCCAGACCTTGGAGCGTGACTTTGACTGCCAACATCCACGCATTGCCATCATCAGTAACGAGGTACCGCAAGAACCCTCAAGCGAAGAATCTTTGGATGAAAAGCACATGCATGTATATGGTCCCTACGACATAAAGGATTTTTTTGAGCAGGAGAAATACATGTTCTATGACGGTATTATCACTAGTAACAAAGAAAAAGCCACAGAAGCCTTTAAAGCCCTTGTGTATGAATACAGCGTACGCTTTTATGCAGGCTCTGACCTTATAATTACCTCACCCTTCAGATCTGACACAATCAGCCTGAACCACGCCACATACATTGCAACTGATGTATATAGGAACCGTGAGGCCTACGATGCGGAACGAGAGAACCCCCTTCCTAAACTCTTCCATGACAAACGAGAAGACAGAAATAGCAATAATCAGGTTGAATAGTAGAGTATTCTGTTATGAAGAAGCTGAATATTGACTTACAGAAACTGAAGCTCCAATACAATATTGTTGGAAAAGACGAGGCGCTGAACACAGCCTTGAGGACAGCCATACAGGTTGCCCCAACGGACCTTTCTGTACTCATTGAGGGCGAGAACGGTGTGGGAAAGGAAATCATCCCCCGCATTATTCACGATTTCAGTCCGTGCAAAAATAAAAAGTATCTGGCCATCAACTGTGGCTCTATCCCCGAAGGTACCATAGACAGCGAACTCTTCGGACACGAAAAGGGCGCTTTCACAAATGCCATCAGCGAACATGAGGGTTACTTTGGCGCTGCCGATGGCGGAACACTTTTCCTGGACGAAATCGGTGAACTGCCCCTAAGCACACAAGCCCGACTACTGCGTGTATTGGAGACGGGCGAATACATAAGGGTTGGAAGCAACTCCATACGCAAGACAACAGCACGTATCATAGCCGCCACCAACATAAACATTCCTAATGCTATCAGAGAGGGCAAGTTCAGGCAGGATCTATACTACCGACTATGCCGCGTGAACATCACCATGCCGCCACTAAGAGAACGAGACGGTGATGCTGTGCTGATCTTCAAGAAATTTGCGCTCGACATGGCTGAGAAATATCAGACAGGAGAACCCATCCGCCTGACACCAGAAGCCGAGGACGTGGTAAAATCATATAAGTGGCCAGGAAACATTCGACAGCTGAGAAATATGGTGGAACAGATGAGCGTACTTTCTGAAGAACGCAGCATCACACCCGAGGTATTGGCAAAATTCGGCATCGTCCCCAATTCGGATAATGAAATGGGAATAACAATAACGGGCAATCGGAACTCCGAATCGCAGCATGACTATGAGAAAGAAATAAAGATGCTGGCACATGCTGTACTGCAACTAAGAAACGAAGTGGAGGAACTGAAGCAAAAACTGCAAAGCGGCGAACCCTCCAACCTACCCGCAACAACAGTCCCCACTGCACCGGCAACGAATTATACACACCATGTACCAAACATTTCCCCTTCCATTCCACAGACACAGATTCCAGCAACGGAAATGGACTTCCAAGCCGCGGAGGAAGTGTTGGAAGACGACACGTTGAACATCAACGACATGGAGAAGCGCAACATAATAAAATCGCTCCAGCGTAATCACTATCGAAGAAAAGAAGCTGCAGATGAACTGGGCATAAGCGTTCGTACACTCTACAGAAAACTGAAAGCCTATGGAATTGAAGAATAAAAGATGGATAGGTATTCTGGTGATCAGTTGTTTGTGCATTATATTCTATGCATGCAGAGTTGAGTACAAATTTAACGGTTCAAATATTGACTATCAGTTTGTGAAGACCATTCAGATAGATAACTTTCCTATCCGCAGTGCCTATGTATGGCCACCTATGCAGTCAATTTTTCAGAACCAACTGACTGACATCTATTCCCGTCAGACAAAGCTACGCCAAATTAAGAGAAACGGTGATTTGCAACTGGCAGGAGAAATTACGGCATTTGACCAATACAACAAAGGTATCTCAAGTGATGGCTACAGTAGTCAAGTACAGTTAAAAATGACTGTAAACGTACGCTTCATAAACAACACTAAACATGAAGAGGATTTTGAGCGACAGTTTACCGCCACAACGGAATATGACGCCAACCTACAGTTGACGGCCGTGCAGGAAGAACTGGTAACACAAATGTCAAAGGACATCACAGACCAGATATTCAATGCTACAGTAGCTAACTGGTAACATGAAACAAAGAACAACACTATGCCAAGACATTTGATAGATTTCATCAGAAGGCCAAACAGTATGGATCAGCAAACCATATCCATGCTGAGGAACATGAAAGACGAACATCCGTATTTTCATCCTGCCCGCATACTGTTGCTGCAAGCACTATACAAGCACCATTCACCCCAATTCGACGAAGAACTTCGCACCAATGCCCCATTATTACCCGACAGGCAAGCCATATTCCGTTTGACAGAAGAACCAAACTATCTGAGAAACGAAGAACGCAGGAAATTCAATACAGATGATACGGAAGCAGACAAGTCGCAGCGGACAAACCTGCTTATTTCCGACTTTTTAGAGAGCCAGCCTAAGGAACAGGTGCAAAATACCCGATATCCCATAGATGCCACCCAAGACTACATTGGATTCCTGCTCCAGAACGAAGCACAAGAAGAAGAGCAGACTGACATGCCTATGAATGGTGGCGGCGTAGTGGAAGACTTCTTAAATCAAGAGCCTACAAGAATTGTTTTGAAAGGGAATAGCACTTCTGATGAAGTTCCTGCAGAAACTCAAAATGAAAATGAAAACGAAAACGAAAATGAGATTTTGACAGAAACTTTAGCCGGAATTTATATAAAACAAGGTAAATTTGAGAATGCAATCAAAATTATCCGGCGATTATCCTTGAAATATCCGAAAAAAAATCGTTACTTTGCAGACCAAATCCGATTTTTGGAGAAATTGATAATAAATAACAAAAACAAATAACAAATAAAACATGTACACTTCAATCGTAATTTTGGTTGTCTTGGCATCTATACTGATGTGCCTTATCGTACTGATTCAGGAGTCTAAAGGTGGTGGCCTGGCAGCCGACTATTCAAACAACAATCAAATTTTGGGTGCTCCCAAAACAACAAATTTCATTGAAAAGGCAACATGGGGGCTGGCAGCAGCAATGATTGTACTAAGCGTTATCAGCGTTGCCTTCTTGAATAATGGTACTACTAACGAGTCTGTTATTCAACAAAACGCTATTGAGCAGGCTGCAACTAATCCTAATAATGTTCCCGGTATGGTTCAGCCGTCTGCAGAAACTCCTGCAGAGACACCCGCAGAAACACCCGCTCAACAGTAAAAATCCGTCCCTATGGTAAACTGCATCCTTATAGCAGATAGCGGTTCGACCAAAACAGACTGGATTCTTACTATAGCAAGAAATAGCATCCTGGAAGTCGAGACAATGGGCATCAACCCCGTCAGAGACTCCCGGGATGCTATTTTTGATATTATAAAGAACCATTTAGCACCCAAAATTCCAAAGGGATATCAAGTCAGCAAAATTTACTTCTATGGTGCAGGATGCATCGAGCCATACAAAAAGAACGTAGAAGAAGTTCTTTCTGGCATATTTGGCCCTGACGCAGAAATTGCAGTTGAGAGTGATTTGCTAGGAGCCGCTAGAGCACTTTGCGGCAACAAGAAAGGAATTGCTTGTATCTTAGGAACCGGGTCTAACAGTTGTCTTTATGATGGCAGGGTAATAACATGCAACACATCACCTTTAGGTTTTATCCTTGGCGACGAAGGAAGCGGTGCTTTCTTGGGAAAAACCTTAGTGAGCAATGTTTTAAAAAAAATCTTCAGTCAAAAACTTCAGGAACAGTTTCTGGAAAGATTTCATCTCACTCCCCCTATTATTATTAATAAGGTATATAGAGAACCTATGCCCAACAGATTTCTGGCATCATTAGTCCCCTTCCTAGCAGAGCACAGAGAAGAAACAGAAATCCACGATATGATAGTGTGGGCTTTCCAAGAGTTTTTTGTCAGAAATGTTGAGGCTTACGGTCACCCTGAGATAGAAATTAACTGCGTAGGAAGCATTGCTTTTTATTTTGAAAAAGAATTAAAGGAAGCGGCAGCAAAAGAAGGACTTAAATTGGGCAAAATTCTGCAAAAACCAGCTCAAGAGTTAGCTAATTTTCACAGAAAAACCCTATTTTGGGGCCAAAAACGTTAAAAAATCAAGAAATATGTTATATAACATGTAACAAAGTCTTGCATGGTGTTATCAAATCGCCTAAATTTGCAATCGTTATCCTGAAAACAATCTTTTTACCTTAAACAAAACTAATACCTAAAAGATGGAGGGCAGCTGTGAAGCCGCCCTCTATTTCTTTTATATATTTCAACTGTCTTTACTTAGCCATCGTTTTGTTAATTTCCTCTATGTAATTTAGGATTTCCTCACGTCCCATCTTTGTTTCAGAGCTAGTGATAAAATATGGCGGAAGCTCTTCCCACTGCTTTCTAAGCCCAGTGAGGTAGTGCTCTACATTTCCCCTTAACTTTGCCTTAGACACCTTATCAGCCTTGGTAAAAACAATACTAAACGGCACACTGTTCTCGCCTAACCATTCCATGAACTCCATGTCAATTTGCTGTGGTTCATGACGCACATCGATAAGAAGAAACAAATTTGTCATCTGCTCACGGTCTAATATGTAGGTGCTTATCATGTGCTCAAACTTTTCAGCATCCTTTTTGCTCCTCTTAGCATAACCATAACCAGGCAAATCCACCAAATACCACTCCCCATTGATGATAAAATGGTTTATTAGAATGGTCTTACCAGGTGTAGAAGATGTCTTCGCCAACTTACCGTTGCCCGTAAGCATATTAATCAGACTTGATTTACCAACGTTACTACGTCCGATGAAAGCATATTCTGGTAAACTGCTGTTAGGACACTGGTCAACACGCGCACTACTTACCAAAAACTCTGCAGATTTTATTTGCATTCCTTTAACAATAAAAAGAGGGTTAGAAGTTGTAATTCAGGCCTATACTCAAATTCTCATTGAACATAATGTATTGACCTTTTGCATTTCTGAACCTAGGAGCACTATCATCAATTATCGGGTTGAGAATCAACTTGGCAGAAATCAATTTGGTAACAACAAAATTAATCTCGTTATACCAGTCAATCTTAGTATAATGATAGTTACTTTGCCACAGCACTCTGCTATACCACGAAATCTGATTACAAATCTTGTATGTAGTGTTCAGTGTAGCAGTAGGACCAAAAGTGTGCTTGGCATGTTTGCCTGCATCAACTCCGTGATATGTAGCAAGTTCGACCCGACCAACATATTTAAGATGATAAGCCAAGGGGGCCACATTTAAATCACCAGTAAAACGTTTTTTCTTACCCCATTGGAAATTGTATTTCATACCAGGACCCACAGACATATCCATAGGAGAGAAAAACTTTGAATGAAGATTATCTGTATTGGAAAAGTAATTAGGAAGCACCTGAGTTTCCATAATAACCTGACAAGAGTAATATAACGTTTTGTATGCTTTATAACCGAAGTTGGTTGTATACCTAAGTTTGTTTACGGTTGGTCGGAATGACCGCTTGCTATCACTTGGTGCTGTTTGGGCGCCGACTTGCAACTCCAAGGTGTTATTCCATTCTATCTTACGTAGATTGTTGTAATTGGCTTTTAATGTCAGATAATAGTTGCCTGTAAAATTATCTTCACCCCCCTTATGCCAGTTCTCTGAGAAATGACTCTGAGAGAACTGTAAAGACGTATTACCGTTAAATTTCCAAAAATTGGGCCTACGTGTTATTACCTGAATATTTCCGTCCAATGTAGGGGAAAGATTGGCCTCACCTACCTTCTCCGATAGTTTCTCCTTTACGTTGATTTTTTCGTTGATATCATCTCTAAACTGGCCTTGATTCCTGACACTTTCCTCTGTCTGTTGAACTAGTTCTGGATTCTTGGCATAAAGCCTTGCCAGCATGCTATTGATGTAATACAATGTTTGTAGTTGCTTATCAGTATAAGTAGAATCTGCACCTATCATCATCTGATGCAAAGGAGAAGAATACAAAGTGGGCGCTGAAAGAATCTGGTAGTAATATGCATTGGGTGCAGGGTAAGAGATAATCGGACCTACTGAGTCGCGTTTTTCCACTAACTTTTGCAGCTTCTGTAAGTAACCGCTTACAACTGAAAATGTATCTATCTTAATCTCAACATTCTTTGCAGTTCTTTCTTGAGCATCAATCCCCAAGAATACACTAAAAACAAAGAAAAATATTGCTAATAACCTCATTCTTTCTAATTTTACGCAAAGATAGCTATTTTAGAGACAAAACAAAGAATGATTCGGTTTTTTTTTGTATTTTTGCACGCCAAATAATACTTATTTTACGAAATTCAACAAATATAACATATGGATAAAAATACTATTACAGGTTTCATCTTGATGGCTTTGGTTGTTATTGGTTTCAGCTGGTATAGTCAGCCATCTGAGGAAGAACGTCGCCTAATGGCTCAACAGGATAGCATTGCAGCTGTAGAAAAACTGAATGCAGAAAAAGCAGCAAAAGAGCAACAGAAAATTGCAGAAGAGAAAACACAACAGGTTGCTGACAGCAACAGCCTCTTCTTCGCACAACGTCAGGGACAGGAGCAGGAGATTGTACTCCAAAACAATAAAGTTAAGGTTACCCTGAGCACCCTAGGAGGAACCATCCAGAATGCGGAGATAATAGGCTACAAGAGCCGTCGGTATGATGGTGATGTGTTGCTTATGACCCGCAAGGATGCCCAAATGACTTTCTCGCTGGCTGGCAAACAAGAAAATATCATCAGCAGCGAACTATTCTTTACACCTACCGAGCAGACTGACAGTAGCGTAACCATGACTGCGGAACAAGCCGGCAAACTGTTCAGCATTAGTTACCGCTTGCAGCCTAACTCTTACATGGTTGATATGCAATTGCTGACCAAAGGTATGAGCGGATTCTTTGCTCCCAACATGAAAACAATGGATATCAGTTGGACTGACCGCATCATGCAACAGGAGAAAGGGTATAGTTTTGAAAACCAACGAAGCAGTCTTACCTATAAGCGTAAAGGCAAAGGCACAAAGAATCTTAGCGAGACAAGCGATGATAAGAAAGAACCCGAAGAGGCTCTTAACTGGGTTGCTTTCAAGAACCAATTCTTTAGCGCTGTGCTCATTGCACCCCAGGATTTTACAGAAGTTCAGCTTGCCAGTACGCAAGAGAATGACAAGGAAAGTGGTTTCCTGAAAACCTACGATGCGCAGATGAAAACCTTCTTCGATCCCACAGGTAATCAGCCCACCAAACTGCAGATGTACCTCGGTCCCAACAACTTCCATACCTTACAGACACATAACAAGTTATGCCTTACCGACAAAAATTGCGAACTTGAAGAACTGGTAGACTTGGGCTGGCCCATCTTCCGTTGGATAAATCGCTGGCTTATTATGCCCCTTTTTGACTGGCTTAAAGGTTTCGGCATGAATATGGGTATCGTACTGCTCTTATTAACCCTCATTGTAAAAGTACTGGTATACCCCACTCAGAAAAAGAGTTACATCAGCAGTGCCAAGATGCGAGTCCTCAAGCCACAGGTTGAAGCTATCAGTGCCAAGTATCCCAAGCAGGAAGACGCCATGAAGAAGCAACAGGAAACAATGCAGTTATACAGTCAGTATGGTGTAAGCCCCATGGGTGGCTGTCTGCCTATGCTTATTCAGATGCCTATATTTGTGGCCCTTTTCAATTTCGTCCCCAACGCCATTGAATTGCGCGGCCAGAGTTTCCTTTGGGCCGATGATCTCAGCGCTTACGATGATGTCATCAACTGGGGGCACAATATCTGGGGTATTGGCGACCACCTCAGCATCTTCTGCGTTCTCTTCAGCTTGACCAACCTCATCAACACATGGATTTCTATGCGTCAGCAACAGAACCAGTTCTCTGGTGAGCAGGCTCAACAGATGAAGATGATGCAATGGATGATGTACCTCATGCCCATAATGTTCTTCTTCATATTCAACAACTACAGTAGCGGTCTAACATACTACTACTTCGTAAGTGGATTGATCAGCATCCTCATCATGTGGTTCCTCCGTAAAACCACTGATGATGCCAAGTTACTGAGTAAGCTGGAAGCTTATCGTGAACAACATAAGAACGATCCCAAGAAAGTCAGTAGCTTAGCCGCTCGATTGGAAGCACTGCAAAAAATGCAGGCCGAACAGCAGGCTGCACGTAAGAAATAAATACAACCACATATCATGAAACAATTCCTAACCTTAGCAGCTGCCATATTAGTTTGCGCAGCTTGCAGCACACAGAAAGAGGATAATCAAGTGAATATTCAGAAGCAAACCATACAGATGGAGAGCGACCTAATGACTCCAGAGGCTCTTTGGGCCATGAGTCGCATTGGTGGCTATCAAGCTTCGCCCGACGGAAAGCACATTGTCTTCCAAATGGGGTACTATAGCGTAAAGGAAAACAAGAGCCACCAAGTGCTTTGGATGATGAACGCTGACGGAAGCGAGCAGAAGCAACTTACCACAGAAGCTGGCAACGAAACTGATGCACAATGGCTCGATGACGAGACAATCGCCTTCCTGAAAGGAGGTGAGGTCTGGAAGATGAATCTCGACGGTTCAGCACGCAAACAACTCTCAGAAACAGAAGGCAAGGTTGAAGGCTTTATGTTCTCACCTGACCGTAAGAAGGTTATCATCTTAAAGAGCATTGACTTTAACGAGATTATCCAAAAGAATCCCGAGGACCTTCCCAAAGCTACAGGTCGCGTAATCACCGACCTCATGTACCGCCATTGGGACCACTACGTAGAAAGCATCCAGCATCCTTTCCTTTTCTCCGTAGGTGATGGTTTTGCCGTTGCAGAAGAAGGTCAGGATATCCTTGAGGGTATGCCCTACGAATGCCCTATGGAACCCTTCGGCGGCATAGAACAACTGGCTTGGAGTCCCGATTCCAAATACATTGCCTACACCTGTCGCACAAAGACAGGTCTCGAATACAGCATCAGCACTGATTCCGATATCTATCTTTATGATATTGACACCGAGGAGGGAACCGTAGATAAGAATCGTAACCTCTGTAAGGAAGGCGTTGATCTGCCAATGTCAGACCCCACTAAAACAATGAAGACACAGGCTATCAACCAGATGCAGGAAGACCTTCAGGTAGGCTACGACACCAATCCTAAGTTCTCGCCCGACGGTCGATATGTGGCTTGGCTCTCTATGGAACGCGACGGCTATGAGAGCGACCGCCAGCGTCTCTGCATCTACGACCTGAAGGAGAATACCAAAACATACATCACCGAGTCGTTCGATTCTAGCGTCGATGACTTCTGTTGGGCTCCCGATTCCTATACATTATATTATATAGCTGTTTGGCATGCTACAGAGAACCTCTACCGCACCAACCTGAAGGGCGAAGTTAAACAGCTCACTAACGAATGGGCTGACTTCGGTTCACTGCAGATGCTGAACGATAAACAGATTCTTGCCGAGCGTCACAGCATCACGGCTCCTGCTGACCTTTATACAATTGTTCCTGGCGACACCATTGCCGATACCAAGGTAACACAGATTACTGAGGTTAACAAGGAAATCCTCGACCAGTTGGCTAAGCCCAGTATCGAGCAGCGTTGGGTTAAGACCACCGATGGTTTGGATATGCTCTACTGGGTTATCCAGCCTCCACATTTCGACCCCAACAAGAAATACCCCACCTTGCTCTTCTGCGAGGGCGGACCTCAAAGTGCCGTTTCTCAGTTCTGGAGCTACCGTTGGAACTTCATGATTATGGCTTCACAGGGCTATGTTGTCATAGCTCCCAATCGTCGCGGCGTGCCTGGCTTCGGTCAGGAATGGCTGGAAGAAATCAGCGGTGACTGGACGGGCCAATGCATGAAGGACTACCTTTCGGCTATCGATGATGCTGCAGAGAACCTTCCATACGTTGATAAAGACCACATGGGGGCCGTAGGAGCCAGCTTTGGCGGCTTCAGCGTTTATTACTTGGCTGGTCACCACGACAAGCGCTTCAAGTGCTTCATTGCTCATGACGGAGCTTTCAACCTTGAGGCTATGTATACTGAAACAGAAGAGAACTGGTTCTCGAACTGGGAGTACGACGATGCTTACTGGAATAAGGACCAGACAGCACGCGCTAAGAAAACCTACGAGAACAGCCCCCACCGCTTTGTAGACAAGTGGGATACACCCATCCTTTGCATTCATGGCGAGAAGGATTACCGCATCAATGCCACACAGGGTATGAGCGCCTTTAATGCAGCCCGCATGAGAGGTATAGAGGCAGAACTGCTTATCTTCCCCGATGAAAACCATTGGGTTTTGAAGCCCCAAAACGGCATCCTGTGGCAACGCACCTATTTCGCTTGGTTGGATCGCTGGCTGAAATCAGAGCAATCAGAGTAATCAGAATATTCAGAATAATATGACAACAATTCAAAAGACCCTTCGCGACAGCGCCGCTATGCGCTGGGCCGCTCTGCTGCTTCTGGCATTGGCCATGTTCTGCAGCTACATCTTCATGGACATTCTTTCACCCATCAAGGACCTCATGCAGGAAACACGCGGATGGGACAGCGCCTCATTCGGACGTATGCAGGGCGCCGAGGTATTCCTGAACGTTTACGTCTTCTTCCTCATCTTTGCCGGAATTATTCTGGACAAGATGGGCGTCCGCTTCACAGCCGTGCTCTCTGGAGCCGTAATGCTAGTGGGAGGTATCATTAAGTGGTACGCCGTTAGCGATGCATTCATTGGTACAGGCTTGGAGGTTTGGTTCACCAACAATCTCAACTGGAACGGCGATTTGCCCATCATCGGTGCCATCCTGCCATTTTGCGATGGCATGCCCGCCTCAGCTAAGTTGGCAGCCTGCGGCTTCATGATTTTCGGTAGCGGTGTAGAAATGGCAGGAATTACCGTCAGTCGTGGTATTGTTAAGTGGTTCAAGGGGCGTGAAACCGCCTTGGCTATGGGTTCAGAGATGGCTTTGGCTCGCTTGGGTGTTGCTACCTGTATGATTTTCTCGCCCTACTTTGCTAAGTTGGGTAGCGAGGTCAGCGTAAGTCGTTCCGTTGCCTTTGGCGTGGTGCTGCTGTGCATTGCCCTCATCATGACCATCGTTTACTTCTTTATGGATAAAAAGCTCGATGCTCAGACTGGTGAGGCCGAAGAGAAAGACGATCCCTTCAAGATTGCCGACCTTGGCAAAATATTCTCCAGCCTTGGTTTTTGGCTCGTTGCCCTATTGTGCGTACTCTACTACAGTGCCATCTTCCCCTTCCAGAAGTACGCCGTAAATATGCTTCAGTGCAACCTTACCCTTAATCCCGCCGAGGAAGGAACATTCTGGGCTGATAGCTCCGTAACATTGGTGCAGTACATTATTATGCTGGTAGTAGCCATCTGCGCCTTTGCCAGCAATTTCTCCAAGAAGAAGAACCTCAAGTATGGTCTAATGACCTTCGCTGCCATCACTCTGGTAGTTTACTGCTATATGGGTTATATGCGTGGAACAGCCGAGACCATCTTTGCCGTATTCCCCTTGCTGGCTGTGGCCATAACACCTATCCTTGGCTCATACGTCGACCACAAGGGTAAGGCAGCTTCTATGCTCATGCTCGGTAGCATACTGCTGGTTATCTGCCACCTCACCTTCGCCTTTATCCTTCCAGCCTTCGAGGGCAATGCCGTAGGTGGAACCATTGTGGCCTACGTCACCATTCTTGTTTTGGGTGCTAGCTTTTCATTGGTTCCTGCTGCATTGTGGCCTTCAGTTCCCAAGTTGGTTGACGAAAAGATTATCGGCTCAGCCTATGCCGCTATTTTCTGGATTCAGAACATTGGTCTTGGCCTCTTCCCTGCCCTTATCGGCATGGTACTGAATAACACCAATCCAGAAGGCACAGCAGCTCACGAATTGGACTATACTTGGGCACTTGTTATGTTGGCCGCTTTGGGTATCGCCGCCCTACTTATCTCTGTCTATCTAAAAGCTGTAGATAAGAAGAAAGGATATGGTTTGGAAGAACCAAATATAAAAGAATAAAGTGATATATTAATTCTTGTTCTTGTTATCACTTTGGAGGCAAAAACAAGCAGAAATCCACTTTGTAGTGTTAAATTCGGTTAAATTGTATTACAAAGTGGATTTTTTATTGTCGGAAACTTGCATGGTATTCAAAAACGCCGTACCTTTGCACTGTGTGTTTTTCATAGTATTAGATTTAAGGTTAACAAAGGTTGGGCTACAGCGGTAGCCCTTTTTTTTGTCTTTATGCGAAAATACCCTTATTTTTCACCTGTAAACGAGGCATATTCATTTACGTGCATAAACTCTTTTTTTCAACGACGTTTAACCCTAGTTCGTAGCTAAGATAGAGTAGTTGATACCGTCGCATTGGATGGAGGTACATTGACCGGGCTGATAGTCGGAATCCCTTGGTGCTGTCTCTGCTGTTTGCCGGGTAGGAAGAGGTTTATAAACCACCTTTTCTTTTTCAACAACTTGCGTCAGATAAATTGTATCACGTACAGGTTGGATGATACGGATGGTATCTATTGATTGTGCCAACTGACTGGTTGTCTCACTTCGCATAAATAAAGGCAAAGACATACCAAAGATGAGCCCTACAACGGCAGCTGCGGGTGTGGCTACCCATCCCCAATAGGTGCGCTTCTGCTGCATTGGGTTCTGAGGCACATGCAGGCTTTTGTTTTCTTGCTCAGCAAGGCGCTGAGCCGATGCATGGAGTTTATCTTCGAACTGTATCATGATAGTTGAGTTTTTGTTTTAACGATTGGGTTAGTATATGTAGTCGGGACTTTACCGTTCCCTCTGGTATCGACATTACGACGGCTATCTGCGGTACGGTGAGTTCTTCCTCGAACCTGAGAGAAAAGAGCAAGCGGCTCTCTGGCGGCATCTTCTCTAAGAGTTGCTTTAGGGCTTGGTCGAAGGCTTTATTATCGAGGTGTTCAACGATGTTGCTCTCAGCCACCTCCTCCCCCGTTTGCACCACGAACTGCTCGTACTGCTTTTGATGCTCGCTAAGCCTGTAATGGTTCTTAACAAGGTTGTAGCCGATGGTGAGGAGCCATGTGCGAAAACTGGAGCCCAAAAACTTATCGCGAGCCGTCCAAACCCTCATAAAGGTGTCTTGGGTAAGGTCGGCAGCCAGAGCCTCATCGCTACCACTTTGCCTGAAGAAGAAGCCCATCAACTTGCGAGCATGACGATGATAGAGCTCGCCGTAAGCCCTATCATCGTCCTTGCTGCTTACCCGCTGCATCAGCTCCTCGTCTGTGAGTGCTGAAAGCGGTTTAAACAAATGGGTAATTATCATTGCAATTGTTCCTTCAGCAGATTCTCGTAATACGCTTTCAGCTCCTCTGGATGGTCTGTATTCTTATGTGCGATTGCACATCTTTCCACACATTTGCTAAGGATGTTGTACAGACGCTGAGCCTGTGACTCATCACCTTTCTTGCGGAACTTAGAGATAAGGTTCGCTAGGAGCGTCACATGATTCATGTCGGTCTGCTCACTTGTCTGCCATGAGTCATAGACGAGATCGGGTTCAGCCAGGTACTCCAGACTGTAAACCTCCTTCACGTTGTGCATTGCCACATCAAAGTTGTTGTAGGGCTTGGTGCTGTACTTCAAGACAAGTCCTTCGTTGTAGATGCTGTCTTTATCCAAGATAGAGACTTTGCCATTCGTGGGCGAGAAATAGGCGGGTCGCTTGCTCTCATTGATTATATACATAATAATGTCGGATTCGTAGTGTTGGAGCCAGTCATCGCCATACTTCCCATAGTCCTGTACATTCAGGTTTAGCGGCTCGATGTTCAGTTTCTTGTAGAGGGCCTCCATGAAGGGCGTAGCGTGGAGGAAGGAGTTGTTGATGATGATGACGTCCGTTCGCTCACCCAGCGCTTCTTGCAGCACCTTCATGGGTACTGTGTCAAGGTCGCCATTGGAAAAGTAGAGGGCATTTGGCGGCAAACATTGGAGCATATTATAGTTGAAATGCATGATGCGGGTGGGGAAATACTTGTTTTGGTACGTTTTGGTGTACAGTTCCTTGACACGTGGGTTCTCTGGGTCAACAATCCATAGACGGGTAGCCAGATATTCGAGGTCTTCAGGGCAGATATCTTCTGGCATCAGCTCTATGGCGCGAAGTATGTTGTCGCCATGCTTGGCAGCCTCATCGGTACTCAGGCAGAAACGCCCTTTACAGAGGTTCAGCACAAAGCTGTCGGGCAGCGTGGCTTCCATCTTGCGGAGTACATCAGCCGTTTTCGACTCGTCATCAATCTCTCCCCATCCATTGGTAAACTGGTCGTGATAATAGGTGGCGCGGAACAGGTTTCGCCAGGCCCATTGGTCCTTGGGATTAGCATCTACCTTCTTTTGCCAAGCCTCTGCCTGAGCCGCATACCATTCCGGCTCGTATTTGTTGGCTACGAATGTTTCTACCGTTTCCGCCTTCTGTGCGAAAGTCCACATATTGCCCATCAGGGCCATCAAGATAACTATTGTCTTTCTCATTTTCTTCTTTCACTTTTTGACTATTTCACTTTTGACCTGCGGTCGAGCCTGCTCACGCTCGGCAATGCTTAAGCAAGCTTATCATTGCTCTCGCTCAATCGCAGCCTTCACTATTTCTGAGGCGCTCTCATAATGATATACACCGCAAAACGGAAAACGTTTACCAAAAGTACAAAGAAAAACACATTCCTTCTCCCACATTTAACGTTTATTGAAGGTATTCAACAAAAAATAGGCCGAGAGATTTCTCCTGCCGGCCTTTCTTCATTATAAAACCATCTTAATGGAAAGCGGAATGTCTAGTTGGTTTCCTGTGAGCAGAGATCCAAAACCTCCTGCACCTCAGTTTTATACTTGCGCGAGATAGGAAGGCGAAGGTCGCCAAGGATAATGTTCTCGCCCTCTCGACCTTGACAGGCAGAAATGCGGACCAGATAAGAACGATGAATACGCAGGAAATCCTTACCTAAGAGATTGGCCCATGCAGAAATGGGACGCTTGTTGCGATACTTACGACCCTCAGTAGCATAAATCCAGGTTTCTGTGTCGCAACTCTCCACATAAAGAATCTCCTGACGTTGGAGCGTAACGGGCTGACGGTCGCTGGTGAAGGTGAGTGACTCTTCTACCTCTGGCAAACGTTGTTCTATCATCCGCCCCACAAAATAATCGCCAATGATTATCAGCAGTAGCATCGCCATCAAGAAAACGGGGTTCAGCAACAAGGGGGAAACGCCCAGCTCGCCGTGCCACAACTGGCGATGAAGATCCAACAATATGGCGTGTGCCAAATGAACAGCCAGGAAAGCCATCGTGAGAATGAAGAGCATTAGGAAACATACATCGCGTATACCCTGCCAACGGGACGTGAAACGTATCTGTGCCAACAGATAGCGGAACAATACGGCCACAGGCACAAGCGAACTGGCAAGGAAGAAGGCATCGGGCATCGTGTAACCCGTGCTGGAAAGTACAATGGCAAACAGTATCAATGCCACTGACCAATAGGAAATAATGAGTACGGTTCGTTTCATTTCGGAAGCAAAGATAGCAAATTTCCCCCGTTCAAAAGCCATTGTAGGGGCACAAAATCCCATTATAGAGGGTTTCGGCAGTCAAACGAGGGGTTTTAACGGCCAAAAAATTTGGTCTCGCTTCCCTAATACTGTACCTTTGTCCTCGAATTAATATTCAGCAGCTGCAAAAACAAAATGTCTAACCAAATTAAAAGTAATGATTATGAATGCAATTTCTGATTTCTTTATGATGGGTAACCCCTTGTGTATGTCCGCCCTCACCCTTTTGTTAGCCCTAGTGTTCCTAGCAGCATGGAAAGCTCCTGCCTGGGTTCGCAATATAGGCCTTATCGCCTTGGTCTGCGGATTACTTTTCGGTGCATTCGGCCTCTATCAGATGTTTGGCTACATGCAAGAGCATATGCAAGAGACGCTAAGAGCTCTGGAAGAGACTGGCTATATAACCCCTCATCAAATTGATATGTCTCCCGTTATATATGGAGGATACAAGTGTGCCTTAATTCCTGTTATCTACGGCATCATCATCCTTCTTGTCTCCCTTATCGTTCACCTCTGCCAAAAACCGAGGATATAATAAGGTAAAAGTTTGTAAAACAAAAATAAGGGGCGTTTGCAGAAATCCGCAGACGCCCCATTTTTATTGTGTTTCTTACACCACAATCGTGAGAACGGCCAAGAAGTGAGCCATAGCGCCCAAAAGGACAAAAACGTGCCAAATGGCGTGAAAATTAGGTTTGCTGTCGTGCGCGAAGAAATAGGTACCAGAGGTGTAAAAAATACCTTCAGCAAGTAGCAGAAGCATAGAAACAGGTTCCAGTCTCTCCATCACGGGTTTTAAGATAAGTAACACACTCCATCCCATTAGCAAGTATAAGGCCAAGGAGAGCTTGGGCCATTTACCAATAGCATATATCTTATAAAAGGTGCCCCCCAGAACTACAGCCCAGAGGAAACCGAAGACAGTCCAGCCAAGCCATCCCCCTACTACACCCAAACAAATGGGAGCATAGCTGCAAGCAATCATCACGTAGATACTGATGTGATCCAATTTTCGCATGGCACGCTTTACCCTGCCTGGACTAAGCCAATGGTATATGGTGCTACTAAGGAACATCAGAAACATTCCCACGATGAAAAAGATGACGCCCATAGCCATCTGCCAGCCCGTTTTTACAGCAGGCCAAACGACCCACATGGATGCGAGGGCAAAAACAGCGCCTATGAGATGTGTCCAAGTATTTCCCTTTTCTCCACTACACATCAGTCCTTGAATATACGATGACGAAGAAGAGGGTCACCCTCTAGAGCAGGAAAGGAGGACGTACCTTCTGGAACCTTCTCCACAACTTTGCCATCTTGTGCAAAAACAAGCACCTGTTGGTCGAAACGAGCACGGGCAAGAAGGCGCTTATGGGCCAACTGAATGCCAGCGTCTATGAGACGCTGCATCTCGCGAACTTCATAATCTGTCATTTTTTCTTGCCCTCCTCCGGCTGCTGATGGTATTTTTTATAAAGGGTTTGATAACGCTGCTTATCGAAGACCTCAATCTTCTCTGTCCCAAATCCGCTAGCTATGCGCACGGCGGGGCAGTTGCTATTGTCGTAAAGTGTCCAGTAGTCGCACACAGGCATATAAAGCTGGAACAGATTCTGCAATCCTGCCTCGTACCTACGGACAATCACATCTGAAGGGATGTTATGACCTCCCATGCTCACACGTTGAGCCACACGGCGCTGTGCTTGTTCAGGAGTGCTCAACGAGAAGAAGAGCAAGGTTACAAAGTAGCCGCGCTTCTTGGCCTGCTGAATCAACTTAACGTACGAACGGGTGGCAAGGGTGGTCTCGAAGGCGAAGGTTTCTCCGTCCTTGAGCAACTGGATGATACGGTCAATCATCAGCCTACCAGCCTGAATAGCCACACCCTCGGGATTGAAGGGCGAAATACCTGCGGCTATCTCATCGGCATTCACGAACTCCCTGCACTTCAACATCTCGGGCAGCACGGTAAAAGAGGCCGTTGTTTTTCCGGCTCCGTTGCAGCCCGCAATGACGTACAGGTTCATTTTCTTTTTCTGGTGTTCCATAACTCTTACTTTTTCTTCAAAAGGTCTGGACGTAATCTTTTTGTTCTCTCTAAGCTCTGCTGAAGCTCCCACTCCTTAATCTTGGCCTCATGGCCGGAGAGGAGGATATCGGGCACTCGTCCCCAATCTTTATATTCAGCAGGACGTGTATAAACGGGCGCTGCCAGCAGATTATCCTGAAAGCTGTCAGATAGGGCGCTCTGCTCGTCGCCTATGGCTCCAGGAATAATACGCACGATAGCATCCGTCATCACGGCAGCAGCCAACTCTCCGCCTGTCAGCACGTAGTCGCCAATAGAAACCTCCTTGGTGATAAGCTGCTCACGAACGCGATAGTCGATGCCCTTGTAATGGCCGCACAGGATGATAATGTTCTCGCACAACGATAGGGAATTGGCCATAGGCTGCGAGAATTGCTCTCCATCGGGGGTGGTGAAGATTATCTCATCATAGTGGCGCTCACTCTTGAGCTTGCTGATGCATCGGTCTATGGGCTCGCATTGCATAACCATACCGGCAAAGCCGCCAAAGGGATAGTCGTCCACACGGCGCCACTTATCCAGCGTGTAGTCACGCAGGTTGTGGATGTGTATCTCCACCAGCCCTTTCTTCTGTGCACGGCCAACGATACTCTCCTGAGTAAAGTTCTCCAACAGTTCGGGTAATACGGTTATGATGTCTATTCGCATATACCTATTATTTCTTTTACACTCTTGAATCCATGACGATCCAGATAAGCATTAATGCCTTCTGCAACCTTGACGGTTATAGCGGGGTCAAGGAAATTGGCTGTTCCAATCTCTATAGCTGATGCACCGGCAAGAAGAAATTCTACAGCATCTGTCGCACAGCTGATGCCACCTAGTCCGATAACAGGAATCTGCACAGCATGTGCTACCTGATAGACCATTCTGAGGGCAACAGGTTTAACACAAGGACCACTCAAACCGCCTGTTCCTATACTGAGGATACGACGGCGCTTCTCTACATCGATAGCCATTCCCATCAACGTATTAATAAGACTCACAGCATCGGCTCCTGCATCCTGGACTGCCAAAGCAATATCCGTAATACTGGTAACGTTGGGCGACAACTTCACTATCAAAGTCTTCTTATAAGCCTCACGCACAGCCTTAACGACACTGGCAGCACCTTCGGTAGTGGTTCCGAAGGCCATACCGCCATGCTTGACGTTGGGGCACGAGATATTCAGTTCTATGGCAGGAATATGCTCCAGTTCATTGATACGGGCAGCACATTCGGCATAATCCTCAGGACTGTTGCCTGAGACGTTCACGATCATGTTGGTGCGGATATCCTTAATCTGCGGATAGATGTGCTCACAGAAGTAGTCCACACCCTTGTTCTGAAGCCCCACGCAATTGAGCATCCCCTGAGCGGTCTCTGCCATGCGGGGATAGGGATTCCCTTGACGAGGCTGCAACGTAGTACCTTTTACTATAATACCGCCGATCTCTTCAAGATTGACAAAATCCTGAAACTCAAGTCCGTAGCCGAATGTTCCGCTGGCGGTCATTACGGGATTGCAGAGCTGCAAGCCTGCTATGTTGATTCTTAAATCTGCCATTTCAGTTTCTCTATATCGAATACCGGACCCTCCTTACATACACATACATTGCCCATATCTGTATCTTCCACGCAACACAGGCAGGCACCCAAGCCGCAAGCCATCATATTCTCCAGACTGACCTCACAAGCCGTGCCAACGCTCTTGGCGTAACGGGCCACAGCCACCATCATGGGCTTAGGGCCGCATACGCAAATCTGGTCGAACTTCTCCTTTTGCAGAAGGCTATGCTGAGTCACAAAACCCTTCTCGCCCTGGGAGCCGTCCTCGGTAGTAACGAACACACGCCCCAGCGCCTTGAACATATCCAGTTGCAACAAATCTCCCGCACTACGGGCACCCAACAGGAAAGTAGGCTCCAAGCCCTTCTCCTTCATGACAGCACCCATATACAACAGGGGGGCAACGCCTACACCGCCGCCTACTAGCAAAACGCGGGCTGAGGCATCTGCGGGCAACGCAAAACCGTTACCTAAGGGAAGGATTACGTTCAGCACATCTCCTACCTGCATCTTAGCAAGTTGGCGTGTACCATCACCCACAGTCTGAACAAGAAACCAAACCTCATTTTGCACTCTGTCCACATTATGTATACTGATGGGACGTCGCAAGAATGTCTGTTTGCTGCCTTCTATCTGTAATTGGGCAAACTGACCCGGTAACATCTCTGGTAAAGGCTTCTCTGTATCCGTAGCCCTTAAGAGCACATAGCGCTCATGCAAGCGCTCTACAGCAGTCAGTTTCAAATCCAAAATATACTTCTTCATTGTTATTCTGCCGAAATTTTATGCGAAGGTATAAAAAAAACCTGAAACACAGGGCAGGGTTTCAGGAGTTTTTTTACTTAAGCAGAGAACGTTTCGAACGTTCCGTCATCATAAAACACACGTATTTCTGTGATTTTACGTTGTGGTTTGTCAATATATTTTACCACCTCCTGTATTTGCGGCACAGCAGAGGGGGTAGAATTTGTCTCAGAAGAAGGGGTTGTGCCAGGCGAGAACAAATCAGTCTGCCCAGAACCAGTATCTGAAGCCAGAGGATCAGCCCCATCAAGAAGCATATCTCCCTCGCCAAACATCAGCCAATTAATACTTATATGTGGGAAGCATTCATGAATGGCATTAACGATATTGTTAGTGGGACGTGTTCTTCCTGTGAAAATGCCAGAAAGGGTACCTTCTGCAATGCATAATGTAGCAGCAAATTCTTTTTGCGACATACCCTGATATTTCATCAGCTGAAAAATTCTGTCTTTCATCTGTTTTCTTTCTAAAAAATAGGGACGACCCCTTAATTTCAATATTTAAACTGAGTGCAAAGGTAGAAAAAAGGATTTATACTTCCAAATTTTGCAATTCAAAAATTAAAAGAAAAATTTTTGTGAATATTTATAGTTGCAAATATTTACAATCTTAAACCGCGCAACAAGGTTATTAACAAAAACTCACAATTACGTGCAAATCTGTGAATTTAGACATCTAAAGTAAATGGTGCAGAATAATGAATGTAAAAACCTGAGCATCCACGCGTTATAATAGGTAAACGGAACCCAAAAGACGTTAAAAGGGTATTTTTGGACCATTATTCAGAAATTATTACAATTTGATAAAGTAAACCAATAAAAGCAAACATCAAACTAACTGATTTTATGCAATTTACATAAGTTGAGCATTTATGCATATTATTCAGTTTTGTGATTAAAGTTGCAGGATTCAAGACTGTAAATTCGGCCCACAAGAATACAATTCTAGTTTGCGTAATTGAATTTGCATCTTCAATTTACAATTATGAATTAATCAGAAATGTTGTGTTTGCAAACACAATGCACAATATTAAATTACAAATTTAAACTCAAAAATCGCAAAAATGGCTTATTTTCGGCAAATTTCAGATGGCTGGCGAAAACACGGACAGCTGTAAAAACGCTCAAATTTACACGATTCTCAGCGCACCAAAAAAGGCCCTAACTTGCTATTTTACAGAAGATAGGGTCTTATTTTTAATGTAAGCTAACAGTTACAATCTAGATAAAAATCAGTGTAAAATAAAGAAAATAAGTTCCTGTAAAAGCTCCTCTTTTGGAGTTTTACAGCCCCCTACTCCCTTCCCTTTTGCATCAGTTTTGCGTATTTCAGACAAGATCTGTAAAACCTTCACTCCTTTGTAGTTTTGATAGGCGGGGATAATATCCTTTCTGGCTTGCCATTCTGGCATCCCTAACCAGGCAGCAATACCCCTATCACTCTTATCTGGAGCATAATATGTCAGCAAAACTGCAGAAAAAAATGTAAATAAATTGGAAAGTGTCTGCGGAAGAGCAAATTTTTGTTGCTGTCCTTGATAGAACTTTACTATCTGCATACTCTTGAAAACATCTTTATAAGCTAAGGCAATACGCAACTCAAAATCATTGAATTCCTTGCTCATTCCGGTAAGCTCCTCTACCCTGCTTGCCGTTACGCAATCCTCGCCCTCAGAGAGTGAGAGCAGCAGTTTGTCCATTTCTGCAGAGAGCCGGCATAAATCGGCTCCCACATGTGCAGCAAGCATCTGAACAGCTTGGGTTTCTATTTTCACCTTCTTACGGCTGAAATACTGCGTGATAAACTGAGGCAACTGGCTATCATAAAGCCTCTTGCTTTCAAAAATCACGCCATTTTGCTCTATCAGCTTTAACACAGCCTTGGGTTTTTCCATTTTTCCGTGCTTATAGCAGAGTATAAGCACCGTAGTGGGCGTAAAATGCTCCAGATAGGCCTCCAGTGCATCGAGCGAACGCATAGACTGCGCTTCACGCACCAGAACCACACGCCTGTCAGCCATCATAGGATAAGCTTTAGCCAACTCCACCACCTTGTCGGCTGTAGTTTCAAGGCCATATACAATATCCAAGTTAAAATCGCGTTCCTCTGGCTGTAAGAGCGTTTCTGTGAGGAAATCGCTCACCTTATCAATATAGTAATCCTCTGCGCCCATCAAAAGATAGACGGGCTTCACCTCCCCTGCCTTGACGGAGCGGATAATATCCTCGTGCGATATGCCTCCTTTTGCCTGTGCAGCCATCAATAGTCGAATTTCAAGTGACGTACTGTCTTCTTCTCCTGCTTAATCATCTCAAGCGCCTGAATACCTATCGCCACGTGGTCTTCAACGTATCTGCTTGTAACAATCTTGTCGCTCTCGTCGGTTTTTACGCCCTCTGGAATCATCGGATTGTCACTTACCAGCAAAAGGGCTCCTGTGGGAATATGGTTGGCAAATCCACAGGTAAAGAGCGTTGCCGTCTCCATATCCACAGCCATGGCACGCGTGGTAAGCAGATATTCCTTAAATTTATCGTCGAACTCCCAAACACGTCTGTTAGTGGTAAAAACAGTTCCGGTCCAATAGTCGAAACCTAAGTCTCGGATGGTACTGGAGATGGCGCGCTGTAGCATGAAAGCAGGCAGTGCAGGCACTTCTGGCGGAAAATAGTCGTTACTGGTACCCTCTCCCCTGATGCCGGCAATAGGCAGAATCAAATCGCCACGCTGCGTTTTAGTCGAGATACCTCCGCATTTTCCCAAGAAAAGGCAGGCTTTGGGCTTTATGGCACTCAGAAGGTCCATGATAATAGCCGCATTGGGACTCCCCATACCAAAATTAATGATGCTTATACCATCTGCCGTTTCCGTACGCATATTAGGAGAATAATCTGGCGTCTCTATACCGAAATGCTGGCAGAAAATATCCACATAGTTATTAAAATTGGTCAGCAATATATACTCGCCAATGTCCTCCAGCTTCTTATGCGTGTATCTGGGCAACCAATTTTCGACAATCTCTTGCTTGGTTTTCATAATTTATGTATTTTTGTAGGCAAAGATACAAATTATTCTGAAATGGAAGCGCTGAATTTACCAAAAACGGACCTAAAGTTACAAAGAAAAGGAAATAGAGTGACGGTTTTTGACGTTTTACGCAAAAAATACGTTGTTCTTACCCCCGAAGAGTGGGTTCGTCAGCACTTCATTCATTTTCTTATCACCCAAAAGGGATATAACCCCTCTTGTATTGCCAACGAGGTTGCCCTGAATCTGAACAACACACAGAAGCGCTGCGACACGGTTGTTTACGACACCCAGGCTCGCCCTATAATGATTGTTGAGTACAAAGCACCTCATATCACCATCAATCAGAGTGTTTTTAACCAGATTAGTCGCTACAACATGAAGATGCGGGTGCGTTGGCTTATTGTCAGCAATGGGATGCAGCATTACTGCTGTAGGATAAATTACGAGGACGAGACCTACGAGTTCCTGTCCGACATCCCTTCGTGGCAAGCACTTTACCCATAAAAAAACGCCCACCCTTTTCACAGGATGAGCGCATTTCTTTTTATTTTTATTGAGAGATTGTCTTTTTAATCTTCTGTGCCCTCTTCAGCCTTCTTGCGAGCAGATCTTCTGCGCTTTGGCTTATCCTCTTTTCCCATCAGTTCAACGCCAGCCAGTTCAGGGTCTACCATAATACGGCCGCAGTATTCGCAAACAATGATTTTCTTACGCATACGAATATCCAACTGGCGCTGAGGTGGAATCTTGTTGAAACATCCTCCGCAGGCATCACGCTGCACATAAACAACACCCAAACCATTACGGCTGTTTCTGCGAATACGCTTGAAGGCACCCAGCAAACGGGGCTCAATTGTCAGTTCCAGATTCTTGGCTCTCTCGCGCAACTTATCTTCATCAGCCTTGGTCTCAGCAATAATTTCCTCCAGTTCGCCACGCTTAACTTCCAAGTCTGCACGTCTGTCGTTAGCCAGCAAGTTGCAACGTGTAATCTCGCTAACCTTACTCTCAACTAACGCCTTTGCCTCAGCTATTTTCTTCTCGTTCAGCACATTATCCAACTCAGCATACTCAATCTGCTTGCTCAGCGTATCGTACTCGCGATTATTTCTCACGCTGTCCATCTGAGTCTTAAAACGCTCTATGTTGCTGTTGTTAACCTCTATATCGCCATTACGCTGGTTAATTTCGCGCTTCAACTCTGCTACCTCAGCGGTAATCTTTTCTGCACGGGTAGCCAAACCCTCTATTTCATCTTCCAAATCCTGAACCTCCAAGGGCAATTCACCACGCAACGTCTTAATCTTGTCGATTTCCGTCAGCAGTTTCTGCAGCTCATACAGATTCTTCAGTTTTTCTTCCACGCTCAAATCTGCGGGATCCTTAACTTTTTCTCTTGCCATAATTATATTTTCAATTTGATAATATTCTGTTTTCTCTAAACTCTAAACGGTAAACAGTAAACGGTAAACCAACCTAAAGATACTTAATCGGATTCGTACAAACGGTAGTCTTAAAGAGTGCCAGACTGGGGAATCTGTCCTCAATCACACCACGCAGGATGTTCGTTGTGTACTGTTCGCTCTGATAATGTCCCAACACGCCAATCTGTATCTGCTGAGCGTGCCCGAAGTATTGATGGTAATGCATCTCGCCCGTCAGGAAGGCATCTGCTTTCAGTCGGATGGCCTCGTCCAGCAGGAAATCACCTGCCCCGCCACAAATTGCCACACATTGTATGGGACGCTGCAGCAACTCGTTGTGCATCAGACATTCTACGCCAAAGGCTTGCTTTACCCTTTGCAGGAACACCAACGAATCCTCGCCCTCCGTCAGATAACCTATCACACCGTTGCCAGCCAATACCATGCGTTCTCTTGCGTCAGCATGCACAGGCACTTTCCGCTGTTGCATAAGCTCCACATCCACCAGCCCCAAGCGCTCTGCAATGGCGTAGTTCACACCATCTATGGCGCTGTCCAGATTGGTATGAGCAGAATAAATGTTTATGTCGTTCTGAACGGCCATCCTTACGCAGCGCTGCACCATATCGGTATCAGAGAGCACCTTCAGGCCGCGGAACAGCAACGGATGATGCGACACAATAAGATTGCACCCCAACTCCACAGCCTCAGAAATCACTTCTTCGGTCACGTCAAGGCACAATAAAACCCCTGAGACTTCCGCCTCTGTCAGTCCAACCTGCAAGCCAGCATTATCATAGCTTTCCTGTAAGGGCAGAGGCGCGAAATTTTCAAGGGCGTTCATCACTTCCCGAACTGTCACGCTCATAGTAAGTACGTTTCTTGGGTGCAAAGGTACGCCAAAAGAAGATAATTTCCAAATTTCTTTTGTCATTTTTCACTCTTCACTCTTCACTCTTCATTTTTTTTCGTACCTTTGCACCTAATTTATATATAGAACGCATGGCTATACACTTTCAACGCCCCACAACAACAATCACCGATCTGCTCCTGCAACTACGCTATGATGAGGAGCACGGACCAGAGCTTACAGAGATTCGCTCCACCCATTTGCCTGCCGAATGGTATCCGCAATGTGCTGTTCAGCTTACGTGGCCACATGCAGGAACCGATTGGGCTCCCGTGCTTAAGGAAGTAACGAAGTGCTACATTCAGATGGCCATGCAGATTGCTTCACGCGAGAAGCTTCTCATCGTTACCCCAGAGCAGGAACAGGTAAAAGCGTTACTCTCAGAACAGTTGCCCAAACAGGTTTGTGAACAGATTACGTATTGCCAAATGCCCACCAACGACACCTGGGCTCGCGATCACGGCTTTATCACCTTGCTTACCGAGACGGGCACTCGCCTACTCGACTTTACATTCAACGGATGGGGCGAGAAGTTCCCTGCAGAACTCGATAATCAGATTTGTCGCAGCCTCGTGCAGCAAGGTGTTTTCAAGGGCGAATACGAAGACCATCTGGATTTCGTTCTTGAGGGCGGCAGTATAGAGAGCGACGGTCAGGGCACCATCCTTACTACCAGCCAATGCCTTTTGGCACCTCACAGGAACCAGCCTCTTACGCAGGCCGATATCGAGAAACGCCTGCTCTCCTACCTTCATGCCGAACGCATCCTTTGGTTAGATCACGGTTATCTGGCTGGCGACGATACAGACAGCCACATAGATACGCTGGCACGATTCTGTCCCAACAACACCATTGCCTATGTGCAGTGTACGGATACAGAAGACGAGCATTATGCCGAGCTGAAACTCATGGAAGAGCAGTTGCGCACCTTCCAAACCCTGAGCGGCGAGCCCTACAATCTTATTCCCCTGCCTATGGCACCCAAGCGGTTCGACGAGGACGGTACTCGTCTGCCTGCCACATACGCCAACTTCTTAATTATAAACAAGGCTGTACTGATGCCCGTCTATGGCGATTACGAACTCGACCGTCAGGCACACAACCAGCTGGCCAAGGCATTCCCCAAGCACGAGATTGTGGAGATAGACAGCCAGACACTCATCCTTCAGCACGGCTCCATTCATTGCTCAGCCATGCAGTTCCCACTAGGAGCGGTGAACATTGACAGCTAGCAATCAGATTACTCGGAATACTCAGATTACTCGGAATACTCAGATTACTCGGAATACTCAGATTACTCGGAAAAATCAGAAAAGATGAAAGTCGGAATTATACAGCAAAGTTGCACTGCCAACACAGAAGATAACAAGCAGAAACTGGCGCAGAATATTGCCCAAGTGGCAAAGCAAGGCGCACAGTTGGTTGTACTGCAGGAGTTGCACAACAGCCTTTATTTCTGTCAGACCGAGAATGTGGATAACTTCTCTTTGGCCGAGCCCATTCCAGGGCCCAGCACCCAGTTCTATGGCGAATTGGCCCGTCAGCACGGCATTGTACTGGTGACAAGTCTCTTCGAGCGCAGAGCTGCAGGGCTGTATCATAATACAGCTGTGGTTTTCGAGAAGGACGGCTCCATAGCAGGCAAATACCGCAAGATGCACATCCCCGATGACCCTGCTTACTACGAGAAGTTCTACTTCACACCTGGCGATTTAGGCTTCCATCCCATCAAGACTAGCCTGGGACTTTTAGGCATTCAGGTTTGCTGGGACCAATGGTACCCCGAGGGAGCCCGCCTCATGGCCCTGCAGGGAGCCGAATTGCTTATCTACCCTACCGCTATCGGCTACGAGAGCAGCGATACGCCCGAGGAGCAGGAGCGTCAGCGCGAAGCATGGACCACCGTTCAGCGCGGTCATGCTGTTGCCAACGGCCTGCCTGTGATTGCCGTCAATCGTGTGGGACATGAGTCCGACCCCAGCGGTCAGACCAATGGCATTCAGTTCTGGGGCAGCAGCTTTGTGGCTGGTCCGCAGGGCGAGATACTCTACCGTGCCCCCAAGGACGAGGAAGTAAACATGGTAGTCGAGATAGATATGCAGCGAAGCGAGAATGTCCGTCGTTGGTGGCCCTTCCTCCGCGACCGCCGCATCGAGGACTATGACGGGCTGATAAAAAGATTTATTGATAAAGAAAAATAAGAAAGATGTCAAGTACACTCAGATTTCAAGTCGTAAGAGGAGCTTTTAATAAGAAACCCATTCCCGTTCCCAATCGTGCTGAACGCCCCAGCGAGTTTTTCGGCAAGTACGTCTTCAATCGTAAGAAGATGTACCAGTACCTTCCCGCCAAGGTATATAAGAAGATGTGCGATGTTATGGACAACGGCGATACCCTCGACTTGGCAACTGCCAACATCGTTGCCGAGGGTATGAAGAAGTGGGCGATGGAATTGGGCGCCACACACTGCACACACTGGTTCCAGCCCCTTACTGAGGGAACTGCCGAGAAGCACGACGGCTTTGTGGAGCACGACGGAAAGGGAGGCCTTGCCGAGGAGTTCACAGGCAAGCAACTGGTGCAGCAGGAACCCGATGCCAGCTCGTTCCCCAGTGGCGGCATCCGCTCCACCTTCGAGGCTCGCGGCTACTCTGCATGGGACCCTGCCAGCCCCGTCTTTGTGGTGGGCGATACGCTCATGATTCCCACCGTCTTCATTTCCTATACAGGCGAAGCACTCGACTATAAGGCTCCCCTCAAGAAATCCCTGATGGCCGTCGATAAGGCCGCAACAGCCGTAGCACGCTATTTCTACCCCGATGTCAAGAAGGTTATTACCAATCTGGGCTGGGAGCAGGAATATTTCTTGGTAGATGAAGACCTCTATGCTGCCCGTCCCGACTTAGTGATGACAGGTCGTACCCTGATGGGGCACGACAGCGCCAAGAACCAACAGATGGACGACCACTATTTTGGCAACATCCCCGGACGTGTGGCAGCTTTCATGAAGGACCTCGAGATTAAGGCCCTCGAGCTGGGTATTCCCTGCAAGACACGCCACAACGAGGTAGCTCCCAACCAGTTCGAGCTGGCTCCCATCTTCGAAGAGTGCAACTTGGCCGTCGACCATAACATGCTCCTGATGATGCTCATGCGCAAGGTAGCCCGCAAGCATGGTTTCCGCTGCCTGCTGCACGAGAAGCCCTTTGGCGGCGTAAACGGAAGCGGCAAGCACAACAACTGGAGCCTCTCTACCGATACAGGTGTCCTGTTGCATGCCCCAGGCAAAACACCCCTCGACAACCTGCGCTTCGTTACCTTCTTGGTCGAGAGTCTGATGGCCGTTTACAAGCATAATGGCTTGCTCAAGGCCAGCATCATCTCAGCCACCAATGCGCACCGTCTGGGTGCCAACGAGGCTCCTCCCGCCATCATCTCCAGCTTCCTGGGCAAGCAGCTTTCCGAGTTG
This sequence comes from Bacteroidaceae bacterium, assembly GCA_017525235.1. GTDB lineage: Bacteria > Bacteroidota > Bacteroidia > Bacteroidales > Bacteroidaceae > Physcousia. The sequence continues at coordinate 1,895 of JAFXTC010000027.1, read as the reverse complement.
CTCAACCACTTGGAGAATGCTACCGACGAGGAGATTATCAACCTCAAGGGCAAACAATCCCTCACTTTGGATATTCCCCAGATTCCCGAAATTCTGCTCGATAATACCGACCGTAACCGCACCTCGCCCTTTGCCTTCACAGGTAACCGCTTCGAGTTCCGTGCCGCAGGTTCGCAGGCCAACTGCGCCGCCTCAATGATTGTCCTCAACACCGCAATGGCCGAGGCTCTGACCAACTTTAAGGAGCGTGTAGATAAACTCGTAGAAGGCGGCACAGAGCCCATGAAGGCCGTTCTGAAGACCGTTCGCGAGGACATCCTCACCTGCAAGCCCATCCGCTTCGACGGCAACGGCTACAGCGAAGAGTGGAAGCAGGAAGCAGCCCGTCGTGGCTTGGATGTAGAGAACAGCGCCCCGCTGATGCTCGACAACTACCTGAAGCCCGATACCATAAAGATGTTTGGCGATATGCACGTCCTCTCAGAGGCCGAACTGGAGGCACGCACCGAAATCAAGCAAGAAACCTACACCAAGAAGATACAGATCGAGGCCCGCATCTTTGGCGACCTCTGCCTGAACCACATCATCCCCGTAGCCACCAAGTATCAGAGTCAGCTAATAGATAATGTACACAAGGTAAAGGAGATATTCCCCGAGCAGACCGCCATCAAGGTCAGCGCCAACAACCTGGCTCTTATTGAGCGCATCAGCGAGCACAGCAGCTTCATCACCGAGAACGTAGAAGCCCTCATCGAAGCCCGCCGTGTTGCCAACAAGATTGAGAGCGTACGCCAGAAAGCCATTGCCTACCACGATACCGTAGCCCCGCTCATCGAGAAGATTCGTTATCACATCGACGAGCTGGAACTTATCGTTGACGATGAGCTGTGGCCCTTGCCCAAGTACCGCGAAATGCTCTTCATAAGGTAAAGTACTCATGAAACGTTTCTTCGCCTCCCTCCTCCTCCATATTTCTTTGGCGGTTTGCCTGTTTATTTATATTTTTGCAGTCGAAATTAATACCACAACATAACGTTTAACAACTAAAACAAACAACTCGTGTATGGCAAAGATTTATGATTTCAAAGCTCTTACAAGCAAAGGAAAAGAACTGGATTTTGCTCAGTTTGAGGGTAAAGTGCTGCTGATTGTAAATACAGCCAGTAAGTGTGGATTCACTCCTCAGTTCGCAGGATTGGAGGAGTTGAATCAGAAGTATAAAGACAAAGGACTGGTTATCATTGGTTTCCCTTGCAACCAATTCAAGGAGCAGGATCCTGGCACTGACGGTCAGATAGAGGAGTTCTGCCAACTGAACTACGGTGTGACGTTCCAGATTATGAAGAAGACGGATGTGAACGGTCCAAATGCAGACCCTATTTTCGAGTACCTGAAGGCACAGGCTCCCACAGAGGAGTACAAAGGCCTGAAGGCCATAGCCGCAAAAACACTCTTCAAGGCTATCAGCAATAGTGTGGAGAAGGATAGTGACATTAAATGGAACTTCACCAAATTCCTGATTTCAAAGGATGGTGAGACTATCAAACGATATGCACCCACCACAGCGCCGAAAGACTTTGAGAAGGATGTAGAGGCGATGATTGTATAACTGTTGACACTGCTACGGCCATCAGGCAGTCCTTAAGGCATTTACCTTCCACAACCACAAGGCAATGACATCAAACAGCATGGTTAAAACATTCATTATTATAATATTCTTCCGTGTCTTAGATACCCCTTTTGTCCATTGTCACTGAAGTGAACCCAGAAAGTTGGACGCAACTTAAGGGTTCAAGATGAAACGGAAATACAGTTTAGAAGAAAAACTCGAAGCCATTAGATTAGTAGAGCAAGGTCAGTCTGCTCGTTCTGTATCCCGCGAGCTCCATTTAAAT
>JAFXTC010000026.1 GCA_017525235.1 Bacteroidaceae bacterium | reverse complement strand
TAACGACATCGGAGAACTGCGGTCAGCTACTCATTGAGTAATTTCAGTTACTAGCCTTCTGACGATAATTACTCATTGACTAATTTCAATTACTAGGCCACTGGCGAAATTTACTCAATGAGTAATTTCCGTCAGTGGCCTTCTGGTGATAATCATTTCTCATTCCTCATTTCTCATTCCTCATTTCGCGCGCCTCGCGCGCGTTTATTGCCTAATTCGTTTTTTATCCCACACTTCTCACACTTCCCACACCTAGTTTTAGGTGTGGGAAGTGTGAGAAGTGTGACGTCTTTTTCTTATAGGCCAATAATACACACGCGCGCGTACGAAGGAATTCAAAACAAAAATCGGGAAATATTTGGCGATTACATCAGAATTCACTATCTTTGCATACATAAATCATCACAGATATATTGAATTAAGAACAATAATGTACGAACCAATTAGGGAAGACAATATCTTTATTTTGTTTTACGGGGGAGTGATAGCTATGGCCTTGATGGCAAGCTGTTATTTGCTGTTCCGTCGGGCCAATGCCATTGCTCCTGACATCATGTCGCCAGTACGCCTGCGCCGTTGGACTGCTGCCTTCTTTATGGTTTTCGTTTTGAATCATGTGTGGTTTTTGCCGACCTATGTTCTCACCTCAAGCGATGATGCCATGATGTTCGGTCTTGTAGGTACATTGCTTGACTGCATGACTTTTTTCCCTTTGGCAATCATTGTATTGTTGGTTATGCTACAAGACCGCCGACGACCGTTGTGGCCTGTTCCCGTGATGGTAGCACCACTTGTCGTAGGAATGATGTGGAGCATTATCAACCGAAGCCTTACCATTCTGCCAATGCTGTGTGTCTATTTGCTGTTGATGAGCATTGGTCTGTTAATTTATATGATTCGTGCATTAAGGCAATACGGTAGCTGGTTGCGCGACAACTATGCCGACCTTGAGCATAAGGAGGTGTGGCGGAGTTTCATGGTGCTGGCCATTATGCTGCTGGTGTTCTGCATCTATGCGTTTAGCGACAGAGGCATAGCTTTCGAATACGTCCTTCAGGTGGTAGTTGTCGTACTTATCTGCTTTCTCCTGTGGCGAGTGGAAACGCTAGGCGACCTGAGTCTCACCGTTAATGATGCGGAAGAAGAAACGGGTGATACAGAGAATGTGAAAGACGACGACCTTCCATTATCCATTCGCAACCGCTCGACATTAGTCGCTTTGCCTGCTAAAAATATTGGATTATTGCTACAGAAGTATTGCATCGACGAACAGCTCTACCTGCAGCACGAACTGACCCTTCTACAACTTGCTAAGGCTATTGGTACCAACCGCCTTTACCTCAGCCAGTATTTCTCCAGTCAGGATACAACCTACAATGCCTATATCAACAATTTGCGCATCAATCATTTTGTAAGTCTCTATCAAGAGGCTGTCGCTACACATCGCCCCTTCACCGCCCAGCAACTGGCAAGCGAAAGCGGTTACCGAAGTTACAGCACTTTCAGGCACGCCTTTAAGCAACATATAGGTCAAAACGTGAGAGAGTGGATGAGCGATACGGATCACAACTGTCCTAATCAGCAAAAATGATGTCAAAATAAGCAAAACTTCAAGCGACAGGTATTTGGGATAAAACTTTTAAAGGGAATTTTGTTATCTTTGCAAAACCAAATATGACATCTAAAGACCCTATTATATGTTTTATCCTAAAAATATAATTATGAGAACAATGAAATTGTGGATGTTTGCCGCCATCCTGATTTGCGGCTCAAGTATATTTACAGCTTGTACGTCGAATGAAGACAACCCTGGTAAGGACGTGAAGAATGGTGCCGACCTCGTGGTCTACGGCAAGATTTTCACTTCCGAAGGTAATCAGATTGTGGAAGCCTTTGCTGTGAAGGATGGCAAGTACATCTATGTCGGCGACAAGGCAGGTTCCGAAGCTTATATCGAAAAAGGAAAGACTGAGGTGGTGGACTATACAGGAAAGGGCCTTGTGATGTCTGGCTGTGGTAATGGACATGCCCATTACATGCTGGGCTATGCCCTTAAGACCATCGGCACGATGATAGGGCTGGATGTTACTTCAGAGAAATTGCTGAAGGAAATTCTTCCCGCTGCCGTCCAGAAGGCAAAGAATGAAGGCGCAACCTCCATCTTCGGACAAGGCTGGCGCCTCCAAAGTCTCGACCCGCTGCCTACTCGTGAGGATCTGGATGCCATCTGCAGTGATATCCCCATCTATTTGTTGGACGAGGAATGCCACAAAGCACTGGGCAACACCATCCTGCTGAAGAAGGCCGGCATCATCAAGGAAGACGGCACAGCCGGCAAGACCACATTACGCGGTGGTGAGATTGTGGTAGATGCCAACGGCATGCCTACTGGTCTGATGAAAGAACAAGCCCAGACCTATTTGCGTTCCTTCCTGGACAACGACAACCTTTATACCCTCGATAGGGCACTGTCTAACTTGGTTGAAATCGACAAGTACATGGCATCGGTGGGCTACACTATGTATCACGGTGGCTGGGGTAACTATTTTGTAAACACCAATTACTACCAGGCTTGCCAGCAGATGGATAAGGAAGGCAAGCTGCACTTTGTCGTGGGCTTGCCTTACGAGATTGAGAGCTGGATGGATATGGACGAGGCACTGGGCAGAGCCGTTGATGCCAAAAAGTTCGCTTCTAAGCGCGTTATGCCAAGATGGATCAAGCTCCTCTTCGACGGTGGTGTAGAAGCTGGTACGGCTATAGTAGATCCGCTCTATCCCGACGGACACCAGGGTATTGCCAACTGGACAGAAGCAGAAGTGACCGAGCTGACACGCAAGGCGAATGCGCAAGGGCTGACCATCC